>CAKTJX010000005.1 GCA_934569045.1 uncultured Oscillospiraceae bacterium
TCAGGTTTTTAGAAGTGTTTCGCCGTCCTCCGGGCTTTTTCGGGGCCGTTCATCAGACAGCTTGCATATGATACCACTGGGAGTCCCATTTGTCAAGCACTTTTTTACAAAAACTGGCAGCTATTTTTGGTTGTTTTGATGGCGGGCAAGTGTACGCCGGCGGCACACATCATAAGGCGGCGGGGGTCTGAATTGACAATTGGCAATGGATAATTGACAATTGTCAATTGTCAATTCGATTTCCCCCTGCTTTCGTTTTTCAGAACACTTACAGCGTCTCCACGGCGGTTTTCCCTTTACTTTCCGGCACACTTGGGGTATGATAGGGAAAAATCGCCAGGGCAGGCTGGCCCGAGGGAGGAAACGCCATTGTTTGACAATCCCAGGAAGGAACTGGAGCGGCTGCAGCTGGAGCTGCTGGCCGCGGAAGCGCCGGAGGAACCGGCGGATGTGGATACGGAGGACTTAGATGACCAGGAGCTGGACGAGCTCACCGACTGGGAGGACGCGCCCCGGGAGCCTCTGTCCCGAAGCTATACCGATGTAACGGACGACACCATGCTCTGGAGTCCGGAGCCGGAACCGGAAAAGGAACCGGAGGAGGCGCCGGAGAAGCCCCAGAAAAAGCATTTTGTGGGCCTGAAATTCGCCATTGCCCTGGAGCTGCTGGGCATCGCGGCCCTGTTCTGGTGGTGGTATCTATGGATTCGGTGACACCGGTGGGGCGGTTTGCCCCCACCCCCTCCGGACGGATGCATCTGGGCAACGTATTCTCCGCCCTGATCGCCTGGCTGTCCGTCAAATCCCGGGGTGGGGAAATGGTACTGCGGATGGAGGACCTGGACACCCAGCGCACCAGCGCGGAATTCGCCCAGGTGCTGCGGAAGGACCTGGCCTGGCTGGGTCTGAGCTATGACCGGGAGACCCCGCCCCAGAGCCAGCGGGGGCAGGTCTATGATCGGTATTTCTCTATATTAAAGGAGAAGGGGCTGCTGTACCCCTGCTACTGCACCCGCAGCCAGCTCCACAGCGTCAACGCCCCCCACTTAAGCGACGGCACCTACGTCTACCCCGGCACCTGCCGGAATCTGACCCAGTCCCAACGGGACAGCTTCCACCGGGCCCCCGCCTGGCGGGTAAAAGTGCCGGACAGGCTCTGGACCCTGGAGGACCGGGTCCAGGGTCACTATGAAAGCAATCTCGCCACAGACTGCGGGGATCTGGTGGTCCGCCGAGCGGACGGCATCTATGTCTACCAGCTGGCCGTCACCGTGGACGACGGGGAGGCCGGGGTCACGGAGGTGGTCCGGGGGGCCGACCTGCTGAGCTCCGCGCCCCGGCAGATGTATTTGCAGGAGCTCTTCGGCTTTCCTCATCCGGAGTACGCCCATGTGCCCATGCTGCTCGCCGCTGACGGGCGGCGTCTGAGCAAGCGGGATGGAGACATGGACCTGGGGGCCCTCCGGGCCCGGATGACCCCGGAGCTGCTCCTCGGCACCCTGGCCGCCGCCGGCGGCCTCATCGACCGCCGGGAGAGCGTTTCCGCCCGGGAGCTGGCGAAGGAATTCTCCTGGGACAGGCTGCGGAAAGAGGACATCCGGATTGAATTATGAATGCGAATCAATCGTTGAAATATTCCAAATTTCACGGACATTTTGAGCGTTTTAAAACTTTTGAGTCTCGTAGGGGCGGCTACCAGCCGCCCGGAAGGTATCGAAAGTGGGCAGTAAAGACAAAATGCTCAGTCCCGGCCATTTCCGGGCGGCTGGTAGCCGCCCCTACAGGCCTTCAACTCTTGATTCGCACCATAAATAAAGGGGATAAACAAATATGCAATTGAAGCTTGAATATCACGTTATGACCGAAGAAGAAAAGCGGGCCGTGTGCTCCTGGAAGTATTCCGGGGAATACGCGCTTTACAACCTGCCGCCATACGAGGAAATGAAGGCAAAGAAAATCGGGTTTATGAACCCCAAATCCGCGAAAAATTACTATTCCTTTTACGATCAGGATGCCTATGTGGGCTTTGTGAATATTTTGGAGGAGGCAGACGAGGTATTCATTGGGATCGGGACAAATCCCAACTGCTGCAACCGGGGCTACGGGCAGCGGATGCTGCAGATCGCCTATGAGATCTCCAGGAAGCTGTACCCCGCAAAGCCCCTGTATCTGGAGGTGCGGGAATGGAACAAGCGGGCGATCCACTGCTACGAAAAAGCGGGCTTCGCCATCGATGGAGCTCCCTACCAGCTGGAAACCAATATTGGGGTGGGAACGTTTTATAGAATGACAAGAGCATAAAGAAGACGGGACACAGAGGCCAAATCGCCAATGTGTCCCGTTATTTTTTACCGTTTCGGCTACGTTTCGTCCAATCTGCGATTGGATTTCTCTGAAGCCCCTCAGGCCTCGAGATCAAACTCCGCCCAGAATGCCTTCATGGCCTTCTGGCAGGTTTCCGGCTCTACGGCGTAGCTCATGGCGTGGCCCGCGCCGGGGACTACCACCAGGCGCTTTTGGGCGGCGCAGGCCCGGTAGTTCCGGTAGGTCATGTCGATGGGAACGAAATTGTCCGCGGTGCCGTGGATAAAGAGAATGGGAATCTGGGTGTTCCGCATGGCGGTGAGGGTGGAATAGGCCCCGGAGGCCATGTGGATTTTCTTGCGGAAGCACCGGTCAATCCAGGCGCTGCGCAGGGGGCCGTAGCTCACATGGAGATTGTCCTTCGCCACATGGACGCAGATATCCCTGGGGGAGGTAAAGCCGCAGTCCGCCAGAATGCCCCGGACGCTGTCCGGCAGCGCCAGGCCCGCGGCCATCAGCACCGTGGTGGCGCCCATGGAGATGCCCGCCAGGTAGATGGGCAGGCCGAAATTCTGCTTGTCTGCCCAGAGGGCCCACTGCTGGCAGTCGCTGCGCTCCAGAAGGCCGAAGCCCAGGTAATTTCCCTGGCTGTCGCCGTGGGCCCGCTGCTCCACAAACAGGACATTGCAGTGCTGGGCCAGCCAAAAGGGGGCCACCATGCAGAAGTCCCGGCTCCAGCTGGACCGCCACCCATGGAAGGCGATGATCAGCCGCCGGGGGTAGCGGCTGGTGAGCAGATGTCCCGTCAGCTTCAGCCCATCGGCCGAGGTGATGGACACATCCTGCCGGGGCAGAGCCTCCAGCTCCTCCATGGCCCGCTGCCGCCGGGCGTTGAATTCCTTGTCGTGCTGGCCGCCGGATACATTGATGTATTTGCCGTAGCTGGGGAGCTTCCGGTCCATGGCCAGGTCCGTCATGGCCTTGCTGGCCCCGCAGTTCACCGCCGCCGTGCCGATGCCAACGCCTGCCAATGTACCAACGGCGATGGCCGCAATGGTCTTCTTTTCCATAGAGAAACCCCTTTCCCGGTTTTTTTATTTAGTATACCAGGAAATTCTAAACTGAGAAGAAATTATAGGCATGCATCCTGTAGGGGCGGCTATTAGCCGCCCGGAAACGAAAGGGCCTGAGCGTTTGGTCCTCACCGCCCACCTTCGACAGCTTCCGGGCGGCTGGTAGCCGCCCCTACATGGCTTATATGATTACTCCGCACTGAAAAGAATTCGGTCCGTCTCCACATGGAAGGCTTTCAGCAGATCCTCCGGGGTCATGCTGGCCCGCTTTGCGCCGGAGAGCTCCAGGACGATGCGGCCGTCCTTCATCATGATGGTGCGGCTGCCCAGCTTCAATGCCGAGGGGACATTGTGGGTGATCATCAGGCAGGTGATGTTGTGCTCCGCCACGATTTTTTCCGTCAGGGCCAGCACCTTTTCCGCGGTGGCCGGGTCCAGGGCGGCGGTGTGTTCATCCAGCAGCAGCAGCTTGGGGATCACCAGAGTCGCCATCAGCAGGGTCAATGCCTGGCGCTGGCCGCCGGACAGCAGGCCCACGGGGTGGTCCATCCGGTCCTCCAGGCCCAATTCCAGCATGGAAAGCTTCTCCCGGAACGCCTCCCGGTCCTTTTTCGTAATGGTGGAAAAGGCGGACCGGGCGTGGCTGGCCCGGAGATAGGCCAGGGCCATATTCTCCTCAATGGTCATGTTGGGGGCCGTGCCCCGGAGGGGGTCCTGGAACAGGCGGCCAATGAATTTGCTGCGCTTGTAATCCGGCATGGACGTGATATCCTGGCCGTCCAGCACCACCGTGCCGGTGTCCGGGCGGAAGGAGCCCGCGATGGCCCCGAAGAGGGTGGATTTGCCCGCGCCGTTGGAGCCCAGGACGGTGACGAAGTCCCCACGGTCTAAGTGCAGGTCTACGCCGCAGAGGGCCTTTTTCTCGTTGACAGTGCCCGCGCCGAAGGTTTTCTGAATGTTTGTCAGGGTCAGCATGTTACACTGCTCCTTTCTTTTCCGCCCGCAGGGCGGGGATGCCGATGGCCAGGGCCACGATGACGGCGGAGATCAGCTTCAGGCACTCGCTGGGCAGGTCCAGCCGCAGGGCGATGGCAATGATGAACCGGTAGAGAATGCTGCCGATCAGGGCACCGAAGACCTTCTTTCCCACGCTGCCCTTCCGGGTCAGGGTCTCGCCGATAATGAGGCTCGCCAGGCCGATAATCACCATGCCGGTGCCCAGGTTGATATCGGCGGTCTTCTGATACTGGGCCAGCACCGCGCCGGACAGGGCGGTAAGAGCATTGGACACGCACAGGCCCACGGTAACGGTAAAGGCCGTATTGATGGAGCTGGCCCGGACCATATCCGGGTTGTCGCCGGTGGCCCGGATGGACAGGCCCAGCCGAGTCTTTAAAAACAGCACCAGCAGGGCCGCGGCCAGCAGCGCCAGCACCGCCGAGGGGATCAGGCGGTAATAGGTGCCCAGGATGCTTTTCAGGGGGGTGAAGATGGTGGCCGCCTTGAGCATACTGACGTTGGAGGAGAAGCCCATCACCGCCAGATTCACGGTATAGAGCCCCGTATTGGTGATAATGCCCGCGAGGATGGAGGGAATCCGCATTTTCGTCTGCAAAAAGGCGGTGACAAACCCAGCCGCGGCGCCTGCCAGCATGGCCGCCGGAATCGCCAGCCACGGATGCCCCGCCACAGCGATGGTCGCGGACACGGCGCAGCCCAGGGTAAAGGCCCCGTCGGTGGTCATATCCGCGATATTCAGGGTTTTGTAGCTCAAAAACAGCGCCAGCGCCACCAGCGCGTAAATACACCCCAGCTCCAAAGCGCTGAGGATCACGGCAGTTGAGATCATAGGGGAGGACTCCTTTTCTAAGTGATGTGGGTTTAACGGGGCCGGAGGGGGACGAATTGACAATTGACAATTGACAGTTGACAATTGTCAATTGTGGTATTTCCTTCGGAAATGATTTAAAATTTGTCCCGAAGGGACACCATAATTGTCAATTGTTCATTGTCAATGCGAATCAATAGTTAAAATGTTCATGGTTCCACGGAAATTCCGGAAACTTCAAAACTTCTGAGTCTCGTAGGGGCGGCTACCAGCCGCCCGGAGACGACGGGGTTTCGTGTTTGGTCTTCACAGTTCACTTTCGATACCTTCCGGGCGGCTGGTAGCCGCCCCTACGGGCCGTCAACTCTTGATTCACATTGTCAATTGTCAATTCATACTTTCTCCGGCCCCGGATGCTGTTACTCGGTGGTTACCTCCTTCACCGTTCCTGCCATGGTGGAGAACACGCTGTAGTCGATGCCCAGGGTCTTGGCGGTGTCGGTGTTGACGGTGATGATGCCGCCGTCCATGACGTGGTACTCCGGTACCGCGCCGCCCAGCAGGATGTCCACGGCCATGTCGGCGGTGTAAGCGCCCAGCTCGGTGTAGTTCACGCCGCAGGTGGTGAAAGCGCCGGCAGCTACGAAGGAGTCCGCGCCGGTGTAGTGGGGGATGCCGGCCTCGTTCAGGATCTCGGCCACAGCGCCCTCGGCGGCCATGACCACGTTATCGGTGGGGGTGAAGACGGCCTGCACCCGGCCAACCAGGGCACTGGCGGCGGTGAGGATTTCGTCGGTGGAGTTGCCGGTCTTTTCAATGTAGGCGATGCCCTTGCTGTCCAGGTATTCCTTGGCCTCGGCAATGGGGGTGACGGAGTTGACCTCGCTGTTGGAGTACAGCAGACCCACAGTCTCAATGTCGGGCTGGGCGGCAAGCATCATGTCCAGAATGAAGGAGGTATTCAGGGCATCGGAGGTGCCGGTGACGTTGGCAATGCCGGTGAGCTCGGAGGAGGCAGGGTCAGAGATGGCGGCGTAGATCACGGGAATCTGGTTCTCCTCCGTGGCCGTTGCCATGGTGGTGGCAGCCAGGGTGGCGATGGGGAGGATGGCGTCATACTGGTCGGAAACCACCTGGGCCCCGATCTGGTTCAGAACGGTGGTATCGTTCTGGCCGTTGAATTCCTTATAGGTGATGGTGATGCCCTCTTCCGCGGCCCGCTTGGTGAGCTCGTCTTCAATGGCCAGGCGGATCTCATCCAGAGAGGCATGGTCCAGCTGCTGAACGATGGCAACCTTGAATTCCTTGGTGCCCTCCGTCTGGGCGGCGGTTTCGGCGGCTGCCGCGGCGGTGGTGGGGGCGGTGGTATCAGCGGCGGGGACGGATGCATTGGAGCCGCAGGCCGTGAAGGAGGCGGCCAGAATGGACAGGGCGGCGATCATAGAGAGAAGCTTTTTCATAATAGGTTACTCCTTTATAATTTAAGTTGTAATGCCTTCCCCGGAGGGGAAGCTTATTTATTTGTACTTCACCATCGTCTGCCTGGATTTTGCATTGTGGGCTCCTTTCCCGGAAAAAACAAAAAGTCCCTGTTCCCCCTACTGGGGGAACAAGGACAGAACAACGAAATTCTGCGGTACCACCTTGTTTGCCGATTGCAAATCGACCGCTCAGCACG
This sequence comes from uncultured Oscillospiraceae bacterium, assembly GCA_934569045.1. Lineage (GTDB taxonomy): Bacteria > Bacillota > Clostridia > Oscillospirales > Oscillospiraceae > Faecousia. Next base: position 6,884 of record CAKTJX010000005.1, read on the forward strand.
GTGCCAACACACCGTCTGCCAGATAACGCCGGCATTGCGTCAGAGGATACTTGAGACTTCTCTTTCTCCCTGCCCTCGGCGGCCCATTTGCTGCTCCGCTTTTCGCCCTGCTCTCAGCTCTGCCGGACTCTCTGTGGATGCGCTTGCAGCTTTACTTCCGCGTCTTCGGTTTGGAATTTGAACTTGGATTCTTTATACACCGGAATTGTCCGTTTGTCAAGTACTTTTTTCCGTGTATGAAAGAAATTTTTTCACCGCAAATCAAGCGCTGCGGACCGTAGGGGCGGCTATTAGCCGCCCGGAGACGACCGGGCCTGAGCGTTTCAACTTCATCGCGCACTTTCGATCCCTTCCGGGCGGCTTGTAGCCGCCCCTACGAGGCTCAAAAGTTTTAAAGCACGCAAAAATTCGCAAGTCTGTGAAATGCTTTTATCAATATTCCCGGACAACACCCTTCACCAGGCCCAGAATCTGGGCGTTGGTACCGTCGATGGGGGAGTAGTTGTCGTTTTCCGGCATGAGCCAAACTCTACCGTCCCGGCGGCGCAGGCGCTTGACGGTGGCCTCGTCCTCGATCATGGCCACCACGATCTGGCCGTCGTCCGCGGTGCTCTGGGGGCGGACGATCACCTTGTCGCCGCTGAGAATTCCGGCGTTTACCATACTGTCGCCCCGGACCCGCAGGGCAAAGCAGCTGGGGTCCTCCCAGGGGATGGTGCCCTCCTGGTTCTCCACCGCCAGAATGGGCAGGCCGGCGGTGACCACGCCGATCACGGGAATCTGCCCGGGCCGGGCCCCCGTCACCAGGGCCCGCTTGCGGCCCTTGGTCTCCGGGGCCTGGAAGACGCCCTTCTCCTGCAAGGCCTGCAGGTGATAGCTGACGGAGGCGGTAGACCGCAGACCAACCGCCTCTCCGATCTCCCGGACAGAGGGGGAATAGCCGTTCTCCGCGATAAAGGCGTTGACGAACTCCACGATCTTTTCGGCTTTGTTGCTGGTTCTGGGCATAAGGCCACCTCCACAGGTATTTTTTGGATCACGCAAATCAAATGATGAAATTTTTATAAGTCGTCGAGAAAATTCAAAACTTTTGAGCCTCGTAGGGGCGGCTACCAGCCGCCCGGAAGGTATCGAAAGCGCATGGCGAAGTTGAAACGCTCAGGCCCGCTCGTCTCCGGGCGGCTGGTAGCCGCCCCTACGGGCCCTTACTTTCTTTTTTATTTTGATTATAGCACATTTGATTGGGAAAGAAAAGATAATTCTCCCGCTCTTTTCAAAAATATTTTTGAATATGCGGCCCGTTTCTCCGCTTGACGAATGGCTTTCCGGCCGCTATAATATTATTGTATGCTGGGTTTTTATGGCCTGACACCGGAAAGAAATTCACCCCATACTGGGGAGCAAGAAATATTTAGGAGACAATACCATGCATTACGACGTTTTGATCATCGGCGCGGGCCCCGGGGGCATTTTTTCTGCCTATGAGCTGACCCTGCGCAATCCTTCCTTGAAGATCGGCGTGTTTGAGGCCGGTCATCCGCTGAACAAGCGTTCCTGCCCCATCAACGGCACCACCGTCAAGAGCTGCATCGGCTGCAAGAGCTGCTCCATCATGAGCGGCTTCGGCGGCGCGGGTGCCTTCTCTGACGGCAAGTACAACATCACCAATGACTTCGGCGGCACCCTCTACGAGTACATCGGCAAGAAGCGTGCCCTGGATCTGATGAAGTATGTGGACGAGATCAACATGGCCTACGGCGGCCAGGGCACCAAGCTCTATTCCACCGCGGGGACCAAGTTCAAGACCATCTGCATCCAGAACGACCTGCACCTTCTGGATGCCTCCGTCCGCCACCTGGGCACCGATATCAACTATGTGGTGCTGGAAAACCTCTATAACTACCTGAAGGACAAGGTGGACTTCTTCTTCGACACCCCCGTCCGGGGCATCCATGTGATGGATGGGGGATACGAGGTACAGTGCGACAAGGACACCTGCACCTGTAACCAGTGCGTGGTCTCCGTGGGCCGCAGCGGCAGCAAGTGGATGGAGCAGATTTGCCAGGAGATGGACATTCCCACCCAGTCCAACCGGGTGGACATCGGCGTGCGGGTGGAGCTGCCCGCCGTGGTCTTCTCCCACCTGACGGACGAGCTGTATGAGAGCAAAATCGTCTACCGGACCCAGAAGTATGAGGACAAGGTCCGCACCTTCTGCATGAACCCCAAGGGGGCCGTGGTCAACGAGAACACCAACGGCATCATCACCGTCAACGGCCACAGCTACGAGGACCCCGCCAAGCAGACCGAGAACACCAACTTTGCCCTTTTGGTTGCCAAGCACTTCTCCGAGCCCTTCAAGGACTCCAACGGCTACGGCGAGTCCATCGCCCGGCTGAGCAATATGCTGGGCGGCGGCGTCATCGTCCAGCGCTTCGGCGACCTGATCCGGGGCCAGCGCTCCACCCCCAAGCGGATGGAGGAGTCCTTCGTGACTCCCACCCTGAACGCCACCCCCGGCGATCTGAGCCTGGTGCTGCCCAAGCGGATTCTGGACGGCATCATTGAAATGCTCTACGCCCTGGACAAGATCGCCCCCGGCACCGCCAACGACGACACCCTGCTCTACGGCGTAGAGGTGAAGTTCTACAACATGGAGGTGGCCGTGGACGAGCACCTGGAGACCAAGTACCCTGGTCTCTACATCATCGGTGACGGCAGCGGCATCACCCACTCCCTCTCCCACGCCTCCGCCAGCGGCGTGCATGTGGCGAGACGGATCGCGGGGTATGAAGAATAAAAATTTCCACCGCAGGTTTTTCCTGCGGTGGTTTTTTTATCCGAAGCATTCCTTGGAATACGCGTCGATTTCCTGGGTGAGCGCCTCATAGACGCCGGGGAAGGTGGCCTTGTCCAGGCCCTGGGAGGCACCGGGGATAAAATACAGCTTCCCGCAGGCATCGCAGGCCTTGCGGACCTCCTGGCGGATCTTCTCCCGCGTCCAGCCCTCGTAATCCACGCTGGCGCTGTCAATTCCGCCCATAAAGGAAATCTGCCCGCCGTACTGCGCAATGAGCTTCGGGATGTTGTTGGTGGTGATGACCCCCTGCCAGATATCAATGCCCATATCGATCATATCCGGCACCAGCGTTGCCGCATAGGAGTCGGAGTGATGCACGATGATCTGGACACCGTGGGCTTTATAGTAGCCATAGATTCGCTCATAGGCGGGTTTGATGAACTCCCGGAACATATCCGGGGACAGGAAGGTGGATATCTGGCTGCCCCAGTCATCGTGATGAAACAGCGCGTCCGGCTTCAGGTATTTGCAGACCTCTGCCGCGTAATTCAGCTCAAACTGGGTAATGCAGTCAATGAGCGCGTGCATTTCCTCCGGATACTCATAAAAGTCCATCATACAGTTCTGGATCTCCAGAAGGTAATGGCACTGCTCAAACACACCTGGCGCATAGGAGAAGGTGGCAAACTGCTCCTTCCGGTCCACCGCCTCGGCCAGACGGACAAAGGGTTCCCAGGCCGCCTCGTCATAGATGACATTGGGGACCTTTACATAGTCCTGCCAGTGTTCAATATCCTTCACCACGATCTTGTCCGGGGTATGCACCGGGAAAGCGCCGGGGGTTCCCGCGGGCCAGGATCTGGTAATGCCCCAGGCATTGACCACATTCAGCTCCCCAGGCTTGGGTCTCGGATTGTGGGCGGCAAAGGGTGTGCCCCCCAGGAGGGCGAAGGGCTCAAACATATTCACAAACCGATCCGGTTTTCCACCATGGATGGTTTCCAGCAGATTTTCTCTTTTCGTCAGCATGGTTTCCTCCCTTTCCTTTTTGGTTACTGGGGCTGCCGCGGATGCGGCAGCCCCAGCCGTTCATCAGGTATTCTGCACCGCCTCGGCAGCCTTGCGTTCCTCGATCTCCTTCTGCATCTGCTCCAGCTTGTCCTTGGACAGGCGGAACAGGAACAGCAGCACCAGCGCGCCGACAATCAGCAGCGCGGCGGGGATCACCAGCAGGGTGTTGGCGATGGCCAGCTTCATACTCTCCGGCGCGGCCTCCACCGCGATTTTGGCGGAGAATCCGCCCGCGGCCAGGGCGGCGGGGAGGATGATGCCCTTCAGGGTAGAGGCAGCCTTCAGGGGGATGTTCGTCAGACCCATGATCCAGCCGGAGGCATTCTTTCCGGTCTTCCACTCGGAGTAGATTGCGGTATCGCCGTAGAGAGCGGAGGAGCAGGAATAGACACAGCCATAGCCCAGCTGCGCTACGGACACCAGAATGATGACCGCCCACACATTGGTGTACATGGTACGGGCAGCCAGCAGCGCCGCCGCCATCACCAGATAGAACAGAATCATGGTATTCCGGCCGGACAGCTTCTTGGCAATAAACCGGGAAGCATAGGCACCGATAACCGCCAGGAAGGCAATGATCAGGGTGTAGGTAGCCTGGAGGCCCTTGTTCAGCGCGATGTAGGTGAAGTAATAAACCACTGTGCCGGCAATCATGAAGTTGAACAGCCACTTGGCCAGATCCGCAATGATCAGTGCCAGCAGGGGCGGATTGGTGAACAGCGCCTTCAGCAGGTCCACAACATTTGTTTTGGCCCGCTTGGTCTTTGCCGCGGAGGCCCGCTCCTCCTCGCCGGTATCCTCATAGCCCTCAGTGAGCTTGAAGTGAATCCAGTAGGTGATTACCATGCTGGTTGCCAGAATGCAGGCGAGCACGGCATAGGACAGATTCTCGCCAACCAGGCCGGTCAGGACCGCCAGGAAGGGAACACCCAGATAGGACCAGGCAAACTTGGACATATTGTTCCAGGTCGCCCGGGAGGAGGCCATTGCCACCCGTTCATCCGGTGTTTTCGCCACCACATTGATCATGGCGATATTGGCGGTATAGGGCCAGTTGTGCAGGAACCGGCAGCCCAGCCAGAAGAAAAAGAAGAAGGCGGTGGACACGGCATCCGTTGTGCCGATGCGGAAATACTGGAAGAAGTAGAAAATGGGAATCAGCCAGGTGAAGGCCACCAGCCAGGAGCGATAGCGGCCCCATTTCATGGGCTTTGTGGAATTCATTACGGCGCCGTACATCCAGGCGGTGAGCGCGTCAATGGCGGCGGTGGTGCTGCTGAGGAAGGCAACGCTGCCCAGGCCCAGCTTGGCCACATTGGTCAGATAGAACGTGGAATAATAGGTGCCCACACTGGTCATCAGCGCGAAGCACATATCGCCCACGCCGTAGAAGTAGCGGATGCCCTTGGACAATCCATTGCGTTTCGGCGCGTTACTCATAGAACTCTCCTCTTTTCAGAAATAATATTCCGGTCAGGCCGGGTCAGCGCAGATTTTGCAGGAAGGGATTTCCCGCCGTGCCGTCATCCCGGACGCTGTCCAGGTCCGGACGGGCACAGGTATATTTCGTAGAGCCATAGCGGATGATCTCGTCATTGACGATCTTGTTTCTTTCCTTGGTCTTCAGTCCGGCGGCCGCCACCCAGCTGCCGCCGGGGGCCAGCTCATCGATGGTCTTGTCAATACTGGCGCGGATCTCGTCCTCTGTCGTCTCCGGCCGGTCCATAAACTGATTGTCAAAGCCGCCCACAAAGCACATCTTGTGGCCCACTTCCTTTTTCAGTTCCGCCGGTTTGTTGGATACATGCATGGTATTGGTGGCGGAGCAGCCCATATCCGCGATCTCGCCGACAATGGGGGCAAAATAGCCGCAGCAGTGATGCTCATACAGGACTCCCTTAGAGGTAATGGAGTCAATCACCCGCTGCAGGTGGGGCTTGATCAGCTCCCGCCAGGTATCCGGGGACATGAACATACCCCGGCCGTGACCGTAGTCATCGTGCATGATCAGGATATCCGGTTTGTAGTACTTGATCAGGTAGTCATACAGGCGGATCTTGTGGTCCGCCACCGCGCCAAAGAAATCGTAGCAGGCCTCCGGCTCCTCTACCAGCGCCATCAGCGCGTCCTGGAACTCCATCACGGAGAACATCCGCTCCCACAGGCCGTAGCCCACCATGACCCGGGACAGCTTGTGTTCCCGGTCCCACTTGGCCGTATCCACAGCGGCGTGCCCCTCCCAATCCAGCTTGCTGAGATCGGGGAATTTCATGGTCTCCCGCCACTTTGTAATGTCGGGCACCAGGTGCTTCCCGGGTGTCGGGTTGGCCCCGCCGATATTGGGCTCGAAGGTCCAGCTCTGGCCGAACCAGTCATCCGCGGTGCCGTTGACGCAGATGGTTTCCCGGATAAAGTCCATGCCCCGGGGGGCGCAGGTGTCGAAGTCCGACGAAATCGGCAGATACTCCGGCTCCTTATGCTGGTAGGCCAGCAGACCGTTTTCTCTGAAACTCAAGCTTGCCATGATTCTTCCTCCTTATTCTTGTTACATCAAACTGCAGGCAATTGGGTAGGCGATGAACAGAACCGCCAAAACCGAGGGAACCAATGCCAGAAATCCGTACTTTGCCATGTCCGCGGCGGTTGCCCAGCCGGTGCCTGTACCCAAAACCACCGTTGTCATAGCCGGAGGCGTCGCCCAGGCATAAGTGGACATCATACCGATGACGGCGGCGAAGGCCGCGGGGTTGACAGAGCCCCCCAGTCCCACCGCAATGGGGAGGCCAACAGCGGACACAATGGTGACGGTCACCATATTGGAGCCAACATTGGTCAGCAGCGCCGTCACAATCACCAGCAGCGCCACCAGGCTGAAGCCGCTGAGTCTGCCGGCAAGGGGCGCGATGGCCTGCTTGACCGCCTCCGACAATCCGATATCTCCATTGGTCATGGCCCCGCCCAGGGCCAGGGCCGCGCCGCCCATAAAGATGCAGGGCCAGGGAACCGCCTTCATGCCCTCGCTCATTTTCAGCAGGGGTTTTCCGTCTATGGAGCTAACGCACAGCAAAATCATTCCAATCAACGGCGGCGTAACCGTGCCATAGGCGCTGATGGCTTTGCAAACCGTAGGAAAAACACCCTTCAGCAGATCCGGCGCCACCCAGAAAAAGACAATTGTAAAGAAAATCGCAACCGTGAGCTTCTCTCTGGCATCCGCCTTGGGCAGAGACCGCTTCATGGCGGGAATATCGATTTCCGAGATTCGGGCGGTATCCGGTTTCAGCAGGAACCGGAAAATCAGCATCGTCCCTGCCAAGCTCACAAGCCCCGCGGGAATGCCCGCCGCCATATACGCGCCGTAGCCAATGCTCTGTCCGACGATGCTCTCATAAACAGACATGGCCATCAGCGGGAACACATGGGCAATGGGCGTAATGGCGCCGGAGATGCTCGCGGCAATGATCAGACCCGCAGTCATCATCACAGCCAGGGGGTCTCCCTTTTTCAGATTCAGAATCCGAAAGATCTCCTCATTGATGGTCAGGTAGATCATCACGATCACCGTGGTGCTCATACAGGAGCCTAAGAGCAGCACCGAGAGGAAATAGGTCGTCAGAAAGTACCAGGGGCCCTTCCGGGAGATGGGCAGGGACAGAAAGCCGATGGCGCAGCGCCGGATAAAGGGCGTATTGTGGACCGCGTGGGAGCAGCAGTATGTAAAAATCAGGAAACAGATGGTGGGATTTCCAAAGGAGGTGGCCATCAGACTGGACATGGAAATCTCCGGCAGCAGCGAAAGCAGGAACAGGCAGAACAGGGACGGCCACTCAATGCCCACAACAATCCACAGCAGCACCGACGCGGCAAATATGCCCAGCAGCATCGTCGCGCTGCGGCTCAGGGGCCCGATGGGGGGCATCCCCGCAAACACCGCCACCAGAAGCAGCGCCGCAAGCAGCATGATCAACGGGTTTTTTGTCCACTTTTTCATTTTTCTTTGCGCCTCTCTTCTTTGGGAGTTCAGGTTTATTTTAAGACACCCGTGTTCAAAAAGATATAGGCCGGCAAGGCAATGTTTTCCCGCTCTATTGTGCTGTCAGCACAATTAGAAAAGAAAATCCCCACCAGATTTTGCTGTTTTTCACAAAATCTAGTGGGGTCTTCTCTGGTTCTATTGTTAAAATTAGGAATTGTGCTCCAGATAAAAGATGCTCAGCCGGAGATAATCCCGCAGCACCGGGTCCTCCAGATCCCAGCCGGTCCACTCCTTCAGGCAGCGAATCCGGTAATTCAGCGTGTTCCGGTGGATATACAGCTGCTCCGCGGCTCTGCCCACGGACCGTTCATGCTCCAGATAGGCAGCCAAAGAGCGCAGGTAATCCTGCTTTTCCTGACCCTGGCTCCACAGATACCGGCACATGGGCTCACAGGCCTGGAACCGCTGATCCGGCTGGGACACCGTAAGCAGATATTCCCGGCCCCAGTCATAGAACCGCGCGACACCGCAGCCCTGCTTTCGGTTCAGCGCGTACATGGCCTGGGCATAGAAAGAGGGAATCTTCCGCAAATCCCGGAACGGCAGGCTGACACCGATTTGCAGCTGCTTGCTTTCCTTCAGTTTTTCCAGAATCTGCATCCCCAGCACATCTGCCCGGGACACGGCAGTGATGGCCAGCAGCATTCCGGAGTAGACGAAGTTATACACCGACGGGAAGCACTGCATCAGATCGTTGCGCAGGAGCTGTAACGCGTTTACGTCCTCTGTCCCCGGCAGGAAGCGGATGACAAACAAGGTGATTTTCTCAATCTCCGTACTGCCCAGAATCAGTGTTCTGTGATAAGTTACCAGCTTTTCCGGCACCGGCCTGGATTCCAGCAGGTCCTCCATGAGCTGCTCATTGATGCGGACATTCTGAATGGTTCCGGCAGCGGAGAATGCCATGCTGGCCCGGGCCGCAAGCATCCGCAGAACCGCCACATCCCCCTGATTCAGCGGGCGGTTCCACTCCAGCACCGTGAGCTTTCCGAATTCCCGGCTTCTGCGCCGGATAAAGCAGTGCAGCCCCGTCAGCGCCACATTCTGCTGGGTGACGGCGAACCTGCGGATATTGTCGTCATAGCGGGCCACGGGGTCGCTGACCGCCGCCGCCATAGCCCGGTAGTCCTCCACGGAGATCTGCCCGTTGGTACGGATGTACTTCCAGGAGGGGATCTGCTCCGGGTCCGCCCCCGCAAGCTCCATGGCCAGCAGGCGATAGCTGGAGTCCTGAAGCATCACAGGGTTTTCCAGCGCCAGAGTGCACAGGCGGGCGAATTCATAGAAATTCTGATTGATCAGACTGAGCTCTACCTTGGAAATCCAGTCGTCATACCAGCTGAAAATGCTCTGCACCGCCAGGAAACACTCATCCACCGTGACATTGCCGATGACAAAGAATTCATCGTCTATGCTGCACCGGACACCTCCCGCACTTTTCCGGATATACAGATACCCCGGAGCGGAAAAGGGAAGGGGCCCGGAAATATTCCGCTCCAGGGTTCCGGAGATATGGGAGACAACCTCGTAACCGGTCAGGCGGTTGAGGATCATCCGCATATTCAGTTTCATAAAGCAGACCCTCCCAGAGAGCGCGGGCACGCGGGCAGACCGCCGGGATGTATGCGGACCGCTTCCCGCCCCTTCAAGATTTTTTCTATTATATCGGATTTCAGGAAATAATACAAGTTTTCAATAAAAATTAAAAATTAAGGGCAGACAACCGGTGACAAATGTGTTATACTAAGATACTAAGTAAAAGTATACACTTTCCCATAATTATTAGGAGGGCTTTCCTTTGAAATATCTGCGCGGATATCTGGCGGCGGGGATTTTTGCCGCCATTACCGGGGTGCTGATGGCCTATGGCAAGCGGTTTTCTGCCCTGGTGGACATGATCTATCCCTATGTGACCCGCACCCTGCAAACCATGCTGGCCCAGTGGAGCGGACAGGTGGACTTCTGCCTGTGGCAGGTGCTGGCGGTGGCGCTGGGGGTGCTGGTGCTGACGAGCCTGGTACTGATGATTGTGCTCAAATGGAATCCCATTCAGTGGTTTGGCTGGGTGCTGGCGGTGTGCTCCTGCATCTACTGCCTGCACACGGCTGTGTACGGGCTGAACTACTATTCCGGCCCCATCGCGGAGGATCTGCGTCTGGATACCTCCCCCTATACCCTGGAGGAGCTGACCGAGGCCACGGAGTATTACCGCAATCAGGCGGGGGCCCTGGCGACCCAGGTGCCCAGAGACAGCACCGGGGCCGTCAGCTACCGGACCTTTGAGGAGCTGGCAAAGATGGCAGGGGACGGGTTCCATGTGCTGACCTATGAGAAGCACCATCCGGTCTTCGCCGGGTCCACGGAGCCGGTGAAAAAGCTGGGCTGGTCCAATATGTACACCTCTATGGGCATCACAGGCTTTACCTTCGCCCTCACCGGCGAGGCGGGGGTGAACCCCAGCGCGCCGGATGTGAGCCTGCCCTTTACCATGTGCCACGAGATGGCCCATCGGATGTGCATTGCCTATGAGCGGGACGCCAACTTTGCCGCGTTCCTGGCGGCGGCCCACAACCCGGACGTGCAGTTCCAGTACTCTGCCTACTTCATGGCCTACCGGTACTGCCTGGCGGCCCTGAGCACGGTAAACTCCCAGGCGGCGGTGGAGGCTCGGACCCGGGTGGAGTCCGGAGTCAACGACTATCTGCGCTACGACATGGCCCAGTACGATGCCTTCTACCGGACCCGGAAAAACGAAACCGCCACCAAGGTGGGGGACACCGTGAACAACACCTATTTGCAGACCAGCGGCGACACCTCCGGCCTGTCCTCCTACGGGGAGGTCTGCGATCTGCTGGTGAGCTGGCACATCCAGGAGGTGCTGCTGCCCAGCATGGCCGTGGAGGAGGACCCCTTCGACCCCCTGGACAAGACCCAGGTGGACCTGACGGGCATCGTCAACGCGAAATAAAGCAATCTTATCGGTCGAGCGCCTGTAGTGGCGGCTATCAGCCGCCCGGAAGTATCCGGGACCGAGTGCTTGATTTCACTGCCCACTTTCAACACCCTTCGGGCGGCTAATAGCCGCCCCTACAAGGCTCAAAAGCTTGAAGGCACTTAAATGATTTGCATTGAGAAGAGAGAATTACATCTATGGAAATGAATCAAGAGATGAACCAGGCCCTTCTTTCCGGGCTTCCGGGCTTTCAGCCCCAACTTTCCGAAGAAACGGCCAATACCCTCTGCGCCTTTGGGCAGGCGGTGATCGAGCAGAACAAGGTCATGAATCTCACCGCCATTACGGAGCCCGCCCAGGTGGCGAAGCTCCACCTGCTGGACAGCCTGACGGTGATGAACTGCCTGGATGTCGCTGGAAAGCGGCTCATTGACGTGGGCTGCGGTGCGGGCTTTCCCGGGGTGCCCCTGGCCATCGCCTGTCCCAGCGCCCAGGTGACGCTGCTGGACAGCCTGGGCAAGCGGGTAGCCTGGCTGGAGGGCCTGCTGCCCCAACTGGGGGTAACCGCCCAATGCGTCACCGCCCGGGCAGAGGAGGCGGTGGCTGACTGCCGGGAAAGCTACGACATTGCCGTGAGCCGCGCCGTGGCCCGGCTGAATATTCTGCTGGAGCTGCTGGCCCCCTATGTAAAGGTAGGCGGGGCCGTGGCCGCCCTGAAGGGCGCCGCCGCCGCCGAGGAGCTGGAGGAAAGCAAATCTGCCATCCAGAAGCTGGGGCTGAAGCTGGAGTCCGTCACCCATTTTGACGTAGAGGGGGCGGATCACGCCGTCATCGTCCTGCGGAAAATAGCCCAGACACCAGCCAAATATCCCCGGCGCTATGCCAAGATCAAGCAGGCCCCGCTGTGATGGAGGGGGGAAGCGTGAAAAAACGCATTGGCAGGGATATCCTGTTTTTCGCCATTCTTGTTTTGCTGCTGGCAGGCCTCAGCTGGACGTTTCTGCCCAAGGACAACCGGGAAGAGAGCGGCATGACCCGCCGGGAGGCCCGGGAGAGCGGCTACCTGACGGAGCCCGCCGACACCGTTGATGTGCTGGCCCTGGGGGACAGTCTCACCACCTTCGGTCTTCTGCCGGGGCAGCTGTGGGAAGACTTTGGTATTTCCGCCTATACCATCGGCGGCCCCAACCAGGCCCTGACCAAAGCACTCTATTGCCTGGATCGGTTCACCCAGACCCAGCACCCGAAAATTGTGCTGCTGGAGGCTTTTGAACTCTACCAGCCCATCACCCAGCGGCGAGTCTTAGAGGATCTGGCCTTTCCCGTGGTGCCCATTTTCCGGTATCACGACAACTGGAAGCGGCCGGAAACCTTGCAGCCCTTCGCCCCGGTGCGCTATACCGTACACAATCCCTTCCGGGGCTTTAACCATTCCTTTGAGCAGGTCAAGGGCGAGAATGTGGACTACATGGAACCGGCAGGGGAAGCGGAGGCTGTCTCCGAAAGCTGCATGCGCTATCTGAAAAAGCTCCAGGCCCGCTGCGATGAGCTGGGGGCAGAGCTTGTGCTCTTCAGCGTTCCCAGCCAGTACAGCTGGAATTGGGGCCGCCATCTGGGGGCCCAGGCCGCGGCGGAGGAACTGGGCATCCCTTACCTGGACCTGAATCTGGAGACCCAGGCGGTGCCCATCGACTGGGAGACGGACAGCACGGACGGGAACTGCCACCTCAACTACTACGGCGGCGTGAAGGTGACCGCCTATTTGGGCGCGTATCTCACCTCCGTCGGTCTGCTGACGGACCGGCGGGGGGAGCCGGAGCTTGCTTTTCTCGATGACGATGCGGAGGCGCTGCACCGCTGGGTGCGGGAAGCGGTTCTGAAAACGGAAGAAACGGAGGCCCCATCTTGAAAAAGCATCTTTGTTCCGCCGCCCTGTTTCTGGGGCTGCTGGCGGCATTTCTCTTTGGCCTGAGCCTGTATTTTCAGCCCAAGAACAACACCCCCGAGGCTGGGATTCAGGACTACCGGGCCAGCGGCTTTCTCTCGGAGGCGGCGGGGAGCCTGGACTATGTGGTGCTGGGGGACAGCATTCCACTGACCGGGGTGAATCCCTGGGTCATCTGGGAAAACCAGGGTTTCACCGGCTACGTCTGCGCCACCACCGGCCAGACCGCGGAAAAGTCCGCCGCCTTCCTGCGGGCCCTCTTTCAGACCCAGGCCCCGAAGGTTGTGTTTCTGGAAGCCAATCAGCTCTATAAGCAGTACAGCGCCCTGGATGCGGCCGCTGCCCGGGTGACGGACGCGGTGCCGGTGCTGCGGTATCACGACAACTGGAAATTTCTGCGGCCTTCCCAGGCCCTGCGGCCCGTGAATTACGGCCAGGATGTGCCGGAAAAGGGCTATTATCTGCGCAAGCAGATCGAGGCTGCCGACCCCGGGGACTATATGGCCCCCGCCGACACCAGCGACCCGATTCCCACAGAGAGCCGAAAATCCCTGGAGCGAATCGCGGAACAGTGCCGGGCGCAGGGGAGCCGTCTGGTGCTCATCAGCCTGCCCAGCCCCGCCAACTGGAACGACGGCTGCCACCGGGCCGTGGAGGCCCTGGCCCGGGAATTGGGGGTCAGCTATCTGGATCTGAACCTGGAGGATCTGTCCATTAACTGGTCCCTGGACACCCTGGACGGGGGAGACCACTTAAATGAGACCGGGGCGGCCAAGGCCAGCGCCTTTTTGGGGGACTGGCTGGCCCAGAATGCCGAGCTGAACGACAAGCGGGAGAATCCGGACTATGAAGACTGGCGGCAGGGCTATGCCTGGTTTGTATCCGCCGCCGCCGCTGCGGAAGACACGCTGTAAAGGGAAGGAGCCCCATCCATTGCGAAAACATATCGTCAGACTCTTTCTGTTTCTGCTGCCGCTGCTGGCGGCGCTGGTGCTGCTTGGGCCCCTGTTTTCCCCAAAGGACAACACAACCGAGACAGGGATGCTGGAAACGGACCCCACGGCCATCCTTTCCCAGCCGGAAAATACCATTGACCTGCTTTTTCTAGGGGACAGCGAGGCCTATTCCGGCTTTGTGCCCCTGCGGCTGTGGCAGGACTGGGGGACAGCCTCCTTCGTCTGTGCCAGCGTAGATCAGAAGCCCTATGAAACCGTGGAATTTCTGAAAACCGCCCTGAAAACCCAGTCCCCAAAGGTGGTTATTCTGGAAACCAACGTGCTCTACCGGGCCTACTCCCGGATGGACCGAATTGGGCCCGCCGCCCAGAGCCTTTTCCCGGTGCTGCGCTACCATAATCGGTGGAAAAGCCTTTCCACCCGGGATCTGGAGGCCCCCCGTTACACGGGCGGTTACCCGGACCGGGGCTATCATCTGCTGACCAAGGCGGAACCCAGGGAGGACCTGGAGGGCTACATGGTCCCTATGGATGAGTGGGAGCCATTGACGGCAGCCAACAAACGTTCTCTACAGACTATGCACAACCTGTGCAAAGAAAAGAATATCCAGCTGATCCTCTACAGCGTCCCCAGCCCCCAGAACTGGACCATGCGCCGCCATAACACCATGGCGGAACTGGCAGGGGAGCTTGGAATCGTCTACCTGGACGGCAATCTGGAGAGCCGGGATATCGACTGGAACACGGACACCTATGACGCCGGGGATCACCTGAATTACTATGGCGCGGTGAAAATCACCGCCTGGCTGGGCCAGTGGCTCCAGGAGAACTGCCCCCTGCCGGACCACCGGAATGACCCCGGCTACGAAAGCTGGAACGAGGACCTCGCCACCTTGCCGGAGCGGATTCAGGCAAAGATGGAGCAGGAATAACATACACCCCACGATACTGCGTCATTCCGGTAGCGTGGGGTGTTTTTTGTGTACTTTTCCGCGAATCATTTGACAAACTGTCTATTCGCTGATAGAATAATTATGGCCCCGCAAGGGGCCGGGAAGGGCATTGCCATAATACGGATAGGCGGTTGGCTACACTCCTGAAAGGGGGTGCGTTGCCATGCCAATTACTTTGACTGTACATATTGGTTCTTTAACCATTACGATCACTGTAAAACGCAGAAACCGCCACTCGGCCAAGTGACGGTTTCTATAGTCATATAAGAACCTGAACCGAGCCAACCGCTTATCGGCAATGCTCTTTTCATGTTCATTATACCACAGCCCGTCCAAATGTCAAGGCAGGGCTTTTTTCTTTTACTGTTGGAGCACCTCGAACTTGTAACCGACACCCCAGACTGTCTTCAGGTTCCACTGGTCGGACACGCCCTCCAGCTTTTCACGCAGACGCTTGACATGGACATCCACCGTGCGGGAGTCACCGAAGTAGTCAAAGCCCCACACCTCGTCCAGCAGCTGGTTCCGGGTGTAGACCCGGTTGGGGGAGGAGGCCAGGTAGTACAGCAGCTCCATCTCCTTGGGGGGCGTATCCACCTTCTTGCCGTCTACAGTGAGCTCAAAGGCATCCATATCGATAATCAGCTTATCAAAGACCAGGCGGCGGGCTTTTTTCTCGGTGGAGGCACCGCTGGAGCGGCGCAGCACCGCCTCAATCCGGGCCAGAACCTCTTTCATTTCAAAGGGCTTGGTGATATAGTCATCGGCGCCGTTCTTGAGGCCGGCCACCTTGTCGTCGGTTTCGCCCTTGGCGGTTAACATAATAATCGGTGTCTGGCTCTCCGCCCGAATGGCGCGGCAGACCGCCCAGCCATCCATCACCGGCATCATCACATCCAGCAGCACCAGATCCGGCTTGATTGCCCGGTACTTCGCCAGCCCCTGCCCGCCATCCGCGGCGACGGTCACGGCGTAGCCCTCTTTCTCCAGATACATTTGCAGCAACTCCGCGATATTGTGGTCATCCTCAACGATCAATACAGATACTGCCATTTTTATTCCACTCCTTACAAAGACCCCTCGGGGCCTATTCTTTCTGATACTTGCTATTATAGCGTGAATCGTTTGGTATGGGTGAATATTTTGTTAAGAGTTCCGGGGTAATTTGTGAATGGGGGAGGGGAGAGGCCTTTTTAAAAATGATAATTATCGTCTTCTTGTTATGTAATCTAAACGTTTTGTTTTTTTTCCACAGAGCTTTCATAGGTTGTGGAAAAATTTTTACATGTTCGGTTAAACGTATACGCACAAGGGGAAACTCCTAACCTTCGCCTTGGGGAAGGTGGCACGGCGCAGCCGTGACGGATGAGGGCGGTACAGGCTGAAAATAAGTACAGACTTTGGGCGAGTCCGTACAGGCTAGCAGAGAAAATAGTCCGAATTCGCCCACAGTTTTTCCATATCGGTTCTGCGTACCGCACCTCATCAGTCAGGGCTTCACCGGGGCTGTTGCAAAATAGTAAACCCGTAGGGGCGGCTATTAGCCGCCCGCCGACTTTCGGGACAGAGCGCATCCATCAAATGCGCAATTCCGTCAGATCGCGGGCGGCTGGTAGCCGCCCCTACAAAAATGCTTATTTTGCAACAGCCCCTTTTTCTCTAAAAAATCCACAGCTCTTTTACAACCTGTGGATTTTTTCTGTTGATAGCCTCATCAAATAAGCGTTTACCGAAAATTTTAGCTTTCATTTTCGCTTTTCTTGTCTTCTATCTCCCTCATACACACTTCATTCCACAGAAAATCTCCACAGCCCTTTTACATCCTGTGGATATTTTCCGCAGCAGGAGAGCAGGCATGTGGATAGGTGGTTTTGTCTGCATGACCAGATTGTTCCCGGATTTTTCCGTTATTTTTCACTTACCCGCTCTCTTTTCACCTTTTTCACACCCTTTCCCCAGTTTTCCACAAGAGTTATCCACAGCTGTGGAAACAGCTGTGGATAAATTTGATTTTTTCTAGGGGCGCAGTCTTTTTGTGTCCATGGCGCAAAAAATCCCGCAGAGCTTTTGCCCTGCGGGATTTTCAAAACCGGAATTACTTGCTGCTCAGGTACGCGTCGATGGCGGCGGCGCCCTTCTTGCCGGCGCCCATGGCCAGGATGACGGTGGCCGCGCCGGTGACGGCATCGCCGCCGGCAAAGACGCCCTCGCGGGTGGTCATTTCGTTCTCGTTGACCACCAGGCAGCCCTTCTTATTGGCATCCAGACCGGGGGTGGTGGAGCGGATCAGGGGATTGGGGCTGGTGCCCAGGGCCATGATCACGGTGTCCACGTCCAGGACAAACTCGCTACCGGGAACCTCTACAGGGCGGCGGCGGCCGGAAGCATCGGGCTCGCCCAGCTCCATGCGGACGCACTTGATGCCGCTGACACGGCCGTCCTCATCGCCCAGGATCTCCACAGGGTTGCACAGAGTCTTGAACTCGATGCCCTCTTCCTTGGCGTGGTGCTGCTCTTCCTTCCGGGCGGGCATTTCGGCTTCGCCCCGGCGGTAGACGATGTAGACGTGCTCCGCGCCCAGACGCATGGCGCAGCGGGCGCCATCCATAGCCACGTTGCCGCCGCCCACAACGGCCACGGCCTTGGACTTGATGATGGGGGTATCGGAGGACTCGTCGTAGGCCTTCATCAGGTTGGTACGGGTCAGGTACTCATTGGCGGACATAACGCCCTTCAGGGACTCGCCGGGGATATGCATGAACATGGGCAGGCCCGCGCCGGAGCCTACAAACACAGCCTGGTAGCCCATCTCGAAGAGCTCATCAATGGTCAGCACGCGGCCGATGACCATATTGGTCATGACCTCTACGCCCTGGGCCTGGAGCTTTTCCACCTCATTGGCTACAATGGCCTTGGGCAGACGGAACTCGGGGATGCCGTAGACCAGCACGCCGCCGGCGGTATGCAGGGCCTCAAAAATGGTGACCTGGTAGCCCTTCTTGGCCAGGTCGCTGGCGGCGGTCAGACCGGCAGGGCCGGAACCGACCACGGCCACCTTCTTGCCGTTGGGGGCAGCCTTTTCGGGCTTGGCGTTGACGTTCTCCCGATACCAGTCGGCAACGAAGCGCTCCAGACGGCCAATGGCCACAGGCTCGCCCTTGATGCCACGGACACACTTGCTCTCGCACTGGGTCTCTTGGGGGCAGACACGGCCGGACAGGGCAGGCAGGGCATTGGTGGAGGTGATGATCTCGTAAGCGGCCTGGAAATCGCCCTCGGCCACCTTATGAATGAATTCGGGGATGCGCACGTTGACGGGGCAGCCCTCGACACACTTGGGGTTCTTGCAGTTCAGGCACCGTCCGGCCTCTTCCTTAGCCATTTCTTCGGTGTAGCCCAGGGAAACTTCCTTAAAGTTGCGGGCACGGACCTTGGGGTCCTGCTCCGGCATGGGGGTCTTGGTCAAAGTCATATTTGCCATTTCTCTGTTCCTCCCTTACTTGATCAGTGCCTTGCCCATGGCTTCCATCCGGCAGACATGGTCTCTTGCAACTTCGGCTTCCCGCTCCCGGTAAGTACCGTTCCGGCTCATAAGCTCGGCGTAGTCCACCTTGTGGCCGTCAAACTCCGGGCCGTCTACGCAGGCGAACTTGGTCTCGCCGCCCACGGTGACGCGGCAGCCGCCGCACATTCCGGTGCCGTCTACCATGATGGGGTTCAGGGAGACCATGGTGTGCACGCCGAAGGGCTCGGTGGTCTTGCAGACAAACTTCATCATGGGCACCGGTCCGATGGCCAGCACCTCGTCATACTGTACGCCGCTCTCCAGCAGGGCCTGGAGCTTGACGGTGCCGAAGCCCTTCTCGCCGTAGGAGCCGTCATCGGTCATCAGGTACAGGTTGTCGGCGCAGGCCCGGAACTCGTCCTCCAGGATGACGATATCCTTGTTGCGGAAGCCAATGATCACGTCCACAATGGCGCCCGCTTCCTTAAAGGCAACGGCTGCCGGCAGGGCAATGGCGCAGCCAACGCCGCCGCCAACCACGCAGACCCGCTTCTTGCCCTCTACATCGGTGGGCTTGCCCAGGGGGCCCACGAAGTCCCGGATATAGTCGCCCTCATTTAGGGCGCCCAGGGCCTTGGTGGAGAAGCCGACCTTCTGGAAGATGATGCTGACGGTGCCCTTCTCCCGGTCATAACCGGCAATGGTCAGCGGCACGCGCTCGCTCTTCTCGTCGATCCGGAAGATGATAAACTGACCGGCCTTGGCCTTTTTGGCAACAAAGGGCGCTTCAATTTCCATCAGCGTAACGGCGTCATTCAGCTCTTTCTTACGCACGATTTTATACATAGCCTGATCCATCCTTTATAGAATTTTGGATTCCGTCCGCCGGAAATAGCGGACTGCTTTGGTAGAAAGCGAAGGAACCCTATCCTCGCCCCATTCGCTCCCATTGTACTTATTATAGGCTTTCCGGCCGGATTTGTCAAACCATTCTTGCCGGGATACAGTCAGATTTTATGGTTTTTTTCATATTTTTAACACAAAACCCGGAGGGGATTGTCCCTCCGGGTTTCTCTTTACTTTTCTTTCAACAAATCCCGAATCTCCGTCAGCAGGAGCTCCTGCTTGGTGGGCTCCGGTTCCTTCTTTTCCTCAGTCTTTGCTTCCTCTTCCTTCTTCTTGCCCAGCTCTGTGAGCTTGTTGAGGCCCTTCACCAGGAAGAAGACCACCAGGGCCAGGATCAGGAAGTTGATGACGGCGGAGATAAAGTTGCCGTAATTCAGGGTATTCTCGATGACATTGCCCGCCTCATCGTACTTTTCCGCAAACAGGCGGGGGAGGACCAGCTTCATTTCGGAGAAGTCCACGCCGCCGATGAAGATGGAGACAATGGGCATGATGATGTCATCCGTCAGGCTTTTCGTAATGGTGGAGAAGGCGGCGCCGATAATGGTGCCAACCGCCAGCGCCATGGCGTTGCCCTTGATGGCAAAGGCGGTAAATTCATCCCACCACCTGGTTTTTTTCACTTTGTCCATAATCGCAGGTTCCTTTCCTATGGGGCTGTTGCAAAATAAGCATTTTTGTAGGGGCGGCTACCAGCCGCCCGCGATCTCACGGAATTGCGCATTTGATGGATGCGCTCTGTCCCGAAAGTCGGCGGGCGGCTATTAGCCGCCCCTACGGGTTTACTATTTTGCAACAGCCCCCACGGTGCAGCCGTGACGGATGAGGGCGGTACGAGCTTTTCCATTTGTACAACCCCCCCGGCGAATTCGTACCAACTACTAGAAAAAGAATACGAATTCGCCGTAGGTTCCTCCGCATCGGTTCTGCGTACCGCCCCTCATCAGTCTCGCTTCGCGAGCCAGCATCACCTTTTACGGTATAGCTGCCACCGGCAGCTATAATTATTTTAATTCGCTGCGCGACGCACCGCCCGGTGGGGAAGCTTTTTTCATCTTTTACTTTTTCTTCTCGATTACTTCCATGCCGCCCAGGTACTTGCGCAGGACCTCGGGGACGACTACCGAGCCGTCGGCGCGCTGGTTTTGCTCCACCATGGCGGGGAAGATGCGGGAGGTGGCCAGGCCGGAGCCGTTCAGGGTGTGCATGAACTCGATCTTGCCATCGGCACGGCGGAAGCGCATATTGCCCCGGCGGGCCTGGTAATCCCGGGCGTTGGACACGGAGGAGACCTCCTTGTAGCCGTTCATAGAGGGAATCTGAATCTCAATATCGTAGGTCCGGGCCATGGAGGCGGAGCAGTCACCGGCAGCCAGCTTCACGGTGCGGAAGTGGAAGCCCAGGCCCTTTACCAGGTTCTCGGCCTTGTGCACCAGCTCTTCAAAGGCCGCATCGGAATCCTCCGGGCGGGTGAACTGGAACATCTCCACCTTATTGAACTGGTGACCCCGGACCATGCCCCGCTCATCGGCACGGTGGGAACCGGCTTCCCGGCGGAAGCAGGGGGTGTAGGCAAAGAATTTCTTGGGCAGATCGGCTTCGGTCAGGATTTCATCCCGGTAGATGGAGGCCAGAGCTGCCTCGGCGGTGGGCAGCATGTAGTGCACCCGGTCATCGGTGGGGTTGGCGATCTTGTAGACCTCATCGGCAAACTTGGGGAACTGACCGGCGGTCTCGCCGCACTGGTACTCCAGCATGTGGGGGGGCAGAATGAACTCATAGCCATCGGCAATGTGGCAGTCGATGAAATAGTTCAGCAGCGCCCACTCCAACCGGGCGCCCAGGCCTGTGTACATCCAGTTGCCGGTGCCCGCCAGCTTCACGCCCCGCTCATAGTCAATGAGGCCCAGATCCTGGCACAGATCCACATGGTGCTTGGGGGTAAAGTCGAACTTGTGGGGCTCGCCGAAATACTTCAGGGGCTGATTGTTCTCCTTGCCGCCGGGAATCAGGTCGGGGTCCGGCAGGTTGGGCAGGCTCAGCATGGCGGTGCGGTACTCGGCCTGAACCTCGTCCAGCTTCTTGGCATCCTCCGCCATTTCCGCCTTCAGCTGCTGCATCTCGGCAAAGATGGGAGCCACGTCCTTCCCGGCCTTCTTCAGGGCCGGAATCTCCTTGGAGACCTTGTTCTGCTGGGCCTTCAGGCTCTCGGTAGCCGCAATCAGCTTCCGCCGCTGCTCGTCCAGCTCCAGAATGCGATCCACGGTGGCGTCGCAGTCCACTTCCTTAGCCCGGAATCCCGCCTTGCAGGCCTCGGGGTTTTCTTTCAGTCTTTTAATGTCGATCATGTTGATTACCTCTCTGATAGTATTTTGCGTGGAAAGAGTTATGAATTGACAATTGATAATGCAAACCAATCATTGAAATATTCAGAATATCGCGGATATTCTGGGAACTTCAAAACAATTGTGTCTCGTAGGGGCGGCTACCAGCTGCCCGGAAGGTATCGGAAGTGAACTGTAAAGACGAAACGCTCAGTCCCGGTTATTTCCGGGCGGCTAATAGCCGCCCCTACGGGGCTCAATACATTCCACTTTTCGCATTTTACGGCACTTTCGCACTCATTTCTGAATCTTCATCAGCGCGTCCAGCAGCACCTGCAAATCATCTTGGCCGTAGAATTCCAGCTCAAAATGGCCTTTGCGTTTGCCGTTGACGATTTTAACGCCGCGGCCCAGGTGTTTGCTCAGGCTCTTCTCGCATTCGGCCACATAGTCCACCTCCAGGATGATTTCCCGTTTCTTGGGCTGCTCCTGGCTCATGTTCTTGCACAGCAGCTCTGCCTGCCGGACGGACAGGCCCAGGGCCGCGATTTTCTGGGCGGCCTCCAGCTGCTTTTTCTCGGTTTTCAGCTGCAAGATTGCCCTTGCGTGGCCTGCTGTCAGCTCGCCGGACTTCACCTTTTCCAGTACGGCAGGGCAGAGGGTCAGCAGGCGCAGGGCGTTGGCCACTGCCGGGCGGGATTTGCCCACCCGTTCCGCCGCTTCCTCCTGGGTCATGCCGTAGCGGTTGATCAGCGCGTCATAGCCCTGGGCTTCTTCCACCGGATTCAGGTCCTGGCGCTGCAGGTTCTCGATCAGGGCAAGCTCCATGGCCTTCTGATCGTCCGCCTCCAGAATCACCACCGGAACCTCGTCCAGGCCCGCCAGACGGGAGGCCCGCCAGCGGCGTTCACCGGCAATGATCTGATAGTACCCGTTTGGCATTTCCCGGACGGTCAGAGGCTGGATAATGCCGTGCTGCCGGATGGATTCCGCCAGGGCTTCCAGCTCTTCCTCTCCGAAATCCCGCCGGGGCTGGTTCGGATTGGGTTCAATCTTGTGCAATGGCAGCTTTTTCAGCCCGCCGGTGCTCTCCGGTTCCTCCGTCAAGTCACCCAGCAACGCGCCCAGGCCCCTGCCCAGGCCCTTTTGTGATGCCATAGAATCATCCTTTCCTTTTAAAGTTTCCGGCTGACCTCTTCGGCCATTTCCTTGTAGGCCACCGCGCCCCGGCTGAGCCGGTCATAGCTGGTGACGGGCAGGCCATGGCTGGGGGCCTCTGCCAGGCGGACATTTCTGGGAACCACCGTGGTCAGAACCTTTCCGGGGAAGTGCCTTCGCACCTCCTGTGCCACCTGGGCGGAGAAGTTGGTCCGGCCATCGTACATGGTCAGCACCACGCAGAAGATTTCCAGCTTGGGGTTCAGCTTCCGCTTGACGGTCCGCAGAGTGGCCATCAGATCACTGAGGCCCTCCAGGGCGTAATACTCACACTGCACCGGCACCAGGATTCCGTCCGCCGCGCACAGGGCATTCAGCGTCAGCAGTTCCAGAGAAGGGGGGCAGTCGATAAAAATTACATCGTACTGGTCCCTGATTCCCGCCAGAGCCTCCTTCAGCTGGTGCTCCCGGTCTCCCGTTCCGATCAGCTCTACCCCCGCGCCCGCCAGATCGGCGGAGGAGGGGATCACGTCCCCAAATTTGGTGTGGACTATAGCACTCTCCACGCTGACCCCGTTGATGGTCACATCGTAAGAGGAATATTTGATTTTCCGCTTGTCCACGCCCAGGCCGGAGGTGGCGTTGGCCTGGGGGTCGAAGTCGCAGAGCAGAACCTTCTTTCCAAGCTCCGTCAGCGCCGCGGTGAGATTCACCGCCGTGGTGGTCTTGCCCACGCCGCCCTTCTGGTTGACGATTGCTACTATCTTTCCCATGTTTCGCTCCTCTCAATCTCTACTGGCAATAGCCTGTTTGAAAAGGGCTTTACCCTTTTTAAACAAAGGGATGCAGTCTGCTGCGCGCGCGCCCTGCGGGCGTACACTTGCAGCCTGAGAAGTATTTTTTGTCAGGTACACGCCCCGACAAAAAATGATTTCACTTTTTTTGCCGCCTGCGGGCGGCAAACTCTGCGAGGCTTTTTTCACCGTTGAGTGTTTCACGTGAAACATTGCCTTTTTGAAACGCTGGCTCTAAAAATGTTTCACGTGAAACATTTACCCTTCCGTTGGAAGGGAACCGGTGGTAGAGGCAGTGGAGGCAACGGTGGAATAATTCTGCCCGACAACCGGCTTTTGATCCTGTAAAATCTTCCAGACGGAAAGTCCGGCCAGCGCAAGGCACAGAACCAGAAGCAGCGCGCAGAGCCGCCGGGTGCGTTTCAGCTTTCCATTCACAAGAACCAGCTTTTCTTCCGCGGAGAGCGTCTGCTTTTTGGAGCGGTGGCCAGCATCGCTGCGGCGCTGAATATTGACAGAGACATCCTCCGGCACGGGGTAAGCCTTCATCCCTTCCAGGCACTTCTCACAAAAGCTCTTCCCATCGGGAATCTCCGCCCCGCATTTCAAGCAGTTCATTTCATGGCCTCCTTTCTATATTCGTAGATTATCTTATTCTACAACAGTTTTTCGGATTCGTAAAGAGGGAAAATAGGGTTTGGGGAGAAAAACAAATTTTAAGAAGGTAAATATGAACGTATACACCAATTGGGAAGGGGCTGTTGCAAAATAGCAAACCCGTAGGGGCGGCTATTAGCCGCCCGCCGACTTTCGGGACAGAGCGTATCGATCAAACGCGCAATTCCGTCAGATCGCGGGCGGCTGGTAGCCGCCCCTACGAAAATGCCTATTTTGCAACAGCCCCTTTCCCTTCAGGGTATACATTCATCTAAAATCACATGGATAATTGTTGACAATCGTTTGATTGTGTGTTATAATCATTTCACCAATAAAAGAAAGGAGCCATCGCCCATGCAGTGGAATATCCCAGGCACAGTAATCTCTGCCGACCCGGAAAATGCCGGGGAGATTCGGCGGATGTTTGCGGGATTGTTTCTCACCGGGGGGATTTCCCTCAGTCAGGTCTGCGCCATTACCGGGTTGGAGGGGTATCGGGTGCAGAACTGGGTACAGCGGAAATTCGTGTCCCCACCGGTGGACAAGAAGTATTCCGAAAACCAGCTCTGCCGGATTCTCACCATTCAGCTTTTGAAGGACACCATGTCCATGGAGAAGATTGTAAAGCTTCTGGGCTATGTCAACGGCGCGCTGGAAACAGAAAGCGACGACCTGATTGAAGACAGCGCCCTCTATTTTCTCTTCGACGAGCTGGCGGCCCAGGTGACTCTGGGGCAGGGGAACCCGGAAAGGAGCATTCCGGAAGCAGTATCCGCCCTGCCGGAGCGGGTCCCCGGGGCCAATGAGAAAATACAGACCGTACTGAAGATCATGCTCTACGCCTGGAGCGCCGCAATGCTGCGCAGCAAGGCGGACACACTGATGCAAACCCTATAAATAAAGGAGGAAACAAAATGGAAGAAAACGGCACCTATCGCTGGGCCCCGGACAAAAAGTCGGAGAAAAAGGGCCCCAACTGGAAGAAAATCAAGCACATCACCCTGATTGCCGCCATCGTAATCATCCTGCTGTCCTTCGTCTCCACCTGCTACTACACGGTGGATGACAAACAACAGGCCGTGGTCACCACCTTTGGCCGGGTCACGGATATTACGGATGCCGGCGTGCACCTGAAGCTGCCCTTCGGCATCCAGCAAGTGGACAAGGTGGATGTGAATGTCTACCAGAAAATCGAGCTGGGCTACAGCACCACCCAGAACGGATTCTACGATGTAAGCGAGAAGGAAAGCGCCATGATCACCGGCGACTACAACATCGTCAACGTGGATTTCTTTGTGGAATACCGGGTTTCGGACCCGGTGCAGTACCTCTATTCCTCCAATGATCCGGAGAGCATCCTGCGGAATCTGGTTCAGAGCCAGGTGCGCAACGTGGTGGGCTCCTCCACCGTGGACTCCGTTCTGACCACCGGCAAGGAGAACATCCAGATGCAGGTGCGGACCCTGGTCTCCGAAATTCTGGCCCAATATGACATTGGCCTTTCCCTGGTGGACGTGAAGATTCAGGACGCGGAGCCCCCTACGCAGGAGGTGATCGAGGCCTTCAAGAATGTAGAAACCGCAAAGCAGCAGGCGGAAACCGTCATCAATGACGCGAAGGCCTATCAGAATGCCCAACTGCCCCAGGCTCAGGCCCAGGCGGACAAGCTGATCCAGAACGCACAATATCTGAAGGAAAAGCGCATCAACGAGGCCACCGAGCAGGTCGCCATGTTCAACGCCATGTATCAGGAATACGCCCTAAATCCCCAGGTCACCAAAACCAGAATGTACTACGAGGCCATTTCCCAGATTCTGCCGGACGTGAAGCTCTATGTGAATACCGGCACCGGCGGCGACGTGCAAATGCTGCTGCCCCTGGAGGACCTGATTAACGAAGGAGGAGAGACAAAATGAAAAAGCGCACCGTAATTACCCTGATTGTCCTGGTTCTGGCGCTGATTCTGGTATCCGGCTGCTTCTTTACGGTCCGGGAGGATGAATACGCCTGCACCGTCCGCTTCTCCAAGATCATTTCCACCACCGGCGAGGCAGGGCTCCACTTCAAGCTGCCCTTTGTGGATAGCGTGAAGTATTTTACCAAGGCCACCCAGCTCTATGACATTCCGCCCTCCGAGGTGCTGACCTCCGACAAGCAGAATATGACCGTGGACTGCTACATTCTCTGGTCCATCGGGGACCCGAAGCTCTTTTATCAGCGCCTGGGCACCACCGGCAACGCCGAGCAGCGTCTGGACGCGCTGACCTACAACGAGCTGAAAACCGTCATGGGCACCCTGGCCCAGTCCGATATTGTGAATATGGAGGACGGGGCCAAGCGGAACGAGATTTACAACTCCATCGCCACCGACGTGGACGCCCTGGCCCAGGCCTACGGCATCCGAGTGGAGGACGTAAAAATCAAGCAGTTTGACCTGCCGGAATCCAACCTGAACGCCGTGTACAACCGGATGATCTCCGAACGGAACCAGATTGCGGAAAAGTACACCGCCGACGGCAATTACGAGGCCTCCATTATCCGAAACAACGTGGATAAGCAGGTGAACATCATCGTCTCCAACGCCCAGGCCGAGGCCGCCAAGCTGGAGGCCGAGGGCGAGGGCGAATACATGCGCATGCTGGCCGAGGCCTACCAGACCCAGGACCAGCAGGAATTCTATGAATTCACCCGGGCCTTGGATGCTCTGAAAGCCAGCCTCACGGGAGAGGAAAAGACTGTAATTCTGGACCGGGATTCTAAATTGGGACAGATTTTGATGGGAAATTAAAGCAAATGCCCAGCGCGGATTTCGCGCTGGGCGTATTTTCGAGCCAGCTTCCCCTCCGGGGAAGCTGGCTCGCGAAGCGAGACTGATGAGGGCGGTACGCGGGACCGACGTGGGGAAACCTAGGGCGAATTCGTACCATTTTCTATGTTGGCTGGTACGAATTCGCCCAAGGTTGTACAGGCGGTAACCTTGTACCGCCCTCATCCACCGCCTGCGGGCGGTCCCCCTCCCCCAAGGGGAAGGTTTTAAGTTTATACATATAACCGGCTACGTAGCTCCTTCAATTGTCAATTGTCAATTGTCAATGCGAATCAATCGTTGAAATGTTAAAAAAATTTATGGGTATTCTTGACTTTTAAAACTTTTGCGCCTCGTAGGGGCGGCTACCAGCCGCCCGGAAGGTATCGAAAGGAAGCTGTGAAAACGAAACGCTCAGGCCTCGTCGTTTCCGGGCGGCTAATAGCCGCCCCTACGGGCCCCAGCTATTGATTCGCATTGTCAATTCTGAAATCTGATCTGCTGCTCCGTAACCGGCTCATAGCACTTAAGGCTTTCCCCATCCAGGTTCTCCCGGCGCAGATCCACCGCGGTGATCTGGTGGTTGTCGTAGGTGGTGTAATAATAGATGCCCTTGGTCAGGTTGCAGCAGCAGGTGTACAGAGTGATTTCGTACTCGTTTTCCCTCAGGCGGCACAGGCCTCTTTGCTGGTCTACGGAGCCTAAGATGTGGAAGAACTGGCTGACGGAGTGGTTTTCGTCCCCGGGGGACAGGGAATGGAGCTTGGTAAAGGCCGCTCGGACGAAGCGGGACTGGCTGGACAGGTCGCCGGGCAGCCCTAAGCCGCCGAGGCCGCGGCTGTAGGCGTTCAGCTCGGTGCCGAAGGTGTTTTCCGGGGTGTCGATGGAGAGATTCCGGTAGTTGTTCAGGATAAACATCTGATAGGGGAAGGGGGGATTGTTGGTCATGACCCCAACGGGGTTGTCGTAAATGTGCAGCCCGTCCGCCATGGATTCCACGGTGATGCAGTCCTGACCGTCAGCCATCATCCAGTGGAGCTGGGCCAGGGGGAGATTGGGCAGGAAGGGAATGTTCAGAAGATTGGCGTTTTCCAGCACTTCCCGGGCCTCCCGGACGGAGGCGCATTTCCCCAGCAGGTAGGGGATCAGCTCATATTGGGCAAGGTTGTTTTTTCCGTCCTTTTCCGGGAAATAGGCGCAGTTTCCCACAAAATTCAGCCCGCAGATGCCGAGGCCCTTCTCGTTGAACCCTTCATAGTAGAGAGGGTAGTTCTCCATCACCGCCGCCATGCCGATGATGGCATAGTGGGTGGGCAGGGGCTCCACACAGTGGAATTTCATAGGGAAATTCCGGGGGGTGACAGTGATTCTGTCCCCATAGGACCGCTCATAGTCCAGGGTCCGGCCCATGTAAAAATCATTTGTTTTGTAGGTGGCAGCAGTACACATAATGATTCCAGCCTTTCTTTTTTCGGTAGTATACCCTGAAAAACGAAACGTAAACGAAACAAAAGCACCCGGAACCAGAATTCCAGGTGCTTTGATTTATCCATTATCCCCGTCCGAATCAAAAACGAAAAAAGAATCCCCATAGCGCGCAATCGTTTTTTGAATTTCCAAGCAATAATCACGAATTCTGCGAATTCTCTGCAAGTCAGGCGACAGCATACAATTTCACCTTTTCCTTATCGCTTTCCTCCGTTGCCTCATTTCTGGCATAGGAGCCAAAAAGATACACCGCACGAATCCCATAGGCACGGGCCACCGGCGTAATCCGCCGGGTGATTTCATCCAAAGAATATACCATACATAGCTCCTTTCCAAAACAGTATACGAAAGAAGTGAAAGATTTATTTCCCCAGCCGCCGCTCTAAGGTGTAGGCATTCAGCGCGGTTAAATGGACCTGGGTGAAGCCGTATTCGCTGGTGAGGACGAAGGATTTGGGCAGATCATCGCAGGGAACCACCTGGCCGGATTCCTCTGCCTGCTCCAGAAAGCGCTGGGTGCGGCGGGAATAGGAGGTATTGTCCAGGTCGAAAATGCCGACAATGCTACCTTCCCGCACCGCAAAGTCGTTGCCGATGGATAGATACATGGGGGACCTCCGTTCATTTCCGCTTCTTCCACTCTCCCACCGCCATCTCATCGCAGCGGTTGTTCATGGGGTTATCCGCATGGCCTTTGACCCAGTGGTAGTGGACCTCGTGGCGCATGGTGAGCTGGAGGAGACGGTCCCATAGGTCTGGATTCAGGGCGGGTTTTTTGTCACTTTTGATCCAGTTTTTCTTCTTCCAGCCCCAGGCCCAGCCCTTTTCCAGGGCATCGATGACGTACTTGGAGTCGGAATAGAGCTCCACCACGCAGGGCTCCTTCAGAGCCTCCAGGCCACGGATGACGGCGGTGAGCTCCATGCGGTTGTTGGTGGTGTTGTCCTCTCCGCCGGAGAGCTCCTTTGTGGCGCCGTTATAGCTGAGGATGGCCCCCCAGCCGCCGGGGCCCGGATTGCCGGAGCAGGCCCCGTCGGTGTAAAGAGTTACGGTTTTCATTCCCCGGTCTCCTGGTCCTCTTCCTGCTCTACCCGCTCCAGGGAGACAACCTTGTTGCCCTCGTCAAGGCGCATGACGATGACACCCTGAACGTCCCGCTTGTAGACATTGATGGAGGACGCGGGAACCCGGATGATGACGCCGCCGTTTTCAATCAGCATCACATCGTCCTGTTCTCCCACCACCCGGCATCCGGCCACATTGCCTGTCTTCGGGGTGATGTTGTAGTTTTTCAGGCCCTTGCCGCCTCTGGTCTGGGGGATCTTCTCCCCATCGGGGCCGGTGCGCAGGTATTCCGGCAGCTCGGTCCGCTTGCCGTAGCCGTTTTCGGTGACGGTGAGCAGGGTCTTTCCCGCTTCCACCTTCTCGGCGCCCACCACAAAGTCGCCTTCATTCAGGCTGATACCCTTGACGCCCGCGGCATCCCGGCCCATGCAGCGCACATCGGTCTCGTTAAAGCAGATGGCCATGCCCTGGGCGGTGGCGAGGATGATATTGTCGCTGCCGTTGGTCCGCAGCACGTTCACCAGATGATCGTCTTCCTCCAAGGTCAGCGCCCGGATGCCGCCCTTGCGGTTGGTCTTCAGGGCGATAAAGGGCAGACGCTTGACGATACCCTTCCGGGTGGCCATCAGCAGATACTCGTCCTCATGGAATTCTCTTGTAACCACCATGGCGGTGACGGTCTCCCCGGCATCCAGGGGCAGGACGTTGACAATGGCCGTGCCTCTGGCGGTGCGGCCCGCCTCCGGAATCTGATAGCCCTTGCGCAGATGGACCTTGCCGCTGTCCGTGAAGAACAGAATATAGTCATGGGTAGAGGCAATGTTCAGGGACTTCACATAGTCCTCTTCCTTCAGGTTCTGGGCATTCACGCCCCGGCCGCCCCGGCTCTGGGTGCGGTAGGTGTCCACGGGCATCCGCTTGATATAGCCGTGGTTGGAGAGGGTGAAGGCGCAGGTCTCCTCCTCAATCAGGTCTTCAATGTCAATTTCGTCCTCAATGTCCTGGATGACGGTTTTCCGCTCGTCGCCGAACTTGTCCCGAATCTCCACCAGCTCCTGCCGCAGGACGGCACGGAGCTTGGTTTCATCGGCCAGAAGCTCCTGGTAGTAGCTGATTTTCTGCTCCAGCTCCTTATATTCCGCTTCCAGCTTTTCCCGATTCAGGCCCTGCAGGGCAATGAGCCGCATATCGCAGATGGCCTGGGCCTGGACATCGTCCAGGGAGAACCGCTCCATCAGGTTTTGCTTGGCGTTGTCGTAGGAGGAGCGGATGATATGGATGACCTCATCGATATTGTCCTGGGCAATGAGCAGGCCTTCCAGCAGATGGGCCCGCTCCTGGGCCTTGCGCAGATCGTACTGGGTCCGTCTTGTCAGGACTTCCTCCTGGTATTTCAGGTATTCGTCCAGAATCTGCCGCAGGGACAGGATTTTCGGCTGCTTCTGGTCGTCCACCAGGGCAAGCATGATGATGGAGAAATTGGATTGCAGGGCCGTCTGCTTGAAGAGGTTGTTCAGCACCACCTGGGGGTTGGCGTCCTTCTTCAGCTCGATGACCATGCGCATGCCGTTCCGGTCCGTCTCGTCCCGCAGGTCGGAGATGCCGTCCAGGCGCTTGTCCTTCACCTGGTCCGCAATGGTCTTGATCAGCTGGCGCTTGTTCACCTGGTAGGGCAGCTCCGTGACGATGATCCGGGTCCGGTCCTTACCGAACTCCTCGAACTCCGTCTTGGCCCGGACCACCACCTTGCCCCGGCCCGTGGCGTAGGCTGCCCGGATGCCACTGCGGCCCATGATAATGCCGCCGGTGGGGAAGTCCGGCCCGGTGATGTGATCCATCAGGTTTACCAGAGTGCATTCCGGGTCATCCAGCACGCAGATGCAGGCGTTGATGACCTCCGTCAGGTTGTGGGGGGGAATGTTGGTGGCCATGCCTACGGCAATGCCGGAGGAACCGTTCACCAGCAGATTGGGGAACCGGCTGGGCAGAACCCGGGGCTCCTTGCGGCTCTCGTCAAAGTTGGGGTCCCAGTTCACCGTGTCCTTGTCGATGTCCCGGAGCATTTCGTTGGAAATTTTGCTCAGGCGGGCCTCGGTGTAACGGTAGGCGGCAGGGGGGTCACCGTCCACGGAGCCAAAGTTGCCGTGGCCGTCTACCAGCAGGTAGCGCATAGAGAAATCCTGGGCCAGACGCACCATGGCATCGTAAACCGACGCGTCACCGTGGGGATGGTACTTACCCAGCACATCACCCACGCAGGTTGCGGATTTCTTAAAGGGCTTGTCCGAGGTCAGGCCGCTTTCGTACATGGTGTAGAGGATGCGGCGGTGGACGGGCTTCAATCCGTCCCGCACATCCGGCAGGGCCCGGCCCACGATGACGCTCATAGCGTATTCAATATAGGACTTTTCCATCTCCTCCACCAGGTGGGATTCCGTGATCACCTGGTCGGGAAAGGCAATGTCTTCCGGTTTGTAGCTTCTGTTATGTGCCATATAGCACCTCCAAAATATCTTGGCACTTCAAACGCGAACCAATGGCAGAAATATGGATTTCCATATCTGATTGAGAAATTTCAAAACTTTTGAGCCTCGTAGGGGCGGCTATCACCGCCCGGAAGGCATCGAAAGGGAGCGGTAAAAACAAACCGCTCAGGCCGGGTCATTTTCGGGCGGCTGATAGCCGCCCCTACAGGCCCTCACTACTGATTCGCAATGACAATCAAATCTTTACACGTCAATATTCACCGCGTATTTCGCGTTGCGCTCGATCCAGTCTTTTCTGGGCTCTACCTGCTCGCCCATGAGCACCGTGAAAATCTCATCGGCCCGGGCGGCATCGTCCAGGGTGATCCGGCGCAAAGACCTCTGCTCCGGGTCCATGGTGGTCTCCCACAGCTCGTGGGGGTCCATCTCGCCAAGGCCCTTGTACCGGGCAATGTCCACCTTGGCGTTGGGGTTGTCGGAGCGCATCTGGGCGGAAACCTGGTCCCGCTGCTCGTCAGAATAGGCGACCTTGGTGGTCTTGCCCCGGGTCAGCTTGTACAGAGGGGGCACAGCGGAATAGACATAGCCGTTTTCGATCATGGGCCGCATATAGCGGAAGAAGAAGGTCAGAAGCAGGGTGCGGATATGGGCGCCGTCCACATCGGCATCCGCCATGATGATAACCTTGTGATAGCGCAGCTTATTGATATCGAAGTCCTCTCCGATGCCCGCGCCCAGGGCCACAATCAGGGGATACAGCTTGTCGTTGCCGTAAATTTTATCGGCACGGGCCTTTTCCACGTTCAGCATCTTGCCCCACATAGCCAGGATTGCCTGGAACCGGGAGTCTCTGCCCTGGATGGCAGAGCCGGCAGCGGAGTCGCCCTCCACGATGTAGATTTCGCAGAGGCTGGGGTCCCGCTCGTTGCAGTCCTGGAGTTTGTCCGGCATCTGGCCGGATTCCAGGCCGGTCTTCCGGCGGATGGATTCCCTTGCCTTCCGGGCAGCCTCTCTGGCCCGGTTGGCCATCATGGCCTTATCCAGAATCAGCCGGGCAATCTGGGGGTGCTCCTCAAAGTAGGTGGTCAGCTGGTCATTGACAATCTGGTCCACCAAAGTACGAATGTAGGCGTTGCCCAGCTTGGCCTTGGTCTGGCCCTCGAACTGGGCATCCGTCAGCTTGACGGAGATAATGGCGGTGATGCCCTCCCGGCAGTCCTCGCCGGAAACCTTGTCGTCGCCCTTGATGATGCCGTTTTTTACGCCGTAGGCATTGAGCACCCGGGTCAGGGCGGTCTTGAAGCCCGTCTCGTGCATGCCGCCCTCGGGGGTGCGGACATCGTTGGCGAAGCTCATCATGAATTCGTTGTAGCCGTCGTTGTACTGCACGGCGATTTCCGCGCTGGCGTCGCCCTTGGAGCCCGCCATGTAGATCACATCGTCAAAGACGGGGGTCTTGTTCCGGTTGGCCCAGCGGACGAACTCCCGGATGCCGCCCTCAAAGCACATGACGTCGGACTTCTTCTCCTCCTCCCGGTCATCGGTGATGGAGATGGAGAGCCCCGCGTTCAGGAAGGCCTCCTCCCGCATCCGCTCGTGGAGGATTTCGTAATCATAGACCAGGGTGTCGAACATCTCCGGGTCCGGCTGGAAGGTGACCTCCGTGCCGGTGTGGTCGGTTTTGCCCACAATGGTCATTTCCTGGGTGATGCGGCCCCGGGCGAACTTCATTTCGTAGATGTTCCCGTTCTTGTGCACCCGCACCCGCAGCCACTCGGACAGGGCGTTCACCACCGACGCGCCAACGCCATGGAGGCCGCCGGAGACCTTATAGCCGCCGCCGCCGAATTTGCCGCCGGCGTGCAGCACGGTATACACCACCTCCAGAGCCGGCCGGCCGGTCTGGGGCTGGATATCCACGGGGATACCGCGGCCGTCATCGGTCACGGTGATGGAGTTGCCGGGGTTGATGGTCACGGTGATATGCTTGCAGTATCCGGCCAGCGCCTCGTCAATGGCGTTGTCCACGATCTCATAGACCAGATGATGCAGACCGGAGGAAGAGGTGGAGCCGATATACATACCGGGCCGCTTCCGAACCGCTTCCAGCCCTTCCAGCACCTGAATCTGCTCCGCGCCGTATTCCTGGGTCACTTTTGTTTCGTCAGACATCTTTGTCCTCCTATTTTCAGCCTGTTCACGGTTCCCTTTTCACAATTCATGATGTAGAATCGTGAATCTTGAAGAAGGAACGGTGAGAAATGCGTGTTATATGCGAAAGTCTTTGCTCTTTTCAATGTAAATCAGAAGCTGCGGCCCGTAGGGGCGGCTATCAGCCGCCCGGAAATAGTCGGGACGGAGCGTTTCGTCTTTACCTCTCCCTTTCGATCCCCTCCGGGCGGCTGGTAGCCGCCCCTACAGGGCTCAAAAGTTCTAAAATTTTCTGAATATGCATGAAATTATGGACATTTCAACGATTGATTCACACATAACCAATTGTTTTCTATTCCATCAGCTTCCCACGGGAAATCTCCATGGTCTTCCCCAGCTTCGTGAACCTTCCCGGCTCACAGCAGGTGATAAATACCTGGCCGCTGGTGATCTGGTTCAGCACGAAGTCCTGTCTTTTTTCGTCCAGCTCCGAGAGCACGTCGTCCAGCAGGAGCACCGGCTCCTCGCCGAATTCCCGCTTCATCAGGTCCCTCTGGGCCAGCTTTAAGCTGATGGCGGCGGTTCTTGTCTGGCCCTGGGAGCCGTAGGCCTTCAGGTCGATGCCGGAAAGGGTGATGGTAAAGTCATCCTTGTGGGGGCCCGTCAGACATTGGGCCGACTGGAGCTCCGCCCGGTGGTGGCTCTCCAGGTGGGCATTCAGCTGCTCCCGCAGGGTATCCACCGGGGCGAAGGGGTCCGTCACCGTGGAAACCGTCTTGTATTCCAGGTGGAATTCCTCCGCGCCGCCGGAAAACTGGTCATGAAACCGGGCGGCCTCCCGGCCCAGGGCCTCATAAAACCGGGCCCGGTAGGAGATCAGCAGCGCCCCCACCTGGCACAGCCGGGCGTTGTAGTCCGGCAGGATGGAGAGCAGGCGGATATCCTCGCCGCAGTCCTTTAAAATCCGGCTTTTCTGCTCCAGAATCCGGTTGTACTCCGTCAGCGCCGCCTCATAGTTGGGCCGCAGGGCACAGAGCACCGTGTCCCCCAGCCGCCGCCGGGCCGCCGGGCCGCTTTTAAGGATCATTAGATCCTCCGGACAGAACAGCACCGTGGGCAGCAGGCCGTTTAATTCCCCGGCGCTTTTCTTCTTCACGCCGTTGACCCACAGCTGTCGGGGTCTGCCCCCGGGAAACAGCACCCAGCGGATGGTCTGCTGCCGCTTCTGGGTGTCAACCAGGCCCTCCAATTCTCCGAATTCTCCGGAAAACAGGATCATTTCCCCGGTTTTCTGGGCCCGGAAGCTTTTCCCGCTGCCGAGATACTGGATGGCCTCCAGCAGATTGGTCTTCCCCTGGGCATTGCTGCCTACGATCAGATTCACGCCGGGGTCAAAGGAGAAGTGCTCGTCGCCGTAATTGCGGTACTGCCGCAGATTCAGCTCACGCAGATGCATGGGAAGATACGCGGTAGCTTTCGCCGTTGAAGCAGAAGCAGTCCCCATCCCGGAGCTTCTTGCCCCGCATGGTGCACACCTCGCCATTGACGGTGACCAGCCCCTCGGCAATCACCGCCTTGGCCTCCCCTCCGGTGGCGGTGAGCGCCGCGTACTTGAGGGCCGCTTCCAGCTTGATATATTCCGTTTCAATGGACAGGGGTTTCCAGTCGTCCTTCTTTTTTACGGTTACTTTCATATTTTTTACCCCTTAATTCTTACCGGCAGCACCATATAGGCAAAGTCGTATTTCTTATCCACGGGGGTCAGCACGATGGGGCTCAGGCCGTTGGTTAGCTCCAGGGTGACCTCCTCGCTGGGCACCGCCCGGAGGGCGTCGATCAGGTAGCGGACGTTGAAGCCGATTTCCGTCTCCTGTCCGTCACCGGCCAGGCTGCACTTGTCCTCCGCCGCACCCAGGGTGTTGGAGGTCCGCAGCTGCACCTCCTGATCGGAGAATACGCAGCGCACGGGGCTCTTGTTCTTTTCGGAGACGATCAGACCCACGCGCTCCACGCTCTGGGCAAGATCGGACACATTGGCCACCAGCTTGATGGGGCTGCCGGTGGGCACCACCCGCCGCCAATCCAGGAAGTCGCCCTCCAGCAGACGGCAGACCAGGGTCGCCGCCCCCACCTGGAAGAGAATGTGCTTGCTGCCAAGCAGGAAGGAAGCCATCTCCTCGCTGTCCGTCAGGATTTTTTCCAGCTCCTTCAGGCCCTGGGATGGGACCACGAAATTCATCTCTCTTGCCAGGGGCTCCTCCGGATGGTAGGTCCGGCGGGCCAGACGGAAGCCGTCCACGGCCACGGTGGTTACGGCGGTATCGGAGACCTCAAACTTGACACCGTTGTGGATAGGCCGGGCCTGGTTGTCGGCCACGGCAAAGATGGTGCCGGAGATCAGCTCCTTCAGCTTGTTCTGAGGAATATGGATGGGCCGCCCATCGTTCACGTCCGGCAGCTCCGGATAGTCCTCCGCGTCCTCGGCGGAAATGGTGAAGGAGGCAAAGCCCGCCCGGATGGATACCTTGAATCCGGCATCCACCACCACGGTAACAGGCCCCTCCGGCAGACGGCGGACAATATCGCCAAAGAGCTTGGCCGGCAGAATGCACTCGCCGGGCTCCACCACGTCGGCATCAATATCATAGGTGATACCGGTTTCCATATTGTAGCCGGTGAGAGAAATGCCATGACCGGCCTTGCAGAGAATGCCCTCAATCAGGGAGAGACTGCTTTTTACAGCCACCGTTCTGGAGGCCACATTCAGTCCCTGAAGCAGCATACTTTTTTCACAGGTAAAGCGCATGGGGAATCTTCCTTTCCTTGTTTACGATAAAGATATATATATATTTACAGGATATTAGGTAGTAACAGTCGTCGTAGGGGAAATTTATGTGGATAACCTGGGAATGCTTTAGAGCGTCGGCGAATTTTTGTCCACAGAGGGGTGTGGAAACTTTGAAACCTTTCCACAGGCGCTGTGAAGAAAAATTTTGCCCCAAATTTCTCCACAATTTATCCTTCCACATTTCACAGGGGCTGTGGAGAAAATTTGAAGTAAAAAAAGAGAGAATCAACAGGCAAATGTTGGAGCCGTGCGGCATTTGGGCTGGGCCCCTTCGGGGGCCATGTTCTTGTCCCGCCAAGAACATGGAGAAGAATGCGGCTCAAGGAGGCGCTGAGGTGTTTGCTCCCGCTTTCCACAGCCGATGTTTTTGAGGAGCGATTGCCCCCGGCAATCGTTAGATTTGATTCGCTGCGCGACGCACCGCCCTCCTTAAGAATTCTTCCGGCCCGCCATATCCGAATAGGAGGAATTTTTTGGATTTTATAATTTGGAGAATCCAAGAGAAGCCTCGCAGAGTTTGCCGCCCGCAGGCGGCAAAGAAATTGAGATCATTTTTTGTCAGGGCGTGTACCTGACAAAAAATACTTCTCAGGCTGCAAGTGTACGCCCGAAAGGGCGTGCGCGCAGCAGCCTGCATCCCCTTCAATCAAATGGCCAACGGCCATTTGATTGACTAAAGGCAGGCATTGATATTCGCCGTAATGGTCTGAATATTCTCCTGAATGGTCTTATCCCCGTTCTTCAGCGCCACCTCAACCTTGCGGATGGCGTAGAGGACAGTGGAGTGGTCCTTGGCGAATTCCTTGCCGATGTCCGGCAGGGACAGATTGGTGAGCTTGCGGATGAGGTACATGGCCATCTGTCTGGCCTCGGCTACGCCCTTGTTTTTCAGGGTGCCCCGGAGGACATTTTCGTCCACGGAGTAGAACTTGCACACCTGGCTGATGATCAGGCTGGGGGTGGGCAGGGCGTTGCCCTCGGATTTGAACATGTCATCAATGGCCCGGGAAACGTTTGCCAGGTCCAGGGGCATATTGTTCAGATCCCGGTAGGCCAGAATCTTCTTCACCGTGCCCTCCAGCTGCCGGACGTTGTTGGTGACGTTGACGGCAATGTAGTTCAGTACATCGTCAGAAAGGGTGAGCCCCAGACTCTTGGCCTTGTTTTTCAGGATTGCCATTCTGGTTTCGTAATCCGGGGGCTGAATGTCGGCAAGCAGGCCCCACTCAAAACGGGTCCGCAGCCGGTCCTCCAGGGTGAGCATATCGCTGGGCTTCCGGTCGGAGGTCATGACGATCTGCTTGTGCTCCTCGTAGAGCTTGTTGAAGGTATGGAAGAACTCCTCCTGGGTGGATTCCTTGCCGGCGATAAACTGAATATCATCGATAAGGAACAGGTCGCTTTCCCGGTATTTGCTCCGGAATTCGATATTTTTGCCGTTTGCAATGGCGGCGATCAACTCATTGGTGAATTCGTCGCCCTTGATGTAGACGATGTTGGCGTTGGGGTTCTGCTTGCGGATGCCGTTGGCGATGGCGTAGAGCAGGTGGGTCTTGCCCACACCGGCGGGGCCATAGATGAACAGGGGATTGTACACCTGTCCCGGGGTTTTGGAGACGGCAATGGCCGCGGAGTGGGCGAACCGGTTGGAGGGGCCCACAACAAAGTTATCGAAGGTAAACTGGGGGTTAAAATCCATGGACGGCGCGGCGGCCTTGCCCTTATTGAGATAGTTTTCCCGTTCTTCGTCTCCGAAAACCAGAAGCTTGGCATCGGAATTAAAAATTTCTTTCAGGGCATCCTGCACATAGTCGGTGCACCGGCGGCGGATGATCTCCCGGCGGAAATCAGAAGGGGAGTAGAGGATCAGGTTGTTCTCGTTGAGCTCCACCACTTCCGCGTCGTCAAACCAGGCGGAGACCGTCACCGCGCCCAGCCGCTCTTCCATGTGACTGAGGATCTTTGCCCAAACATAGGCAGATGAATACATATTGCGCTCCTCTCTATCTTTTCTATATTTCTCCCCAAGGGTTTTCTAAATACAAATCCGCCGAAGGACCCAGTTGAACAGAACGTTGAAGAATTCCGGGGCTCGTAGGGGCGGCTACCAGCCGCCCGCCCACTTCCGGGTTCTCACGGTTTCTTGAAACGATGCGGGTTCGGTATTCTCCGGGCGGCTAATAGCCGCCCCTACATGGCTCAAATAGGAATCGGTATTTTGAAAATATGAGGAATGGCCGCCGCGGCTTCCCGTTGCGGGAAGCCTAGAGCACCGCATAATATTTCATCCTCTATTGTAGCACATTTTTCCACAGATTACAACCACTTTTCCACAGGCATTGTATGGAAAGGATGAACAAATCCGCGGCCGAATCCGGCCCAATCTTTGCCCCCGGTTAGAAGAAGTTCCCTCTTGACCCCGGCAGACCCCTATGCTATAGTATTGTATCAATAAATGCTTTTCCGGTCAAATCGGGCCTTCCCGGTTTTCCACAATCCATATTACGAATACATAGAGGTTTTTGCCCAAAATGCGGAATCTGAAACGTGCCTGGACCTATCTGGTGATCGCCGCCGCGGCTATACTGGCGGCGCTGAATTATGAGCTTTTCGTGTTTCCCAACGCATTTGCCCCCTCCGGGCTCAACGGCATCTGTACCATGATCCAGTACGTCAGCGGGGTCAGCGTGGGCTATTTAAGCCTGCTGATCAATATTCCGCTGGCGCTCATCGTCTATTTTAAGGTCAGTAAGCCCATCGCCCTGCGGAGCATGGTCTACGTGGTGGTGTTCTCCGTGGGCCTGCTGGTGCTGGACAAGGTGGATTTGTCCCGGTTTGCCTATTCCACCACCACGGGCACCAGCCATATTTTAGGCCCCCTGACCGCCGGCATCATCATGGGCTATATCTACGCCATTCTGATGAAGGCCAGCGCCTACACCGGCGGCACGGATTTCGTGGCGGCCATCATCCACAGCAAAAACACGGAAAAAAGCGTCTATGGCCTCAGCTTCATTATGAACGCCCTGGTGGCCATCGCCAGCTATTTTGTCTATGATTACAAGGTGGAGCCGGTGCTGCTGTGCATCCTCTATTCCTTCGCCTCCACCAATATGGCGGAGCGCTTCCTGAAAAACGGCCGCAGCGCCGTGCGCTTTGAGATCATCACCAACTACCCGGACGAGCTGTCTCGAGACATTATTGAGAAGCTCCACCACACGGCAACGGTCTTCCCGGCTACGGGCATGTACCTGGACAAAAAGGTTTCCATCGTCATGTGCGTGGTGAACAAAACCCAGGTGGCCCCCCTGACCGCCATCATCGGCAAATACCCCCATACCTTCGCCGTCATGAATATGGTCAGCGAGGTCATGGGCAACTTCCACAGCTATTCCAAGGACGGCAAGGAGCTGGTAACCTTGCTTGACCAGGGAGACGGGAAGACGGTGTAGGCGGAAGGGCCGTTCGGTGTGAGGAATAACGCGGGCGAGTTTGTAATTGCGGAATTGGTAATGCAAATCAATAGTTGAGGGCCCGTAGGGGCGGCTACCAGCCGCCCGGAGACGACTTGGCTTGAGCGTTTGGTCTTGACTGCCTACTTACGATACCTTCCGGGCGGCTGATAGCCGCCCCTACGAGACTCAAAAAGGTTAAAACGCTCAAAATATCTGTGAGATAGCGTCTATTCAATTATCCATTTCAATAGAGAAGAATTCTAAGGAGGAAAATGAACCATGGCATATTACTACCCCGAACCCAGCCATACCTTCAGCGAGTACCTTCTGGTGCCCGGCTACACGTCTGAGGACTGCGTCCCGGATCGGGTGAGCCTGCGCACGCCCCTGGTCAAGTACCGCAAGGGGCAGGAGGAGCCCGCCATCTCCCTGAACATTCCTTTGACCAGCGCCGTGATGCAGTCCGTGTCCAACGACACCCTGGCCATCGCCCTGGCCAAGGAGGGCGGCATCAGCTTTATCTATGGCTCCCAGTCCATCGAGAGCCAGGCGGCCATGGTATCCAAGGTCAAGCACCACAAGGCCGGCTTTGTCACCTCCGCCTCCAACCTGACCCCGGAAAACACCCTGGCGGATGTGCTGGCGCTGAAGGCAGCCAACGGCTTCTCCACCGTGGCCATCACCGATGACGGCACCGCCAACGGTAAGCTCCTGGGCATCGTCTCCAGCCGGGATTACCGGGTCAGCCGCATGGACCCCGGCGACAAGGTGGCAACCTTCATGACCCCCCGGGAGAAGCTGATCACCGCCCCCGCGGAGACCACCCTGAAGGAAGCCAACGACATCATCTGGGAGAACAAGCTGAACAGCCTGCCCATTGTGGACGGGAATGACCACCTGCTGTATTTCGTCTTCCGCAAGGACTACGCCTCCCACAAGGCCAACCCCCTGGAACTGCTGGACAGCCAGAAGCGCTACCTCGTGGGCGCGGGCATCAATACCCGGGACTACGCGCAGCGGATTCCCGCCCTGCTGGAGGCAGGTGTGGATGTGCTGGTCATCGACTCCTCCGAGGGCTACACCTGCTGGCAGAAGAAGACCATCGAGTGGGTCCGCAAGACCTACGGCGACACCGTGAAGATCGGCGCGGGCAACGTGGTGGACCGGGACGGCTTCCGGTTCCTGGCGGAGGCCGGGGCGGACTTTGTAAAGGTCGGCATCGGCGGCGGCTCCATCTGCATCACCCGGGAGACCAAGGGCATCGGCCGGGGCCAGGCCACGGCCCTGATCGAGGTGGCGGCGGCCAGAGATCAGTACTTCCAGGAGACCGGGGTCTATGTGCCCATCTGCTCTGACGGCGGCATTGTCCACGACTACCACATGACTTTGGCCCTGGCCATGGGCGCGGATTTCCTGATGCTGGGCCGCTATTTCGCCCGGTTCGACGAGGGCCCCACCCCCAAGATCATGGTGGGCGGCGCTTATATGAAGGAATACTGGGGCGAGGGCAGCAACCGGGCCCGGAACTGGCAGCGCTACGACCTGGGCGGCGCTACCAAGCTAAGCTTTGAAGAGGGCGTGGATTCCTACGTCACCTACGCCGGCCCCCTCCACGACAACGTGGAAGCGTCCCTCTACAAGGTCAAGTCCACCATGTGCAACGTAGGCGTCACCAACATCCCCGACCTCCAGCGGGACGCCAAGCTGACCCTGGTCTCCTCCGTCTCCATCGTAGAGGGCGGCTACCACGACGTCACCCTGCGGTCTTCCAGTCAGGCGAAGTAAGAACGACAAATCACAAAACCCCCGCGGCAGAACACGCCGCGGGGTTTTTTTGTCGGAATTTGTCGATGCCTTTTTCTTGTGTCAGGCGGGGATGTGGGTAGAATAAAAGAGGCGATAAATTGGGGTTTGTTGGACAGCCCCGTTGAACGTATACCCTAAAAAGAAAGGGGGCTGTTGCAAAATAGTAAACCCGTAGGGGCGGCTATTAGCCGCCCGCCGACTTTCGGGACAGAGCGCATCCATCAAATGCGCAATTCCGTGAGATCGCGGGCGGCTGGTAGCCGCCCCTACAAAAATGCTTATTTTGCAACAGCCCCTTTCGCTCCGGGGGTATACGTTCAACCGGGCGCTCTATTGCTTGGACAAACTCCAATTTATGAATTTACGGCCTCTATTCCTCTCCCCGGTTCCTCCGCAGACTTTCCTTCAGCGCCTTGACCGTATCTGCAATGATCTTTGTCTCCGTGGTGTCGCAGTCGGCTACCAGGTTGGTGAGCCAGTTGTTGACAATTGGGCGGGCCTGCGGGATTTCCTTGCAGAGAATCTCATCGGCAGAGCAGTCCAGGTAGTTGATGATCGCCAGAAAAACTTTCAGCGATACGGTTCCGGCCCCTGTTTCCAGATGGCTGATATGGGTCACACCTACCCCGGCTGCCTCGGCAAGCTGTTCCTGGGTAACACCCTTTTGCAGCCGAATACGACGAATTTGATAGCCGATGCTTGCGTAGTCGATCATACAATGCAGGCCTCCTTTTTGAATACATGCATTGTATGTGCAATTTGAATCTGTTATAATATTCTAAAAATGCAAATGCATTTTTAATTCAATAAGAAAGAGGAAATCAAAATGAAATCCCGATACATCCTGGCCCTGATTGCCGTGGCTATGGCGGCGTATCTGCTGGGGGCGGTCAGTCAGCGCCAGGACAGGCCTTTGTCAGTGGCTGCCACAGCCACTGTTTCCGCCGTCACGGAAACCACGGTGCCGGGGACGGCCCCAACAGCCTGGAAAGAGCAGGAGCGGGACTATGTGGCCAACCGGAACTCCCACAAGTTCCATCTCCCGTCCTGCCCCAGCGTGGACCAGATGCTTTCCTCTAACCGGTGGAACTACCACGGCACCCGTTCCGCCCTCATCGCCCAGGGCTACGACCCCTGCCAGCGGTGCAGCCCATAAACAAGGGGCAGTTGCAAAATGCTGCTGCCCCAGTGAAATCCAGCCTTCGGCTAGAAGAAATCTGTCTTTGACAGATGAAATCCAATCCACGATTGGACGCAATCGCCCTTGCGCGCGGTTGCGGTGTCCCCTTGGGACGATGGAATAGAATCGCCCCTTACGCGCAGATGGTCCCCTCCCGGTAGCAGGCGTAAATATATTCCCTGGACTGATAGTAGAAATCCGTATTGTAGTTGGAGATCGCATCGTCAATCCAGGAGGTATAGACCTCTATGAGCCGCCGCACCACCTGGGTCTCGTCCTCGCCGCAGACATCCTCAATCAGCCGCTCGTAGACCTCTCCGATGGTCCAGTAGTCCGGCACGGTGTAGCGGCAGGCGGAAATGTTGTCAAAGTCACCCTGGGGGATGGCGCAGTTTTCAATGAAATCGTCAGCGGTTTTCTCAATGGGTTCACAGTGGAATACGTCCGCGTGGCTGTAGATGCGGGCAATGACCTCCTGGCCCATCGTCTTCACCACGTCAGCCCGTTTCAGCTTTTGGGTGCGTCCAATCCGCTCAATCAGGCTGCAAGTATAAAAGAGATCGCTGTTATTTTTCATCGTGAACCTCCGTGGCTTTCAAAAATTGAAGCGTCGCCAGCGCGCGGGCGGTATGGAAGCTGATCTGATGGGTGGGCTTTTTGAATTTCGCCAAGGCCCAGAACGCTTCCCGGCTGATTTTTCCGTCCGCGAAGTTCTGCACATAGTTGAAAATGGTATCGTTGGCCATGG
Organism: uncultured Oscillospiraceae bacterium; assembly: GCA_934569045.1. Classification (GTDB taxonomy): domain Bacteria; phylum Bacillota; class Clostridia; order Oscillospirales; family Oscillospiraceae; genus Faecousia. Next base: position 50,974 of record CAKTJX010000005.1, read on the forward strand.
GCCCCTCCACAATGTCGTAACCGTGCGGGTTCCCCAGACGGCAGGAGACGATAAAATCCAGCCACTCCTCGCTCATATCCGGGAAGCGCTTGATGTTCAGCGCCGCGTTCGGCGTGTAGGTGTATTCATTCAGAAAGCCCACCCCGTTGAAACGGGTCGCCCAGCGAATGGCCTGCTCCGGGTAGAGGGTGCAATAGAAGCCGAAGTAGAAATCCTTGTTGTATTTTTGAATCCGAATTTCGGGGGCTTCCACAATGGATTTGCTTCCATGGTATAAGATCATTTTGGGGTCTCCTTTTCGTAGCAATCTTCGCTTTCCCAGCTCGCAGCGGAACAATTCTATTCTACTTCAAACCGCGGGCAAAAGCAAACGATTCTTTTGGATAAAAAGTCCCCGCGGCGATTTCGCCGCGGGGTTGCTTTTTAGAAGTTCGCGTACATGGGGTCCACCGGGGTGTAGCCCGCGCCGTAGGCGCCGAAGATGACGATGAAGAGAATCAGGGCGTACCAGACGCACCAGCGCAGCACCGTGGGGCGCTTGGACAGGGACTCCCGGATCTTTACGCCCCGCTCCTGGAGCAGGCTGACCACGAAGACGATGACCACGGTAACGCCCACGATGACCAGATCCCAGATGTCGCAGTTGGCGGCATCCAGCACATTGACAAGCAGCTCATGGATGTTGTAGCGGGCCCAGAAGGGGTTGCCGAAGTCTGTAAAGATGCGGCGGATCATGGTCAGGGCGATGCCCATATTGTCCGCCCGGAAAATGATCTCGCCCAGCACCACCAGGAAGCTGGTCCGCAGAATCTGGAACACCCGGAAGGGCTTGTTCTCCGGCCCGAAGTGGAGCTTCTCGTTGACGGTTTTTAAGTAGGGAGCGAAGATATTGCCAAGCAGAATCAGCACGAAGTGCCACAGGCCGAAGAAGATGTAGTGCCAGGCCGCGCCGTGCCACAGGCCGTTGGCGAACCAAACGCACAGCAGGGCGATGGAGCCTGCGATCAGGGGGCCGAAGTGGTTGCCCAGCTTCTTCCGGGCGGCGCCGGTGAGCTTTTTCAGGGGGCCGGACATGGTGACGGGGTAGAAGATGTAGTCCCGGAACCAGGTGCCCAGGGTGATGTGCCACCGGGTCCAGAATTCGGAGATATTCTTGGAGAAGAAGGGCCGCTTGAAGTTCTCCGGCATGGTGATGCCGAAAATCTGGGCGGTGCCGCAGACGGCATCCATGGAGCCGGAAAAGTCCATGTAAAGCTGAATGGTGTAGAGAATGCCCGCGATCAGGGAAAGATACCCGGGGTAGCTCTCGCTGGTAGTAAACATTTCCTCCACGATTGGATTCAGGCGGTCAGCCACCACAAGCTTCTTCATCAGGCCGAAGAGAATCCGCTGAAGCCCCAAGGTCAGGTTTTCATACCGGATGGGGCCCGCGTTCCACAGAGCCTCGGCGGTCTGGCTGTAGCGGCAGATGGGGCCCTCCACAATGCTGGGGAAGAAGCCCAGGAACAGGCCCACCCTTGCGAGGTTCCGGTCCGCCCGGATGGTCTGTCGATACACGTCCACCAGATAGGACACGCTTTGCAGGATGAAAAAGCTGAGACCCAAGGGCTTGACGTATTCCGGGATCACGAAGCCGGCACCAAACAGGGCGTTGACGTTCATCATGAAGAAGCCGGAATATTTCAGCACCAGAATGAGCCCGATGTGGGCCACCACCGCCAGGGTCAGCACCAGCCGGGCCCGGCCGGTGTAGGCCTTTTTGATGGCCTTCCGCTCCGCCTTTTCCGCCGCTTTTACGGCGGCATCCCGGCGGGCAAAGATATTCTGCATCCACAGTCCGCAGCCCCAGATGACCACGGCGGAGAGCAGCAGATAGCCGATGTACACGCCGCTGATCAGCCAGTAAAAGCCGATGCTTTCCAGAAGCAGCGCGTACTTCTTCCATTTGTTGGGGGTCAGCCCATAGAAAATCACCGCCAGGGGAAGAAACAGCCCCAGGTAAGTGACAGAAAAATAGGCCGACAGGTCGGGGTACGCGCCTGCGTAGAGACGGGTCAGCAGCTGCATAGTCGCTCCTTAGTCTTCCTGAAGCCGCTGGATCATCTCCATCATGGCCTCGGCGGAGTTGAAGTTGGCGGGAATGATCTCCACGGCGGGCACGGTGACATCAAAGGTATCCTCCAGCTCCGCGACCAGGGAGATGATGGACAGAGAGTCCAGCAGATGATCGTCAATCAGATGCGCCTCGTGTGCAAAGTCCACGCCGGGCTGAATGTCGTTCAGGATTTCCAGTAATTCTTCCATGATAATAGGTCCTTTCTTTTTTGATGTATATAAATTAGGAATTGCGAGAACTTAAAAACTTTTGTGCCTCGTAGGGGCGGCTATTAGCCGCCCGCAAACGACCGGACCTGAGCGCTTCGGTTTTGCAGCTCACTTTTGCTGCCTTCCGGGCGGCTAGTAGCCGCCCCTACGGGACTCAAAAATCACAAAACGCCCAAAATATCCGTAAAATTTGGAATATTTCAACGATTCATTTACATTGTCAATTGTCAATTCCGTTTCGCATATTCAACGGATACGTCTCCACCGTCTCCCGGGCGCGGGAAAGCTTCCCGTCCCCGCCAAGAATATACACCCCCGGCAGGTCCCGGCTTAAAAATAGGGACATGCCCTCGGTGACGCAGTAGGCGCCGGTGTTGTAGAAGCACAGGGTGTCCCCGATTTCCACCTCCGGCAGGGGCAGGCTCTTGACCAGGATATCGTTCATGGAGCACAGGCTGCCGCAGAGGTTCCATTCCTGCCGGGGCGGCTCTGTCTCCTTGCCGCAGAGGGTGACCTTTGGCAGCTTCATGCCCATGTACTGGCCGAAGTAGACCATCTGGTGCATGCCGCCGTCCAGGATCAGGTAGTTCTGACCGTGGTTCGTCTTCTTGTCGGCCACATGGGTGAAGTACCGCCCGCAGGAGGCGGCCATGGAACGGCCCAGCTCCAGGGTGATTTCCCCCTGCCAGCGCATTTCCGCCAGCAGGTCCCGGAGGCTCAGGATCAATTCCTTTTCGTCCAGCTCCTCCCCAAAGTAGCTCACGGGGAAGCCGGGGCCGTATTCCAGCTCCGGGCTGCGGTAGCCGAAGTTCTCCTCTAACTTTCCAAGCAGCGCGTCCAGGTGGAGAATCTCCCGCCGAAGCTTTTTCAGAGACGTTTTCTGGGTGCCGGAGAAGAACTGAATGCCCCGGAAGTCCAGCAGGGGGTATTCCGCCCGCCGGGCGATCAGGTCCTCGATCTCCTCCTCGTTGATGCCGAACTGGCTGTCGTTGGTGAGCCGCAGGAGAATCGTCAGCTTTTTCCCGTACTTTCGGGAGAGATGGTCCAGCAGATCAAACTGGGTCAGGGATTCCACGGTGTAAATGCGCCCCTCGGTGGAGGCTGCCAGCTCTTCAATAAAGGCCGGGGTCTTGTTGATGCCGGAGATCACGGTGACAGCGGGGCTGACCCCCAGGGCGTCACAGATGCGGCTTTCGCCGGGGGAGCAGATTTCCAGCCGCTCCACATGGGGCAGGGCCCCCTCTACCAGGAAGGGGTTCGCCTTGATGGCGTAGGCCAGCTGAATGCCGGGGCCCAGCAGCTCCCGCAGATACGCAATGCGCTGGGCGAGAACCTGATAATCAAAAACGTAGTACGCGGTATCCTGCAAACGAGATAATTCCATTTATCTGCCTCCTACCATGGCGGCCAGGGCCTTGCGGTCAATCTTGCCGTTCTTATTCAGGGGCATGGACTCCACCTGCCGCAGGATGCCGGGAACCATAAAGCCCGGCAGGTTCTGCTTCATAATGCTGTGCAGCGCACCCTGGTCGATGGTGCCGGTGTAGAAGCCCTTGAGGCGGCTCCGCTTCTCGTCAAAGAGGCAGCAGGCACGCTCCACGCCATCGATGGCGTTCATCTCCCGCTCAATCTCCTCCAGCTCAATCCGGTGGCCCATGTACTTGATCTGGAAGTCCTTCCGTCCGCTGAACACCAGCTCCCCCGCCTCATTGAAGCGGCCCAGGTCGCCGGTGCGGTAGATGCGCTCCGGGTAGTTGGGGTTCAGGGGGTTCTGGGTGAAGTGGGCGGCGTTCTGCTCCGGGCAGCGGTAGTAGCCCAGGGCCAGGGCCGTACCCCGGACGCAGATCTCGCCCTCGGTGTCCGGCTCGGTGACGGCCTTGTCCTCGCCGTCCAGCAGGAACACATCCTCATTGGGGAAGGGAATGCCGATGGGAATTCCGGCGGCGTAATCCCGCTCCCGGTCCAGGATGTGATAGGTGCAGTTGCAGGTGATCTCTGTAGGGCCGTAGAGGTTTACATAGGTCACGTCCGGCAGGTGCTTCCGGAATTCCTTCAGGGCCTTCAGGGGCATGACCTCACCGGAGAAGAGAATCTTCTGGATGGTCTCCGGGGTCTTGTAGTCCAGGGCGTGGAATCCGGTGATCAGGCACAGGGCGGACACGGCCCAGATCAGGGTGGTGGCCCGCTTCTCGCAGAGGAAATCAATGAGCTCCGTAGGCACGGAGAACAGCCGCCGGGGCACCACCGCCAGGGTGGCGCCAGCCTTCATGGCGGAATAGATATCCTTTACGGACACGTCAAAGTCAAAGGGGGCCTGGTTGGCGATCACGTCTTTTTCCGTGATGTGGAACAGCTCCGTAAAGCAGCCGATGAAATCCAATACGCTGCGGCTGCTCACCACAATGCCCTTGGGTACCCCGGTGGAGCCGGAGGTGAAGTTGACATAAAGCGGGTCTGTGTCAATGGCCCGGGCCTGGATGGCGGCCAGGGCGGCGGCATCCTCTTCCGTTTCCGCCAGCGCTTCCAGACAGACGATATTCTGCCCAGGAAAGGCCTCAACGGTTTTTTCGCTCAGCTCCCGGCTGGTGACAATCACCGGGGGCTCCAGCTGCTCTACAATCTGGTTCAGCCGGGATACGGGCAACTCCGTATTCAGCACGGAGTAGAAGCACCCCGCCCACTGGGCCCCAAAGAACGCGGCCACGGCGTCGGCATTCTTCTCCATATACACGGCCACGGCCTGCCGCTGGATAGTCAGCTTTGCCAGTCCGGAGCCAATTCGGCGGGTCAGATGGTAGAATTCGCCGTAGCTGTAGCTCCGGCAGTCATCCGTCACCGCGCACCGGTCCGGAAAGCGGGTATAGCTGTTTTCCAGATAGCTCAGTACATTTGCCATAGGGTTTCGCCCTCGTTTCTTCCTAAAATAGGCGCAAAATTTCTTGTATCATTATAGCAAAGCACCTGGGAGGTGTCAATGAAAATTCAATGAAAAACACCCCTGCCGTCCAGGCGGGGATGTTGACAAACTGCAAGAAAAGAAATCAACCGGGACATGCCGTAAACGCGGTCATGTCCCGGTTTTCTGTTCTCGATCCGCCCGTAAGGGCGATTTCACCCAATCTAAGATTGGATTTCACCTGCCGCCAGGCAGATTTCACCCGGCCCCCGGCCGGATTTCACCGGGCTTTACGCCCCATATCCCTGGGGGTTCTTGGTCTGCCAGTTCCAGGAATCCCGGCACATATCGGCCAGGGTCTCCTGGGCTTTCCAGCCCAGAACCTTCTCGCTCTTGGCGGGGTCCGCGTAGCAGGTGGCGATGTCGCCGGGGCGGCGGCCTACGATCACATAGGGCACGTCCACATGGTTGACATCCTGAAAGGTGTGCACCATGTCCAGCACGCTGTAGCCCTTGCCGGTGCCCAGGTTGAAGACCTCGCAGCCCTTGTTCTCAATGGCGTACTTCACCGCGGCCACATGGCCCTTGGCCAGGTCCACCACATGGATGTAGTCCCGGACGCCGGTGCCGTCGTGGGTGGGGTAGTCGTTGCCGTAGACGCTGAGCTTCTCCCGGCGGCCGATGGCAACCTGGGTGATGTAGGGCATCAGGTTATTGGGGATGCCCCTGGGGTCCTCGCCCATGAGGCCGGACTTGTGGGCACCGATGGGGTTGAAGTAGCGCAGCAGCACCACACTCCAGTCCGGGTCCGCGTGGGAGATGCCGGAGAGGATCTGCTCGGTCATGTACTTGGTCCAGCCGTAGGGGTTGGTGCAGCCGCCGGTACGGCTGTCCTCCCGCAGGGGCATCTCGTTGTCAGCGGTGTAGACTGTGGCGGAGGAGGAGAAGATGATATTCTTCATGCCCACTTCCTTCATGACCTTGGTCAGGACCAGGGTGGTGTTCAGGTTGTTGTCATAGTATTCCCAGGGCTTGGCAACGCTCTCGCCCACGGCCTTCAGGCCGGCGAAATGGATGACGCAGGCAATGTCGTTCTCCGCGAAAATCTTCTTCAGCAGGGCCTCGTCCCGCACATCGCCCTCGTAGAACTTCAGCTTCTTGCCGGTGAGCTTTTCCACCCGGTTCAGGCTCTCGGGGTTGGCATTGCACAGATTGTCAATGACCACCACACCGTAGCCGTTCTCCAGCAGCTCCAGGCAGGTATGGGAGCCGATATAACCGGCACCGCCGGTTACCAGTACATTCTTCATAGGAAGGACCTCCTTTTGTTTGGTGGTTCCATTTTAGTACAGATAGAGGAAAAATGCAATCGTGGATTGTGAAATTCTACATATAAAGAAAAAGGGGCTGTTGCAAAATAGTAAACCCGTAGGGGCGGCTAATAGCCGCCCGCCGACTTTCGGGACAGAGCGCATCCATCAAATGCGCAATTCCGTGAGATCGCGGGCGGCTGGTAGCCGCCCCTACAAAAATGCTTATTTTGCAACAGCCCCCTTTGTTTGCCCCAACTTGTAAACTTTTTTCTGCTTTCATTGCAAACCACCGAATCTGTGCTATAATTTCTTACATTAGAGAATCGTTGAGGTGTGTGCGTATGAAATCATCCTTTGGCCGCAGTTTTTCCGTGTTCGCGGGGATTCTGCTGGTGGCGCTGACGGTGCTGGGCGGGTCTTTTCAGATGATGGTGCAGAACTATCTGATGGACACCACCTTTGCCAGCCTGGAGCAGGATGCCCAGATCATTTCCGATCTGGCGGCCTCCTACTTAGAGGACAGCAGCCTGGGGGGCCGGGAGTTTCTCATGAATCTGGACATTGCCTCCAAGGTCTCCGGCTCCGATGCCGTGATCTGCAATCAGCAGGGCAAGGTGGTTATCTGCTCCGACAGCCTCTTCGGCTGCCAGCATACCGGACTTTATGTAAACCAGGATTACCTGACCAAGGTCATTGAAAAGGGTTCTGACCGGGCAACGGGCCTGATCAAGGGGCTGTATGAGGACGAGCGGTTTCTGGTGGCCCTGCCCGTCAGCAGCACCGAGGGGGAGAACGAGGGCATTATCATCGTCTCCTCACCCCTGGCGGGGGTCAACGCCGTGCTGACCAAAATTTCCAATATCTTCCTGACCACCGCCGCGGTGGTGGTGCTGGTGGCTGTGCTGGCCGTGTCCCTGTTTGCACGGCGGGAGAGCCGCCCTCTGCAGGAGATGGCGAAGGTGGCCAACGCCTTCGGCCACGGGGATCTGGAGGCCCGGGTGAAGATTGAGGAGAGCTACTCCGAGGAGATGGAGGAGCTGGCCCTGGCCTTTAACAATATGGCGTCTTCCCTTCAGAAGAGCGAGTACCGCCGCCAGGAGTTTGTGGCCAACGTATCCCATGAGCTGAAAACCCCCATGACCACGATCTCCGGCTATGTGGACGGGATGCTGGACAAGACCATTCCGGAGGAGAAGTGGCCCCACTATCTGCAAATCGTCTCCGACGAGACCAAGCGCCTGAGTCGGCTGGTTCGCAGCATGCTGGATATCTCCCAGCTCCAGAACCAGGGCGGCATCCCGGACGAGAAGAAGGTTCAGTTCGACCTGGAGGACGCTTGCAGCCAGGTGCTGCTGACCTTTGAAAAGAAGATCGATGACCGGCACATCAATGTGGATGTGGACATGCCGGATCATCCGGTGTTCACCTTTGCCAACGAGGACTACATCACCCAGGTGATCTACAACCTGATCGACAACGCCGTGAAGTTCTGCCCGGATGGGGGCACTCTGGGGCTGAAAATCAAAGAGGGCGGGGCCAAGGCCTATGTCTCCGTGTCCAACGATGGCGATACCATCCCGCCGGAGGAGCTGCCCCTGGTCTTTGACCGCTTCCACAAGCTGGACAAGAGCCGCTCCAAGAACCGGGACGGCTGGGGCCTGGGGCTCTACATCGTCAAGACCATCGTATGCAGCCACGGCGAAAACATCAGCGTCACCAGCCGGGACGGCAAGACGGAGTTTACCTTTACCATGCCGCTGGTGAACTAAAAATAGCATCGTCCCCCGGAGGGGGACGACGAGTGGGCGGTACGCTGCCTGCATCAGTCTCGGCTGCGCCGAGCCAGCTTCCCCCAGGGGAAGCCAAAAGGAGGATGTATGAACGACAAACGATTTCCCTTTGACAGCGGGTGGGATGACGGGGTGTATGGCACCGGGTGTACCCAGCCGCCGAAAAGTCATCGGACGGTCATTGCGCTGCTGCTGGTGGCGGTGATCTTCCTGGGCGGCATCGCCACGGCCATGAGCGTGCTGAATGTGAAGCTCTTCCGGGAGCTCCACCGGAAGGAGGACGCGCTGACCATCGCCTACGCCGTCCAGCAGACCACAGAGGCCACAGAGGCCCTGGAGGACGCGCCCCCTGCCCCTCAGGAGGGGGCAACCCTGGATCTCCACGCCGCCCCCGGCCAGGAGAATACGGAGACCAGCGGCGGCCTGTCTCTCCAGGAGATTTACGCTCGGAACATCCCCTCGGTGGTGTCCATCACCGCCAAGGGAACCAATGAGACGGCCACCGGCACCGGCGTGATTTTGTCTTCCCAGGGCTACATGGTCACCAATTACCATGTGATCCAGCAGGCCCAGCAGGTCGCCGTGACCCTGACGGACAAGCGGGAGCTGACGGCCTCCATCGTGGGCACGGACCCGGTATCGGATCTGGCGGTGCTCTATGTCCAGGCGGAGGACCTGGCCCCCGCCCAGTTCGGGGACTCTGACAGCCTGCGGGTGGGCGACACGGTGGTTGCCATCGGGGACCCCCTGGGCGTAGAGCTCCGGGGCACCATGACGGACGGCATTATCTCCGCCATCAGCCGGGACGTGCAGGTGGACGGCCGGACCATGAATCTGATCCAGACCAACGCCGCCCTGAATTCCGGCAACTCCGGCGGGCCCCTTATCAACTGCTTCGGCCAGGTCATCGGCATCAACACCATGAAGATCGGGGCCTTTACGGACAGCTCCGGCGTAGAGGGTCTGGGCTTCGCCATTCCCAGCGCCACGGTGCAGGATGTGGTGAACCAGATCATTACCCAGGGCTATGTGTCCGGCCGCCCCTGGCTGGGGGTTCAGGGAGAGGACTTCTCCTATTTCTACCAGCGGTTCTACCGGGTGCCGAGAGGCATCTATATCACCTCTGTGGAGTCCGGCAGTCCGGCCCAGGCGGCGGGTCTCACCGGCGGCGACATCATCACCACTGCCGACGGCACCTCCGTCTCTGATATGGACGACCTGAACAGCCTCCTCTATGCCCACAGCGTAGGGGACACCATGCGCCTGACCATCTACCGGAACGGCTACCAGGGCGATGTGACTGTCACCCTGACGGAAAAAAAGAATTAAAAAAATCATGCGAATCAATGTCTGAAGGCCAGTAGGGGCGGCTATTAGCCGCCCGGAGACGACTGGGCCTGAGCGTTTGGTCTTCACCGCCCATTTGCGATACCTTCCGGGCGGCTGATAGCCGCCCCTACGGGACACAGGAGAGTTGTTGATTCGCGGCATGAATCGAGGCAATGCGATATGGAAATGATCTATTCCCAGAATTATGAAATCAAGGACAATATGGTGGACTGCTTTGGCAATCTGAAGCCGGCCCAGATCCTCTTTATCGCCCAGGACATGGGCGGGCGGCACAGCCGGGAACTGACGCCGCTATTAAACAGCGAGCACCTTTTCTGGGCCGTGACCCGGCACCGGGTGCAGATCACCCGGCTGCCCAAATCCGGTGAAACCCTCCGGGTGGAGACCTGGGCCCTGCCCACCACCCGGGTGGCCTACCCCAGAAGCGTGGTGGCCTATGACGAGAACGGGGAGGAGTGCTTCCGCTCCATCACCCTCTGGGTGCTGATGAACCGGGATACCCGGGCCATGATCCAGCCGGGCAAAAGCGGCATTGAGGTTCCCGGCACCCTCCGGGGCCTGGAGCTGGCCTCTCCAAAGGGGCTGGTGCCCAGAGACCTGGTCAATTCCTGCCCCAGACGGGTCTGCTTCACGGACCTGGACCGGAACGGGCACATGAACAACACCCGCTATATGGAGTGGGTGGAGGACCTGTTCCCCAGCCAGTTCCACCGGGACCACACCCTGAAGGAATTCACCGCCTGCTACCTGTCGGAGAGTCGGGAGGGCCAGACATTGGACCTGCGCTACGATATCCTGGAGGACGGCTGCGTCCAGGTGGACGCCCACCGGAACCTGAACGGCGAGGACCACCGGGTGTTCTCCATCCGTCTGCTGTATCTGTGAAAAAACGCGTTCTGTCAACCAAAAAATTCCACAGCCTATCAAAGGACTGTGGAGTTTTTTTCACAGCCCCGGCAAAAACAGAGGAAAAATCCAGCTTTTCCACAGCACGCCCTGTGGAAAAACCTGTGGACAATGTGGATAACTCCTGTGGAGAAGCGGTGCATGGGGTGTGGAGAGGGTGATTATGTCGCGCGAACAAGTGTGTGGGTATGGGTTTTGCGGGCAAAAACTGTGGAGAAACGTGTACCCATGACGGGGAGGCCCACCTAGCTTCCCCTCCGGGGAAGCTGGCTCGGCATCGGTTCTGCGTACCGATGTTTTATGGTGCGATTGCCACTGGCAATCGATTATTTCTGATTCGCTGCGCGGAGCACCACCCGCATCCACCGCCTGCGGGCGGTCCCCCATCACTTTTTATGGTGGGGCTGTTGCAAAATAAGCATTTTTGTAGGGGCGGCTACCAGCCGCCCGCGATCTCACGGAATTGCGCATTTGATGGATGCGCTCTGTCCCGAAAGTCGGCGGGCGGCTAATAGCCGCCCCTACGGGTTTACTATTTTGCAACAGCCCCAATATTTTTGATTCGCTGCGCGACGCACCGCCCAAGGGGAAGGTAGGGGGCTTCTTTTTTTAGGGTATACGTTCATCCGGGGGGCGGAAAACATTCAATCATGCCCGTCCACACCGAAATTTCGGAAAAACAATGGAAAATTCCCATGTTTTTTCAAAAGAAGCTATTGCATTGCGGGAAAAACAGTGCTATAATCCTACTTGAAAGAATGTAGGAAGAAAGAGAGGGGCGCGCCCCTCTCTTTCTTATTGACCAAAAGAAAGGATGGTTCTATGAAAGTTACCGAGCAGGTAGCCGCCTTCGCGGAGCCCATTGTCCGCTCCCAGGGCTGCTCGCTGTGGGACGTGGAATATGTGCGGGAAGGCTCCGAGTATTTTCTGCGTCTGTATATCGACAAAGAGGGCGGCGTGGACATCGATGACTGCGAGGCCGTCTCCCGGGCCATGGACCCCATTCTGGACGAGAAGGACCCGGTTCCCGGCAGCTACCATTTTGAGGTCTGCTCCGCGGGACTGGAGCGGGTGCTGAAGCGGCCCTCGGATTTTGCTCAGTTCATGGGCTCCCCTATTACCGTCAAGCTCTACCGGCCCTACAACGGCCTGAAGGAGCTGCCGGGGATTCTGCGGGGCTACGAGGACGGAAAGCTCACCGTGGAAGCCGGGAAGGAAACCATTACATTTGAAAAGTCCCAGGTCGCGCTGGTGCGGCTTCGGGTGGAATTCTGATTGGAGGAACGAACGATGGCGAGAAAAACAAAAGCTGCCAAGCAGGAGCCCCAGGTAGATGTGGGGGCAGAGATCTTCGCGAGCCTGCGGGATCTGGAGAAGGTAAAGGGCATCCCCGTTGATTATATGGTGGACCGGCTGAAGCAGGCCCTGGCCAATGCCTACCGGAAGGACCGGGAGGACCACCGGGATGTGCCCGCCGACAATGTGGTGGTGAACCTGGACGAGCACGGCCTGAGCATCCATCTGGTGAAGACCGCCGTGGAAGAGGTGGAGGACACCGCTCTGGAAATCCAGATCGATGCCGCCCGCCGCTACAACCCCAACGTCCAGGTGGGCGAGCCCGTCAACATCCCTGTGGACTATCAGAAGTTCGGCCGCATCGCCGCCCAGACCGCCAAGCAGGTGGTCATCCAGGGCATCCGGGAAGCGGAGCGGGGCGTGATGTATGAAAGCTACTCCAGCAAGGCCCAGGAGCTGCTCACCGGCACCGTCAGCCGGATTGTGCCTGCGTCCGGCGATGTGCTGCTGAAGGTGGGCCAGGGCAGCGAGGCCTCCGAGGCCATGCTCCGTGCCGGCGAGCAGATCCCCGGCGAGACCTATGTAGAGGGCCAGATTGTCAAGGTCTATGTGCTGGATGTGCGCAAGAACGACCGGGGCCCCCTGGTGCAGGTATCTCGGACCCATCCCAACCTGGTGCGCCGGCTCTTCGAGCTGGAGACCCCGGAAATTGCCGAAGGCCAGGTGGAGATCCGCAATATCGCCCGGGAGCCCGGCTCCCGCTCCAAGATGGCCGTCCGGGCCGCTATGGAGGGCGTGGACCCCGTGGGCGCCTGTGTGGGCCCCAGAGGCGGCCGTGTAGGCGCGGTCGTGGAGGAGCTCCACGGCGAGAAGATCGAGATCGTGGTCTGGAGCGAGGACCCCTGCCAGTATGTCAAGGCCGCGCTGAGCCCCGCGGATGTGCTGTCCGTCAGCCTGATCCCCGGCCAGAAGGCATGCAGCGTCATTGTGCCTGACGACCAGCTGAGCCTGGCCATCGGCAAGGAGGGCCAGAACGCCCGCCTGGCCGCCCGCCTCACCGGCTACAAGATCGACATCAAGTCCGCCTCCCAGGCCGCCGCGCTGGCCGAGCCGAAGGAAGAGGCGGAGGAGAACGAGGAAGCGTAAATGCAGAAAAAAATCCCTCAGCGGCAGTGCATGGGCTGCCGGGAGCGTAAAGCGAAGAAGGAGCTGATCCGGGTGGTCCGGGGGGTGGACGGGAACGTCACCCTGGACTTCAGCGGCAAGGCGCCGGGCCGGGGGGCCTACCTGTGCCCTAACCCGGAGTGCCTGAAAAAGGCCATCCGCTCCAAGGCTCTGGACCGGAGTCTGGAGACGGAGATTCCCCAGCAGGTCTATGACCGGCTGGAAAAAGAAATGGAGCAGGGAAGCAATGGATAGAGCACTCAATTATCTGGCCCTGGCCCGGAAGGGCGGCCTGGCGGAGCTGGGCGAGGAGCCGGTAGGCGGCGCGGCCAGAGCCGGGAAGGCCTATGTGATCCTGGTGGCCGGAGACGCCTCCGATCACACCTGGCGCAGAGCCAAGAGCTTTGCCGCCGGGACGGAGCAGCAGTGCGTCCGCCTGCCCTACAGCAAGGATGCCATGGGCGAGGCCATCGGCCGGGACACCCTGGCCATCGCGGCCATTACGGATGTATCCCTGGCCCTGGCCCTGGTGAAGGCCCTGCCGGAGCCGGAAAAGTACAAGGATGCCCTGGCGGTTCTGGATCAGAAATCCCAGAAGGCAAAAAAGCGCCAGGCGGAGGCCAGGGCCCACGCCCGGAACGTGCGGACAGGGAAGAAGAAACACCATGAAGGAAAGTAAGTAAATGCGGCGCGGAAATTTCGTGTCATTGCGAACCAGTGGGCACACTGGTGTGGCAATCCCCCGGATTTTCAGATTCTCCGTTTCACCGGAGGACTGCCACACCAGTCTGATGACTGGTTCGCAATGACAGCAGGTTTAAGCGCCGGGTAAAGAGTTTAGTGGAGGTGCGTTCATATATGAGTTTTGTGAAGTATCGTTTGAAGGAAGTTGCCGCCGATTTCGGTGTCACGCCGAAGGAAATCGGGGATATCATCTCCAAGTTTTCGGAAAGACCCAAGTCCAACTCCCAGGTTCTGACGGACCAGGAGCTGAACGTGGTATTTGAGGTCATGACCCAGACCCACCAGATCGATTCTCTGGAGCAGGTCTTCGCCGCCCAGGCCCAGAAGCCCAAGCAGGAGAAGCAGGAGGCCAAGGAGGCCCCCAAGCAGGAAGCGAAGCAGGAGACTGCCAAGCAGCAGCCCGCGCCCGCTGCCCAGAAGCCCAAGGAGGAGAAGCCCAAGGAGGAAAAGCCCAAGGAGGAAAAGCCCAAGGAGCCCGAACGCAAGCGGGAGCGCCGGGTGGTGGATACCTCTGCCGTGCAGGTGAACTCCGCCCGGTTTGACGACCATGCGGATTCTCTGGTCTCCGAGCGGGTCCAGAATTACCAGGGCGGCAAGCAGCGCATCGGCGGCAAGAAGGGCCAGCAGCAGAACAAGAAGGACAACAAGTTCCGGGGCAATAAGTCCCGCAACGAGGAGCAGGAGAAGATGCGCCGCCTCCAGATGGAGGTGGCCCGGAAGGCCCCTGTCACCGTCAAGATTCCGGAGGAGATCACCGTGGGTGAGCTGGCCTCCCGGATGAAGAAGACCGCCGGAGAGGTTATCAAGCTTCTGATGAAGAACGGCGTCATGGCCGGAATCAACCAGACCATCGACTTCGACACCGCCGAATATGTGGCTACGGAAATGGGCTGCAAGGTGGAGAAGGAGGTTACCGTCACCATCGAGGAGCAGATCATCGACGACCATGTGGATACCGCCGACGAGCTGGAGACCCGGGCCCCTGTGGTGGTGGTCATGGGCCACGTTGACCACGGCAAGACCTCTCTGCTGGATGCCATCCGGAAGACCTCCGTTACCGCGGGAGAGGCCGGCGGCATTACCCAGCACATCGGTGCCTACACCGTGGATGTGGGCGGCAAGTCCATCACCTTCCTGGATACCCCGGGCCACGCCGCCTTTACCTCCATGCGTGCCCGCGGCGCCATGTGCACCGATATCGCCATTCTGGTGGTGGCCGCCGATGACGGCATCATGCCCCAGACCATCGAGTCCATCAACCACGCCAAGGCCGCCAAGGTGCCCATCATCGTGGCCATCAACAAGATGGATAAGCCCACCGCCAACCCGGACAAGATCAAGGAGCAGCTGACCAAGTACGACCTGATCCCCGAGGAGTGGGGCGGCGACACCGTGATCTGCCCCATTTCCGCCAAGACCGGCAAGGGCCTGGACAATCTGCTGGAGATGGTCACCCTCACCGCCGAAATGCTGGAGCTGAAGGCCAACCCCAACCGCCGGGGCAAGGGCACCGTCATCGAGGCCCGTCTGGACAAGACCAGAGGCCCCATTGCGACCTTGCTGGTGCAGAACGGCACCCTGAAGCAGGGTGATATCATCATCGCGGGCACCGCCGTGGGCCGTGTCCGTGTCATGACCAACGACAAGGGCCGCACCGTGAAGACCGCCGGCCCCAGCCAGCCTGTGGAGATCACCGGCCTGGCCGATGTGCCCACCCCCGGTGACGAGTTCGATGCGGTTACCGATGAGCGCATGGCCCGGGAGCTGGTAGAGCAGCGCCGCCAGGCCGCCAAGGATGCCGCCGCCAAGCTGCAGCAGAAGGTGACCCTGGACAATCTGTTTGCCCGAATGCAGGAGGGCGAGATGAAGGAGCTGCCCCTGATCGTCAAGGCCGATGTGCAGGGCTCCGCCGAGGCCGTGAAGGCCTCCCTGGAGAAGATCTCCAACGAGGAGGTCCGGGTCCGGGTGATCCACACCGGCGTAGGCGCCATCAACGAGAGCGATGTGCTGCTGGCCTCCACCTCCGGCGCGATCATCGTGGGCTTCAATGTCCGGGCCGATGCCGGCGCCCAGGCCTCCATTGCCCGGTCCAATGTGGATATCCGCTACTACCGGGTTATCTACGATGCCATCGATGAAATCGAGTCCGCCATGAAGGGCATGCTGGCACCCAAGTTCGAGGAAGTGGTCATCGGCCACGCCGAGGTCCGCATGACCTACAAGGTCAGCGCCGTGGGCACCATCGCCGGCTGCATGGTGAAGGACGGCAAGGTGACGAGAGATTCCCAGGTCCGCATCCTGCGGGACAACATCGTCATCCACGAGGGCGAGATCGGCTCTCTGCAGCGCTTCAAGGACGCCGCCAAGGAGGTCACCGCCGGTTACGAGTGCGGCATGAGCGTGGTCAAGTTCAACGACATCCGCGAGGGCGATATCTTCGAGTGCTTTGTGATGCAGGAGATTAAGCAGTAAAGAAAAAGAATAAAAAGTTCGGAAGCCCGGTTGCGCGTATAACCTAAAAAGGAAACCCCCTACCTTCCCCAGGGGGAAGGTAGGGGGGAAAATAGCAAGGAGGATGACAGCATGGCATCCAATCGAATCAATCGAATCAACGAAGAGATCATGAAGGAGCTGTCCAGTCTCCTGCGGACCGTGAAGGACCCCAGGGTGCAGGACACCATGATCTCCATTACCCGGGTGGAAACCACCCCGGACCTCCGGTATACGAAGGTTTATGTCAGCTTTTTGCAGAGTGAGCGGGCGCAGCAGGCCATGGCGGGGCTCAAGTCCGCCGGCGGCTACCTGCGCCGGGAGCTGGGCCATGCCCTGCAGCTGCGCTACGCCCCGGAAATTGTCTGGGCGGAGGATGACAGCATCGCCTATGGCGCGAAAATGCTGAAGCTGATCAACTCTCTGGAGGTTTCGCATGACGAAGAGCCTACAGAGAACTGACGCGGCCCAGGTCTTGTGGGATCACGACAACTATGTGATCCTGACCCATGTCCGGCCGGACGGGGACACTCTGGGCTGCGCCTCGGCCCTTTGCCTGGGGCTGCGGAGCCTGGGAAAAAATGCCCATGTGCTGGCAAATCCCGGGGTGAGCCCCCGGTTTTCCTGGATGGTGGAGGGGCTGACCGTGGAGGACGCGGGGGAGAATGACACCGTGATCTCCACGGACGTGGCTTCCCCCGGCATGCTGCCGGACAACGCCCAGCACCTTCTGGGCAGGGTGCTTCTGCGCATCGATCACCATGGCTCTGCCACCTCCTTCTCCGATCTGGAACTGGTGGACCCGGACAGTGCCTCCTGCGCGGAGGTGGTCTTCGATGTGCTGGAGCGCATGGGCTGGCAGCGGCAGCAAGAGGCTCTGGACAGAATCTATGTGGGCCTCAGCACGGATACGGGCTGCTTCCGCTTCGCCAACACCACGGCCCACACCTTCCGGGTGGCCGCGGCCTGTGCCGAGGGCGGGGCCCGGGTCTACCAGCTGAACCAGGAGCTGTTTGAAACCAACACCCTGGGCAAGCTGCGGATGCAGGCCTGGATTGTAGAACATATGCGTTTGCTCCAGGGCGGGGCCATGGCCATCTGCGCCATTCCAAGAGCCGTGGAGCTGGAGCTGGGGGTCACCAGTGACGATATGGACAATATCTCCAATTTCCCCCGCACCGTGGCGGGCGTGAATGTGGCGGCCACCCTGCGGGAAACCGAGGACGGATTGGTAAAAATCTCCGTCCGGGTGGTGCCCGGGTATGACGCCACCGTCATTGCCGAGAAGTTCGGCGGCGGCGGCCACAAGGGCGCTGCCGGGGCCAGCATGCATATGACCATGGCCCAGGCGGAGCGGATGGTGGAGACAGCCATGCTGGAGAGCTGCCGATGAACGGAATCGTCATTGTGGACAAGCCCCAGGGCTGGACCAGTCAGGATGTAACCGCACGGCTGCGGCGGGTGTTTTCCACCCGCCGCATTGGCCACGGCGGCACTTTGGACCCCATGGCGACGGGGGTTCTGCCGGTTTTTGTCGGCAGGGCCACCCGCGCCGTGGAGTTTTTTGAACACGCGGAAAAAACCTATGAGACGGTGCTGCGGTTCGGCCAGCGGACCGATACCCAGGATATCACCGGCACGGTGCTGGAGGAGCGCCCTGTGAATCTGACAGAGCAGGATGTTCTGAATGTGCTGCCCGCCTTCCGGGGGGAGATTTTGCAGGTTCCGCCCATGTATTCCGCCCTGAAGGTGGGGGGGCAGAAGCTCTATGACCTGGCCCGGAAGGGAAAGCAGGTGGAGCGCCAGCCCCGGAAAATCACCGTTCACGAATTGGAGCTGCTGGACTTTGACGGCCAGAGTGCCCGCCTCCGGGTCCGCTGCTCCAAGGGCACCTATATCCGCACCCTCTGTGAGGACATCGGGAACGCTTTGGGGTGTCTCGGCTGCATGGCAGAGCTGCGCAGAATCCAGGCGGGGGAATACACGGCAGAACAGGCCGTGCCCCTGGAAAAACTGCTGGAATCGGAGCACCCAGAGGAATACCTGCTTCCTATGGACTCTATGTTCCTCCATTATCCCGCGGTGACATTGACCTCCAAGCAGGAGCTCCGCTGCCGCAACGGCAATTCCTTCACCCGGCCAATGCCGGACGGAATGTACCGGGCTTACAGTGAGCAGGGGGAATTTCTCATGCTGGCGAGGGTGGAGGAGAACACTATGTCCACCGTTAAGAGCTTTTTTGAGGTGTAGCGGACTGGTGTGGTACGAATTCGCCTTGGTTTTCTCCGTGTCGGTTCTGCGTACCGATGTTTTTTATGGTGCGATTGCCCCCGGCAATCGTCTATTTTGATTCGCTGCGCGGAGCACCACCCTTATCCCCCGCTGAGGCGGGCCCCCTTCCCCCAAGGGAAGGCATTTTCTATTGCAAAGGAAACACATCATGAATTCCTATATTTACGCCCTGGGCTTCTTTGACGGCGTGCACCTGGGGCATCAGGCGCTGCTGAGCGCCGTCAAGAGCCTGGCAGGGGAGACCATGGGCCGGGGTGTCGTCACCTTCTCGGGCCACCCGGATACCCTGGTGCTGGGGCAGACCCCTGGGCTTATTACAACCGCCCAGGACCGGGAGCGGCTGCTGCGGCAGTTTGGCATGGACCGTGTGGCGGCCCTGCCCTTTGACCGGCAGATGCTTGCCACACCCTGGCAGGACTTTTTGGATGCTCTGCGCCGGGACTATGGCGCGGCGGGCTTCGTCTGCGGGGAGGATTTCCGCTTCGGCGCGAAAGGCGCGGGCACCGCGGCGCTGCTGGGGGAATACTGCCGGGAACGGAAGCTTCCCTTCGCGGCGGTACCGGAGCAGGACCTGGACGGTGTCCGGGTGTCCTCCACCTATATCCGGGAGCTTCTTTCTAAGGGGGACATGGCGGGAGCCGTAAGGTATCTGGGCCACCCCTATGTGCTCACGGGCCAAGTGGTTCACGGCCACCAGCTGGGCCGCACCCTGGGCATCCCCACGGCCAACCTGGTTCTGCCGGAGGGCCTGGCCGTGCCCCGTTTCGGCGTCTACGCCTGCCGCGCGGCGGTGGGGGGAAAAACCTACAGCGCCGTCACCAACATCGGCACCCGCCCCACGGTGGGCGGTCACCACATTACGGTGGAGCCCTGGCTGCTGGATTATGACGGGGACCTGTACAGCCAGGAGATCACCCTGGAATTTTACGAATTCCTCCGCCCGGAGCGGAAGTTTGACTCCCTGGAGGAACTGAAGGCAGCGATTCAGGAAAACGCCCAGCAGACGAGGAAACTGTTTGAGGAAGCCTAAAAGCGACAGAGCGCCCGGAGGAACGTATACCCTAAAAAAAGAAGCCCCCAACCTTCCCCTTGGGCGGTGCGTCGCGCAGCGAATCAAAAATATTGGGGCTGTTGCAAAATAGTAAACCCGTAGGGGCGGCTATTAGCCGCCCGCCGACTTTCGGGACAGAGCGCATCCATCAAATGCGCAATTCCGTGAGATCGCGGGCGGCTGGTAGCCGCCCCTACAAAAATGCTTATTTTGCAACAGCCCCACCATAAAAAGTGATGGGGGACCGCCCGCAGGCGGTGGATGCGGGTGGTGCTCCGCGCAGCGAATCAGGAATAATCGATTGCCAGTGGCAATCGCACCATAAAACATCGGTACGCAGAACCGATACGAATTCGCCTGAAGTTTCTCCGTATCGGTTCTGCGTACCGCACCTCATCAGTCAGGGCTTCGCCCTGCCAGCTTCCCCGGAGGGGAAGCTTTTACGCATTCTCTTAAAGAAGAATTCAAAAATGAAAACTTGTATTATTTCCTGAAATCCGCTATAATAGAGAAAATTTTCGGAAAGGGGTGGTTTCTATGGCCTTGGAGCGGGAGGATATGGAGCGGCGGCGGCAGAAGCGGGAAGAGGCGAAGCGGCGGCAGCGGCGGCATCGGCAGCGGACGCTGCTTCTGGCGGCGGTGGCGCTGGTGGTGCTCATTGGCTGCGGCGTGCTGATCGCGCGGCTTGCTTCCAAGGAGCCGACTGCCCCCAGCACTTCCATCAACGCCGCGGCAGAGGCAACGGAAGCCACCACGGCCTCCGCGGAGACCACCGAGGCCGGGCGGCGGACCAAGGACCCCATCACCAAAATTCACATCCGGGCCGTGGGAGATCTGAACATCACCAATGCCTCCGTGGACGCGGGCCTTGCGGTGACGGGCTATGACTACACCCGGGCCTTTATGGATGTGGCCGCCGAGCTTGCCAACGCGGACGTGACGGTGATGAACATTGAGGGCAGCTTCTGCGGGGAGCCCTATGGCTCCGAAACCGCCTCTGCCCCCACGGAGCTGATCACCTATCTGAAAAGCGCCGGGGTGGACCTGGTGCAGATGGCCAACTCCTACTCCGTGTACAACGGCCTCATTGGCCTGAATTCCACCCTGACCAACATCCGCTCCGCCGGCATCGAGCCCCTGGGGGCCTACGCCAACACCTCGGACTTCAACAAAACCGGCGGCTACACCATCTGCGATGTCCAGGGCATCAAGGTCGCCTTTGTGGCCTTTA
The DNA here is from genome assembly GCA_934569045.1 of uncultured Oscillospiraceae bacterium. Taxonomy (GTDB): domain Bacteria; phylum Bacillota; class Clostridia; order Oscillospirales; family Oscillospiraceae; genus Faecousia. Next base: position 71,822 of record CAKTJX010000005.1, read on the forward strand.
CCAAGGGCGTGGGCGGCATGGGCATGCCTGCCGGCAGCGAGGAGTGCGTGAACCTGCTCTACACCGACTATGACAAGGACTACAAGCAGATCAACCGGAAGGGCATCACCAGCATCCTCTCCAAGGTGGCGGCGGAAAAGCCGGACCTGACCGTTGCCATGCTCCACTGGGGCAGCGAGAACAACGACCAGATCAGCAAGACCCAGACCCAGATTCTGGAGCTGATGCAGAAGAACGGCGTGGACGTGATTCTGGGCACCCACCCCCATCTGGTGCAGCAGATTGAGCTCAACGAGAAGACCGGCACCCTGGTTGCCTACTCCCTGGGGGATTTCTTTGGGGATGCCAAGCTGGGCGGCAGCAACTACTCCATCATCCTGGATATCGAGGTCACCAAGGACGCGGATCTGAAAACCACCAAGGTGACGAATTACAGCTATATTCCCATCTACACCGTAAAAGAGGACGAGGGGGACGGCTACCGCCGGGTGGTCCGCATCAACGAGGCCATGTACGCCTACGAAAACAACTATGTGGACAAGGTCACCGCCGACTGCTACACCGGCATGAAGAAGGCCCTGGAACGCATTGAAAGCCGTATCTCCGGCAAGGGATAAGGAAAACGGAGGGAGAAAACGTGAACAAGCAGTCTTTAAGCGAGTATATTTTCGCGGCCCAGCGGGGAGACCAGGAGGCTCTGGTGGAGCTGCTGACCTATTCCTGGGGCATCGTCAGCTACCAGTGCGCCAAGCTGCTGCCCTCCCGGCAGTCCGCGGAGAAGATGACCACGGTGGTTCTGAAAACCACGGCGGAAAAGCTGGATACCTTACAGGACCCCGCCCAATACTTTAACTGGCTGGGCCGGATTACCGCCGTGCGCTGCATGCGGGTCCGGGCCACCCTGCTGGAAAACGGCCAGGGGGACGCCAACCCCGGGGCGAAGAATTTCAGCTTCCCCAGCATGGAGCTGAACAAGGCGGAAACCGCCCAGGTGGCGGTGATGCTGACGGATATGCTGGAGGAGCGCCAGCGGCTGGGGCTGTACCTTTACAGCCTGGGCGGGCTGTCTCCCAAGTCCATCAGCCAGCTCACCGGCGCGCCGGAGGAGACGGTGCGGCAGGACATCCAGGAGGCCCAGCGGGCCGTCCAGAAGCAGATGCAGCGCTACGCCGCCCAGGGGGTCCACTTCACCCAGGCCGACAGCCTGCCCGCTCTGCTGCGGACGGATATGCTCCTGAACCAGGACCCGGAGAAGGCGACGGCCGTTGTCTATTCCATCCTGCAAAATCTGACCCTGCCCACGGCCAAGCGGCCCGCGGCCCCCAGAGCCCAGGCCCCCAGAGCCCAGGCCCCCAGAGCCCAGGCCCCCCGCCCCCAGGGAAAGCAGCCCGCCCAGCCGGGCCAGCCCCGGCAGCAGGCACCCAGGCAGAGTGCCCCGCGTCCCGTCCCCAAGAAAAAGAGCGATGCGGCCCTGATCCGCGTCCTCGCCATTGTGGCGGCCATCCTGGCCGTGGTTCTGGTGGTGGCGCTGGTGGTGCTGTTTACCAAGATGAACAAGGCAGCGGACACAAAGCTGTTTGTGCCGCAGGCGGTTACAGCGGCGGTATCGGGAATGCGGCTGCTGCAGCTGTAGACGGCGGGGATTTGAATTGACAATTCGTCTCCTCCCACTGCCCGCAGGCACGGCTCCACAGTCATTTTCCGCTTTTCCTGAAAGAAACGCTTTACTTTTGGGAAAACTTATGCTACAATAGCCCAGCTGGCTATGGCCAGAGACTAATTTGTGCCCTCGGCTCAGTTGCGGGAGAAAACCCAATGGGTATTTCACCGGCCCCATACTTAGCTCATGGGTAAATTCTAAAAAAGGTGGAAAACACAATGATTCAGAAGGAAAAGAAGACCCAGGTCATCCTGGAGAACGCGACCCACGAAGGCGACACCGGCTCCCCCGAGGTTCAGGTTGCCATCCTGACCGCCCGCATCAACGAGCTGACCGATCACCTGCGTGTGCACAAGCATGACAACCACTCCCGCCGCGGTCTGCTGATGATGGTTGGTAAGCGCCGCAACATGCTGGACTATCTGGCTAAGAAGGACATCAACCGTTACCGTGCTCTGATCGCCAAGCTGGGTATCCGTAAGTAATATGTCCGGGGCGACGTTTTCCGTCGCCCCTTTTTCGCATTTTCCATTCCCGGGAGTCCCTTTAGCGTTTGAAAGTGGTGGGTTTGCGGACCCCATCAGTTTCAAGTGCTAAACCTCCCGGAAACAATAAATTATTTTCTTAGGAGGTAAATTCCATGATCACCCACAAGCAGTTCCCCAATCACAAGGTCTACGAAATGGAGATCGGCGGCCGTCCCTTCACCGTGGAGACCGGCAAGGTAGCCGAGCTGGCCAACGCCGAGTGCATCTGCCGCTACGGCGACACCGTGGTGCTCACCACCTGCACTTCCAACCCCATCCCCAAGGCGGGCATCGACTACTTCCCCCTCACCATCGAGTTTGAGGAGCGGATGTACTCCGTGGGCCGGATTCCCGGCTCCTTCAACCGCCGGGAGGGCAAACCCTCTGAGCGGGGCATCCTGAACAGCCGGATCATCGACCGGCCCATGCGTCCCCTCTTTGACGAGGAGCTCCGCAACGATACCGTGGTCACCTGCACCGTGCTGGCCAACGACTACGACAACCCCGTAGAGATCGTGGCTTCTCTGGGCGCTTCCATCGCCATCGCTTCCTCCGATGTGCCCTGGAATGGACCCGTGGCCACCACCAACGTGTGCCACCTGAACGGCGAATATATCATCAACCCCTCCGCCGAGCAGCGCAACGCATCCGACTGCTTTGTCTGCATCTCCTCCACCTTTGAGAAGGTGGTCATGATCGAGACCGAGGCCAACGAGGCCCCCGAGTCCGTGGTGCTGGAGGCCATCCGTGTGGCCCACGAGACCAATATGGAGATTGTGAAGTTCATTAACTCCATCGTGGCCGAAATCGGCAAGCCCAAGTTCACCTTTGAGAAGGCCGCCGTGAACCACGAGCTGCTGGACGACCTGATGAACTACGGCATGGACCAGATCGAGTACGCTCTGGACACCGATGACAAGAACGTGCGGGAGGAGCGCCTCACCGCCGCCCGGCTGGACTTCGCCGAGAAGTTCGCCGACAAGTACGAGGACTTCGACACCCATATTGAGGTGTGCCTGTACAAGATGCAGAAGAAGGTCGTCAAGAAGTGGCTGCTGGCCGGCAAGCGTGTGGACGGCCGGGGCATGGACGAGATTCGTCCCCTGGCTGCCGAGGTCGGTGTGCTGCCCAGAGTCCACGGCAGCGGCCTGTTTACCCGCGGTCAGACCCAGGTGCTGTCTGTGTGCACCCTGAACACCCTGTCCGCCGCCCAGAAGCTGGACACCATCTACCCCGAGGACACCAAGCGCTATATCCACCACTACAACTTCCCTGCCTACTCCACCGGTGAGGCCCGTGCCGCCCGGTCCACCAGCCGCCGGGAGATCGGTCACGGCGCTCTGGCCGAGAAGGCCCTGCTGCCCGTGATCCCCAGCGTGGAGGAGTTCCCCTACGCCATCCGTGTGGTCTCCGAGGTGCTGTCTTCCAACGGCTCCACCTCTCAGGGCTCCATCTGCGGCTCTACCCTGGCTCTGATGGATGCCGGCGTGCCCATCAAGCGGCCCGTTGCCGGTATTTCCTGCGGCCTGATCTCCGACCAGGAGACCGGCGAGTGGAGAACCTTCACCGATATCCAGGGCGTGGAAGACTTCCACGGCGAGATGGACTTCAAGGTTGCCGGTACCACCGAGGGTGTTACCGCCATCCAGATGGACCTGAAGAACAAGGGCCTGACCATGGAGATCATCGCGGACGCTCTGGAGCGCTGCCGCAAGGCCCGCCTGGAGATCCTGAACGAGATCATGCTGCCCTGCATCCCCGCGCCCCGTGCCGAGGTTTCCGAGTACGCCCCCAAGATGCTGAGCCTGAAGATCCCTGTGGACAAGATCCGCGAGGTCATCGGTTCCGGCGGCAAGACCATCCAGAAGATCTGCGCCGACACCGGTGCCAAGGTGGACATTGACGACGATGGTTCCGTGTTCATCTCCGCCGTGGACGCCGCCGCCGCCTACGCCGCCAAGAAGATGGTGGACGACATCTGCTTCGTGCCCGAGGTGGGCAAGCTGTACTACGGCAAGGTTGTCCGCATCCTGCCCATCGGCGCCTTCGTAGAGATCGCCCCGGGCCACGATGGCATGGTGCACATCTCCAAGCTGGAGAACCGCCGCGTGGAGAAGGTGGAAGACGTGCTGAACCTGGGCGACATGACCTGGGTCAAGTTCATGGGCTTCGATGAAAAGGGCCGCGCCAACTTCAGCCGCAAGGATGCCCTGAAGGAAATGGAAGGCAAGTAAAGATTTTCACCCCCCAGCCGCCGAATTTCGGCGGCTGGGGGATTTTGAAAAAAGACTTGCCGAAATGAGAAAAACAGCATATAATATATATGAGCAGAGATGCTCACCGGTCGCTACGGTAAGAATATAGCGAACGTGTATGTTTTGCCTCCGAAAGCGACGGGGTGTCGAAAGGCGTAGAATATCGCTTACCTGTAGGGCTTGCTTGACAGCAGGCCCTTTAATGTGAAAAGAATCGTGGAAGAGTGCCAGCAATACTTGAATGCGTATGAAAGAGGGGAAAAGCCACTCTTTTCAACAGACATTGACCTGCTTTTAGAACAACTCGAAAAATGAGCCGCTGACTTTTCGGGGCTGTTGCAAAATAAGCATTTTTGTAGGGGCGGCTACCAGCCGCCCGCGATCTCACGGAATTGCGCATTTGATGGATGCGCTCTGTCCCGAAAGTCGGCGGGCGGCTAATAGCCGCCCCTACGGGTTTACTATTTTGCAACAGCCCCTTTTTGCGTCAAAGCGGGAAATTGGGGTTTGCGGAAATCCCTGGGAATCCGATGATTTCCAGGGATTTTTTCTGTCCGGCACTGGCGTTATCACGAAATTATTGCGCAAATCCGTTTTTTTACCTGACAAGGTTGACAAAAAACGAAAAGAATCCTATACTGTGTTCTGTAGGGGAAGATCGGCGTAAAAACTTGTTCAATTAATGCGTTTTGCTTTTTGAACCTGCTGTTTTGCGCCAATATCCGCCCTGCGAAAGAGGAATATTTGCTGGAAAGAAGGTAGAAAAATGAAGAAAACGCAAAGAATGCTTGCGCTGCTTCTGTCCGTGTGCCTGCTGGCCGGGATGCTGGGCGGGATTCCCGCGGCGGCAGAGAGCCTGGGCACAGAGCAGGTAACCGAGGCCGTGACGGAGCCCGTTACCGAACCGGCAGCCGAGGCGGAAGCGGAACCCGTAACCGAGCCGGTCACGGAGCCCGCAACGGAGCCCGAAACCGAGCCCGTGACCGAGCCCGTAACCGAGCCCGTAACCGAGCCTGAAACCGAACCCGCAACCGAACCTGCGGCAGAGCCCACCGTCGCGGTGGACGAAGAGGCACAGGGGGACCAGGTGAAGGAAGAGGCCGCGCTGGCTGCCCAGCTGGCGACACCGGAGCTGCTGGAAGTCTGGAGCGGCAGTGAAGGCCTGTGGGTAGAATGGCAGGAAGTTCCCGGCGCGGCAGGCTACCGGGTATACCTCCAGAACGAGAATGGCACCTGGAAAACGCTCCGGGATGTGGAATATACATCAATGATGCTTGAGACGGCGCAAAGCGGCAAAAAGTACACCTTTACCGTCCGTGCCCTGAATGAAAACGGCGATTGCGTCAGCGGCTACGATGAGAAGGGTATCACCGGTATTTTCCTGGCGCAGCCTGTGATTACCAAGGTGGAGGAAACCGATTCCGGCGTGAAGATGCAGTGGAACGCGGTTCCCGGTACGGAGAAGTACGCAATCTTTTCTCGTGTTGACGGCGAAGATATCTGGAGCTATGTCGATAGAACTGTGGATACAAGCTATACCGTCACCAGTCTGAGAAGGGGCGTTCAGTATCAGCTTGCGGTGATGGCAGTTTTGGACGATTGGTCGGCCGAGAGCTGCTTCTCGGAGTCCAAGACCATTACCCTGAAAAAGGACCCGTCGGCAAAACCGGCAACGCCGAAGCTGTCGAAAATCCATGTTTCTGACACAGGTTTTTTTGTAGAATGGGAGTCTGATCCCAACGCTTACCAGTACCGCGTGTTCTGCAAGACCCCCGGTACCGGCTGGAAGATTCTGGGAGATACCTTTGATACACAGTATTTGGCGGAAAACCTGACCAGCGGTGTGGAATATACCTTTACGGTTCGCTGCGTGGATGAAAAGGGGAATTACGCCAGCGATTACGACAGAACGGGCATCAGCAGAACCTTCCTGGCGCAGCCTGTGATTACGAAGGTTACCAAAACAAATGCCGGCGTGGAAATGCAGTGGAACGCGGTGCCCGGCGCGGAGCAGTATACGATCCAGTTTTCCACCAAAGACGATCACGAGTGGCACTATGTCGGTACCACGGAAGATACAAAATATACCCTGACCAATCTGAGAAAGGGCATTGAGTATTATCTCGCGCTGGTCGCTTTTACAAAGGATAATACGGCCTACAGCGCCTTCTCCGAGTCCAAAACCGTTACCGTGGACAAGGATTCCACGGCAAAACCGGCAACGCCCAAGCTTACGGGTGTCTATTCTGCTGACAATGGACTTCTGGTCGAATGGCAGGCCGACTCCAACGCCTACAAATTCCGCGTGTTCTGCAAGACCGCGGGCACCAGCTGGAAACCTGTCGGAGATACCTTCGATACGCAATATGTTGTGAAGAATCTGACAGGCGGCGTGGAATACACCTTCACGGTTCGCTGCGTGGATGAAAAGGGCAATTATGTCAGCGATTATGACAGAACCGGTATTTCGGCGGTTTATCTGCCGCTGCCAAAAATCACAAAGCTTGCCAATACCGGCAGCGGTGTGGAGATGCAGTGGGACGCGGTGGACGGCGCGAACTACTATACGCTGTATATTTCCACCAATGACAGATACTACAAATATGCTGACTGGACCGAAGGCACAAGCTATACATTCCGGAATCTGACAGCGGGGCAGAAGTACAGCTTCGGCATCTGCGCGGGGATTCTCGGTGAGGACGGACAGCCGGTGGCCACCAGCGGCCTGATGACTTCTGATTCCATCACGGTCGAAAAGACCCAGCTGGATACGCCCGTGCTCCGCTCCCTGGAGAGCGTTTCCGGCGGCGTGTCAGTCAAGTGGAACGCGGTTTCCGGGGCGGAAAAGTACCGTGTGTTCTATAAGACCGCGGGGGGCACCTGGAAGGTTTCCGGCGACACCACCGGCACCAGCCTGACGGTCAACGGCCTGACAAGCGGCACGAGATATGCCTTCACCGTCCGCTGCGTCACCGCCGACGGCAAGAATTTTGCCAGTGATTATGACCGCACGGGCAAGAGCATTACCTATATCGCCCAGCCCGCCATCAGCGCGCTGGAGAACACCACCAACGGCGTCATGGTCAAGTG
>CAKTJX010000006.1 GCA_934569045.1 uncultured Oscillospiraceae bacterium
GGGGGAGCCAAGAAGACCGAATTTGTTCGGTCTTCTTTTTTTATGAAAAGCGCAGATGCTCCAACGACGTCTCCCCCCTGTTGGACTCGAAAGGCGGCTCTTAGCAACAGCGTAAGTGGACTGTTGCAACCAACCTGGCTTTGCCGCAGCAAAGCGAGTCCAACCCTTCCTTCTATGAGGAGCCAAGAGGATCGAGAAATCTCGGTCCTCTTTTTTCGTAGAATTTCTTCTTCTGTGCGTGGATGATGTTCTTTTGCTGTTTTTTATTGATTTTCCTTGCACTATGGTCTATAATTCCAAAATAGATAAAGAGACGAATTCACAACGGTGCCGAAAAATTTTGTCATTAGAGGAGAACGATATGCGGAAAATCGAAAAAGCAGATACTTTGGAGACAATTCTCTCCTGTGGAAAATTTGAAGTGGACTATTACCAGCGGGAATATCGGTGGGGCCGGAAGCAGATCGAGCAGATGATTATGGATTTCTATGATGCTTTCCGTGGGTACTATGATGCCCATTTCCATCATTCCACCGCCGAGGTACAGGAATACGGCTATTACTACATGGGATGCATCATTTGTACGAGCGGAAACACCAGACAGGTGATCGACGGACAGCAGCGCCTCACCACCCTTACGCTTCTGCTGATCTATCTGCGTAACCTTCAACGGACCCTTTCCGGCGTTCCATTTCTTCCGGTGAAAAAGATTGATGACTTGATTTATAAGGACAATTATGGCACAATGTCTTTCAATCTTGATGTGCCGGAACGCAATGACTGCATGCAGGCCTTGTGGGACCAAAATAAGGCCTACACATCTGAAAATGAGAGCAACAAAAATCTGCTGCAATGCTATAGTGACATTGAGGAACTCTTTCCGGACGATTTGAAGGGAAATGCCCTTCCGTATTTTATTTACTGGATCATTGGTAAAGTACTCCTTTTGGAGATCGACACGCCATCGGAAGAGGAAGCACATACGATTTTTCTGACGATGAACGACCGTGGACTGAGTCTGAACAGTGCGGAAATGCTGAAAGCTTTTGTGATTCAGCAGGTTGCGGAGAGTGACCGGAATTCTGTCAATAAGGTCTGGCAGCAAAATATTACGAGAATCAAAAATGCCTCTGATTCCGAAAGCAGCGGCACTGTCAAGGCAGAGGATGTGGATTTTATCTCTGCCTGGTTAAGAGCAAAGTATGCAAACTCCATTCGCGAGACAAAGAAAGGTTCCGAGGATCGTGATTTTGAATTGCTTGGTGAAAAATTCCATACCTGGGTACGTCAAAACGCGCGCACGCAGATGCAGCTGACGACACCAAAGCAATACAAGGAACTGATTACGGTTGAAATGACGTCCATGACCAATCTGTATCTCCGAATTCAGCAGTATTCAGAGCATTTTACGAAGGGCTATGAGGCTGTTTACTACAATGCCCATCGGGATATTTCCTACCAGAATTATCTGATCATGGCTGCGGTGCGCGTAGATGATGTTCCTGCGGTGATTGACCAGAAAATCAAAATGGTTGCCGCTTTTATTGATGATTTTGCCTCCACGCGCGTCTTTAACTATAAGAAAATCAACTGGAATACAAATAAAAATCTTCTGTTTCGCATTATGGGGAAAATACGGAATCAGGATGCAAAGACCGTTGGAATTCAATTGGCTGCGGCACTCCAGCGCATGGATGAGAGCCTTGACGCTATCAAGGACTTTGAATTGAATCAGTTCACCGGGCGGTATATGCTCCACATGCTGGCGCGCCTTACCGACTATGTGAATGTCCGTATGGGATATGCTTCCCAGTTCGTGGCATATATCGACCGCAATCCGAAGGTTTCCTACGATATTGAGCACATTCTTCCCGATGACTATGCAAGCTACGCGGAATTCTTTCATGACGAAGAGGATTTCCAGAGTTACAGAAGAAAGGTTGGAAATCTCCTTCTTCTTACAAGCGACCACAATCGCAGCTACCAGGACATGACCTATGGGGACAAGGTCGAACACTATCTCAGCGACAATATCATGGCTCAATCCCTGAATCCGGCTGCCTATCAGAACAACCCGCGGTTCCTTACACTACAGTCGGAATTTGGCTTCAAACCCTATCCGCAGTTCAACAAGACGGCAGTCAGAGAGAGGATGGAATTGTATACAGCGCTGGCCAAGGCAATCTGGAATCCGCGGTATATCCGCGAACTGGCCGGCGGCTGGGAGGACGAAGAGGCCTTCGTGGTCCAGAACGCCGGAGGCCGCAGGTTTACGGTGGAATACGGATATGGAAGAAGCTGGGAGGATGCCCGGAAATGGGGCTTTGTTTCCGCAAGCAGCGGCACCACCAACCTGCTGAGCAATATCAACGCGGGAGATATGATTTTCTGCCATATCGCCGGGACGGGGTTTGTAGGTGTTGGCGTTTGCACAGCACCGGCCGTTCCTTCGGACTGCTTCCTGATCGCTGGTGAGGATGGAATAGAAAAGCCGATTCTGGACTGTGCGTGGGAGAATCAGGACGCAAAAAACAATTTACCGGACAATGAACTGTTTCTCAAGGTCCGGTGGTATAAAACCGTGGCCCGCGAAGACGGCTATTGGGAAAAGGGCATGACAAGCCTGCCGATGGTCGCATACACACTTTCTGATGAAACAACGCACGATATGGTCCTGAAGCACTTCCGTGTAGTGCTTGCATTGTGGATGGGAATAGCTGACTGAATATAATAAAGATGTGATGAAGGTCACGTATATTTTAATAAAAATGTGATGAGAGCGTCGGTGGAAAGAACCATTCTGCAAAATCTGACGCTGGCCAGCGGATCAGGCGTACCGGCTGATTGGGTTGGCGTTGGAACAACAAAACAGAAACGCATAAGAGAGTAGAATTTGGCAACAGGGGGAAGTGACTTCCTCCTGTTGTTTTCTATATTGTTCCGATAAGGAAGAATATATTATTCCGAATAGTTGATATTGTTCCGTAAAAATGCTATACTGAATCCAAAATGAGGTGAGCGCAACATGTTTATGACAGTCAAGCAAGCAGCAGAAAAATGGGGCCTGTCTGACCGACGGGTGCGGATTCTCTGTGCGGAGGGGAAAATTCCCGGCGCGTTCCAGGAGGGACGGGGCTGGAAGATTCCCATGGATGCTGCAAAGCCGTCGGACGGACGGTTCAAAGCTACGGAATCGCTGCTGGAACGGATTGACCGAAAGAAAGCGGAGCTGGACACTATGCGCCCGCTGACCGCCGGAGAGGTGGCCAGACTGACGGAGGAGTTTACGGTGGAGTACACCTATAACTCCAACGCCATTGAGGGCAATACCCTGACCCTGCGGGAGACGGATATGGTTCTGCGGGGGTTGACCATCGACCAGAAGCCCCTGAAAGATCATATGGAAGCCGTGGGCCACAAGGAAGCCTTTGATTATGTCCGGGAGCTGGTGCAGGAAAAAGCGCCCATGTCGCAACGGGTAATTCAGCAGATTCATTATCTCGTATTGGCGGATAAAAAGGACGACCGGGGCGTTTATCGCCGTGTGCCCGTCCGCATTATGGGAGCCCAGCACGGGCCGGTACAGCCTTATCTCATCCGCCCAATGATGGAACAATTGCTTGCGGATTTTGCGGCCAGTCAGGAGCATATTGTCACGAAACTAGCACGGTTTCACATCGAGTTTGAGGGGATACACCCCTTCATTGACGGCAACGGCAGAACCGGGCGGCTGCTGGTGAACCTGGAGCTGATGAAGGCGGGATATCCGCCCATTAACATTAAATTTACGGACAGGATGGCCTATTACGATGCTTTCGACGAGTATTATGTGAAGCACAATCTGGCAGCAATGGAAAAGCTGTTTGCGAGATATATTGACGAACGGCTGGATGTGTATTTGGCGATGCTGAAAGAGTAAGGAGAAATAGTATGATCTATAGAACAGAGGATCAGGTAAGGGATAGTGCTAAGCTTATATATTTAATTTGATGATTTTGGCCCATGTCCTTTTATGAAAGAAGGAGATGTTTTTGTAACAGGTGGAGTTTTTGGAAATGAGTGTCCAGAGGGGTTCTGCCCAATGGCATGGCAAGCTATTTGCATTCAGGCAAGTACATTGGCAGGTGGTGGAAAAGTATGCGGAATAGATGATGTTCACATAGCTTGTTGCAATGATGGTGTAAGACCAGTTGTTTTCAAATTGGAAATGATTGAAGATGGAGAAAGCCATAAATGAGTTTTCAAAAAGCAACTATACCAGACTTTCACATGATTCAAAAATTCTACTGGGATGTAATTGATAATATTCATAAGAACAATGTAAACAATGAAAATCTCGGTTGGGAAAAAGGTGTTTATCCATCGGACGATTTTATTCAAAGCAGCCTTATCAAAGGCGAACTCTACACTCTGACAGAAAAAATACTTTACTTGCCCGTGTTATCCTGAACAGCGAACACAATGAAGGATATGATAACTGTGCATGGAGTATTACCTGTAACCCTGACGCAGTTCTAACGCCCCATGCGCTTGCTGTAAATCCGGAGATGCAAGGGAAAGGCATCGGTAAGATTGTGGTAGAAAATATATTGAACATTGCAAGGGAAGAGCATAAAAAAGCTGTACGCCTGGATGTTCTTGGTGCCTGCAAGTCAGCAGAACACCTTTATATAAGCTGCGGCTTCCAGTTTGTAGAAGCCAAAGAAATGTATTACGAAGATACCGGGTGGACAGAATTCAAAATGTTTGAGTTAAACTTATAACTTCTTATTTATCAGGGGAACAAATAGAACAAAAAATCGGAAGTTGGAGGTATTCACTATGAAAAAGATTATAACCGTAACGCTTTGCATTGTGCTGGTTCTTCTCTTTGCCGGATGCGGAAAGAACGGCGATACATCAAAAGTGGAAATTGATTATGGAGCATCTTCCGTTTATTCAAAAGAAGAAATAGATTCTGCCATTGAGATTATAAAAAAGCAGTTCGCTTCGTTTGAGGGCTGTGAATTGCATAGCCTTTCTTATATGCCAGATGAAGAATGCAACAATGCAGATAACATTGAATGGATGAATGATTTAAGAACGGAAGATAATAAAGAAGCCTTTACGCAATGTATTGCATTTAAAAGTAGTTTCCGTTCGCCAAAAAACGGCGGCGGTGCATGGGAGGCGAACGAAGAATACACTTGGTCATGGTGGCTTGCACGGTGTGAAGGTGGAGAATGGAAGTTAATGACTTGGGGGTATTGCTAAGCGTAAGAACTTCCAGTTAGCAATACCTAAATCCTAGGGAAGGAGGCGCTGCCGATGTACGCACAAGAAGCTATCGTTCATAATGCACACACCTTGCACACTGTGCGTAACGTTCATAATGCACACTGTGCCTACCGTTTCAGAGTACAATCGTGTGATTGTATCAATTTTGTAAGGGCAAAATGCCACTTCGATACTGATAATCACTTATTTGCTTTATGACGGTGCTGCAATGTTTGAGTGTAGCAGCCGGAAACAAAAATATGATGCCATATATAAAGGATCACACTAAGTGTCAAAAGTGTGGGCAATAGTATGTTGTTATGCAGATAAGAAACAGGACACAAGCGTACAATTCTCAGTGGCAGTTCGCTTATAAATTTACTCATTGGTGCGTTCGAGTTTTAAAGACCTATCCAAACAGATGAAAAATCAGAAATCAAACCCCAAAGAAATACATACGTTCTTACATAAACATTAAATAGATCAAGGAAAAATGAATGATTAATATACTTTTTGTATGCCACGGCAACATCTGCCGCAGCGTCATGGCCCAATACATCCTCACGGACATGCTGCAAAGGCGGGGCCTATCGGCGCGGTTTGAGGTGGACTCGGCGGCGGTGAGTCGGGAGGAGATTGGGAACCCGATTTATCCGCCTGCCAGGCACGAGCTGGAGCGGCGGGGGGTGCCGGTGGGGGCGCATCGGGCGCGGCAGGTGACGATGGAGGATTACCGGCATTTTGACCGGATCTACTACATGGACCGCAGCAACCGGAGCTATCTGGAGTGCCTTTTGCCCAGGGACCCGGAAAAAATCCGGCCCCTGCTTTCTCACGATGTAGCGGACCCCTGGTACACCGGGGATTTTATGCATACCTATGAGGACCTGGCGGCGGGCTGTGAAAAGATTTTGGAGGAATTCGCGTGAACTATGAGAAAATGGAGGCGGCGCTGGCGGAGCTGCCGCTGTACATCTATGCCTGGGTCGATCCCCAGGGACTGGAATTTTCGGACCGTGTGCGCTGGATCTGCCAGAACGAGTGCACCATGTATGGCAAAAGCTGGGCCTGCCCCCCGGGCGTGGGAACGGTGGCGGAATGCAGGCAGAAATGCCTCAGCTACAACAAGGCCCTGCTGATCTCCAGCCTGACGGAGGTAGAGGACATTTCGGATTTGCAGGCCACCCTGGCCACCCGCCGGGACCATGAGGCCCTGACAGATCAGGTGGGGGCGCTGCTGCGGGAGAGCGGGGTGGAGCCCTATATTCTCTCTACGGAGGCCTGCGCCGTCTGCGGCCGCTGCGCCATTCTGGATGGGCAGCCCTGCCGCCATCCGGAGAAAATGCACCCCTGCGTCGAGAGCCAGGGCATCAACATCATCCCCACCCTGGAGGCAAACGGCCTGGAATTCCAGTACGGGCAGAATGTGGTTACCTGGGTGTCGCTGCTGCTTTTCCGGGAATAAAAATGGTGGATGCGCTGTAAAAACGCAAAAAACGCAGCGCATCCTTTTCGATTCGTCCCGCAGGGACACTACATTCGCCCGCAAGGGCGATTTCGTCCGTTCGCAAAAACGGATTTCACCTGTCGCCAGACAGATTTCACCCAGCCAACGGCTGGATTTCACTGGGGCTGCCGCATCTTGCGACAGCCCCCCCTTTTATGGGACACCTATGCCGAAAATGGTGAAAGAAAATCGGCGGTATTGACAAAATAAAAAAGGAAATTTGTACAATCCGTGAAAAAATCCAGGATATGGGAAAAGCTATTGAAAATCGGGCATCCCCGTGATATACTGTTTTGACACATGAATAATTCAAATGTGTAAAAATCGGGCGAAAAATATCGATTGGCCCGCTTTTTGAAAGGGGTATAGTATGTCTCACAAGTATGTTTACCTGTTTACCGAAGGTGACGGTTCTATGCGCGAGCTCCTGGGCGGCAAGGGTGCGAATCTGGCGGAAATGACCAGAATCGGCCTGCCGGTTCCCCAGGGCTTTACGATTTCTACGGAGGCCTGCACCAAGTACTATGAGGACGGCCAGAAGATCAATGACGAGATCATGGCCCAGATCATGGAATATGTGGATAAGATGGAGCAGATCAACGGCAAAAAGTTTGGCGATCTGGAAAATCCCCTGCTGGTCTCTGTCCGCTCCGGCGCCCGGGCCTCCATGCCCGGCATGATGGACACCATCCTGAACCTGGGCCTGAACGACGATGTGGTGGATGCCATGATCAAGGGCAACCCCGATCCCGCCTTTGCCCGGTTCGTCTACGACTCCTACCGCCGGTTCATCCAGATGTTCTCCGACGTGGTTATGGAAGTGGGCAAGAAGTATTTCGAGCAGCTCATTGATGAGATGAAGCAGAAGAAGGGCGTTGTCTACGATGTGGAGTTGACGGCGGAGGATCTGAAGGAGCTGGCCGGTCAGTTCAAGGCGGAGTACAAGGCCAAACTGGGTGTGGACTTCCCCTCCGATCCCAAGGTGCAGCTGTATGAGGCCATCCGGGCCGTGTTCCGCTCCTGGGACAACCCCCGGGCCAATGTGTACCGCCGGGACAACGACATTCCCTATTCCTGGGGCACGGCCGTCAACGTGATGCCCATGGTCTTCGGCAACCTGAACGATAATTCCGGCACCGGCGTTGCCTTTACCCGTGACCCGGCCACCGGCGAGAAGAAGCTGATGGGCGAGTTCCTGACCAACGCCCAGGGCGAGGACGTGGTGGCCGGTGTCCGTACCCCCATGCCCATTGCCCAGATGGCGGACAGGTTCCCCGAGGCCTACGAGCAGTTCACTAAGGTCTGCGCCCTGCTGGAGGACCACTACCGGGATATGCAGGATATGGAGTTCACTGTGGAGAACGGCAAGCTCTATATGCTCCAGACCCGCAACGGCAAGCGCACCGCCAAGGCCGCACTGAAGATCGCCTGCGACCTGCTGGACGAGGGCATGATCGACGAAAAGAAGGCCGTGGCCATGATCGATCCCCGGAATCTGGACACGCTGCTGCACCCCCAGTTTGACGCAAAGGCGTTGAAAGAGGCCGCCCCCATTGGCCGGGGCCTGGGCGCTTCCCCCGGAGCCGCCTGCGGCAAGGTGGTCTTCTCCGCGGAGGACGCGGAAAGCTGGGCCGCCCGTGGCGAAAAGGTGGTGCTGGTGCGCCTGGAGACCTCCCCGGAGGATATCACCGGCATGAAGGTCTCCCAGGGCATCCTGACCGTTCGCGGCGGCATGACCTCCCACGCCGCCGTGGTTGCCCGGGGCATGGGCTCCTGCTGTGTCTCCGGCTGCGGTGACATCATCATGGACGAGGAGCACAAGCAGTTCTCCCTGGGCGGCAAGATCTACCATGAGGGGGACTTCATCTCCATTGACGGCTCCACCGGCAATATCTATGAGGGCGTCATCCCCACGGTGGACGCGGAGATTGTCGGAGAGTTTGGCCGGATTATGGCGCTGGCGGACAAGTATCGCCGCCTGCAGGTCCGCACCAATGCAGACACCCCCCGGGATGCCAGAAAGGCCCGGGAGCTGGGAGCCGAGGGCATCGGCCTGTGCCGGACGGAGCACATGTTCTTTGACCCCGAGCGCATTGCCGCCTTCCGGGAGATGATCTGCTCCGATACCGTAGAGGAGCGGGAGGCCGCGCTTGACAAGATTCTGCCCTACCAGCAGAGCGACTTTGAAGAGCTTTATGAGGCGCTGGAGGGCATGCCCGTAACCATCCGCTTCCTGGACCCCCCGCTGCATGAGTTCGTCCCCACCACCCAGGCGGAGATCGAGGCCCTGGCCGCGGCCAAGGGCAAGAGCGTGGAGAGCATCAAGGCCATGATCAGCTCTCTGCATGAGTTCAACCCCATGATGGGCCACCGCGGCTGCCGTCTGGCGGTCACCTACCCGGAGATTGCCAAGATGCAGACAAAGGCTGTCATCCGCGCCGCCATCAATGTCAAGAAGAACCACCCCGACTGGAACATCCAGCCTGAAATCATGATCCCCCTGGTGGGCGAGACCAAGGAGCTGGCCTACGTCAAGAAGTTCGTCACCGAAACCGCTGACGCGGAGATTGCCGCTGCCGGGGTGGAGATGACCTATGAGGTGGGCACCATGATCGAGATTCCCCGTGCGGCTCTGACCGCCGACGAGATCGCCAAGGAGGCCCAGTTCTTCAGCTTCGGCACCAACGATCTGACCCAGATGACCTTCGGCTTCTCCCGTGACGACGCGGGCAAGTTCCTGAACGCCTACTATGAGGCCAAGATCTATGAGAATGATCCCTTCGCCAAGCTGGACCAGAACGGCGTGGGCAAGCTGATCAAGATCGCCCTGGAGCTGGGCAGGAAGACCCGCCCGGATCTGCACTGCGGCATCTGCGGCGAGCACGGCGGCGACCCTGCCTCCGTGGAGTTCTGCCACAATGTGGGCCTGGACTATGTGTCCTGCAGCCCCTTCCGGGTACCCATTGCCCGTCTGGCCGCTGCCCAGGCCGCCATCAAGGAGGCCGCCGCCAAGGAGACGGAAAAGAAGACCGCGGAGGACGAGAAGGCCGCGGCCCGGGAAGCCGCCAGAGAGGCTGCCAAGGAGGCCGCGGAGAACGCCAAGGAAGCCGCCAAGGAGTTCGCGGAGAACGCAAAGGAGGCCGCCATTGTGGCCGCTGCCGACCTGGCGGATGCCGCCAAGGCAGGCCTGGCCGGTGCCAAGGCCGGTCTGGCAGAGGCCAAGAAGGTTTTCCTGGAAAACCGGAACAATAAGTAACCATTTCCGTATTGAGCGGGCCCTTCGGGGCCCGCTTTTTGCGGCGTGAATGGTGCGAAAGTGGAAGATTATTTATGCAAATTATTGCATAATTTCTGCGGTAAGGTTCCTTTTGACCAGAATTGTGCTTGATTGTCCAAATGAACAATCAAAAGCCTTGATATTTTGTATGAGGAGAGTATGACAGCTTCCCCCTGGCGGAGGAAAGCGAATACTATCTGCAAAACGGCTTCCTGGACCGGTATGATACCCTGGATCTGGCCCAGTATTATCTGCGCCACCCCGCGGCTATGGTGTCCATGCTGGATATCGGCACGAAGTCAGCGGGGAATCTCCGGCGGGAATTCTGCGGGAATTTCCAGCGCACCGCCGGGATGCCCCCAAAGGGGAAGAGCATCTTTTTCAGCGCCTACAGCATTTTTCGGGCCCGTTCCATGCCCCATACGCTGGCCTGCACCGATACGGTCTTTGTCTATGAAGACAGCGCCGCCCCTGCCTTTTGCGCGGAGACGGTGGAAAACCTGGCAGCTTTCCGTGGAAATACCTGGATTCTGCCGGGGCCTGGTCTGGACGGACAGGTGGGCGCGCGGATTACCAGACTCTCCGCCGCTTCCGATCCAGAGACATTTCAGGCTGAATTGGACCAGACGGCGGCCTTTCGCTGGAGCGACCTGCGGGATACCGATCAGCAGCTCCGGCTGGGAGACCATACGGTTCAGCTCCGGGGCGGCGTCCTGACGCACAACGCCGCGGCGCAGACGCCGGAGGAAGGCTGGACAGTCCCGGAAAACTACGACTACCAGCGCAACGTCCTGAAAAGGGTCACCATCAATATCCAGCAGGAGAGCCGCTTCCTCATTCTTATGGTGACGGTGGTGACGGTGCTGTTTCTGGGGATGATCCTGTATGCCCGGGTGCGGCAGTACCGGCATTTCCTCTACTATTCCCGGCAGCAGGAATATGACGGCAGCGCTGAAAGCCTGGCCCGGCAGGCGGCTGCCCGGGGCCTGCACAGGCCCGCGCATCTGAAGCACAGAAAAAAGAAGGGGGAGGATTAGACGTGTCTCTGCTGGACGGCCTTTCACTGTATGCCATCTGCGCCATCTGGCTGCTGATGATTCTGAATATGATTCTCTCCATCGGCGGCTTCCTCTTTTATATGCAGGTGGACAAGGACGGCGGCCGGGTGCCCCTGGAGGAATACCCCATGGTGAGCATCCTGGTCCCAGCCCACAATGAGAGCATTGTCATTTCCCGCACGGTGCGGGTCCTGCTGCGCTTTGACTATCCCAAGGACAAATACGAGATCATTGTCATCAACGACAATTCCTCGGATGATACGGAGGAAAAGCTCCAGCAGATTCAGCGGGAGTTCCCGGATCGGCGGCTCATGGTGGTGTCCACGGATAAGGTAGTGGGCGGCACCGGAAAATCCAACGCCCTGAACATCGGCTTTACCCTGTCCAAGGGCAGCGTCATTGCCATCTATGACGCGGACAACACCCCGGAGCCCAGGCCCTGCGGATACTGGTGGAGAACCTGATGGCGGATCCCAAGCGGGGAGCGGTCATCGGAAAATTCCGCACCCGGAACCGAAACGCGTCCATCCTGACCCGGTTTGTGAACATTGAAACCCTGGCCTACCAGTGCATGAACCAGGCGGGGCGGTACTTTTTCTTCAAGCTGTGCACCATCCCCGGCACTAACTATGTGATCCGCCGCAGCATCATTCAGGAGATCGGCGGCTGGGACCCCAAGGCCCTCTCTGAGGATACGGAGATCAGCTTCCGCTTATACCGCATGGGCTATTACATTCAGCAGATGCCCCTGGCGGTGACCTGGGAGCAGGAGCCCCATCTGCTGCCGGTCTGGTTCCGCCAGCGCACCCGCTGGGCCAAGGGAAATCTCTATGTGCTGGTCAAGAATTTTAAGTATGCCTTTGACCCCACCGCCGGAAAAATGCGGCTGGACGTGGTCTACTATCTGATTGTCTATCTGATGATGCTCTCTGCCCCGGTGGTGTCCGATACCATCTTTTTTACGGGGCTTATGGGCTTCACCCATGTGACTCTGGGCGGCTTTTCGGCCCTCTTGTGGGGCATGGCCATCCTGGTTTTCGTGGTGAACATCATGCTGACCCTGGTGACGGAAAAGAATGAATTCACCCCGGATTCGGCATTACCATGAAGCGATTGAAACGGCTGCTGGCGGCCCTGCTGTGCCTGGGGCTGCTTCTGACCGCGTTTCTGCCCCAGTCGGCACAGGCCGCGGAGGCGGAGGAAACGCAGGCGGAATCGGAAGAAAATGACTTCTCCCGGCCCCCGGAGCATGGGCATTCCCCCTATGCCAAGGACTTTGCCTACGGCCAGGATGTGGTTTTCAGCGGGGCCTATGATACAAACCGCTTTTATTTCCAGATCCCGGACTACTGGCAGGTGGAGTACGCCTATGCGCGGATTCAGCTGACGGTCAGCCAGTTCATTGGAGACGGCCCCGCGTCACTGACCTTCGCCCTGGGGGACAGCCCCATCTGCTCCGTGGAGCTGGGCGGCGGCGCAAAAGAGCGGGTACTCTATGTGCCGATTCCCGTGGAGCAGCTGAAGACGGGCTTTAACAGCTTCCCTGGATTGGCTCCACCGACAGCTGGCGGGGGACGGCATCTGGGCCCGGTATGATATCCATGGAAACGTGCTGTCCGAGGGAGCCTACCAGTCTCCGGCGGTCTATGCCATCGTGGGCCTGATCGCCCTGGAATGCCAGGATACGCAGCTTCTGACCCAGGCGGTGAGCCGCATGGAGCAGTTCCGGTGCTTTGACGCATCCAGCGCCTGCAACGGCGCCTTCGCTTCCAAGCTGGAGGAGGTCTCCTCCTTCGACCAATGCACGGCCCTGGTGCTCTACGCCAAAATGCGGCAGGGGTAGGGCGCGTTCGCCTGAAAGCTCGAAAAACGCACGGCAATTTCCAGCCGTGCGTTTTTCCAATCCAAAAAAATTTTTTCGTCAGGCTGCAACATTCCGGCCTCTTTTTCCGTCTATATAAGTAGAAGAACAAATAAGGAGGTGCCTGCGTTGGAGGATACGCAGATCCTGGATCTTTACTATGCCCGGTCCGAACAGGCCATCGGGGAGACCTCGAAAAAGTATGGCGGCTATTGCTACAGCATTGCCAAGAATATTCTGGAAAACCGGCAGGATGCGGAGGAGAGCGTCAGTGATACCTGGCTTGCGGCCTGGAACGTCATTCCGCCCCAGCGGCCCAATGTGTTTTCCGCGTTCCTGGGCCGGATCACCAGGAATCTCTCCCTGGACCGGTGGCGGAAGAACCGGGCCTTCAAGCGGGGTGGGGGCGAGATGCAGCTGGCGTTGGAGGAGCTGCAGGGCTGCGTCTCCGGCAGCGTCAGCCTGGAAAACGAGATGATCCGCCGGGAGACCCTGGCCAGCATCCGCCGCTTTCTGGATGGGCTTTCTCCGGTGGAGCGGAATGTGTTTCTGTGCCGGTACTGGTATCTGGATACCTCGGAGGAAATTGCGGAGAAATCCGGCTTCTCGGCCACAAAGGTCCGCTCCATGCTCCAACGCATCCGTGGACGGCTGAACACCCATCTGGAAAAGGAGGGCCTGCGATGACGGAAGAGGAATTGATGGACCTACTCAGCGATGTACAGGATGGCTACATAAAGGATGCCCAGCTTTTCCGCATCGGAAAGCTCCGCCCGGCGCAAAAAGAGCGCCGGGGGAGAAGGACCCTGCCCCTGCTGGCCACGGCGGCGGTGCTGGCGCTGAGCCTGGGCCTTTCCTACCGGAGCATCCAGGGCAATCTCAAAAGCACGGCCGCTGTGGAGCAGTCCAGCGCCATGTACGCAACCATGGCGGCAACCCTGGCAACGGAAGGGGAGACGGCCCCCAAACAGACCTACCGCCCGGACCTGCCGGAGCTGGAGGACTGGGCACGGGCCGTGCTGGAAAACGAAAAAACCTTTGAAAGCAAGACCTATGGCAAGGAACTGACCCTGGAGGAGTACACCCAGGAATACAGCCGCCTGGTAAGCGCCCGCAGCTGCAAGGCTAGCCAGGCAACCCAGCTGGACCTGGACGGCGACGGCGGGCAGGAGCTCCTGATCCGCTTTGCCCGGGACGGTGCCACCGGCGAGCTGACCCTGCTGCTGGGCCTGGAGGATGGGAAAATCATCTCCCAGGAGCTCTGGAGCCGGGGGGTCAATTTCCTGAACAAGGACGGAAGCTACTGGGAGTACCAGCCGGGTTCCGGTGACGAACAGACCTGGGTGCGCCTCCACCGGGAAAACGGCGGCTGGGTCACAGAGCCTCTGCCGGACCACCCCGATTACCCCAGCGAGGGGATGGAGATTATGGACTGGTACGATCTGGACAAGCCGCTGGATGATCAATAGTTGAAAACAATACATCCACCGGCGAAGCCGGTGGATGTATTGCTATACACCTGTATCCAAAGACAAAATGCTCTCGCTCTGCCAGAAGCCTTCCCTGGTGTAGGGGTCAAAATTCAGCTCAACGCTGAGCAGCCGTCCGTTTTCCTGGAAGGAGAAGGCGGCGAAATAGTGATCCTGGGTGCTGTCCGGGTCGTCAAAGGCCTCGTCAATCCGAAGAAGGATGCATTTGTCCGTCTTTTCCAGGTAGCTGACGTGCTGCCACTGGAAGTTCAGCATCCAGGGCACATGGGGGCCGCCTGGATTTTTGGCGGAGTCATATTCCATGGACAGATTTTTGGAGCTGTCGCCGTCATAGAAGCGCTCGAAAAGAATCAGGCTGTCGCCGGCGCGCACCTGCTCCAGGGCGGCGTGGCAGAGCTCCAGGGCCTCCTCCGCCGTCAGGTCCTGCCCCTTGTAGGTGGGTTCCGGTGCGGTCTCCGGCACGGCGGCGGTCTCCGGTACGGTTGCAGCCTCCGGCGTGGCGGCGGTGACCGTGGGCCGCGTAGATGTGGCCGCTGCGGTGGTGTCCACGGTTTCCGCGGAAGCGGGAAGAGCCTGGGTGGCTGCGGCGCCTCCGGCTTTTCCACAGCCTGTCAACAGGAGACAGCAGAGAATACCGCAGAGAATGTGGGGGAGAAAGCGTTGACGTTCCATATCATTCACCTCGAAAAATCGTTTAATTTATGTGTCCTGTAGTAGACTGTTCATGCAAAAACTTTGCTTTTACCTTGACCGAAAGCCCTGTTCTTGTTTAGGCTGGGCGCCTCCGGCGGGGAGCTTCTTGTCCCGCCAAGAAGCTCCGCAAGAATGCGGCTCAAGGAGCATTGAGGTGTTTGCTCCCGCTTTCCACAGCCATCCTCCTTAAGAATTCTTATCCACTTCCTTGGGGCAACCAGCTATAACACGGACAGGGCTCTCGTCCGAAAGATGAAAAGAAAAGCTTTGGTGTATTCAAGCTTTTAAAGACATTCAAAAACCATCTCATTCTACACCTATTTTCACCGAAACCCAAGAAAAAGTCAAGTTAAGAGTATATTAAAATCCCCTGGGCCGCACGGAAACGGTCCAGGGGATTTGTTGTGGAGAAGGAATTACTTCTGGGCGCGGCTGCCAAAGTTGACAACGGCGGTATCGCCCTGCTCGTTGGCACCGAACTCATAGTCCTTGCCGGGCAGAACAGCGTTCATCAGGATGCCCACCAGTGCGGCCACGGCCAGGCCGGACAGGCTGATGGTGATGGAGCCCACGGGAATCTGGATGGCGCCGGCGTAGTTGACACCCACGGCCAGACCCATGATCATAGCGGCAATCAGAACGTTGCGGCTCTTGGTGAAGTCCACCTGGTTTTCCACCACGTTCCGCACGCCTACGGCGGAGATCATGCCGTACAGCACCAGGCTGACACCGCCCATGGTGGCGGCAGGCATGGCGACGATCAGGGCGGAGAACTTGGGGCAGAAGGACAGGACAATGGCGAAGTAGGCGGCCAGACGGATAACCTTGGGGTCATACACTTTGCTCAGGGCCAGCACACCGGTGTTCTCACCGTAGGTGGTGTTGGCGGGGGCGCCGAACAGAGAGGCCAGGGTGGTGGCCAGACCGTCGCCTACCAGGGTGCGGTGCAGGCCCGGGTCTTCCACAAAGTTCTTGCCCACGGTGGAGGAGATAGCGCAGATATCGCCCACGTGCTCCATCATGGTTGCCAGAGAGATGGGCATGATGGTCACAATGGCGGTCAACAGCATGCTGTGGTCCAGGTTGCTGCCGAAGATGGATAGGGCGGTCTTATTCCACACAATGGGCAGGCCGATCCAGTCCGCCTGGCTTACCAGGGACACCAGGTTTTCCCGGGAGGCGGGGTCTACAATCATGGAGAACACATAGGAACCAACCACACCCAGCAGGATGGGGATGATCTTCACCATGCCCTTGCCCCAGATGTTGCAGCCAACCACGATCAGGATGGCCACCAGAGCAACCCACCAGTTGGCGGAGCAGTTGGTCACGGCGGAGCCGGACAGGGTCAGGCCGATGCAGATGATGATGGGGCCCGTTACGATGGGCGGGAAGTAGCGCATAACCTTCTTGGCACCGAACTGCTTGAAGAAGAAGGCCATCACCAGGTACACAAGACCCGCGCAGGCCACGCCAAAGCAGGCGTAGGGCAGGAGCTCGTCCCCGGTGCCCAGGGCCCGGATGGCATTGTAGCCGCCGATGAAGGCGAAGGAGGAGCCCAGGAACGCGGGAATCTTCCGCCCGGTGATCAGGTGGAACAGCAGGGTGCCCAGACCCGCGAACAGCAGCGCGTTGGCCACGTCCAGACCGGTCAGCGCGGGAACCAGCACCGTCGCGCCGAACATGGCGAACAGATGCTGTACGCCCAGCAGCAGGCGCTTGGGTGTGGCCAGGGTGCTGGCGTCATACACCACGTCATTGTTTGTTTCAGGAGCTGCCATACATTAACATCCTTTCTATTCGCAAAAAAAGAGGGAAGAAGGACTTTTGCATTTCCTCCTCTCCTCTCCTGCGTTTTATCCCTGTCAGTATACTCGCTGAGGCCCCAAAATGCAAGAGATTCCGCCCTGGGAATCGTTCAAAATATGAATAGAATGTGACGGATTTTTTGTGAAAAATGATTAATCCCCCTGTTTCCGCCCGAAAAGGGCTGGCTTTCCCTGGAAATGTATACAGAAGAAAGGAACAGAAAATGCACAGCGGAATTAGAGCTCTGTCATATGCCGTAAATACTGCAAAAGGCCGTAAATAAAAAATACGGCCCGAAACAACCGGCGAACCGTACAAACTTGCAAATAGAAGCTGATGATATATGTACATAATGACGAAGATAAGAGAGAAAATAGAGGATTATACGGAATATTTAAGGCTACATACGCAATATGTCCGTAAACAAATGTCCCTGGTGAGAAATCTAGTGCAATTTTTACCTTGAAAAAATGCAAAATATGTGGTATCATTCCACCATGAAGTTTTTGGACCCCCAAAAACATAAAGGAGGAAATCAATATGAAACTGAAGAAGCTGTTCACTCTGGCCCTGACCACGGCCTTAACGCTTTCCTTGGCTGCCTGCGGCGGCTCTGCTTCCGCCTCCAAGATGACCATGGGCACCGGCGGCTCTGCCGGTACATACTACGGCTACGGCGGCGTGCTGGGTCAGTACATTAAAAATAAAGCGGGCATCGATGTAACCGTCGTTGCCACCGATGGCTCCAAAGCCAATATCCAGGGCATCCAGTCCGGCGACTATCAGCTGGGCACCGTCCAGTCCGATGTCATGTCCTACGCCTGGGAGGGCGCCCGCTCCTTTGAGTCCACCGGCAAGGTCGATTCCTTCCGCGTGGTGGCCGGCCTCTATGCCGAGTCCGTCCAGCTGGTAACCATGGACCCCAATATCAAGTCCGTCGCGGACCTGAAGGGCAAGACCGTTTCCATCGGTGCCCCCAGCTCCGGCGTGTACTTCAACGCCATGGACGTCCTGACTGCCGCGGGCCTCACCGAGAATGATATCAAGGCCCAGTACCAGAGCTTCGCGGACAGTGCCGATGCCCTGAAGGACGGCAAGATTGACGCTGCCTTCATCGTGGCCGGTGCTCCCACCCCCGCCATCACCGAGCTGTGCACCACCAATTCCGCGTACCTGGTTCCCATTGACGGCGAGATTGCCGATGCCATGATGGCCGCCTGCCCCTTCTACACCCTCTACACCATCCCCGCCGGAACCTACCCCGGACAGGACGCTGATGTGACCACGGTCACCGTCAAGGCAACCCTGATCGTCTCCACTAGCGCTTCCGAGGATGATGTGTACAACCTGACCAAGGCCATCTTCGACAACGCCGCCGACATTGCCAAGGAAAACGGCAAGGGCGCGGAGCTGAGCCTGGACAATGCCACTTCCGGCATGACAGCCCCCTTCCACAAGGGTGCCGCCAAGTACTTCGCCGAAAAGGGCATCACTGTAGACGCACAGTAAAAATGCAAATCAACCGTTGAAATATTCCCAATGTCACGGATATTTTAGAGCGTTTTAAAACTTTTGAGCCTCGTAGGGGCGGCTATTAGCCGCCCGGAAGGTATCGAAAGTGGACTGTGAAGACCAAACGCGCAAGCCCGGTTGTTTCCGGGCGGCTAATAGCCGCCCCTACGGGCCCTCAGTTTTTGATTCACATTGTCACATTGAAAGAAAAGACTTTGGGTGCGTTGCAAAAAAGCTTTGCAGCGCACCCGGCCAAATTTTAATCGTCCCGAAGGGACATCATTCAAGTCCCCGCCGGGAACGCCGAAGAAATTGCGTGAGAGGGCCATTTCTTCAGCGCTTCCGTATCCCATGTTCAGGAGGTAATCGCAATGAGCCTGTTCAAGAAGAAAACAAAAGAGGAGCCCATGGACCTGGACTCCGTAATGAAAAAGTATGACCGGGAGTCCAATGTCCGCATCTGGGAGGGTACGCCCCGGATTGTGGTCAATGTGATTTTGGCTCTTTTCTCTCTGTTCTGCCTGTATGTGACCCTGTTTGCCAGCTGGCTGGAGGAGCTGCGGCTGACCACCTTCGTGGCCTGGATCGTGTTCCTGGGCTATCTGGTATTTCCAGCGAAAAAGAGCCACCAGAGGGTCAACCACATCCCCTGGTATGACATCGTTCTGATGGTCCTGGGAACTGGCGCGTTCCTCTACTATGCCTTCAACGCCAAGGCCATCATCCAGCAGGGCAGCATCTTCCAGGACTATCAGATCGTCATTGGCATCATCGGTGTTCTGGCCCTGGCAGAGGTGTGCCGCAGAAGTGTGGGCCTGCCCATCCTGATTGTGGCCGGGTGCTTCCTGGTCTATGCCCTGACCGCCGGACTCTCCAACCCCTCTCTTTGGGGCAAGCTGAACTATACCATCCGGTATCTGTTCTACGGCAAGGAGGGCGTGCTGGCAACCCCCATTAACGTGTGCTCGAAATTTATTGTGGTCTTCATCGTCTTCGGCGCGTTCCTGGAGCGCACCGGCATTGCTGATTACTTTATCCAGATGGCAAACGCTCTGGTTGGTAGATTTTCCGGCGGCCCCGCCAAGGTGGCCGTGGTGGCAAGTGCTCTGCTTGGCGTGGTGTCCGGCTCCTCTGTTGCCAACACTGTGGGCTCCGGCTCCGTCACCATTCCGCTGATGAAGGAGGCGGGCTATAAGCCGGAATTCGCCGGGGCCACCGAGGCCGCCGCCTCTACCGGAGGCCAGATCATGCCCCCCATCATGGGCGCCGCCGCCTTCCTGATGGCGGACTATGTGCAGCTGCCCTACGGTCAGATCGCCCTGAAGGCGGTGCTGCCTGCCCTGCTGTACTTCACCGGAATTTTTATCTCCGTCCACCTGGAGGCCAAAAAGCTGGGCCTGAAGGGCCTTCCCAAGGAGCAGCTGCCCAAGCTCCTGCCTCTGCTGAAAAAGAGCTATCTGATGCTGCCCCTGCTTCTGCTGATCTACCTGGTCAGCACCAGCCAGAAGAGCATCCAGTACGCCGCCGCTCTGGCCATCGTGGCCTGCATTGTGGTGACCATGTTCAGCCGGGAGACCCGCATCACCCCCATGCGCCTGTTGGAGGCGCTGGCAGCCGGCGGTCAGGGCTCCGTCACTGTCGCCGCCGCCTGCGGCATCGCGGGCGTTATCGCGGGCACCATTACCATGACGGGCCTTGCCAATGTCATTATCAACGCCATCGTGGTTCTGGCGGGCAACAGCGTTCTCATCGCCCTGTTCCTGACCATGATCTGCTGCATCGTCCTGGGCATGGGCGTGCCCACCACTGCCACCTACTGCATCATGGCGGCCACCTGCGCGCCCATCCTGGTTCGCATGGGCGTTCCTCTGGTTGCGGCCCACTTCTTCGTGTTCTATTTCGGCATCGTGGCGGACCTGACGCCCCCGGTGGCCCTGGCGGCCTATGCCGGTTCCGCCATCGCCCAGGCCAACCCCATGAAGACGGCTCTGGAGGCCACCAAGCTTGCCATCGGCGCGTTCATCGTGCCTTACGCCTTCGCCATGAGCCCCTCCATGCTGCTGATTGATACTACGGTGCTGGATGTGGTGCTCATCACGGTCACTTCTCTCATCGGCATCGCCTCGGTGGCTGCCGCCATGGAAGGGTATCTCATCGGTAAGCTGAACTGGTTCCGCAGAGGCCTGGCCCTGGTGGGCGGCCTGATGATGATTTACCCCGGCCACACTACCGACCTCATCGGCATCTGCCTGTCCGGCATTGTCGTGGTGCTGTGCGTTGTGGAACGGAAAAAGGCTGCCGTGAAGGCTGCGTAAAGTATTTTAACTTAAAAAACGCCATTGCCATTGTCTGTCCGCGGACTTCGGCAATGGCGTTTTTTTAGAGCGCGTTTAGAGATGAAAGTGATATCCTCTTTCTCAAAAAGGAAAGAAGGACAGAAGCGTGTGAAACAACGGAAAAATTGGGTTCGCTGGGCATTTTTGCTTCCGAACCTTCTGGGGGTGACGGTGTTTGCCCTGATTCCCATGGTGCAGGTGCTCCTGGGGGCCTTTCGGACCGCCATCGGCGGACGGTGGGTGGGGCTGGAAAATTTTCGCACGGTGCTTGCCAACCGGGCCTTCCGGCTGGCGGCCTGGAATACGGGGCGGTTTATGCTGGTCTGTGTGCCGCTGCTGCTGTGCCTCTCTCTGGCGCTGGCCATGGGACTGCGGCGGGCCTGGGCCGGGGGACGGCTGCGCAGCGCCTTTTTGCTGCCCATGGCCGTCCCGGCGGCCTCCGTGGTGCTGGCCTGGAAGCTATTATTCCACGAAAACGGTCTGGTGAACGGGGCCCTGGATGCTCTGGGCCTGCCGGGGGTGGACTGGATGGGCTCCGGCGCTTCCTTCTGGATGCTGGTGATCAGCTATCTCTGGAAGAACCTGGGCTATACCGTGGTGCTCTGGACCGCTGCCCTGGGGGCCATCCCGGAGAGCATCTATGAGGCGGCCCAGATGGACGGAGCCAACGGGGCGGCCTGCTTTCTCTGGATTACCCTGCCGAACCTCAAGGGCAGCGCCTATTCCATTGGTGTGCTTTCCTTGCTCAACTCCTTCCGGGTGTTCCGGGAGGCCTGGCTGGTGGCGGGGGATTACCCCCAGGAGCAGATGTACCTATTGCAGCATCTCTACAACAATTGGTTCCGGGCCCTGGACTATGACAAAATCGCCGCGGCCTCCGTGCTGACAGGCGGCATCGCCCTGGTGCTCATTTCGCTTCTGCGGCGGCTCTGGGACCGGGAGGGAGAAGAATGAAGAAAGCGTTTTTATTTTTATTGCTGGCCGTTGCGGCGTTGGCAGTGCTGCTGCCGGTGTGGGTGGCGGTGACCGGGGCTTTTTCCGCCTCCTGGGAGCTGACGGAATACTTGCGCCCGGTGCTGGGGGGCGGTCAGGGCTTTGCCCATTGGAGCCTGCTGCCCCAGAGCCCCACCCTGCGCTCTCTGGTGGAGGTGCTGCTGGACAGCCCCGCCTTTTTTACCATGTTCTGGAATTCCGTAGCCATCGCCTTGGGAATTCTGCTGGGGCAGCTGCTTCTTTCCGTCCCGGCGGCCTGGGCCCTGGCAAGGCTCCATCTCCCCGGCGGGCGCAGGCTCCTGGGGCTCTATATGGCCCTAATGCTGCTGCCCTTCCAGGTGCTCATGTACCCGGAGTATCTGGTGCTGAAGGGCCTGGGGCTTCTCAATACCCTGTGGGCCGTGATCCTGCCGGGAATTTTTTCCGCCTATCCCGTATTCCTGCTGAGCCGATTCTTTACGGCCATCCCGGAGGAAATTTTGGAGGCGGCGAGACTGGACGGGGCGGGGGAATTCCAGATTTTCCGGTATATCGCCCTGCCCTTGGGGGTTCCGGGGCTGGTAAGCGTTGGAATTCTGAACTTTTTGGATGCCTGGAACCTGATCGAGCAGCCCATGACCTTTTTGAAGGACCGGGCGCTGTGGCCCCTGTCCCTGTTCCTGCCGGAAACCACCCTGGCGGACGCGGGGCTGGGCTTTGCGGCGGCGTTTTGTATGCTGCTTCCGGCACTTCTGCTGTTCGGCCTGTGCCAGGATGCGTTGGAGCAGGGGATTGCCCTGCCGGGAGGAAAAGAATGATGGAAAAAGAAGTCCTGTGGAAGGGGCTCAAGCTGTTTCTGGGGGCTATGGTCCTCTTCACCCTGCTATCCCGTGCCGTCTACCAGCAGGGCAGGGCGGTGGTATCCACCGCCGTACCCACCAGCGGAACGGTGGAGCATACGGTGCGCGTCACCGGGAAAACGGTGCAGGAGCAGGAGGCGGCGGTGGTGACTCAGCCGGGGCTCCTGGTGGGGGCCGTGCGGGTGTCAGAGGGCCAGCAGGTTCAGGCCGGGGATGTGCTGTTCTGCCTGGACATGGACAATTTGGAAGAGGCCATCACCGCCCAGCGCCAGGAGCTGCGCAAGCAGGAGCTCTCCGTGCAGGAAAGCTACAGTCAGAGCAGCGCCCAGGCCCAGCAGCGGGCCCTCGCCCGGGCCCAGGCCCAGGAAAACTATGACGCGGCGGTGTCCGGCGCGGAAGCCGCCCTGGAACGGGCGGAGCAGGCCGTAGCCAAGGCCCAGGGGGCGCTGGACGTGCTGCCGCCGGGGGAGACCCCGGACGAAAGCCTTCTGGACGCGGCAGACCAGGCCCAGAGAAATTTTGAACAGGCCCTGGACGATCTGGACAATGCCCAGCGCGTCTACGGCCAGGCCGTGGATACTGCCAACCTGCCGGAGGCTGTGAGCAACGGCGGCAGGATCGGCCAGATCACCTATGACCAGCTGGAGGGGAAGCTGCAAAAGCTGGAAGCCCTCCGGGATGCCCAGGGGGAGGTTCTGGCCCCGGCGGACGGGGTGGTGACCGCCTGCTATGTCCGCACGGGGCAGCTGACCGGGGACACCGCCGCGGTTCTGATTGCGGACAGCAGTCAGGGGTGGAAATTCACGGCCACGGTCACCCAGGCCCAGAGCCAGTACATCGGCACCGGGGATAAAGTCACCCTGGTGCTGGAAAGCACAGGCAAGGAATACCGGGACCTTCCGGTGACGGCTTTCTCCCCCCAGGAGGATGGCGGAACCCTGACGGTTTCCGTCCCCGCCCAGGGTATCCCTCTGGGGGCCGGGATGGAGCTGCGGTTTACGAAGCGGTCCCAGGCATATTCCTGCTGCGTGCCCCTGACGGCCCTGCACATGGATGCCCAGAATCGGCCCTATGTGCTGACGGTGGAAACGGTGAATACGGTACTGGGGGCCCAGACCCAGGCGGTGAAAACGGCGGTTACCGTATTGGACCAGAATGACAAGACGGCGGCCCTGGAGGGCGGCCTGACGGGCAAGCGGGTCATCGTCAGCGCGGACCGCGCCGTGGATGACGGAAGCCGGGTGCGGGCAGAATGAGACGGGGCATTTGCTTTTTCATGGCCGTGGCCTTATGCATATGGGCAGTGGCCCTTTGCCGTCGTGCGGAAAGCCTGGGCAGCGGCGTGACGGTGCTGCTGGACAGGGTTGTGACGCTGGCGGAGGCGGAAGAAATCTGGCAGCGGGAAGGGGAAGAGAAAACCCCGGTGGGCTTCTGCCTCTATGGCCCCCGGCAGACTGGGAATCTTTCCTGCCCGGATACGGGGAAGACTGCCCAGGCCCCGATAACGGCGGTGTACGGCAATACCGCCCTGCTGGGGGCGGAGGCCCTGACCTGGAGCCGGGGTTGTGTGCCGGATCGGCAGACGGCCCAGAACCTTTTCGGTACGGAGCGGCTGGGGGCCCAGCAGGTGCGCCTAGCGGGGGAGACCCTGCCCGCCCTGGCCGTCCACGAAGCGCTGACACCGGGGGTGCTGGTATCCGCCGGGGCGGAGGACACGCTGACCCGGTGTGTTCTGGCGGGCTGGGACGAAAACGGAGCCCAGACCGCCCAGGCCTTTCTGCTGCGGCATGGGCTCTCCGGGACTGTTCTCAACTATTTTCCTCTGCTGGCCTGGGCGAAAAACGCCGCCCTGCTGCCCCTCTGGGGGCTCCTGGCGCTTGCCAGCCTCCGGGCCGGGGAAAGAAAGCGGATTTTTGGCGTTTTGCTGGCTTTGGCGGGCGGCGCTTTGCTATTCCGGTTCCTGGTGATCCCCAGGGACGCGATCCCCTCCCGGTGGTCGGATTTTTCCTTCTGGGGGAGCCTCCTCCGGGCGCGGCGAGAGAATTTTCTTGCCATAGTGACGGCGGCGGAGAATCGGGCGTTGCAAGTGGAGCGGAATATGATACAATCAGGCATATATGCCCTGGCAGGTCTTCTGGCGGCTGCCCTGGGCGGAAGGAGGGAGCGCCGTGCGGCTTCTGCTCATTGAGGATGACGAGAGCCTCTGCCTGTCGCTGGGCTTTCAGCTGCGGCAGGACGGATTCGGGTTGGATATCTGCCGGGACGGAGAGGAGGGCCTCTTCTACGCCCGGCAGCAGGCCCATGACCTGATTTTATTGGATCGGATGCTGCCGGGACGGGACGGACTGTCCCTGCTGCGGCAGCTGCGCCGGGAGGGAATCGCCACCCCGGTGATCTTCCTGACCGCCCTGGGCCAGGTCAGCGACAAGACCCAAGGCCTGGACGCGGGGGCGGACGACTACCTGGTAAAGCCCTTTGCCTATGACGAGCTGCTGTCCCGCATCCGCTGTGTGCTGCGGCGGCCCGGAAGCTTCATGGGCGGCGGGGAGCTGCGCTATGGGGACATTGCCTATGACCCAAGCAGCCTGACGCTGCGCCGGGGAGAGGCTTCTACGGAGCTTTCCAGGCGGCTGGGGGATCTGCTGGAGCTGTTCCTGCGCAACCCCGGCCAGACTCTGCCCCGGCAGACCATTCTGCTGCGGGTCTGGGGCATGGAGACGGAGGTGGAGGACGGGAATCTGGATAACTACACCTACTTCCTCCGCCGGAGCCTTCGCAAGGTGGGAAGCAAGTTGCAGCTCACCACCGTCCGGGGTGTGGGCTACCGATTGGAGGAGAAGGAGAAATGAAACGTCTGCGGGCAGGCCTGACGGCCTTTAACACCCTGATTACCGGGGCCATTGTGCTGGGCATGACGCTTTTGTGCCTGATTCTTTCAGAAAAGAGCGCCCGGACAGAGAGCTTCCGGAATTTCAGCGGCCAGATGGCCACGGCGGCCGCCTACCTGCAAAGCCAGGACAGGCTGAGCCTTGGCTGGCTGGAGCAGCTGGAAACCACCGGGCAGCTGCACACCTCCATTCTGGACGGGGGCGCGCCCCTGTTTTCCGTGGGGCTGAACCCGGCACGGGACGGCACCGCCGCGGAGGCCGCCCGGCGTATTGCCCGGCAGGACTACGGTCTGCCGGAAAAGAACCGGCTCTTCACCTGTACCTTTTCCATGACGGATCAGGGGAAAGCCTATTTTGCCGGGGTGGCGAAAATTCCCAAAGAGGGTGGGGCCCTGGAGATCACCATGCTCTGCCCCCTGGACAGCCTGGAACAGGGCTTTGCCCGCCAGAGGCTGGCCGTGGGGCTGGGAACCGCGTTGGCCGTGGGGCTACTGGGGGTATTCTCCTGGAGCTTCACGGGGCGGCTGCTGCGGCCCATCGAGCAGAGCCGCCGGGAGCAGACCCAGTTCATCGCCGCAGCTTCCCACGAGCTGCGCACGCCGCTGACGGCCATCCTCTCCGCCGCTGCCGCCATGGAGCGGGCGGAGGGGGAGGAGCGGCATGTGTTCTCCCAGGTGATCGACCGGGAGGGCCGCCGCATGGGGCGGCTGATCACGGATATGCTGACCCTTGCCAGCGCCGACAGCGGCGGCTGGCAGCTGCGGCCCCGGCCCACGGAGCCGGACATCGTGGCTCTGGATGCCTACGAGACCTATGCCCCCCAGGCGAGGGAGAAGGGGCTAAAGCTCCTGCTGGAGCTGCCGGAGGAGCTGCCGACCGTTACGGCGGACCCGGATAGGTTAGGGCAGGCGCTGGCCATTCTCCTGGACAATGCCCTGAGCTACACCCCCGCCCCCGGCAGGATCACCCTGGGGGCCCAGGTTTTTGGCAAAAAGCTCCGCTTTACGGTGGCGGACACAGGGCCGGGGGTGCCGGAGGGGGAGAAGCAGCAGATATTCCAGCGCTTCCACCGCAGCGAGCAGGCTCGGTCAGACCGGGCCCACTTCGGTTTGGGCCTCAGCATTGCCGCCGAGATCGCCGCCCGCCATCAGGGCAAGCTCTGGGTGGAGGACGGCCCCCAGGGCGGCGCAATATTCCTATTGGAATTGCCCCTGCGATAGATGCCTTTTAGAGGTGCGGGTGGTATTCTGATCCCATCGCCGGAGAAAAGCTCCGGCGGAAAGGAGAATATAAAATGCTGCAACGAATTTTTGCCCTGCTGCTGGCTCTTGCCCTGGTGCTTTCCGGGCTGGCCGGGTGCGGGAAACAGGAGACCCAGGAGACAACCGCCCCAACGGCGGCCATGGGCCGCTATGTGGAGACGGAGCTTGCCCTCCCGGCGGCGGGGTATCCGAGGGATCTGGTGACGCTGACGGACGGGCGGCTGCGCTTAAGTCTGATGACGGAGGAGGGAGCGGTCCGGGTCTTCACCCAGCTGGCGGACGGTAGCTGGCAGGAGAATATCCTGCCCCAGCAGCTGGAAGCCCTGGGACAGGTGGACGTGCTCCGGCTTTCCCCGGACGGCACGGTGTTTGTCTCCCAGTGTGAGGAGTTGGAGGACGGGCGCTACGCCTACCATCTGTCCCTGGTGTCCCCGGAGGGGGATGTGCGGGAGCTGCCGCTGACGGGCATTGATGCGGACGACCAGGCGGGCTTTCTGATCGGGAACGCGGACTTTACGGCCTCCGGAAAGCTGGTGGTCCTCTTCTCCTTTGACGACCTCCGGGAGCTGACGGAAGGCGATAGCTTCGGCCCGAACCTCAATTCCCTGGGCATCTGGACCAACATCATGGGCTGTGCCGGAGAGGATACCTATTTGCTGAATGACGAGCTCTGCAGCCGGGTGCGGCAGGGGCAGCAGGACAGCCTGACCGATGTCCTGGGGCGGCAGCTGATGGCCTCCGCCCAGGCCACCTCCGGCGATAGCGGCAAGTGCACCTTCTGGCAGAATGAGAAGGGCTATCTCTTCTTCACCACGGACACGGGGCTTTACAGCTATGTGCCCGACGGCAGCGTGACGGAGGAGCTGGTCAGCGCGGACAAGAGCTCCTTCGGGGACCCCAGCTTTACCCCGGTGGCCATGACCGGCACGGAGGAGGGGGTCTTCTATGTGCTGGCCTGGCAGTCTGGCGGCGCGGTGCTGTGCCGCTATGCCTTTGATGCCAGCGTGCCCCTGCAAGCCACCAAGACGCTGAAAATCTATACCCTCTATGCTGACGATGACCTGAACCAGCTGGCCGCGAAGTATCGCAAGGACCACCCGGAGCTGGAGGTTTCCGTGGAGGTGGGCCTCTCCGGAGAGAACGGCATGACCGAGGCGGATGCCCTGCGCACCCTGAATACGGAAATTCTGGCGGGCTCCGGCCCGGATGTTCTGCGGATGGACGGCATGTCCCTGGACAGCTACCTTAATAAGGATGTACTCTTGGATCTGTCCGGCCTGCTGGAAGAAACCCAGACCCTGGAGCAGATCACCCGCTGCTACGCTTCGGATGGGAAGCTTCTGGTCCTGCCTACCGCCTTTGCCATCCCCGCCGTCTATGGCCCCCGCAGCCTGGTCAGCCAGATCACGGACCTGGATTCCCTGGTCGGCGCGACTGCCCAGGCCCTTGCGGAGAACAGCGAGGCCACCAACGCCATGTACGGGATGTTCCCGGAGCTGTTGACGGACAACCTGTATGACAGCTGCTCCGCCGCCTGGAAACAGGCCGATGGGACCCTGGACGCGGCGGCACTGGAACGCTGGATGGATTCCATGAGTCAGCTCTATGCCCTGGACGCGCCCCTGCGGGAAAAGTACGCGGATATGCTGCAAGCTATGGAAGGGGAGGCCATTCTGACCCCAGGAGACTACACGGCCATCGCCGGGGCCTGGAATATCCTGATGAACCACATGGCCATTTCCGTGGGTACTTTGGAGAGCATGGACCTGTGGTCCTTCGCCCTGGCCGGGGATGACCAGCTGGAAGATTACGCCTTGGAGCCGCTGTACCCCCAGGCATCGGGGGTGTTCCTGCCCCGGCAGCTCTACGGCATCCTGTCCGCGTCGCGCAGCGGGGCGGAGGCCATGGACTTCCTGCGCTTTGTCCTCAGCGAGGAGGTGCAGGATGGGTGGAGCTACGGCTTCCCTGTGAACCGGAGTGCCTTTGACCGGGAGATCGCCCAGAACAAGGTGTCGAAGGGTGTATTCGCCTCTTCGGATGAAAACGGCAACATGATCTCCTTTATGTCCCGCTACCCCAGCGCCGCCGAGCGGCAGCAGTTCAAAACCTGGGTAGATGGGCTCACCACTCCCGCCCTGACGGACCGCACCATCCGCAGCGTGGTCATGGAGCAGGCCACCGCCTGCCTGAAGGGCACCTGCACCCCCGCCCAGGCCGCATCCCAGGCGCTGCAAACGCTGAATCTGTATTTGTCTGAATAAAACCTGGGGGCTGTTGCAAAATAGCAAACCCGTAGGGGCGGCTATTAGCCGCCCGCCGACTTTCGGGACAGAGCGTATCGATCAAACGCGCAATTCCGTCAGATCGCGGGCGGCTGGTAGCCGCCCCTACGAAAATGCCTATTTTGCAACAGCCCCTACAATTTTTTGCCTTGACGTAAAGGGTGGAAGAAACGTATAATGACAGGAAGAGGAAAGGGGGGGCGGGCGCATGCCGCGAAAGAGAGTGGCCTTTGTGGATACGGCCAGGGGCTTTGGTATTCTGGCGATCATTCTTTCCCATGTGATCTCTGGCCATCCGGTGGCGAATTGGCTGTTTACCTTCCATGTGCCGCTGTTTTTTTTCCTGTCGGGCTTCGTGTTCCGGGCGGAGAAACCCTTTGGGGAATTTTTGAAGGGCAAGTGCCGGACGCTTTTGCTGCCCTACGGGACTTTGGCGCTGCCCATGATTTTGTCCGAGGGTTACCTGACTACGGTCCGGGGGCAGTCCATCTGGCCCAGGGTGTTGGAGCTGACGGGGCAGGTGCTCTTGCAGCGGCGGATGTGGACGCTGTGGTTCCTGGCCTGTCTCTTCCTGCTGGAAATCGGCTGCTATTTTCTGGTGCGCTCTGTTCAGAAGCCCCACATTTTGGCGCTGATCGGCGCAATATTGGGTATTCTCGGTGTTTTGTATGTGGGCCGGGGGCTGCCCGCGCTGCCCTGGAATCTGGATTTGTGCTTCCCGGCTCTGCCGTTCTTCTTAGGCGGCTATCTCCTGCGCGGTCAGGGGGAGACCTTGGCGCGTGCGGCAAAGTCCCGGCGGGGGGTGCTGCTCTTTCTGGGCCTTGGCGCGGTGAATCTGGCGGCAGGTACCCCCGGCATTCTGGGGAAGGTGCCCGTGCTGGACCTCTTCGGCGGCCAGTTCGGCATTGCGCCGCTGAGCTATCTGGCGGCCTTTGCCGGCATCGGCGCGGTGCTGATCGCCTCCTGCTGGATCTGCTGGAAGCCCATTACCTATATCGGCCAGAACAGCCTCATCTATTTCGCCTGGCACCAGAACCCCATTATGACGGTGATCTCCGTGTGGTTTCCCCGGATGGGGATTCCCGTTTCGGATTTTTCATCGTCTGCTGCCATGTGGGCGGAAAAAGGGCTGGAGGTGGCGGTGATTCTGCTGATTCTCTCTGCCTGCAACTGGCTGCTGACCCGTCCGGGGCTGCGGTGGCTGCTGGGAAAGAAATAAGAATCCATAGCAAAAATGTTTGAATTTCTCTGGATTTTGTTGAAAACAAAAAGCTTTATAAATACAAAAAATCGGCCAGAAATGGCCGATTTTTTTGATGCCGTCTTTTACAGAACCATGGAAATGATCAGGTTGTATACGGCGCAGATGCCCACGCTGACGGGGACGGCGGTGAACAGCAGGCGGTTAAATAGGCTGTTGCGGTCCTCTTCGTTGCCGCAGGAGCCCAGGATCAGGCTGCCGCCGGAGGAGAAGGGGCTGATGGCGGAGCTCTGGGCACCCAGCACCGTGCAGGTGAAGAGGGCAGCGGGGCTCAGGCCGGTGGAGGCCGCCAGGGCGGGGATCAGGGGGAAGAGGGCAGGGCAGACAACGCCGGTGGTGGAGGAGAAGAAGCTCATAATCGCGCCGACAACGGAGAAGGCCAGCGGCACCAGCCAGGTGGGTACATTGCTGCCGATCCAGTTGGACAGCATGGTGATGGTGCCCGCCTCTACGGCAACGGCAATCAGCATGCCCGCGCCCGCGATCATCAGGATGGTGTTCCAGGGCACTTTGGCAATGATCTCCTTCTGGGGGGCCAGCTTCAGCAGCAGGGCGATCACCGCGAAGACGATGGCCACAAGACCCACGTCAATCTTTCCGGCTACGGTGGCAATGGCCTTACTGCCGGGCAGAATCATTTTCAGGATGGGGAAGATCAGCACCACGGCCATCATGGCGAGAATCAGCCAGAGGGTCTGCTTCTGAACCTTGGTATAGGCTTCGGGCTTTTCAAAGGTAACGCCCTTGCCAATGCCCCGGTTGCTCTTGAAGCCGAAGCGGAACACGGAAATAATGATCAGGCTGGACACGATGGCCAGGCCGAACATGGTCAGAGAGCTGGAAAAGGAGTCGATGGGGGTCAGCTCCGGGGTGGCCTCATAGGCGGTGTCCATCAGACCCCGGAAGACAACGCCCAGAGCGGCGGTGGGGAAGTTGCCGCCTGCCAGCGCGCCGCAGTTGATGGCAACAGCGCCGGTGAGCTTGTCCATTTTGGCCTCTTCACAGATCAGCATGGTAATGGGGGCCAGGAATGCTAGTACGGTGAAGTAGGCAGCGCCCATAACGGACAGTACCACGGCCACAAAGAACAGGGCGAAGGGAAGCAGACCGGGGAACTTCCGGCAGGCGTACAGCAGGGAACGGGAAATCTTTTCCAGGGTGCCGTTGGCGGCGGCCACGTTGTAGAACAGGCTCACCGCCAGAATGACGAACATAGTGTTCGTGGGCCAGTAGCCGATCAGCGTTTTGGGCCTCAGGCCCATGCCGAAGCAGCCGATGAGATAGGCGAAGACAATACAGAAAAATCCGGTGTTGATCTTGGTTTTGTAGCCAAGATAGACCGCCAGCGCAATGGCGGCAATGATCAGAAAGCTCAGCATTTGTGAATTCCTCCCGGTTATTTGTCGATGCCAAGCAGCCAGCTTGGCAGGTCGTGGGTCATGTAGCGAATCTGCTCCTCGGGGATGCCGTGGTCAAAGAGGTACTGCATGTACTGGTGCATGGCAATCTCCCAGTTGGGGTTTTCGGTCTGGCCGCCGTCGGTGTCCACCATGACGTTCTTGTAGCCCACGGTGCGGATGATCTCCAGATTGTCCGGCAGATTGCTCTTGTACTTGCCGCCGCCCATGTTCTGGGCAAAGCAGCGTTCCAGAATCACATCGTAATCCTTTACCAAGCGAATCTGGTCCTCTACGGACATCCCCACCACCCACCATTCGGGATGGGTAACCACAACCTTCTTCACCCCGGCCTTCCGAGCGGCCTCTACCACCACAAAGGCCTCCTCCGGGGAGACATGGGCGGTGCCCAGCACGGCATCGTGATCCTTAATCAGCTGGAACACATCCAGCATTTCAGGCACTACCTTACCGTCCACCACCATGTCTACGCAGCCCTCCGGGCTCTTGCCCATTTTCAGCAGATGGTTCCGGGCGGACTGGGTGGGCAGCCACACCACCTTGGCCCCCAGCTTCAGGGCGTTGTCCACGGCGGTGGGGTTGATGCCGCCTACGCAGCGGTTCAGGGTGATGGAGCCGAACATGGTAAAGTCGTTGTTCGGGTGGACAATGCGGTTGTAGTGGTTTACCAGCTCCGCCCGGCAGGCGGTGCTGCCCAAGTGGGTTTTGATGACGATGGCCCGTGCCCCCACCCGCACGGCGGCATCGCAGAGCTCCAGATCATCATAGGCCCGCAGCCGCAGGTCCGGATTGGTGTGGACGTGCATATCAATGACGCCCTTCATGGAAAGTTCCGGCATAATATTTTCTCCCTTCTAGTCTTTTTTTCTTGCGAATTGGATGTTTTTATTATATATTATTTGGGAAAACAGTGCAACCGCCAGAAAAAGATACCAGCTATCGGAAAAAGCGATATCTATTGTGATTTGTGATAATTGAGGGCGGCGGAATTTGTGCGAAATCCACACAGGGAAGGCTGACTCATGGAATTAAAGGAATTGGAGTACATCGTCACCATTGCGGAGGAGGGGGGCATCAGTCGAGCGGCCCAGAAGCTGTATCTGGCCCAATCCAGCCTCAGCCAGTTTCTCAGTCGCTACGAGGCGGAGCTGGACACCAAGCTCTTCCAGCGCACCGGCGCGGGGGTCCGGCCTACGGCGGCGGGGGAAGTTTTCATCGCCAACGCCCGGCAGATGCTGGCCCAGTTTGAGCGGGTCAAGGCAGAGCTGAAGGAGGCGGAGCAGCCCAAGGGCGGGCGCATCAGCTTCGGCATTTCCAGTTTCCGGGGCTCGGCCCTGATCCCGCCGGTACTGAGCCGCTTCCGGGAGGAATACCCCACGGTACAGGTCCACATTGTGGAGCACGACAGCGCCGTTCTGCGCAAAAAGGTGGCGGCGGGGGAGCTGGATTTAGCTCTGGTGGCCCTGCAGGCGGAGGAAACGGAGGAGCGGGTGGCCGTGATGAAGGACGAGGTGTGCCTGGTGATCCACCGGGCCCACCCGGCCATGGAGTATGTCCACTTCCGCCATTCCAGCCGCCCCTGGGTAAACCTGAAGGACCTTGCGGCCTTTGAATTTCTGCTGTCCAACCGCTCCACGGTGCTGGGCAGTCTGGCAAGGCGGCAGTTTGAGCTCTGGAACATGGACCCGCCTGTGGTCAACGAGGACCTGACCGCAGCCTTTGCCCTGCACATGGCTTGCAGCGGCCTGGGGCTGGCCTTTACCTATGCCTCCTGCGCCATTGCCCGCAGTGATGTGGAGTATGTGAGCATCGGAGAGGAGCGGACCTTCGTAGACCTGGTGCTGATCTCGCCCCCGGACGGCTACCGCAGCCGTTCCAGCCGCGCCATTGAGAAGATGATTCGGGAATTTTATCATTAAAACGGAAAAATCCATTTGAAAAAATCAGAAGCATTTGCTATAATGATTTCAAGACGAGTGGCGGGTATGCGTAAATCCAGTTGGCATCCCCGCTGCTTTCTTCGTAAAGCTCCCATATTCATCGTGTTGCGAAATGCGTAAGTCCGGATGTTTTGCCGGGCTTACGCATATTTTTTAAGGAAAAGGTGATTCCAATGGACAACAACACGATTCTGGGCGAGCTGCCCGTGGGCAGGCTGATGAAGGGCTACGCCATTCCCTGCATCATTTCGCTTTTGGTAGGGGCGCTCTACAACATTGTCGATCAGATTTTTATTGCCAACGCCAGCTACTTAGGCTCCTACGGCAACGCGGCAAATACGGTGGTGTTCCCGCTGACGGTGGTAGCTCTGGCCATTGCCGTCATGGTGGGGGACGGCTGCTGCGCCTTTGTCAGCATGGCCCTGGGCCGGGAGGAGCCGGAGAACGCCAAGCGCTGCGTTGGCAATGCTGTGGTGCTGATCGTGGCGGCCAGTCTGGTGCTGACGGCGGTGTATCTGATTTTCGCGGACGGCATTATCGCCATGTTCGGCGGCACGGTAAATGAAGAAACCTTCCGGCACAGTCAGGAATATTTCTTCTATATCACTTTGGGCATTCCCTTTTATATGTTCGGGCAGGCCATGAATCCCATCATCCGGGCTGACGGCAATCCCAAATTTGCCATGGTGTCTACTTTGGCGGGGGCGGTCATCAACATTATCCTGGACCCCATTTTTATCTTTGTATTCCGCTGGAGGATGATGGGCGCGGCTGTGGCAACGGTGATTGGACAGGTGGCAACGGCGATTCTGGCTCTGTGGTATCTGCTGCATATGCGCGTGATCAAGCCCGGGTCCCAGGACTATGCCCTGCAAGGGGCCGTCTGCGGGCGGATGCTCTCTCTCGGCATTACCAGCTTTCTCTCCCAGATCAGTCTGGTGGCGGCCATGGCAGCCATCAACAATATGCTGCGGAAATACGGAGCCCTTGACCCCGTCTTCGGGCAGGAACAGTACGCCCAGATTCCCATGGCCGTTGTGGGCGTTGTGATGAAGTTCTTCCAGATTGTCATTTCCATTGTGGTGGGCATGGCCGCAGGCTGCATCCCCATTGTGGGCTTCAACATGGGGGCAGGGAAAAAGAGCCGGGTGAAGGAATTGTTTACAAAGCTTCTGACCTATGAGGCCCTGGTTGGTTTCATTGCCCTGCTGCTGGTAGAGCTGTGCCCCCGGCAGCTGATCGCCATCTTCGGCGCGGCCAATGAGAGCAGCTACTATACGGTCTTCGCCGTCAAGGCATTCCGGATTTATCTGTGCATGATGGTGCTGGCCTGCGTCAACAAGGCCTGCTTCATCTTCCTGCAAGCCCTGGGCAAGGCGTTGGCCTCTACCATGCTGTCGATGTTCCGGGAGGTGGTCTTTGGCGTGGGCTTCGCCCTGACGCTGCCGCTGATCTTCGGATTGGACGGCGTGCTATTTTCCATGCCGGTGTCGGATGTGCTGACATTTGTGATTTCGGCGGTGATTATTGTAAAAACATACAAAGAATT
This sequence comes from uncultured Oscillospiraceae bacterium, assembly GCA_934569045.1. Classification (GTDB taxonomy): domain Bacteria; phylum Bacillota; class Clostridia; order Oscillospirales; family Oscillospiraceae; genus Faecousia. The sequence continues at coordinate 35,232 of CAKTJX010000006.1, forward strand.
GAATGAATCCTTGTAAAAAACGCCCATTTGCATTTCTGCTGACTCCGTGATATCCTAGCCAAAACGGAAAGGAGTGTTTTCTATGAAGGAATATGAAATCCTCATTGAAACCATCAACCCCTGCGGCGGGGAGCGCCACGCAAAGAAGGAGATCATCGAGGCCGAGTGTGAGAGTCCGGAGGCCTATGTGAAGGAGAATGCCCCCTATCCCGTGATGGATTGCGTTCAGACCCAGACGGGGGAGAAGCTGATTATCACCGGAGACGGCAAGGGCAGCATGGTGCGCTATACGTTCACAGAAATCTGAATACAAAAAAATCGGCCAGCGATGGCCGATTTTTTTGATGCCTGGAAAGACTTAGGAAATCTGCCCCACGGCACTTCTGTAGGTGCGCCGGGTCAGTAAGATGGCAACGATACATGCCCCGGCTTCCGCAATCGGAAGTGCCAGCCAGACGAGGCTTGCGGCATCCGGCAGACTGGAAAGTACCCAGGCCAGAGGCAGCGCCAGCACGATAAAGCGCAGCAGAGAGATCACCAGAGAGTAAACACCCTTGCCCAAGGCCTGACACACGCCCTGCAAAATGATGTTCGCTCCGGCAAAGAAAAAGCCGCAGGTGACGATGCGCAATGCCAGCACACAGAGCTGATAGGATTCTTCCGTTACGGAGAACAGACCCACGATCTGGCGGGCAAACACCTGCAACAGCACAATTCCGGCCAGCATAATGCCGGATACATCCATAAGCCCATAGCGAATGGTCTGGGACACCCGGTCTTTGTTTTTGGCCCCGAAATTATAGGAGATAATGGGGATTGATGCGTTGTTCAGGCCGTAACCCGGCATGAAAATGAAGTTTTGCAGTTTGTAATACACGCCGTAGGCTGTCACCGCCGAGACGGAGACCGCCCCCAAGATCAGATTCAGGGCGTAGGACATGATGGGGGTTAAAATCTGCATGACCACGGCAGGAAGACCGATGGCATAAATGCCGGAGAGCGTTTCTTTGTCGGGCTTCAGATACCGGAAGCCTGTCTCAATGCCGACCCCTTTTCCAAAATAGACAATGGCAATGACAATCAGCGACACGAACTGTCCAATGACGGTTGCCCAGGCCGCACCGGCGACCCCCATGGCGGGGCAGCCCAGAAGACCGTAGATCAGGATGGGGTCCAGAATGATGTTGGTGATGGCCCCGGCCAGCTGGCAGATCATGGTGATCATGGTCTTTCCGGTGCCCATAACGATCTTTTCCAGGCACATATAGCCCAGGGTGCCAAAGGAGAACACCGTGATAATGCGAAGATAAGTTGTGCCCATGCCTGTGATTACGGGGTCTGCAGTCTGGGAGCGGATAAAGGCCCCGGAGGCCGTCAGACCAAACAGGAAAATGGCGGCAAAGTAGCACAGCGTTACAAAAATGGCGTTGCCCGCCGTGCGGCTGGCATGATCCCGGTCTCCACGGCCTAGATTTTTGGCGACGGTGGCGTTGATGCCCACGCCTGTTCCAACGCCAAGGGCTACGATCAGCATTTGCACGGGAAAGGCCAGGGTCAGCGCGTTGATGGCCTTGTCCCCCAGGTTCGCGATCTGGGCTGCGGCGGGGATGTGGGAGACGAAAAAGGTATCCACCACATTATAGAGCGCCTGCCCCAGCATGGAGATCATCATGGGCGCGCCCATATTGAGCAGCAGCTTTTTGATTGGCATTTCGGCCATTTTATTTTTGTTTTGCGGATGCATTTCTTTCTTCCTCCGTGGGATTGGGATATTCTTCATTGTTGATCGGGATATTCCAGGTGTGCAGCAGCCCATCCAGAAGTGCCGCAAGCTGGACTTTCTCTTGGTGGGGAATCGTGTCAAAGAGTTCGTCCGCGTAGGCCTGGCGGTTCTGAAGCGCCTGGGCGGCGGCTTCCTCGCCTTGTTTCGTCAGGACGACATCCACATTCCGCTTGTCCAGCCCGCTCCTGCTTCGGAGAATGAGCCCGGCTTTTTCCATCCCGTCCAGCTGCTCGCTGAGGGTGGCGGAGCGCCGCCCGGTCAGGTCGATCAGCTCCCGCTGGGTCAGTCCTTCGTGCAGGTGCAGCAAAACCAGCAGCCGCCCCTGCCCCCGATGGCTTTCCCGTGTCTGCAAAAGATAGGCACTTTGCAGCAGCATCCCCAGCAGACGCAGATTCAGTTCTTGATCCATAGATTCGCCTCCAATTCGTTAGGTACCTTATAATTTAGTATAGCACAGGAAAAATTAAATTGCAAGGGCCCTAACAAATTTTTAAAAAACCGTAGAGGATTTGCGTCAAAACAAGCTGCCGTTGACACACAGAATATCCCCCTCTCCGCTCGTAGACGGAAAGGGGGATACTCTTTATCAGAAAGGAATGAGTGATAGCTTATTGATTGTTCCGGTAGTAGTTGATCAGGCAGCCGTCGGCGATAATCTGGCGCTCGGGCTCGGTCAGGGCGCCGGTGGAGACGGAGAACTTGGTGACGGTGCCGTTGGGTTTGACGGCGTAGGCATCAAAGCTTGCGTCATTGGCCAGCACATGGGCCCGGACACCGGGGACGAAGATGTAGTCACCCAGCTCGAAGACCTCCGGATTCTCTACCAGGAAGGGGGTCATGCCCCAGTTGATGCAGTTGGAGCGGTAGCGCTTGGTGGCATAAGCCTTAGCGAAGTTGGCGCTGGCACCCATGACCCGCTGGCAGGAGGCCGCCTGCTCCCGGGCGGAGCCGTCGCCGGGCATATTGGCGAAGATGGTGGAGCCCAGGTCGGTGTTTTCGGGATCGTTCTTCACCCCTGCGGCGGTCAGGGCGGCGTATACGGCCTTGACTTCCTCGGTCAGGCCCTTGCCGGCCCGGCGGTCACGCTCGGCCTGCCGCATCTCCTTGCTGCGGGACACATACTGGGGGTCCCGGCGGGACAGGGCAAACTCGGACAGGCGCTCCGGGTTGGAACGGTAGGAGGAGGTCTCGCCGGAGGGAATCAGCTCGTCGGTGGTGGTGACGGGGTCGGTGATGTAGGAGCAGACCTTCACCAGCAGATCATCGGTCAGGGCGGGCATTTCGGGCCAGTCCTTGATGTTGGGGCCGAACTTCAGCTCATGCTGGGGTTCCGGGCGGGTCCAGCCGTTGTAGATGCGCTTCTCGTAGATGCCGTTGTCATAGTGGTATTCGGGGTTGGTGTACTCCACATCCAGGTCGGTGGCGGCAGTAAGACGGCCTCCGTTGGCGGCGGTGGCGGCGATAGAGCGGGCATCCATCAGGGCAACCGCGGCCATCTGGCCCTCGCCGGGCTTGGAGCCTTCCCGGTTGGGGAAGTTCCGGGTGGTGTGGCGGATGGAGAATTCGCCGTTGGCGGGGGTGTCGCCTGCGCCGAAGCAGGGGCCGCAGAAGCACTCCCGGAGAATGGCACCGGCGGCGATCAGGTCGTGCGCCCGGCCGTTTTTCATGAGCTCTGCCAGAGCGGGCATGGAGCCGGGGTAGACGCTGAGGGTGAAGGCCCCGTTGCCGCAGCTGCGGCCTCTCAGGATATCGGCGGCGGCGCAGATGTTGTCAAAGGTGCCGCCGGCGCAGCCGGCAATCTCGCCCTGCTCCACCCAGATGGCCCCGTCATGGAGCTTGGACACAATGTCCATCTTCGCGCCCTTGATCTGCTTGTTGGCATTCTCCTGAATCAGGTGCAGGATATCGGCGGCGTTCTCCTGGAGCTCGTGGATGGTGTAGGTGTTGCTTGGGTGCATGGGCATGGCAATGGTAGACTCGATGGTGGAGAGGTCAATGTACACGCAGCCGTCGTAGTAGGCAACCTGGGTGGGGTCCAGCTTCTTGTAGGCCTCCGGGCGGCCATGGACGGTGAAGTAGTTCTTGGTCTTCTCATCGGTGACCCAGATGGAGGACCAGCAGGTGGTCTCGGTGGTCATTACGTCGATGGCATTCCGGAATTCCATGGGCAGGTTCCCAATGCCGGGGCCCACGAACTCCATGACCTTGTTCTTTACATAGCCGTTCTTGTACACCGCGCCGCAGATGGACAGGGCCACGTCGTGGGGACCGATGCCAGCCTTGGGAGCGCCGGTCAGGTAGATGGCGATGACACCGGGGCGGGCAAAGTCGTAGGTCCGGCCCACCAGCTGCTTGGCCAGCTCGCCGCCGCCCTCACCGATGGCCATGGTGCCCAGAGCGCCGTAGCGGGTGTGGGAGTCGGAGCCCAGGATCATCCGCCCGCAGCCCGCCATGGCCTCCCGGTTGTAGGAGTGGATGTTGGCCATGTTGGTGGGCACATAGATGCCGCCGTACTTGTGGGCAGCGGACAGGGCGAACTTGTGGTCATCCTCGTTGATGGTGCCGCCTACGGCGCACAGGGAGTTGTGGCAGTTGGTCAGCACATAGGGCAGAGGAAACTCGGTCATGCCGGAGGCACGGGCGGTCTGGATGATGCCCACATAGGTGATGTCATGGGAGGTCATGGAGTCGAACTTCAGCTGCAAAGCGTCCATGTTGTCCGTGGTGTTGTGCGCTTTCAGAATGCCGTAGGCCATGGTGCCCTTGGTGGCTTCTTCTTTGGAGACGGTCTTCCCGGTGAGGCCGGGCAGCGCGGCAGGATCGGTGACGATGGTTTCGCCGTTTACGAGATACACGCCGGATTCATAAAGTTTAACCATAATGAAGTGCTCCTTCTATATAAGTTTTTGTTCCATCGGTTTGTTTCTGGCATTATCATAGCACGGTTTATGGATTCTGTAAAATTCCTATTTTTAGAAATGTTCCATTCTTTTTACGAATGTATTTCAAAGAATTAGACTGAAGAAAATTTTTTTCTCCATTTTGCGTAGAACGGCGCAATTGTAAGGATTTCTGAATTCTCTCTTGCATTTTGTCAGGAAATTGGCTATACTATAGGCAGCAAATTTTCTGCCGCCGAAAAAGCCGGGGTATTTTGCGCCTGACTGGTTTTGGATGCCGCAACATATGAAATGGAGGAATTTTATGAAAACGCTGAATGCAATTCTGAAGGTCCTGACTGCCCTGGCCACCATTGCCAGCATTGTTTATCTCATTGCCGTCTATGGTGACAAGATCGTTGCCTGGGCAAAGCGTATCATCGGCTGCTGCCCCTGGGACGAGGGGATGGAAGAGGAAGAGGCCCCCGCTGCCACGGAAGAGGCTCCTGCTGCCGAGGCACCCGCTGAAGAGCCCGCTCCCGCCGCGGAAGCACCCGCCGAAGAGGCTCCTGCCGCTGAGGAAGTCCCTGCCGCCGAAGAGCCCGCTGCAGAGCCGGAAGAGCCCGTAGCCGATGAGGGTGACTTCGAGAGCTAAGAAGCTCTGAATCTGTTTTGAACATTCCCCCGCTTTCCTGCAAATGGAAAGCGGGGGTTCTTTTTTTGAAAAAATTTTGGAACGGAAGGAAATCACTCCCGGGGAAATGACGAATTTCGCAGCCATCCCGCCTTAGAATAGGGGCAGATCACAAGGGGCGAAGGTTCCAATTCAGCTTTGTGCCCCGGAAGGACAAAGCGGAAAGCGGGAGGGATTTTTCGATGGATCGAAAGGGAAAAAGAAGGACACGAAGATGGATCGCGCTGCTCCTGTGCGGCCTGCTCCTGACGGCGGTGATGCCGGTATTTGCCGTGGGCCCGGAGGTGGGCATTACGGTGCAGGAGGCGGAAACGCCGGAGGGGGAGCCGATCCCGGAGGAGGAGCCAGCCCCGGAGGAGGAGCAGCCTTCGGAGGAAGAGCAGCCCCAGGAAGAGGAGCAGCCCCAGGAAGAGGAGCAGCCCCAGGAGGAAGAGCAGCCCCAGGAGGAGGAACAGCCCCAGGAAGAGGAACAGCCCCAGGAAGAGGAACAGCCCCAGGAAGAGGGGCAGCCCCGGGAAGAGGAGCAGCCCCAGGAAGAGAAGCAGCCCCAGGAAGAGAAGCAGCCCCAGGAAGAGGAGCAACCCCCGGAGGAACAGCAACCCTCGGAAGAAGAGCAGACTCCGGAAGAAGAGGAGGAGACGGAAGGGGCCTTTGTCCATTTGGAGGGCTGTTCTGATGACTGCCGGGAGGAAAGCTGCCTCTGTGCCTGCCATCAGGAGTTGGCCTTGGAAAATACGCCGGAGGCGCAGACGCTTTACGAAAAGCTGATGCAGACCCAAAGCTGCGAGGAGCTGCTGCTTCTGCTTCAGGCGGAGGAAAACGCCCGGGCGGCTTCGGAGCTGACCCTTTCCGAATTGGAGTCCGTCCAGGCCCATGCGCTGGCGTTGGAGGACGACGGCTTCCGGGCGGATGTGCTGGAAATCCTGGATATGCTGCTGGCCCTTGCCAGCGGACAGGCAGGGCAGGACATCGCGGTTCAGGCGACGACGGCAACCATCCACAACGTGCTTCAGAACGTCATTGTTGCCTATGCCCACAGAACCGCCTCGGACAGTGCGTGGACCTGGGAGGGGCCCTATACCCAAGACTTTGACGTGACCTATTCCTACAGCAGCGGACCGTCAGAAGAATTCTATGTGTACTTCGTCAAGCCTGCGGCAAACAGCCTGCTTACCCAATTTACCGTTTACAACACATCAACGGGCGGGACCAGCTACGACCTCTATTCCATTGACAGTCCTTCGTCCAATATCAGCCAGAATTACCCGGACTTTGACAGCCTGATCACCCAGGCCAAGGCGGCGGGGTATCTGGGGTTTGATGGCTACCGAGGCAGCGCCGCGGGGAATGTGACCCTGAACCAGTACTTTACGGCCAAGCGGCCCGCACTGCTGCTCAACGCCAAGGCGGACCCCAGCACGGATGTAAAGCCCGGCGACAAGGTGACCTTTACAGTGACCCTGACCCCGGAGCGGCTGGAGGAAAGTACCGTTCAGGATTTCCAGGTCACCAGCCTGACCGTCAACGGCCAGACCTATGAGGACGTAACGCTGACGGACAACGGCGACGGTACATACACGGCGGTGGTGGACTACACCGCCACGACGGCGGACTGGACCACGGGGGACATCACCCTGAACGTCAGCGCCGATATCACCTATGCGTATGTGCTGCATGTGAAGGACAGAAATAACAATCAATCCGAGATTCCCACAACATCGAAGGTTACCAATACCGGAACGGTGACCGTATCGCTGGCATCGGACTATGGCGTGGGCTACCATCTGTACTACGATGCCCCCAACGGGGTTCAGCCTCCGGACAGCATCCCGGCGGCCCCTATGGACCCGGAGCGGTACTTTGAGGGGGCGGTGGTGACCGTTCTGGACTACAGCCGGGAGCCTGTAGAGGACCCGGCAAACGGCGGGCGATGGGTTTTCGACGGCTGGTATCGGGAGGCGGAGGGCCCCCACGATGCTGGGGACACCATCCCTATGCCCAGGGGCGGCATGCTGCTGGTAGGCACCTGGAAATTTGAAAAGACCCCCACCGCCACCGTCACTGTCCGCAAGGAGGTGACCGGAAACATGGGGGACAAAAACCGGGAATTCTCCTTCCGGATCACCGGAAATACCTGGAAGGAGCAGACGGAGGAGGACCAGGCCTTCACCCTGAAGCATGGCCAGGAGCGGGTGGTCACCGCCAACATCGGTGACGAGCTCACCATTGTGGAGGACTGCGGTAGCTATGAAGCGTCCTATACGGTGCTGCTGGGCGAGGAAATTCAGGAGCAGGGCAGGGGAAGCAGCCTGACCTATTTGGTCACGTCAGAGGCCGGGCAGGGGATCGTCTTCCAAAACTGCAAGGATGCGGTCCCGGATATGGGCATTTCCCTGGACACCCTGCCCTATGGGATGACCCTGGGCGCTTCCGCCCTGGGGCTGCTGGCCCTGCCGGGACGTAAGAAGAGAGACAGGAGGAACGAGCCTTGACAAAAGGAGAGGAATGGACGCTGCTTTCCGAGCAGCGGGCCCTAAACGACTGGCTGAAAACCGTCCGGTTCCGCAAAAAGCTCTTCGGCGGCGTGGCGGAGGAGGACCTGTGGAAAAAGCTCCAGGAGCTGAACGGCCTCTATGAGGCGGCGCTTCGCTCTGAGAGGACCCGGTATGAGGTGCTGCTGGAAAAGAACAGAAACGGGGGCGCGGCCGATGGGCAGGACAACGGATAATCCGGCAAAGATCATTGCCCGCCGCCGTGCGAGGCTTTGGGATCGGCAGGCCTGGGGAAGCCTCTTAGCGCGGGTGCTGCTGTTTGGCGGGGTGGTCTGGGTGCTGCTGACCCAGGTTTTCCTGGTGACCCAGGTCCGGGGCAACGATATGTTTCCGGCGCTGAAGGACGGGGATCTGGTGATCGCCTTCCGGCTCCAGCAGCGGTACTCCCAGAACGATGTGGTGGTTTACACGGCGGGGGGCGAGACCCGCCTGGGCCGTGTGGCGGCGGCAGGGGGTGACGCGGTGGACCTGGGGGACACCGGGATGCTGCTGGTAAACGGAACCAACCAGGCGGGGGAAATACTCTACCCCACCTACGCAAAGGAAGCCCTGTCCTACCCCTACGCGGTGCCGGAGGGCACGGTGTTCCTTCTGGCGGATCACCGGACCCAGGGGGAGGACAGCCGGGACGTTGGCCCCGTCTCTGTGGAAAACCTGTCAGGAAAGGTCATCACCATCCTGCGCAGGCGGGACGTTTGAATCGGTGCTGTGGCCCATGGGCCATGACATACATTTTTGGTGAATTTTAGGAGGTCAACCCACATGAGAAAGCTTTGTTCCATCGTTCTTGCACTGGCGCTGACACTGAGTGTAAGCGCCATGGCCTTCGCGGAGGAGGCAGGCGGAAATCAAGAAATCGTGCCCAGCAACTATGAGGATATGGAGACAGTTACCCTGACCAAGACGTATCAACTGGCGAATGCCGGCACCGAGAGTCCTGCGGAAACCTTTACCTTCTCGGCGCTGAAATGCACAGAAGTGAAGGACGCGGCGGATGGCGTAACCACCGCCAATGCCCCGGTGCCCACCATTGCCAGTGTCACCTATACAAAGGGCGAGGCAGGCTCCGACACGGCGACGAAGCCCGCCGTTATTACACTGCCGGATTACGATTCCGTGGGCATCTATACCTATAAATTCTTGGAAAATGACAACCACACGGCAGGCGTTACCTACCGCACGGACGACATGTACCTGGTGGTTACGGTCATTGAGCAGGACGGCAAAGTCCGAGTGGCAGCGCTCCACACGGAAAACGGAGACGGGGATAAGTCTGCCGACTTTGACAATACCTATTCCGCCGGTTCTCTTTCCGTCACCAAGCAGGTAACGGGCTTGCTGGGCGACAAGAATAAGGAATTCGATGTCACTGTTACCTTTACCGCCCCTGCCGGGGAAAAGGTCAACAGCGATATCTACTACACCATGGGCGGCGCGGACCATACGATCAGCGGAGGCGACTGGACTACTCAGACCGTTAGGATCACCCTGAAGCACGGCGATACCATCAAGTTCACGAATATTCCTTACCAGGTTACTTATACCGTTACAGAAGACGACTACACCAGCCAGGGCTACAGAGAAGCCCAATATACCTTTGGTGATGCAGACAAGACCATTGATAGCCCGGAGGACACCGTGACCATCACCAACCAGAAGGACGGCATCGTGGATATGGGTGTCACCGTTGACAGCCTGCCCTATGTGCTGCTGCTGGTTATGGTCTGCGGCGGAATGTTCCTGCTGTTTACCAAGAAGCGGATGATTCAGGACTAAGAGAACCCAAAGTTTGGAGCTGCCGCAAATGCGGCAGCTCCGGTGAAATCCAGCCAAAGGCCGGATGAAATCTTTCTTACGACAGGTGAAATCCGGTCTTTGACCGGACGAAATCATCCGTTTGGATGGTCAAAGAGAGGAGGCCGGACATAAATGGCTAAGGGAATCTGGAATCTGGCGAACGCCCTGGTGAATCTGCTGCTGTTCCTGATCCTGGGAACGGCGGGGCTGTATGCCGGATTTGCCCTGTGGGACAACAACCGGATTTACACCGCAGCTATGGACGTGCAGGCGGACATGATCCGCTATAAGCCAACGCTGGAGGAAAGCGGCGGCGCTTCCTTCCGGGAGCTTTTGGGCATCAACCCGGATATCTGCGGCTGGATCACCCTGGAGGGGACGAAAATCGATTATCCCGTGCTGCAGGGCAGCAGCAATCTGACCTATATCAATCAGGATGTCCACGGCAATTTCGCGCTGGCCGGAAGCATCTTTCTGGACACACGGAACAGACGTGACTTTTTGGATGTGTATTCTCTGCTGTATGGCCATCACATGGAAAACAGCGGAATGTTCGGGGACCTGGACCTGTATAAGGACCTGGAATTTTTTGAGACCCACTCCACGGGAAACCTGCTGCTGCCGGAGGGGGGCTATGAACTGGAAATTTTTGCCTGTCTGCTGACAGACGCGGGAGAGGAGCACATCTTCGACCCGGAGCGGTGGCAGGCTGATATAGAGGCCCCCCTTTCCTTTGTGGAGAGCCGGGCCATGCACCTGCGGAAGGAAACTCTGGACAGTCTGAGGCAGTCAGAGCGCCCCAAAATTCTGGCGCTGTCCACCTGCGCCTCGGAATTTACGGATGCAAGAACCGTGGTTCTGGCGGTCATGGTGGGGGAATAGGAGGAGTGCAAGATGAAAAAATGGTTCACTAGGATACGCGCGCTGGCGGCGGCAGCGGTGTGCATGGCGGCAATGGTTCTGCCTGCCTTTGCCGCGGGGGAGCCCGGTGTCTCCGTGCCGGTGAAGGTTTCCCTGTCTGGGACCCTTCCGGCCCGGTCCGAGAGCTTCCGGTTCCTTTTGAAGGCTGATGATCCGGCATCCCCCATGCCCCGGGGGGCGGAGAATGGGGAATATACCCTGACCGTCACCGGGGCGGGAACGAAACGCTTCCCCTCAGCCTATTTTACCCGGGAGGGGGTCTATACCTACACCGTCTCCCAGGTAAGAGGCACGAATCAGAACTGCACCTATGACGATTCCGTTTACACCCTTGTGGTGACGGCGGAAAAGACGCTCCAGGGCGGTCTGGAGGTTTCCGTGGCCCTGCACCAGGGGGAGAACGGGGAGAAGGTGAACACCGCGGCCTTTGAAAATACCTACAAGAGCACAACGGCGGGGACGACCACCGGCGGAAAAACCGCCTCCGCCGCCAACGGTCCCAAAACCGGTGACGAATCCACGCCTTTGCTCTACGCCCTGCTGACCATCGGGAGCCTGGGTGTTTTGGGCATGCTGTTTCTGACCCGCAGACGGACGAGATGATCTGGTATCAGAAAGAGAGGAGAACACTGTGCGAAAGCTTCTGCGCTGCCTGCTGGCACTGGCAGCCCTGGGGGTGCTGGCCATTTCGGCGGCAAAGCTGACGGCCTATCTGTCCCAGGGCTGGAGCGCCGCCCGGGTCCAGCAGACGATTCTGGAGCAGGCAGTCCGGCAGGCAGAGACGGCAGCGCCACCGCCTGCCCCGGATGCCCAGGCGGAGCCAGACCCGCCCCTGGAGCCCGCCCCCATCACGGTGGACTTTGCGGCGCTGAAAAAAATCAATTCGGATGTGGCGGGCTGGCTCTACTGCCAGGACACCCCCATTGACCTGCCCATTGTGGCCTGCGCGGACAATGAGACCTACCTGCACCATATCTTCGACGGCACCCCCAACAATACCGGCACCCTCTTTGTCGACTGCCGGAACGCCGGAGATTTTTCGGATGCTATCACCGTGGTCTACGGGCACAATATGAAAAACGGAACCATGTTCGGCACCCTGACGAAGTACAAAAATCAGGACTATTACGATGCCCACCCGGTGCTCTGGCTCCTGACCCCCGGCGGAAACTTCCAGATTCTTCCGGTGGCGGGCTGCGTGGTGCCAGCCGATTCGGCGTTCTACGCCATCGGCCACACCGGCAAAGCCGCCTGCGCCCTGGTGCGCCAGGCCATGGCGGACTCCACCTTTGCGGCCCCGGAGGAAATTGCCGAAGGGGACCGCTTTTTGGTGCTCTCCACCTGCTCCTATGAATTCGAGAACGCGCGGTTTCTGCTCATCGGCAGGATGGTCCGGGCCGCGCCTTGACTTACCTTATGAATTCCATTATAATTATATAAAAATTTACACTTTGAAGGGGCGGATATCAGACGCCTCAAAAACCAAAGGAGAGAAAACCATGGAATTTACGCAAGTCATTCAGGCCCGATACTCCTGCAAGCGCTTCGGGTCCCGGGCGCTGGAAGAAGAGAAGCTGGCCCAGATCCTGGAAGCCGGCCGCGCGGCGCCAACGGCAAAGAACTTGCAGGAGCAGCGAATCTATGTGGTCCGTTCCGAGGCGGGCCTGCAAAAGATCGACAGCGTGACCCCATGCCGTTATGGCGCGCCGGTCTGCGTTGTGGTGGCCTTTGACCGGAACCGTGTGTTCACCTATCCCGGCGAAAAGCGGGACTCCGGCATTGAGGATGCCACTATTGTGGCAACCCATATGCTATTGGCGGCGGCCAACGCCGGTGTGGACAGCTGCTGGATCAACTTCTTCGACCCGGACAAGCTGGCAGAAGCTTTGAGCCTGCCGGAAAACGAGGAAGTCCTGATGATCCTGGACCTGGGCTACGCTGCGGAGGGGGCGGGCCCCCTGGCAAACCACACCTCCCGCAAGGCTCTGTCAGAGACGGTGGCCTATCTGTAAATGAAAAAATCAGGGCGGAAATTCGCGTTAGAACTTCCGTCCTGATTTTTTTATGGCTGCTTGGATTGAGGCTTGTAGCCGGAGCTGTCCAGGGCCTCCAGGTAGGCATCGTAGGCTTTTTCCAGGGTTTCGTATTCCGTACCTTTATTCAGAACAGCCTTGTATTGGCTGGGGTTGAGACGTTCCGAAACGGCAACATAGCGCTCCCCATTGTTCGACCGTTGTCCGGTTGTTGTTTCCGAAACGTAGTATTTCCCGTCGCCGGTCTGGATGATTACGGGGATTGTCTTCCCGGCACCGACTGTGTCCGTGTTCAGAGAGGTCCAGAAGAGATAGCGGTTCGCTTCCTGATTTGGCTTTCCATTTCCCAGGTAGGCCCAGGTGCAGTCCTCCTGCTGCAGAAGGCTGTTGTCTAAGAGGTTGACAGCATTCCGAATTTCGGGCAGGTAGTTGGAGTTGGGACATCTGGAATCAAATTCAAAATTGGAATTATTCTGCATTTCTCCCTTGTTCCAGAAGTTTGTCCCATACAGCGGGCCAAAGAAATCTTTGATGGCCGTGTTAAAAGGATAGTTCGGACCGGACGGGTCTGCCTTCCCGTTCCAGGTGAGCACCACGCCGCAGTCTTCCTTGTAGGAAACCACGCAGGTCCCGCCCGGCGCGGCCACACCAATCCAGTTTTCTGTATCGCCATCGCCTTTGGCATGGATGATGCCGCCGATGTTCACCGGGTCCATCGACTGCCAGTCCGCCTGCTTCTGCTTCAGATTCACCGTAACGGTGCTGTCGGGGTTCCCAAACACCGCTTCTGTGAGCACCTGGGCGTAGGCGGCGCGCACATTGGCGAGATCCGCCGCTTCCCGTACCTTCTCCAGATGGGCGGCAAACGCGGGAATGGCGATTGCCACCAGAATCGCGATGATCGCGATTACGATCAGTAATTCCATCAATGTAAAACCGTTGTCATTTTGCTTCATAAAAGTCGTTCCCCGGAATCCGCCGCGCCTTCCCAACAGCAGGTATCAGAACCGCCTGCTTTTTGGACGCGCGAAGTCAAATCAGCTTCTTTGCTACGAAACAGTCTATCATAAAAATATCAGAAAATAAAGTACCAGATTGAAAATCAGCGATCAGGCTGATGCGGTTTCCAAGCTGAACCCGGAAAAAACGCTGCCGCAATTCAATCTGAATTGCGGCGGCACTTTGGTCCGAGTGACAAGATTCGAACTTGCGGCATCCTGCTCCCAAAGCAGGCGCGCTACCAGCTGCGCTACACCCGGAGACGCAGTCTATTATACAGGAAAGAAAAGAAAAAAGCAATAGGAAAATGTGCGGCCAAAGGGGGCCGTTGCATTCCGCCTGCGGGACTGCTATAATGGGCGGGAAAGGCGGGGTGTGTATGCGGCGATTTTTCTGTCAGGAGGACTTAAAGCTTCTGGCCTGTGTGACCATGCTGGTGGATCACAGCGCGATTTTGTTCCGGTGGAGCCTATGGTTCCGGGCGGTTGGGCGGCTGGCCTTTCCAATTTACTGCTTTTTGTTGGCAGAGGGCGTGGCACATACCCGGAATGCCAGGCGGTATTTTTTCCGGCTGGGGGGCATGGCGCTGCTGTCGGAGAGCGTGTATGATTTCGTGCTCTACGGCGGCATGAATCCCTGGGCTCACCAAAATGTCCTGTGGACCCTGCTGCTGGGGGCGGTGCTGCTGTGGTGCATGGGAAAGACGGAAAAGCCGCTCTGGAAGCTGCCGCTTCTGCTGCTCTTCGCACTGGCCGCGGAGTTGCTGCACACCAGCTACGGCGGGGCGGGCATCCTGCTGATCGCCCTGTTCGGCCTGACCAGAGGGGCAGAGCGGGCAGGTCTTGCTCAAACGCTGGGCCTGGCGGTGATCAGCCTGGGGATGAACAGCGTATCCATTGATCTTTTCGGCCAGAGCATCCCCGTCCAGCTGTTCGCCGTGGCGGCCATGGTGCCCGTCTGCCTTTACAGCGGAGAAAAGCGGGGGCGGAGCCGGTGGGCTTCCTGGGGGTCCTACCTGTTTTACCCCGTCCATTTGCTGATTTTGGAAGGAATCCGGTTTTACCTATAAAAAATTGGGGGCTTTTGTGAGCCCCCGATTTTTTATACATTGAACAGGAAGTTGACGATATCGCCGTCCTTCATGATGTAGTCCTTGCCCTCGCTGCGGACCAGGCCCTTTGCCTTGGCGGCGGCCATGGTGCCGCAGGCCTTCATGTCGTCAAAGGCAATCACTTCGGCCCGGATGAAGCCACGCTCAAAATCGGTGTGGATTTTTCCGGCGGCCTGGGGGGCCTTGGTGCCCTTCTTGATGGTCCAGGCCCGGCACTCGTCAGAGCCCGCGGTCAGGAAGGAGATCAGACCCAGCAGGGCGTAGCTGCTGCGAATCAGCCGGTCCAGACCGGATTCCTTCACACCCAGCTCCTCCATGAACATGGCCTTCTCATCGGGATCGTCCAGCTCGGCAATGTCCGCCTCCAGCTTGGCGCAGATGGGGATGATCTGGCTGCCCTCTTCCTCCGCCAGCTTCTTGACGGCCATGTAGTGGCGGCTGCTCTCCGGGTCGTTGACCTCGCCCTCTGCCAGGTTGGCCACGTAGATGGTCTTTTTCAGCGTCAGCAGGTCAGAGGTGGCGATCAGCGCCCGGTCTTCCTCGCTGCACTCGAAGGTCCGGGCCAGCTTGCCCTGGTTCAGGTGGGCCAGCAGCTCGGTGAAGAGCTCAGCCTCTTTCAGGAACCGCTTGTCGCCGCCCTTGGCCGCCTTCTGGCACTTGTCAATCCGGCGCTCCACCATCTCAATATCCGCCATGACCAGCTCCAGATTGATGATGTCGATATCCCGCAGGGGGTCCGTGGAGCCCTCTACATGGGTCACGTTGGCATCTTCAAAGCACCGCACCACATGGACAATGGCATCGGTGGTGCGGATGTTGGACAGAAACTTGTTGCCCAGCCCCTCGCCCTTGGACGCACCCTTCACCAGGCCCGCGATATCCACAAACTCGATCACCGCGGGGGTAACCTTCTTCGGCTGATGCAGCTCCGCCAGCCAGGTCAGCCGCTCGTCCGGCACAGACACCACGCCCACATTGGGGTCAATGGTGCAGAACGCATAGTTATCCGCCGGCACACCGGCATTGGTAATGGCGTTAAACAGCGTGGATTTGCCTACATTGGGCAGTCCCACAATACCTAATTTCATATTTTCAAAATCTCCTTTATTCTCTAGATTGTTTTTGACATAAGGGATGGTTTCCGCACCAATTCCGCACCAATTTTTCCCCAGCGCACCAATTTTAACCGGCACAGGCGGCAGCCTGCTCGAATTGTTTCACGGCGGAGACAAGGGAAATGTCTGTAACGTGTACATAGCGATCCATGGTGGTTTTGATGCTTGCGTGACCGAGCAGCCTTTGCAGGACTTTGGGCATAACGCCCCGCTCGATGGCACGGGTGGCATAGGTGTGCCGCAGGGCGTGCATACAAAATCGCCGGATGCCGGCCTCATCGCAAAGCTTATACAGGTGCGTATCGTAGGAGCTGTTTTTGGCTGGTTCGCCGGTACGGTAGTTGATAAAAACCAAGTCCCGCATACACAGGTATTTGGTCTGACCCGTTCGACGATCCACATATTCCAGAACCTGCGACAGCAGCTCGGATTCTTTGCGGGTATGCCGTTCATCGTAGCACGATTTTAAGATGTTGTACGCCTGATTCGTCAGAGGGATGGTTCGGTAGCTGCTGGCAGTCTTTGGAGGGCCAGCCCGCCAAACGCCTTCCCCGTGGCGATATTCCAGAGTCTTGCTGACGGTAAGTGTCCGCTTTTTCCAGTCGATGGCATCCCAGGTGAGGCCAATCATTTCCGAGGTTCGCAAACCGGTTTCCAACAGAAGCGCATATTGCCTGTAGTTGTGGGAGCGTTTTGCTGCCTCCAGAAATTTTTCCTGTTCTTCCACAGTCAGAAATTTAATATCATCCACAGCCCGAACGGGTTTCGTATAGCGAACACCGTTCATGGGATGCTTGATAAGCATATCATTCATAACTGCGGCCCGGAACATGGTCCCCATAGTGATGTATGCCTGACGAATGGTGGAACCTGCGTAGGTCGTTTCCATTCGGTTCAGGACGATTTTGCAATGCATGGGTTTGACATCACATAGACGCATAGTCCCGATGACAGGCTGAATATTGATTCGATACCGTTCCCGGTAGTTCCGTTTTGTGTTTGGGGCCAAGTCTGCAATCAGATTGTCGATCCAGAACGAAAACCAGGAATCTACTGTCATATCGGAGGAAGCGGTAATCAGGCCATGCTTATCCTCGTATTGTATATCAGCCAGCCAGTTACGGGCATCCGGGAGCGTATCAAAATGCTTTTCCCTGCGGGAACCGTTTTTGGAAGTAAATCTGGCGGTGTACTTTCCGTCCTTTCTTTGGCAGATACCTTTGCCGCATTCTCTGCCTTTTAGGTTTTTGCCCATTCGTGAACTCCTTTCCTGAGTACAGGAAACGTAGTTTCACCACGACGCTTTAATATACCATAAAAGCGTGAGTTTTTCAATATCTTTTGGGCTTTTTGGTGCGCACCAATTTGACATTCCTGGCACCATTTTATGGAGAAATCGTGAGGTTTCAAATGGCAGCCCTTCTTTCAATGTATTCTTCAAAGGCTTTCCGCTTTACCAGCTTTTTCGTACCCACAAACAGCACGAAGGGGCAGTTGGGGCGCTTCAGCATTTCATCGATTTTGTTGATTCCAATGTTGCTGTATTCCGCTGCTTCCCGGATAGAGAGCAGCATTTTTCGGTCAATCGGCAGGAGCATTGCCTGCTGTTCTTGATTTGTCATAGGCAAAAATAATATCCTTTCTTTTTACTTTATAAATGGTGTTTTATCTTTCTTGTTGCGTTGCTTTCTGGGAGCGGCCCATATCCCTGTTTTTCCCAAAGAATCGCCCCAAATCGTACCGGTCAATGATGGCGTTATAGACCCGAAGCTTGTCCCGGAGATCGTTGTTTTCCTTTTCGACCTTATGGAGCTTCATCTGGAAGCGGGGTGAGCGGTAGTAGGCCAGATCTTCCCGCAGGGAGGCGATTTCCGCTTTCAGCTCGTTAATCAGGGCCTTTGCGGCATCCAGTGCCCTTTGGAGCACTCCCTCCCGTTTCTCCTGGGCAATGTACTTCTTCGCTGTGGTTTTCAGCGCCTCATACTCCTTCCGTTCCAGGATCACCTTTGTAGTAGACAAGGGCATCGGCTTGGCTTCGATCTCGTCCACCTTCTGGATGGCCACCTGCTGCTTCTGGTAGCGCTCGATTTTCTTTCCGAGAGCTGCGGCCTCCTGGGCTTTGGCTGCCGTCTGCTCTGTCAGCCCTTCCAGGCGCTGCTGCTCCCGTTCCACCTTGAACTGGGTCACGGTCAGATGCTCCTCGGAACTGCCATGCTCACCACGCTCCAGGTCTGTATAGCCAGCCGCCCGCATGGCGTTGTAAAAATCATCCTGTAGGACGGAGTAGGATTTCCGCAAAACCGGCTTGCCGGACTTTGTGAGGAGGGGCTGCCCGTCCTCGCCAATTGCCGGTTGGGAAGCCCATTTTTTGCTCATACTCACCTGATGGATCCGCTCCTTCACTGTTCCCACCAGGGCCGGGTCTTTGCAGCGTTTCGTCCAGCGGACTTCCTTTTCCACCACCGGGATGTAGACCACATGAAGGTGGTAATGGTACACATCTTCCCCCAGCTTTTCGGACATGGCCCGGTTCCGTTCATCGGCGTGCATCACCGCCGAGAGAATGTACTGCTCGCCACCCACGATGTTCACAGCGGCTTGGTAAGCGTCCTTATAGAACTGCTTGGCAAATTCATAGCCGCCGTGGTTGTAGAAATAGGCGGAGTTCACATCGAAGACCAGTTCTCCAAACTTCTCCGCATCCGCTTTCAGGCCACGGGTAGAGATGGTGCCGGAGGCGACCATTTCATCGAACATTGCGGTGTAGTCACCTGATGGAGATTTGAAATGGACATTCATCGGCGTTCGCTCTGGGACAATATCTTGATTTACATAACTTTCTTTCTGCCGCTCATTGTGGGCCTGTGCGTTGCCAACCTTGGCGGCTGTCATCTTTGCATTTCTTGCGCTGGTACGGTCAATACCGTCGCCTCTTGCCATAGGCAAATTACCTCCTATTTTAGATTTTTGAAAAACGCAGGCTGCGGGGGAGCACTTCTTCGGAAGTGTAATAACCCACTATGATACTTTCATCCTGCGGCTGCAAAGTATCGTGGGCTCTCCGAGGGGGAAACGGGGAATGCGGCTCCTGCGGGAGCCTTGGCCGTTGCCGACGATGTACCACATCATCATCAGCGGCATGGACACCAGCGTTTCCGTACTCCCGTACTGCACCGCTGCCGTCCACAGCCTGGAAGATATTTCCTTCCAGGCTGACCGGCCCCAATCTGCGGATTGAGCGCCGGGGACGAGGGTTGCGGGAGAATCAAAGTAACGCCGCAGCAATCAGGTTCCATTATCCTTGCCGCCTCTTTGACAGATAGCGTGTGCATCGAATCACGGTGGCTCGGAAGCTCTGCTTGCAGCGCTTTTCACATTTTCTACACAGCTCGTTGTATTTCTTCCTGCTGTGTTCATCCAGAAAGAATGCCCATTCCATCTTGAGATATTTTGGCATTCTGGGCATTGCCAAACCCTCCTTTCTCTTGTTTATTTGTGTTGTCGCAGAGAAACGCCCAAAGCCACTCCGAACTGTACCATTTCGGGGCGATTTTGGGCGTTTTCATTCGATATAAGCGGATTTCAACAGGCGGGGGTATCCTTTATTATCCGCCGTTAAAGCCTGCTGTTTGTTGTTTCTGGGGAATAAATTTAAGCATTTATAATACGGATTTCTATTCCCTTAATTTCATATTGCGGAGAATACGGTTTTCCTGCGTACATACGTACTTAGTCATCTTGGTATCCCGGTACGTATGTACGTGGCGATTCCCCGTAAAAGCTGCTTATAGCCGTATTGGCTACCGCTTCGATTCCCATAAATCCCCACACTCGCCGTCCGGCGGAATTGGTGACGTTGTTGCAATGCTCCAGATTGTAGCTGGCGGCACTGGCAACAACCGCATCGCTAAAGCTGCGGGCTTTCAGCGGTGTTAAAGAGTTCTCGTCACACCACATCCGGTAGATGGCATATAGCTCTTTGGAGCTAATGGAAGAATCCGCTTTGAGGCGAATATAACCATCGGATTCCATAAAGGAATAGACGTTGTTATAATCCCTTCTGGCAGATTCCCGGTTCTCCAGAATGCGGAAGCTCTCCGTAAACTTGAAGTTGTTGGTAACCAGCCGCTGTAAGCCTGCAAATGCCCAGAGGAAAATCCCCTCTGCCTCAGCTCTCAGCTTTTCTCCCAGATTTGGGTCATCGATTCTCCCGGGATTTTTCCGCTTTGCCGTCAGCACAAGCTGTCTGCGGTAAAAGCCATCGCTTCGATCATAGAGTGCCTGCAAGTCTCCATTGCTGAATGCCAGCAGGCGGGCAAACATCCACCCCTGGTAGCTCTGGGTTCCCTTCCGCTCCAAGTCCATTTTCCCCTGTGCCGTGACGATGGACTTGATATAGTTGGTCTGTTTCAGTGCCTCTATCTTCATATCATCGTCCACACACAGGAGAATGTGCTCCAAATCGGCACGGGCAAAGCGGTTTTCGGATATTTTCCCGATACTGCCGTCCTTCATATTGGTTCCGAAAATGCTTTCAAGCACTGTCCCAATTTGCGTTTTTCCCTCGCCTCCATTGCCCTTAATGACCATCATGCGCTGCCCCTTATTGCTGGGAATCAGGCAGTAGCCAATAAATTCCTGGAGTGTGGGTATGTCCTCCGGGTACAGCAGATCATCCAGAAATTGAAGCCAGCGAGAAGGTTCTGGGACATCTGTGCAATACGCAATCGGGAGCCGACTGCGTACAATTTGTGTCTTGCCCTCTGCAAATCGCCCATCCAGGAACAGAGTTC
The DNA here is from genome assembly GCA_934569045.1 of uncultured Oscillospiraceae bacterium. Taxonomy (GTDB): domain Bacteria; phylum Bacillota; class Clostridia; order Oscillospirales; family Oscillospiraceae; genus Faecousia. The sequence goes on from CAKTJX010000006.1 coordinate 55,909, forward strand.
CATTTGCCAGGTGAATCCGGTCTGTTTCCGGCGGAAAATCATTTACCTGGGCTTCCAGCTTCATGACTTCCAGAATGTTGTTGATTTTTCGGGGAATGTTATTCACCGCACAGCATTTCAGCTGTTCATAGATTTCTCCCCGAAGCGATAAATCATCGGTCAATCGCCCATCCGGGGTGAAAAAGGCTCTGTTGGCATAGATGATTTTGTGCTCCCGCAAAAACTCCTCGCAGAACAGCGCCTCGTTGATGCTGGTTCCGTCAAACCACACAGGGTGAGTCAAGTCAGGCGATTTTATCTTCTTGGTAATAGCCGTTTTCCTCCTTTTCTCGCTTTTCTACATAATCCCGCAGCTCGTAGATTGTGCCGTTTTGGAATGCCCGCAAAACCCGGTCCCGCTGCACCGCATCCCCGGTAACCAGAGTATCCAGAAAAAAATCAATCATGGATTCCATTCGGATACTCTCCGCAAAACGTTCATCCAGATCACTGCCAAGGGTGACGGGTGCATATCGCAGTCTCCAGATTTGCAGCAGATGGAGATAGTCGCTCAGGACACGGATGCAGAGCCGTTCCAAGCCGGAAGCGGTATTTGTTGGGGCAGGATGCACACACAGCCCCTGTGTTGTCCCTATTCCAAAATCGTTTGTCAGCTTCTCGGCAGCGTCCTGCAAGGACAGATTGAAAAGTCCGGCAGTGAAATCAATCACATCTCCATGAGCTCCGCAGCCAAAGCAGAAGAAATAGTCTTCATTCAGCTTTAGGCTGGGGTGCCTGTCCTCGTGAAATGGGCAGCAGGCCATGCCGTTGGGCAAAATCTGCAGTCCATAGCATTCCGCAGCCTTCCGCAAGGGAACGGCTACCTTTGCTGCTTCAAATACGTTCATATCTTACCTCCTTAAAAAATTGTTGTTGTCGCCGCCCTATTCCAATGCCGTTCCTGCCCCGGAGTTTCACCCGGGCGTTGCCTCGCTCCTATCATCGCAAAGTCATATCTCATTTTCTGGCGGGTATTCATCTGTCAAGGTTCACCAGGGAAGTACAAATTCACAGGATTTGTACATGAGGCCTCAATTTGTCCCTTCACTTATTTAGCCTCGAAACGGGATTTTTCTTAACCTCTGCATTCACGCAGAAAATGTTGAAGTTGAAAAAATTAGAAATTTCAAGGTTTTCTATCCGAATTACATAAGAATTGCCAAAGAAAATTTTCCTGGCATATTGAGAAAATAACGATGATTTGCTATAATCAAAAAGAAAATCAATTTATGATATGAGTGAGTGAACTATGGAACGACTGAGAACCTATCGTGCCAAGCTGCACACCTATGTGCGCAGATATTGGGAAACCGGCACCACGCCCTGGCTCTTGCAGCTTTGCGGCAAAAGTGGAATGGGAAAGACAATGCTTGCATTGAGCTACCTGGAACAGTTCAGCGGACGGTATTTTTCTTTCCGAAATCTGGATGCGGCATTTTCTCCACAGATATTCCTGCCTGGGTGTAAACAGTGGAAGGAATTTTTCACGGAGCTGGGAGCAACAAAAAATCGTCCAGTCATCTTTTTCGATGACGTGGACGATAGAAATGACAAGGATGAATTTTGGGATGCTCTCCCGGCGCTCTGCGGGAAGGCATATGTGGTGCTGATTGTACGGGAACGGGTAGAGCTACTATTCCCGTCCGATACTCTTCAAATGACAGGGGTCACAGTTTCCATGCTGCTGTCCGAAAATACGGCACTGGATTCCCTAGATGCTATGCGGGCCGTTGCAATTACAGACGGGATTCCCGCTCTATTGCATTTACTCGACTTTCAAAAAAGCTTTGAGGAGAATCTTCAAACCCTCTTTTTGCAGGATTCCGAATATGTCCGCTATGCAGAACGGGAGCTGCGGCGGCGCTTTCGCACACCTGAAACGTACAATACGCTGCTGTATGGATTGGCGATTGGGCACAATCGAATCAGCCAGCTGGCAGAGTTCTCCGGCTTCCCGCAAAACAAGTGTGATAAGTATTTGAAAGCGCTGGACAAGGCTGGGCTTCTGGGAACAGGACAAAGGAAAGACACTGCTGGACATATCCGCACACACTACGATTTGAACGGCGGGTACTGGAAAATCTGGTTTCGCCATGTGTTCCCTTCACAGGGGAGGTATCAGAAGGCCCTCGAACAAAATGCATTGCAGCAGCTCGCAAAGGAAATTGACCGAACAGTTGTTGCGGATGACTTCAGAAAGCACTGCTGGAACTGGCTGAAAACGAATTATAGACGCTTTTACCAGGATGGTTTTCTTGGCTTTGATGACCCAAAGCAGCGGGATATAGTCGTTAACGGTGTGTCCTTTGATTATGTACAGGAAACCAAAGACCATACAATCTACGTAAAGATTTGGGACCATGTCCGGGAGGGCTTTCCCAAAGAAGCATTTCAGCAGATGGAAGCAGCAACGACTGCCACCCGTCCCTTCTACGACAATATTTATTTTGTTTTTTCCGTGGGCCGAGCCTGCAACTATGTGGAGCAGCTGCGGAACCTAGGGACGGTTGCGGTGGTGGATTTGAAGATGATGTTGAGACAAAAGTGAAACGATGCTTACACTTTTTCTTCCAAACAGGTAGAAATCTAAATGGATCTTTGATATAATAAAATTTAGTAATTGTATCTCCTGCATGATAACCGCTATGAGGTGACGATATGGCTATTTCCTACAAAAAACTCTTCAAACTGCTCATTGACCGGGATATGAAAAAGAAGGATCTACGGGACTTGACCGGCATTAGTTATGCTACCTTGCGAAAGCTGGAACATGGGGAGAATGTAATGACGGATGTTCTGGACACCATTTGTACAAAGCTGGGCTGTGATCTGGGAGATATTGCGGAAGTTCTTCCGGAATTGGGGCCGGAAAATGGGACAGATGAAATTGCGGAATGAAACTGGGAGCGTATAAGAACATGGCGCAAATTGTGGACAAAAGCTTAAAAAATAACAGCCCATATTCGGCGGTCATCACCCGGGAACACTTCCTTTTCTACGAGATGCGAACGACGGCAAAGCTGCTGTCTGAGGGCTATTCCGAAGAAGAAACGGCATGCAAAATCGCGGAGGAGAATCTGTTCCAATACCCCACGGAAAAGACTGTTCGGCGTATGGCCTTATCATGTATTCGTAGATTAAAGGCAATGGAGGATGCGTCTCTTATTACCGCAATTGCAAACCAGCCCAGCGATGTCGCGAAACAGGTCTGCCTGTACGCTATGATGAAACAGTACCGACTTGTCTGGGACTTTATGATCACCGTCATTGGAACGAAGTTTGAAAGCTTTGATATGACCTTTCACAAGTCTGATTTGAATGTTTTCATGATGCGTCTTCAGGAGCAGGATGATTGGGTGGCAACTTGGAGTGAGAGTACCGTTACAAAAGTCAAACAGGTGCTGGCGCGGACCCTGATGGAGAACGAGTATATTGACAGCCTGACCGCGGATCATCTGAATCCGGTTCTCATCAGTCCGGTCCTGGAAAACGCAATTCGGGCTACCGGCGATACAAGGGCCTTGATCGCATTTAACTGCCTGGCATAAAGGAGAAGAAAGATATGAGCGATTTGAAAGAACGGCTAGACCTGCTCCGGGAGGAAATTCAAAAGCCAGATTTTCTCCAAGGCAAGGGTCTCAGCAACGAGGTGAATATCCGGATCTTCTGCTATGACAGCAGCGAGGAGATGACAGTCACGCATTTCCTTGAACAGATCAAAACGGATCAATCCCTGGAATGCAGACTGGTCGAATGTAACCTGTACAAAACCATCCTTGCAATCTGTGAAGACTTGGATATCATGGATGCGATCCCGGATATGGAAGAAGCAGATGGTGGAGATTTTCTTTTAGAACAGCTGCACTCCGCCATTGGTGAGGGAGAATTTATAGAAAAGATCCAGAGCAATTATCCGCAGCATGAACCGGGCGATGTTCTTTTAATCACTGGCGTTGGCGACGCTTTCCCGTTCATGCGCGTACATTCCCTGCTGGAAGCATTGCAGCCTTATTTCTCAGATATCCCGATCTTGGTTATGTATCCCGGAGAGTTTGACGGACACTATTTAAAGCTCTTTGGAAGACTGACGCCAAACGATTATTACCGGGCGTTCAATATCATCGGAGGAGGACAGAACCATGATAATTCGTGATATGTTTGAGAAGGAAATCGACCGGCCTATCAATGGTGTTATTAAAGTCGATCAGGATACGGAGGACGTGGTCCAGCAGGAAGTATCGGAGTATGTGATTACCAGAGAACTGAAGAAGCATTTCATCAGCTTTTTTGACTATTACAGCGATAGCTTTGACAAGCCCACGGATGATATTGGCGTGTGGATCTCCGGCTTCTTTGGAAGTGGTAAATCTCACTTTCTGAAGATGCTGTCCTACATCCTGGAAAACAAGCCTGTGGGAACAACCACTACTGTTGAAATGTTCCGCAAGAAGTTTGCGGATGATCCTGCGACTTTTATGCTGATCGACAAGGCTACCCGTGGCAAAACCGAGACCATCCTATTTAACATCGACATTGAAGGTTCCATCAACAAGGACAAGACTGCTGTCCTCCGGGTCTTTGCTAAGATGTTCTATAACCACCTTGGCTTCTTTGGCGAGAATCTAAAGGTAGCCATGCTGGAACAGTATGTCGATCAGCTGGGAAAGACCGAAGAGTTCCGGCGCGTTTTTGAGGAGAAAAAGGGCAAGTCTTGGGTGGATCAACGAAAGGCTTTTGCGTTCAATGGAAAGTTCATTATCCCCACTTTAATGGAAGTCCTGGATATGAGCGAGGAGGATGCAAAGCGCTGGTTTAATGACAAGACCGCCGTTGACTTCTCCATTGCACGGCTTGTGGAAGACCTCAAAGTCTATGTGAATAAAAAGCCCGACAACTTCCGTCTTCTGTTTATGATCGACGAAGTGGGCCAGTACGTTGGCACGGATACCGATATGCTCTTGAACCTCCAGTCTTTGACCGAAAAGATCGGCAGTGCGTGCGGCGGCAAGGTTTGGGTCGTGTGTACCGGTCAGGAAGCCATTGACGAGATTATCAAGGTTCGGGCAGATGAGTTCTCTCGCATTCAGGCCCGGTTCAAGACCAGACTGAGCCTGTCTTCTTTATCCGTAGATGAAGTAATCCAGAAGCGTATCCTGAAAAAGAAGCCCGATGTTGAGAAGACGCTGGAGGGCCTGTATCACGAGAATGATTCCGTGCTGCGCAACCTCTTTAGTTTCAGCGGGTCTGTTCTGGATATCAAAGGCTACGCCGGGGCGTCGGAGTTTGCTCAGGACTTCCCGTTCGTGCCTTATCAGTTCATCATCATGCAGAAGGTCTTTGCAGAGATCCGCAAGCATGGCAATTCCGGCAAGCATCTTTCCGGTGGTGAGCGCTCTATGCTGTCCGGCTTCCAAGAGGCTGCGCAGAAGGTGCAAAACCAGGACGAGTATGCCCTGGTGCCCTTCTTCCGGTTTTACGATACCGTCCATACCTTTCTGGATAGCTCTATCCGCCGCGTGATTGAGCGCTGCGAGAAGGCTGCTGAAATTGGCGCAGGCATTGAAAGTATGGATGTGGATGTACTGAAGCTCTTGTATCTGATCCGCTATGTGGAGGATATTCCAGCAAATCTTGACAATATTGTGATCCTCATGTCCGATGATATTCGGACTGATAAGATCGTTCTTCGGGAAAAGGTCCGGGATTCCTTGAATCGGCTTTTAAGCCAGAACTACATCGGCAGAACCGGCGAGACCTATCACTTCCTGACGGATGAGGAGCAGGATATTCAGAAGGATATCAACAACACGGTCGTGGATACCGCCTCCATTGTGGAGAGAATCGGGCAGATGATCTATGCGGATATCTACCAGACGAAGAAGTTCCGCCATGACATCTATGACTTTGACTTTGACAAAATGGTGGATGGCGTTACGGTCGGCAGCGTGACCGGCGGTATGAAGCTGCGCTTTCTCACGGTTGCTGCGGATGTGGTTGAGAAATCTGAGCTGCGCCTGATGACGGAATCCAAGGGTCAGGCAATTGTTGTTCTCCCTGGTGCTTCCTACTACGAAGCGCTGGAACAAGCCATGAAGATTCGGAAATTTGTCAAACAGCGCAATGTATCCCAGCTTCCCAAGTCTGTTCAGGACATCATTCGCAATCAGCAGGATGAAGCGGGCCGCTATGAGCAGGCCGCTATGGAAGATCTGAAGAAAGCCATTACCAATGCGGCCTTCTATATCGACGGGGAACATGTGGAAATTAAGAGCGGCGAAGCAAAATCCCGCATTGACCAGGCACTGGAATATCTGGTGTCCCATGTTTACAGTGACCTGGAGCTGATCGAAACGAATGCCGCTACGGATGGGGATATTCTTGAAATCCTGAATGGCAATTTCATTGCGGGGAACGAACCCAACCGGAATGCCGCCGCAAAGGTAGAGGAATATCTGATCGTTCAGGACAGGATGAAGCTGCCCACTTCTATGTTCGATGTACAGAGCCGCTATCAGGCGATTCCCTATGGCTGGCGGGAGATCGACATTGCCGCAGTGGTGGCCTTGCTCATCAACCAGCAGAAAGTGACCGTCAAGTACGGCGGCGCAACCATCCAGCCTACGGATCCCAGGCTCCCGGATCTGCTGCGGAAGAAGAGCGAGATCGGCAGAACCAGCATTTCCAAGCGGCAGGTGGTCACGGCAGTCAAAATGAAGGCGGCTAAGAACCTTCTTCGTGAGTATTTCGATGTGATGGATATTCCGGAGGATGAAGACGGGCTGGTTACTTTTATCATTGAAAAATTTTCTGCACAATGTGAACATTATAAAGAGCTGTACAGGCGCTATCTGACACCCAATCGCAAATACCCGGATCGGGACAAGCTTTCCCAGGGAATGCAGCTGATGGCGGATATCCTCTCCCAGAAGAAGGACAACATTGCCCTGATCGACCGGGTCCTCAAGCGGGAGGATGCCCTGCTTGACAGCAAGGAGGCCCTGCAGAACGTGGAGACCTTCTTTAAGAACCAGGTGCAGATATTTGATGCGGCTGCCAAAATGGAAGAGGAGTTGCGCAACGACTTGGACTATCTGGCCCAGGAGAGGGAGGCCAACGATGCCCTGAATAAGATCCGGCTGATCACCTTGCTCCAGGGCGGCTTCAGCTACAGAAAGATCCCGGAGCTCAACAACCTGATGGTAACGGTCAAGGCTGGACACGACCGCCTGCTGGCTGCAAAGCGGGAGGAGCTGATGGACATTGTAGACCAATGCATGGCTGCGATCCATCAGGCGGCTGGCAGCAATTACGATGCCAGAGGAGCAGTGGACAAGGCGGATGCCTATTTCAGCCAGAAGCGCAGCGAGATCAAGGCATGTGAAACACTGGTGCTGCTGGATGGCCTGGTGCCGCGGATGCTCCAATACAAGGATCAGACCTGCGGACATTTGGAGGCCCTATCCAAGCCACCAAAGCCTGCAACGCCCTCCGCAAACGTGGATAAGCCCGAACCGCCGAAGCCCAAGAGGATCATCAAGGCCTACCAGCGGGCCATCGTATTCCCGGCCAAGAGCCTGGAAAGTGAAGCGGAGATCGATGCCTATGTAGAACAGATGCGGCGGCAGCTGAAGCAGCTACTAAAGGGCTGCGATGGGATACAGCTAAAGTGAGGGATGATGTGCTGTATATTTTTATGCTTGCCACACAGTTGACAGGGGCGCTCATCCTGCTGCTGAATAGCATAAAGTGCGGAAAAAAAGCGGTAATAAAAAACTGTTTTCCGGGAAGTAACTTTGTAGAGCGTGACAAAAATAACAACTGCGTGATTCCAAAGGAAAAACTGCAAAAAAGCGCACACGAAATTTACCTGAACATAGTCGCATTTGCGGATTTGGTTACAGGATATGTTCTATGTGCAGTTGCACCTGACTCTACATCAGAGTGTGCGGTTTTTGGCGTTTTGGGCATGACAGCGGCATTGCTGCTTGTGGAGTACATTGGTAGCCACTGTGCTGCATGTGTTGTCTATGCTAAAGATGAAAAAGTTTCTTATAGTGATTTGGAGAAAAATGAAGTAGATATCGTGCTAACAGAATCAGATTTTGAGGAAATGTGGAATGCTCCAAGCAAGGGAGAGTAACGCTTATGGATAAGAACGCAATCAAAAAATATGCAGTCTGGGCCCGGCGGGAGCTGATCTCCCGCGTCTCCCAGAAGGCTGCTTTCTATGGAATTACAGACACGGATCACGGAACCGTCGGTGCGGAGAGTGTGGATGGGCGTGTTTTGACTGCCGTCGAAAAGAAACAGCGGGATGCCTTGATTCATCAAATCCAGAAGGACGGCTATGAGCAGGTTATGGAGGAAGTGGCCTACACTTGGTTCAACCGCTTCTCTGCCCTGCGCTATATGGAGGTCAATGGCTATCTGCCCACTCATGTCCGTGTGTTCACGGATGATACCGGCGCATTGAAGCCCCAGATTCTGACCGAAGCAATCAATCTGGAGCTGGACGGCCTTGATATGCAGAGAGTCTACGACCTAAAAAACAGCAATCAGGACGAGGCGCTGTACCGCTATCTGCTGATTACCCAGTGCAACGCACTGAACGCCATTCTCCCCGGTATGTTCCAGAAGATTGAGGACTACACAGAGTTGCTGCTGCCGGACAACCTCCTGCGGGAAGGCTCTGTCATTGAGCAGATGGTCACGACCATCCCAGAAGAAGACTGGACAGATCAGGTGCAGATCAACGGCTGGCTGTATCAGTACTACAATGCTGAGAAGAAGGACGAAGTGTTTGCCGCCCTGAAGAAGAATGTCAAAATCACCAAGGAGAACATCCCTGCCGCAACTCAGCTGTTTACTCCGGACTGGATTGTGCGGTACATGGTGGAAAATTCTTTGGGAAGACTCTGGATTGAACGGAACGCAGGCAGTGCAATAGATGAATATGATGAACGCCCCGGAGATCAAAATGAATACTTGCTGCACAATTGGAAGTATTATGTATTTGAAGCCAAACAGAGCCCAGTGGTTGAAAAGGAACTTTCTGAGAAAAGAAAGGCGCTGGCTGGACTTGCTCCGGAGCAAATTAAATGTATAGACCCTTGCTGTGGTTCTGGTCATATTATGGTGTATATGTTTGATGTTCTAATGGAGATTTATCAAAGCTATGGGTACACACCAAGAGAGGCAGCAAGAAGCATCGTTGCCCATAACCTTTATGGGCTGGACATTGATGAGCGTGCGGCACAGCTGTCCTATTTTGCAGTCATGATGAAGGCACGGCAGTATGACCGTCAATTTCTCCGATATAGGGATGAAGATGGTAATTTGCATGTTTTTCAGCCGAATATCTATGCCATCTGCGAAAGCAATGATATTAGCCGGGGTGCGCTTAAATATTTTGGCTGGAGCATGAGCGACATGGAGCGAAATCTGGCAGTGGAACAGATAAGTGATTTGCTGGATACCATGCAGGATGCCAAGGAGTACGGCTCTATTATAACTGTTCCGGATTATGATTGGGGGTTGCTGTATCGTTTCGTAGGTACAGTGGACTACTCCGGGCAGTTGGACTTTGAAGCAGGAAATCTGGAGGAAACAAAGGAAAAGCTGTGGCGGCTGCTGGAGGTTGCTGCTACATTGGCGCAGAAGTACGATGTGGTGGTGACGAACCCACCATATATGGGCGTCAGCAATGCTTCTGCAAAGGTACAGGAGTACATCAAAAAGGAATATCCAGATAGTAAAAGTGACTTTTTTGCCGTGTTCATAGAACGGTGCGGCAAAATGCTTTCGCCAAACCGCTATCAGGCCATGATCACCCAGCACGTCTGGATGTTCCTAAGCAGCTTTGAAAAGCTGCGGACAAAACTGCTTTCAACGGTTGATATTGTCAACATGGCGCATCTTGGCGCGAGAGCCTTTGAGGAGATCGGCGGTGAGGTGGTACAGACCACTTCATTTGTGATTCGCAAAAGTCATGTTGCGGATTATAAGGGCGAATATTGTCGTTTGATTGAGCCGACCACCCAGCAAGGAAAAGAGGACATGTTCCTTGCTGGGGAAAATCGGTATGAAGCAGACCAGTCCAACTTCTCCAAGATTCCGGGGAATTCGGTGGCGTATTGGGTGAGCAAGGCTGTCTTCTTGGCATTTGATCATGAAAAAATAGGGAAATATGCTATTTCGGATGGACAAACTAAAACAGGAAATAATGACAAGTACCTTCGACAAATTTGGGAAGTCGATAGAACAAAAACAGGCCGAGGCAACAAGTGGGTTCTCCATGCTAAGGGGGGTGCATATAGACGATGGTACGGAAATGTTGATACTTTAATTGATTGGTCAAATGAGGCGCGAGCGCATTATCGATCCGACCGTGTAGCTCGTATTGCTCCGGAATATATTTGGTTTAGAAAGGGAATATGCTGGACCTTAATTTCAAGTAGCAACTTGCATGGGTTTAGGCTCCTTGATGATAATTCGACCTTTAATCTTGCTGCTCCATCTGTGTTTTTTGACGATGATAACATGATGTATTATATTTTGGGCTACCTAAACACAAAATTCAGCAGTGAGATTATTTCACTTTTAAATCCAACATTGAACACAAATATTAGTGATATAACATCGCAGCCCATTGTGTATGATGATATATATCCAAAAGCTGAGATAATTGCTAATGTAAAAGACAATATCTCTGTTTCAAAGACAGATTGGGATTCCTATGAAACCTCATGGGATTTTAAGCGGAATCCGCTGGTGTGAGGTGGCAGATGACAATAAAATCTCTGTACGATGAGTTTGAGGAGAAGTTTACTCCTCGGTACGCCAGCTATTACAATATCCAGATCCACCCCAAGCAGCTTTTCAGTGGAAACCGCACGGACGAAAAATTGAAGTGCCGTGCTTTTATCGAGAAGCATTTCACGGATGGCTGTAAAAAAGAGGCGCTTGACCTTTCGTTCCGGAAAAGCTACGATGACAGTAGCCGTGTCGTCCATATGACAGCATTATATTTGCTCGGTTTAAAGTTGGGAAGCTTGTTTAAGCGCAGCGTTCAGGAAGAATTTAATAAAAATGTTTCCGGCAATACAAGCTGGTTCGATTTTAAGTATACTTGGTTTTTAACCTGTCTATACCATGATACCGCCAGTTGTGTTGAAAATAATATTGGAGCAGTTGATAAATCCAAATTCAAAAGGAGTCCGTATACCACACCAGTTTGGCCCGATGATCCCGGCCTTAGAGTTTCCTTCCGTGGCTCAAATGAGCTGGCGGAACATTACTATCAGTACAGGGAAAGCTCCAGAATGTTTGATCACGGCATTGCCGGAGGGTTTCTGCTTTTTGACAAGCTGGTTGAGAATTTCAAGAAACAAACTGCTGGCTACGATTTGGAGCACGGACCGATAATCATTGACGGACTGCATTGGCGTAAAGAACATATTGACCATTTTCGTTATATTGCAGACGCAATTATCTGCCACAACATGTGGACGGTTCAAGCCACAGACATTGCCGGGGTAGAAACCTATAAGAAATTTAGTTTGGAGAAGCTGATCATTGATCCCACCAGCACTGAGGATCAGCGGCTTTCCCAGCGCAACTATCCGTTACAATTTATGCTCTGCCTTTTGGACACAATTGAACCAACCAAAAGATTTGAGAACCTTTCCGCAAAAGATGTTTTTACGAGCATTTCCATTCAGAAACTACCTGCCAGACAGATACGGATTGCATGGAAGGGTGAAATGGAGAAAAAATCTGGATATGAAACGTGGGAAAAAGCTATCTGCGGCCTGGCAGATTGGATTCAAGTGGATGTGTCACGGCAGGAGTCAGAAGGCGATTGGAACTATGTAACAGTTGAATTTCATCCTGCAAGGCATCGCACAATTCGCTTGCATTGACGTTTTTTTCTCCCAGTGTACAATACGCCTTGTTCGCCAGTTTCGGGACCGGCTAGTTGTGGAAAGTCCCGGTGGTCTGCCCTTCGGCATTACGCTTGACAACATACTGGATCGCCAGCTTCCGCGCAATCGCCGAATAGCTGAAACCCTGTCCCTGTGTGGCATGGTGGAGCGTTCCGGGCAAGGCATGAACCTGATGTTTGAGCTGAGTGTGCAGGAGGCAAAACTACTTCCTGACTTTACAGGTACAGACGACTTTTTCGTCAGCCTTACACTGAACGGACTGATTATCGACAAAGCTATGCTTTCTGTGCTCAATCGAATCAGTGAAAGATGTGAGGAACTTCTGTCCACAGAGGATTTTTTGGCAATCAACGCACTGTATCATGAGCAGCCACTGGATAACAAAATGCAGTCCAGATTGAACCATCTGGTCGATATGGGCATCGTTGAGCATATCGGTCGAAAGAAATATGTCCTTGCAAGAAGTCTCTATGCGGCGACAGGAAAAACCGGTGTGCATACTCGACACATCGGTCTGGATCGAGATACCAACAAGGAACTGCTGCTCAAGCACATTCGTCAGAACAATGAAATTGGCACCCCGTTCAAGGAATTGCAGCAAGTTTTGCCGGGACTCAATCGTAATCAGATACAAGTGTTGATGAGAGAACTCAAAGGAGGCGGAAAAGTTGTTTGCAAAGGCAAAACCAGCGCTGCAAGATGGTTTATCATCAAGTGATGTGCGGATAACTTAAATCATGTTTTGCGTTTAACTTGCGACTAACTTAAAACCAACTTGCGACCTGTTCAGCAAGTCAGTTGCCGAGCTGTTGGAGGAATCGTCGATATGGCAATCACCAGAGAAAATGCTGCCACTTTGCGGCGTAAAAGTAATCTACGAAACATTAGTTGGACTTTTGCTGCTTACTGCATGAGCATCAGCGAATCGACCCGCAGAAATCTTGACCGCATCGCCAGCGGTCAGACCAGCTATCAGCAGGTTTTAACAGAGCTGCGGGCGAAGTACGAAAAGAGAGAATAAAGCGTTCTGTGATGTCTTGATGCAATGTTTGGAAACGGAGGAATAGGCAATGGGAAGACTGATTTCCGATAAATACGCTGCGTGGAAGCAGGAGTGTGAAGCCCGCTTTCAGCAGCTGAAAAAGAACGAAGAAGAACTCAACCGTATTTTTATCGATATCTATGGCCTGCAGGACGAGCTGACGCCGGAGGTTGCAGAGAGAGATATCACTGTCCATCGGGTATACGACAGCAAAGACGATGTGCCGGAATCCATGAGAGGCAGCAATTACGTCCGTACCATGCGGGACGAGATCGTTTCTCTAATATCCTATGCTGTAGGCTGCATGTTTGGGCGGTATTCCTTGAATGCGGAGGGCTTGGTATATGCTGGTGGAAACTGGGACGATGTTTATCGAAGAAATCGTCTTGGAAACGGTAGCGGAGATACAATTACCGTTGGCGGTGTTAGGATAGCTCTTAACAAGAATTACACGCAGGTCAATATAAATGACGAATGGGAGAACTGTACATTTCCGGTTGATGGGGATAATATTATTCCTATCAGTGATGATGAGTATTTTGACGATGATATTGTCGGTCGGTTTGTGGAGTTCGTGAAAACGGTCTATGGCGAGGACACGCTGGACGAAAACCTGAAATTCATCGCCGATGCGCTGGGCGGTAAGGGTGCCCCAAAGGATGTCATTCGGAACTATTTCCTGGGTGATTTCTACGCTGATCATTGCAAGATTTATCAGAAGCGCCCCATCTACTGGCTGTTTGACAGCGGCAAGAAGAACGGCTTCAAGGCGCTGATCTATATGCACCGCTACAGAGAAGACACCATTGCCCGGATCCGTACCGATTATGTCCATGAGCAGCAGGGACGCTATCGCACGGCCATTGCCGACTTAGAAAGCCGGATTGTCAATGCCGATACCGGCAGCCGGGTGAAGCTTACCAAGCAGCTGACCAAGCTCCGGGATCAGGCCGAGGAGCTGCGGGTGTACGAAGAAAAAATCCATCACCTTGCCGACCAGATGATTCGGATCGACTTGGATGATGGCGTGAAGTACAATTACGAATTATTCCAGGATGTGCTGGCAAAAATAAAATAAGGGAGGGAAAAAATCTATGGATGAAGGTACGATGATCCTGAAAAAACTTACACTCAAAAACTACCGTGCTTTTGAAGAATTTGAGATAGAATTCCACGATAAACTGACGGTGATCGTTGGCGTAAACGGGGCCGGTAAGACAACCGTCCTGGATGCCGCTGCGGCTGCGTTAAGTGCCTATCTTGCGGGCTTTGACGGGCTGGGGCTCTACAAAATTACACCGGAGGACGCAAGGGTAAAATGCGTGAAACTGGGGGATATGGTAGCTACGCAACCCCAGTATCCTGTGGAAATTGATGCTGCTGCAAGTGTGTATTATCCCAATACCGAAAATGGAATGAATACGCTTGTAAAAGAAGCATTTACGGATCGGCTTTTTACATGGAAGCGTTTGCGCAACAGTGCCTCTGCCCATGCGCGGCAGAATACAAAGGATATTGCGCAGATGCAGAAAGTAGGCGCCTTTTACCAGTCCCTCATAAGAATGGGGGATGGGATTGATGCGCAAATCGTTACTGCACCCATTCTAGCTTATTATTCCACACGAAGATTCTGGGAAAATGTCGATCCCAAGGATATGCTGAAAGCCAATATTTCCCGTCAGGATGCCTACAAAGAATGCCTGGATGCGCACCTGAATCTTTCTGCGCTAAAAACCTGGTTTGAGCGTATGACCTATAAAGAACTCCAGGCAGGCAAGAGAAGCAAGACTTTTTGGGCCGTCAGAAAAGCAATGGCAGAGGTATTTGAAGATATATCTGGCTCCACGGATGTAGATGTATGGATGAATCTGGACACCAGAGAAATTGAAATCAGCTTCAAAGACACTAACGGCGCATGGAGCAGCCTGACCTTGAACCAGCTGAGCGATGGATATAAGGGAACGATTTGCCTGATTGCGGATATTGCCTACCGTATGGCTGTATTGAATCCACAGCTGGAGGAGAACGTGCTAAAAAACACAGGCGGCATTGTACTGATCGACGAGGTGGATCTGCATCTGCATCCCGCATGGCAGCAGCGAATTTTGAGCGACTTAATGAATATTTTCCCAAAGGTACAGTTTATTGTCAGTACCCATGCCCCATCCGTCATCAGCTGTGTCAAAACTGAAAATTTGAGGATCTTGCGGAATAATCAAATTGAGCCGATCGCAGCGCAGGTTTATGGGGATGATGTAAATTCCTTACTGCAGCGTGTTATGGAGGTTCCGGCACGAAATCCGAAAACGGCAAAGCTGTTTGATGAGTTCTATCGGTATTTAAAGGATGGTCAGTTCTACGATGCGGAAAACACCCTCAATCAAATTGAACTCCAGAGAGATTATCACGATACAGAGCTTGCCGGATGCCGGACGAAGCTGAAGCTGGAGCGCATTAGGAGAGGCTGAGGATGATAAAGATCATAAAAGGCACCGAGCCGGAGGGGCTTAAAAGGCTCCGGGAAAGATGTGCCAGAGAAGGGCTGTCAGAATCCGATGCATACAAGAGACTGAAAAATCCTCTAAAAGAAAGGGTTCGCAGACAAATGGTGGAGGAGCAGGGGCAATTGTGCGCCTATTGCATGTGCAGAATACCAAGGACCGACGTAGAAGAAGGCATTTCGCCTATTCGAATCGAGCACTTTGACCCCAGAAACCCCGTTGACACCCATTCCTGCGGACAGGGCCTGGCATATTCTAATTTACTGGCGGTATGCAACGGAAATACAACCAGGAAGGATTCTCCCAATGCCCATACCAAAGAAGACCTTACCTGTGATGTGCACCGCGGAAACACAGAATTTCGGAAAATCAATCCCTGTGATGAATCAACCTTGGAAACGATCGTATATGATATTCAAGGGAACATTTCTGCGACAGATGAAGATGTGAACTTTGATCTTGTGGAAACGCTGAATCTGAATTGCCCGGAATCCCCAATCAGATCTGAGCGAGAGGCGGCATTGGCTGCCTTGATTGGGGACATGGGAAATTTGGGTGAGAACGATTTGCTCCGGTATTGTCAGGTGCGCTTAACGGCATTCTTGGGAGAAACAAATCCCAAAACACCCTATGTTGGGATACTTCTGTGGTACTTGAAGGATATGGTAAAGGCGCTTTCTGCACAGGAAGCGTAGATGGTACATAGTTATGGAAATTGATAATATCAAGAAGGAACTGAGTCGAAGATTCTCGTTTCCCCTCCCTGAGTTCTATAAGCGCCGGATCATCTTCTGGTATGACGAAGATCAAGAGTTTCAAGATCAGTTGGAGGGAATCTCTCTGGACGGCGTAGAGCTGCTGATCCTCACCGGCAGCAACACCTTTGCTGCAAAGAAGAAAATCTGTGAGGATTGCCCTACGACAAATTTTCTCGTTTACGATCCCCGCTCTTTCACCAAGGATGATGACAACTGGCTCATCAATGTGCAGCTCTACAGTGAAGAGTTCCGGGCGGACCTTATTTCGATCTGGATGGACGAAATGGGGCTGCCTGCCACCCCCATTATCCGCAATCAGGTGAAGCACTATCGGAAGTTCTTCCGGGCAAAGGATCGCAGAGATGCTGTTAAGAAGCTGAGTGGAAACATCAACAATGCGCCGCAAATGCATCTGGCGGTCATGGCCGCGCTCAGCGGCTGCGATGACATTCAACCCAATAAAATCATCAAGGCAGTCATTCATGCCGGTCTCGATATGGATACCAACGAGGCCTATCAGAACTTCCTGACCTATGGTTCGGAAAAGCCATTCTGGGTTATGGTATCTCAGGCGACGGGCTATAGCGAAGGCGATGATTCCAGCCTGGGAAGACTATCTATTCATATGCTGCTCACTGCGTCGACCCGGACCATGCACCTGGAGCACTTGGCCGGACTGGATGCCTTCATTTCCACACCGCATCAGGCCTACTGCTATGATTTCGTCTCGGACTGGCTGCACAGTGCGGACAATATGCAGCTATATGAGGTTGCCCGGTATGTGGAAGAGGAAGTTCGCCTGCCACAGCGTTTTGCAAAAATACCAATCGAGGAGCGGGTGGATACAGGATGCTTCCCTTGTATTAACGAGACGATCCTCATTGCCCTGATGAAGGAGATCAGCGACCAGATCGTTCAGGTGGATACCATCCAGGCCGTTGTGGAAAAACGCCGGACAATGGCCTGGTACAGCGGCGTTTCCAGCTACTATGAGGGCCTGATGCAGGTTGCCAATATGCAGGCCTTCTTTATGGAGCACTCTGCCGGTTTCCATACTGTGGAACCCCATAAGATCTGGGCGGAATACACATCTGATTATTACCGGATGGACACCTATTATCGGCAGTTCCATCTTTGCTTCCAGCGCAGCTTGACAGCATCCGATCCACTATTGGATGACCTGTTCAAACATGTTGCCGATAGAGTGGAAGGCCTGTACGCTCACTGGTTCCTGGGTTTTCTCGGACAAAACTGGACAGATGCCTGTGCAGACAATATGGCAGAGTATGGCCGTGTGCTGGAGGTTCCGCAGCAAGTGGACTTCTATCGGAGCAAGGTCAGTCACAGCGAGAACCGGGTTTTTGTGATTATTTCCGATGCGTTCCGCTATGAGGTGGCAGCATCCCTCTCCGAACAGCTTCAGCGTGAAATGCAGTGCAAGGTATCCCTTGGAAGCTGCCAGTCCATTTTCCCATCGGTTACGAAGTTTGGCATGGCCGCACTGCTCCCACATAAGAAGCTGGAGGTGGTTCAGCGCAGCAACGGAGTCCTTGGTATTCTGGCGGATGGCCAATCTACTGAGGCCGGAAACCGGGACAAGGTTCTCAAGGCAGCACACGCTGCCAGCGTTGCGCTGAAATACGATAATATCATTGGTTTGAAGCGTGCAGATCGTCAGGCACTTGTGAAGGGCTTGGATGTCGTTTATATCTACCATGACAAAGTAGATGAGGCCAGTCATACCTCAGACAGCGCTGTGTTCCCGGCCTGTGATGATGCCATTACAGAAATCAAAAATCTGATTCGGATCATCGTCAATGAGTTTGGCGGAACCAATGTTATTGTCACTGCTGACCACGGCTTCCTCTATACTTATAGCCCCTTGAGTGAGGATGATAAGGTGGATAAGACGACTCCCGCGGAGCACGATGTGGAAGTGGATCGCCGGTACTTGATCACTCAGAAAGGCACAAAGCCGGATTATCTGCTGCCTGTCCGCTTCATGGGCGGTGAGACAGAGTATGATGCGTTTGCTCCCCGTGAGAATGTCCGAATCAAGAAAAAAGGCGGTGGCCTAAACTTTGTCCACGGCGGTATTAGCCTTCAGGAAATGGTCGTTCCCGTTCTGGAGTTCCAGTTCCTGCGCAACTCCAGTAAAATCTATCAGCGCAACAAGGACAAGTTTGATACAAAACCTGCGACCATCAGCCTATTGTCAGCAGGCCGCAAGGTTAGCAATATGATTTTCTCCCTGAACTTCTTCCAGAAGGAGGCTGTAGGCGGAAATCGTGAGGCAGCAAACTATCTATTGTACTTTACCGATGTCAATGGCCAGAAGATCAGCGATGTAAACAAGCTCATTGCAGACAAGACCAGCGATAACGCACAGGAGCGCACCTTCCGCTGCAACTTCAATCTGCGCTCTCAGAAGTACAGCAACCGGGAAACCTATTACCTGGTGATCGAGAACGAAAGCGGGCTGCAAGCACCGATTCGAGAGGAGTTCCAGATCGACATTGCTTTTGCTGTGGACGAATTCAACTTCTTCTAAATAACTTCCAAGGAGGACAACGAGATGGCCGATTTTGAAACGAGCGCCAGTACTCGTGAAATAATCAAGGACAAGCTGCGCCAGAACTTTGATGGAAAAACTGTCCGAAAAGAACTGACGAAGAGAATCAAGGAAGGCGCGAATGTGCCTACCTACCTATGTCCTTGAGTTCCTCCTTGGGCAGTATTGTAGTTCGGGCGATGAGGAAATCATCTTACGCGGCTTAAAAGCAAGCTAGAGACGAGAGAAGAACAAACATGCTTGAACGATATTGACGCAAGAAACGGGCAATAGTTTAGGAACACCACAGCACGATACTTCATTGACGCAATTATGCTCTGTTTTACGCAAGAGAGGTGAAAGAAAAACAGTTGCAATGTAACGAAATGCGTGATATAATAAAGCAAAGGAGGTGCAAGAAATGTTTGATTTGGAAGGATTCACTGCGTTTAACTTTGATGAAGGTGTCCCCTATGTTTCTATCACTCCTAACGGTGTTACTTTCAACAAGTCTGTAACATTAAAGCTGGGAACACCAGAGTATGTATTGTTACTAATTAACGCAGACAAAAAGCAGATTGCCCTGGTGCCCTGTGCGCAGGATACACCAAATGCGGCACCATATTATCGCCCGAAGCAAAGCGGGATTCTTTCTGTTCGCTGGAATGCACGGGACCTACTCAATACATTGGAATACATTACGGGCTGGAAATTGAAGGATACGACTTATCGTGTGGATGGGACGTTAATTCCAGAGTCTGGGTTGATGATTTTTGACCTGAATAAAGCAGTGGAACTCACTTAATAGTTGTTTGCAGCGAAAGCTGAAAACATAAAAAATCCGCCTGAGCTGCAACTCAAGCGGATGATTGGAAAAAGTGAATACAGCGAACCGCCATATAAACTCTCTCTAGCAAGAATAGTTTATATGCTGCGTTCACTTTTTGCAAGCTTTTATGGTTTTTGCATCGGATAAATCTCAATGCATTCACCAAATTCGCTTGAAAGGAGGAACATACTTATGTGTACGCAGTTACAGATTCCGAAAGGTGATTATGCTGATAAAGATGATTTTGAATTCATCTTTGTGCCGTTTGTCACTCGTAAAAACGGTCATCGTGACTATGCACGCAATCATGGGCTAAAGGCCTGGAGAATCCGTGTCCGAAAAGGGCATTGATCTCTCAGCATGGATGTTGGCGGTTCCATTCATGTCCTTAAATCATAACTTTTGAGAAAGGACTGAAAAAATGGTACATCATGCACCGCCCAAGCTGGTAAAGGCCGCAAAGACATTGGCAAAATCCACAGCATCTAAGAAAGCCAAAAGCAATGCGGGCAAAGTTCTAGCAAACCACAAAGCGCAAATGCACAAATAATCATCTGGCCATCACATGGAAATGTACCTCAGCTCATTTTGAGATGGGGTATATTTTTTAAGCTTTAAGATCATCTCAAATATTCTGAAGCATATTTGTAGCATTTCATAATCTTGAGCCTTAGTGATATTTAACATAACTATGTAACAAAGCATCCCACCGATCTTCACAACCGGTGGGATGCTTTCATATAAACAGTTTAATCCTCAAGCCCGTGTTCCGCTGCACCCCGGAGATACCTTCCCAGTTCCCCAGACAGCACCAGCCCTGCATACTCCATAGGGGCATGATAAACCAGCCAATTCAGGTCAGCCATCTGGCTGGTTGTGATACCGTAGAAGTTTTCCACTTCCTCACAATCGATGGTCATGAAAGACCCGTCGCTATAGGTCAGTTCTACACAGTTGGCATCCATGTTGTAGATACCGTGAATCAGTTTCGTCATAGTTTGCTCCTTCAAAGTAATGAAAATTTTTCCTCACTTTGTCGTGGCGAAACCGTTTCCCGAAATGTCCGACCCTATTCTCCGCACCAATTCCGCACCAAACATCCATGGAGGTACATGGATATATGGGGATTTATGGAATAAAAAGTTTTGAAAAATGGGTAATATCGTTGTTTATTGAGAAATATGGAGATATGAAAAGGTATCCTTTCCAACAATACCTAATTTCATACTCTGTAAAATCTCCTTTGTTTTCGGGTGGGTCCGGCGGAAGGGGGGACCCGCATAGATTTAACTATTATACAGGATGAAAGTGGGTTTTGCAAGGGTTGAAAGGGAGAAATCCACGGCTTTTGAAGGAATTCTCAAAGAGATGTGCCGAAGAACAGAAGCAATGACAACTGCGATACTACCGTTTCCGGCAGTATCTGTTTCCTTTGGGGCGGACCTGCAGCCATGTGGAGGCGGTGTGGAATTTTTCAGGCAGCGGGATCAAATTTTCATATTCTTTTCGAGCAGATTCCTTATCTGAGGGTGGATGGCTTACTTCCGCTTCGCCCCGTCCGCGATTTGCAGGCCATAGACATAGTTCAGCATGGTTTTCTTCGGGAACATCGCGGTCATGGAGACGAAGGGGCGCTGGTAGGCGGGCAGGCCGCAGACTACGTTCAGTTCACCCCGGAGCATTCCAAAATACCCGTCCTCGGCAACTTGATTCGGGGCTACCGTGTGGGCGAAGGCCTTGGTATCCGTCAGACAGCCGACCATGGCAAAGCCGGTATCCATGGCACCGGGCATCAGCGTGGTGACGGTAACGCCGGTGCCTTTCAGCTCCCGCCACAGGGCGTTGGACCAACTGGTAACGTAGGCCCCTTGGTGGCATAGTAGACGGCCTGGAGAGGCCCCGGCATGACGGCGGCAGTGGAGCTGACATTCAGGACTCTGCCGCTACCCCGCTGCACCATATCCGGCAGAAACAGCTTCAGAAGCCGAGTGAGGGTTTCGATGTTTACGGCAATCATACGGGAAGTCCCTCTTTTGCGCCCGGATAAAGGAGCCGCCTATGGCAGAACAGACTCCCGACAGTATCATTACAACCCAGAGGAACGGGCAGACCATTGTTGCGGAGTTGTTTTTCAATCACAGCAGCACGGAAACGTTCCGCGACAAGCTGCTCAAACTGGTACTTGCCGACAATT
>CAKTJX010000007.1 GCA_934569045.1 uncultured Oscillospiraceae bacterium
TTGTACTGGATTTTTCTATGAGTTGCTACTTTTTTATTTACTGTTGCACTTGATATGATAACACAAGTTGGGGAAGGGTGGGGTTTTCCCATTAGGGTATACGCTCAACCGGGCACTCAATCACTTCCACAAGCATTAAAAAAGAAAGGGAATCCCCCATGAACTACATCATTTTTGACCTGGAAAGGAACCAGCCGCCGGAGGAAGCGGCGGCGGTACAGTCTCCCGTGCATCTGACGGGAGAAATCGTGGAAATCGGCGCGGTGAAGCTGGACGAGCATTTCTCCCTGATTGACGAGCTTCGGCTGTATATCACCCCAAAATACTACACCAAAATGCACCGGAAGGTGGCTTCTCTCACCGGCATCCGGGACCAGGATTTGAAGGACCGGGGCAAGCCCTTCCCGGATGCCTACCGGGAATTTGCCGCCTGGTGCGGGGAGGAATATACCTATATGACCTGGAGCATGAGCGATCTTCCCATGCTCCTGGACAATATGCAGCTCCATGGCCTGGACACCTCCAATCTGCCGGACTGCTGCGACGTGCAGCGGATTTTCGCCCGGGAGATCATGCGTCAGGACCGGCGCTACGCCCTGGACGATGCCCTTGCCATTCTCAACGAAACCGGCGACACCGCCCACGACGCCCTCCACGATGCCAAAAATACCGCCATCGTCTGCAATCACCTGAATCTGGAGGAATACCTGGACGAATATGTTTTCCGGGTCTTTGTGGAGGCCCCCATTCCGGAGTCCTTCCCCTCCCGCCGGGAAATCCTGGATTGGGTACCTCTGCGGCAGTGCCGCTGCCCCTGGTGCGGCCAGGAATTTTTGGGGGAGCCCTGGGTTTCCTTTGACCGGGAGAGCTGCGTCTCCTACAGCACCTGCCCGGAGGGGGACGAGTTCCTGCTCCATCTGACCGTCGAGCCCAGCATCCACGGGTCATTCCGGGTCAAGCGGCTGCTCTTTGAAATGAGCGATGACTGGTGGGACCTCTACTGTGACCGAAAGGATGCTGTTTCCGCTCAAAATTGACGCACGTCAATTGTATTTCTGCCTTCCCGCGATATAATAAGGCAAACGAATCGCTTCGGCCCGTAGGGGCGGCTACCTTCCCCTTGGGGAAGGGGGACCGCCCGTGGCGGTGGATGCGGGCGGTACAGACTGGCCATTTGCAAAAACTAGGGCGAATTCGTACACATCCTTGGGTCCCCTGGAAGGGGAGCCTTTCATTTGTACGAATTCGCCCTAGGTCTCTCCTTATCGTTTCTGCGTACCGCACCTCATCCGTCACGGCTTCGCCGTGCCACCTTCCCCAAGGGGAATGTAATAGTCCTTAAATTGTCTATTTTTACAAGACATAGATCCCCATTGGGCAAAGATTTCCGCCGGACCGCATCCGCGCGGGATCGGGCACTATTTTGAAAACCGCTCTTGACGAAAACTCCGGAAAGCGATACAATAACTAGACTGTCTTTCAGGAAAAATGCCGCAGAAAAGAGAAAAAAGATTATGAATTGGAAAGAGTATACCCTGGGTGTCCGCCGGGGGATGCCGGTTGGAATGGGGTATCTGTCCGTCAGCTTCGGCTTCGGTACACTGGCCGCCTCCCAGGGCATCCGAGTGCTGGACGCTTTTTTGATCTCCGCCACCAACGTCACCAGTGCCGGCCAGTTCGCCGGACTGACGCTGATTCTGGCGGGGGCCGGGCTATGGGAGGTAATCCTGACCCAGCTGATCATCAACAGCCGCTATGCCCTGATGAGCCTGGCCCTGAGCCAGCGGATGGGGGAGAAAATCGGTCTGCTGCCCCGGCTTCTGGTGGCCTTTATGAACACCGATGAAATCTTCGCCCTGGCCATGTCCCGGACGGAGCCGCTGACGGTGCCCTACCTCTTGGGCCTGGGGCTGCTGCCGTTTCTGGGCTGGACCGGCGGAACGCTGCTGGGTGGGCTGGCCGGGTCCATCCTGCCGGAGGCCATCCGCACCGCCCTGGGGGTCATGCTCTACGGCATGTTCATTGCCATTGTGGTGCCTCCCGCCAAGAAGGAGCGGCCTGTGCTGGCGGCCGTGGTCCTGGCCCTGGTGTGCAGCAGTCTGCTGGACTGGGTGCCCCTGTTCCGGAACATTTCCGCCGGCATTGCCATCGTGATCTGTACGGTTCTGTCCGCCGGGGTCTGCGCGGCGCTGTTCCCCATCCATGAGGAGGAAGAGGCCCTATGAACATCTACGCTTACATCGCCGCCATGGCGCTGACCACCTATCTGATTCGGATGCTGCCGCTGACCATTTTCCGCAAGCCCATCAAAAGCCGCTTCATCCGGTCCTTCCTGTACTATGTGCCCTACGCCTGCCTGACCGCCATGACCTTCCCCTCCATTCTCACCAGCGCGGGAACCCTGGCCGCAGGCATTGCGGCGCTGGTGGTGTCCGTGGCCCTCTCCTACCTGGGGAAGAGCCTGGTCGTCGTAGCCCTCAGCAGCAGCGCCGCCGTTTTCCTGGTAAACCTGGTCGTATCCCTGATTTAATATACTTTTGGAGGAATTCCCATGGGAGTTATTGAACTGTTCATTCTGGCCGTTGGCCTGAGTATGGATGCTTTCGCCGTCTCCGTGTGCAAGGGGCTGGCCATGAAGCAGGCCCCCGTGAAAGCGCAGCTGATCTGCGGTGCCTGGTTCGGCGGCTTTCAGGCGCTGATGCCCCTGATCGGCTATTTTCTCGGCACCCTGTTCATCGATGCCATCTCCGCCATTGACCACTGGATTGCCTTCGCCCTGCTGGCCCTCATCGGCGTGAATATGCTCCGGGAGGCCCTGAGCAAGGACGGTGACGAAGAAACGCCGGACGCGGATCTGTCCGTAAAGACCATGTTCATTATGGCGGTAGCCACCTCCATCGATGCCCTGGCCGTTGGCATTTCCCTGGCCATGGCCGGCGTGACCAATATCTTCCTGGCGGTGCTGCTCATCGGCGCCACCACCTTTGTTCTCTCCGCCATCGGCGTCAAGGTAGGCACCGTCTTCGGCAGCCGGTACGAGAAGAAGGCCGAGGTGGTGGGCGGCATCATTCTGATTCTTCTGGGCTTTAAGATTCTCTTTGAGCACCTGGGGCTGCTGGGATGACGAAGAAGCGCTGGGCTTACCTGCTCCTCACCCTCCTGGCCCTTTGCTTCATCTGGGGCAATTCCATGATGCCGGGGGAAGTCTCCGGGGAAATCAGCGGCGGCATTTTTCAGTATGTGTCCGGCCTGTTCGCCGTCTTTGGGGACAAGGGGGAGTATGTGCTGCGGAAGCTGGCCCACTTTTCGGAATATACTCTCCTGGGCTACTTGCTCACCGGCCTGACCCGGCCCGTAGGCGGCCCGTTCCGCCCCACCCGCCCGCTCTTTCTGGGCCTTGCCGCTGCCTGCCTGGACGAAACCATCCAGATTTTCTCCCCCGGCCGGGGCTCCAGCCTCATCGATGTCTGGATCGATTTCTCCGGTGTCTGCCTGGGGCTGCTTCTGTGGCTTGGGGTGCACACGTTCAAAAAGCGGTTTCAGGGAAACAGATAATGCCATAAAAAATCCCCGCTCTGTTTCGCAAGAACAGAGCGGGGATTCTATTTTATTTTGTCTTTGCCTCAGTCAAAAGCTTTCGCCCATAACGGTAGATTGCCGCCCGGGTTTTATCCGTTGGCCGAAGATCCTGTACAAAGAAGGGCCGCTCCGGGGCCAGGTCGCGGTAGGGCTCCATGAAAGCCTCAATCGTGCGCGCGATCTCCGCCTCGTCCTCCGGTGCCGGATTTGCGGGGCCATAGGGGGCGTGAACCCCGATGAAGAGCTTGTCGCCGTATTCCTTCCACAGCTTCAGCTTGTCATTCAGCGGCTGGCCGCACCAGGCATCCATACCGGCCTCTACCATGCAGGGGGCCAGGTCCTCGCTCTTACCACAGCAGTGGAAGTCGTAGAACAGGCCCAGCTTGTGGCAGTGGTCTGTAATCTGCTTCAGATAGGGTACCAGCATTTCCCGGCAGGTATCAATGGAGAAGAAGGGGCTGCGCTGCGCACCCCAGTCATCGTGCATATAGATGCCATCGATGGGGTAGTACTTGGCGAAATGGTCAATTAGATCTTTGTAGAAGTCCGTCAACGCCTGGAACAGGTCCTTGACGTCATCCTGCTCATCTTCGTCAATCAGCGCCATAGCGGCGTTCTCAAACTCCATAAAGGAAATCAGGCGTTCAAACATCCCATTGAAAATCCAGGTGATGATCACCTTGTCCCGGTTGGCTTCAAAGAAGGGCTGATTGGCTTTTGCACTGCCCTCCCAATCCCAGCTGTCAATAACCGGGAAGACCACCTTCTCCCGCCACTGGCTTACCTCCTCCAGCAGGGGCGGCGTCCCGGGCGCAACCATACTGCCGCCCGCTACGGGAATGTAGGTCCAGGGAATACCGAAGATATCCCTGCCGCCCTTTTCCCCGGGATAAGGCTCCGCCTCGATCACAAAGGCACGGGCCACGTTATCCGGGTAAATGCTTGGGGTAAAATTCACACAGTCTGACCGCTGCGGAATCCACATAGGGTCCTTGCGGTAGAGCGCCCGCAGATAATTTTCACGGTGGGAAATGGGCGGGTCAATATGATATTTTCCGTCTGCGCCCTTCTGAATCTCCCCTTCGGAAAATGGAACGAAATCGCGTTTTTTTAAATCCATAGTTGTAAAACCTCCTGTATGCTCAGCCGAAAATCAGTCCGCCCACCGGAATGCCAACCGCGATCACCGTAATCAGCAGGGCAGCAATTCCCAGCAGGGAGAAAATTTCCGCGTCCTTGGTAGAAACCCACTCCTTGTTGCCGTGGAGCATGGCTCCGGCGGGGCTGGCGCAGGGCAGCAGCAGGCCGCAGTTGGCGCAGAAGCAGATCATAGCCGTCATCATCAGCGGGTTAATTCCCAGCGCTGTGGCAAAGGGATACATCACCGGAACCATAATCGCCGCGGCAACGGTGTTGTTGATCACGTTGGTCAGTGCCAGCGTAACTACCGCGATGATAACCGCGCAGCCATAGGCAGAGGCGTTTTGCAGCACCGGTCCGAAGAGGCTGGTCAGCGTGGCGGTAAAGCCGGAATCCGCACCGGACAGGGCCCCACCCATGACCGTGGCCGTCGCAACCATAAACAGCAGCGGCCAGGCAATGCCGTTGTTTGCCAGCTCCTTGAAGGTAAAGTAGGGCTTGCCTTCTCCATCCCGCAGAGCAGTGATCACAGCAACCACCAGCAAGATCACGGTGGTGGTGCCAAAGGTATTGAAGAACACTTTCACCGGACCAACCGGCAGGCAGCTGGGAAGAATGGTCAGCACAACCAGAGCCACCATGGCCCAGAGTGCCAGTTTCTGCTTGGCGGTAAGCGTTTGCGCCTTCTCCACCTGAATGCCGGTCATCAGCTTGCCCATGTCCGGGCGAATGACGAAGCGCATCAGTAGGAAATACACCGCGGTTGTCACCACGGAAACAGTCAGGCTCAATGCCAGATAGCGAATATAGCTGTAAGAATTGTACAGATCGTTGGATGCCTTGGCCAGGAAGCCGTAGTTCGCCACCACCCCGCCCTGGAAGGGCAGCAGCAGTGCTCCCAGCGCATTGAAGAAGATAATGGCACACACCATCATCTTGGGCCATTTGTCCTGTTTGGTGTAGCCCACCTGCTCGGTGATGGAATAAACCAGTTGCCAGCAAAGCAGGATCGCCGCAAAGCCCGCACCCAGAGAGGCGCAGAGCCAGACCGCCAGGCAGATAACGATGGACAGCCGCCAGGGATGCCCCTTGCAGAGCTTGGAATTGACCAGCTTCGCCACCAGCCATTTGGAGATGCCGGTTACCGTCAGCAGTGCGGAAAATACCAGCAGCCACAGAATGGTCTGAACGCTGGGATTGCTGATCGCGCTGGTGAAGGCAGCGGCGGAATTCGCCACATAGTCCGTAAAGCCCAGCATGGTCAGCGCCAGAATGGAGGGCCAGATCATGTCGCAGGTGATCCAGCCGTACAGTGCCCCCACAAAGATTCCGAGAATCGTCATGCCCATGGGGGTCATGGCCCCAAAGGGCGGCAGGAACCGAACCAGTACCATAAGCAGAACCGTAATAGCACTGTGCCGATAATATTTCTTCGCTTTCAAATATGTTTCCTCCTTCTCTGTATTCCGGTGGTTTTCAGGAAGCTTGCTGATATCCTGATTATAATTGCGGACCCGTTTTGTGTAAAGCAGACAATTTTTTCCATTTCCTACCCATGTGTCAGTTTCAAGTTGACACGTCGTGTCTACCGTGCTATGATACCGGAAAAGGAGATGAGTCCATGCGTCTGGAGCAGTTGATCTATTTTACCAAGATCGCGGAAACCGGGTCTATCCGGTCCGCGGCCGAATCCCTTTTTGTAACGCCCCAGAGCCTCAGCAAGGCGGTGGCCCAGCTGGAGCAGGAGCTGGGGGCAGCGCTTTTGACCCGCTCCCGTGTTGGGGTAAGTCTGACAGCAGAGGGGCACCATGCCCTGGAATACGCCCGGGATATTCTGGCCCAGGTGGAGAAGATGAAGCAGGAGTTTGGGGTTCACGCCCAGGAAAAACTGCCAAATCCGGAGCCCATTACCCTGTTCAGCTGCTCCTCCATGGAGACCTTCGCCATGGGCACCATCAATCAGGTCATGGCCCAGGACCCCAGTGCTACCATCCAGATTGGAAAAATGAGCAGCGCACAGATCAACCAATTTCTTGTCGAAGCGGAGACGCCGCAGCTGCCGGACCTGGTACTGACCCACTGCTCCCTGGAAGAGCAGGATTCCTTCCGGGCCCGGACAGAGGCGCGCTTTGCCTGCTATCATCTTTTTGATGATGTACTCTGTGTGCAGGTTCCCCTGGGAGACCCGCTGGCAAAGCTGGACAACTTTCCTACAGAAAAATTGGTGGACCTGCCACTGCTGCTCTATAATCAGGTTCCCACAGAAAAGACGCTCAGTGAAATTGCCCTGGCAAAGCTGGGGGCAGAGCCCAGAAATGTCAGCCGCATTGCCAATTTTGAGACCACCAGTCAGGTGGCGCTGAATCTGCATCGCTACTGTTTTGTTGGATACCCCTCTGTGGAATTCCGCCCTCTCAGCGGTGTTACCTACATCCCGCTGGAAGCCAACCTGGTAGCAAGCCAGCTGCTGCTTGTCAAGCGCAAGCGAAAAAATATCGCCCTGTCCGATGCGTTTGTGCGGAACATGGGCGAATATTACGATATGAAAAAGCTGTGGTAACTCCTTCTGCGGCAATTTTCCCCATACCGCGTCCGCGGTATGGGGAATTCTGTCAACGAAGGAGCGCAATCAGGTCAGCGTATGAATCCAGCTTCCCTTTTTCAGCATGCCGTAGCCCACAACGCACTTGAGCACATCCGGCAGCTGGCACAGGGCGTACAGCGGCAGGATGGGCAGGGCGGTAAAGCGGCTCAGGCAGAAGGCCAGGGACACGCCACAGACCCACATGAACACGCTGTCAAACAGAAAGGTGATAAAGGTCTTTCCGCCGGAACGCAGGGTGAAGTAGGTGGCGTTGGCGAAGGACTGGAAGGGCATCACCATAGCGCTGATCAGGATTAGATCCTGGGCCAGCTGCCGGACGGCAGGGGTGGTGTTGTAAATCGCTGGGAAGGCCCCGGAGCCTAGAGCCATCAGCAGGCCAAAGCAGGTGCCGGAGGCCACGGAGAAGGCCACCAGCTTCCGGTTGGTATCCCGCAGCTCCGGCTCCGTGTGGCCCGCCCCCAGCATCTGGCCCATCAGGATGCCGACGCTGACGCCCAGGGACTGATACACCACACCGGCAAGGTTGCCCAGGGTGGAGGAGATATTCATGGCGGGCACCACATTCAGGCCGCAGGTGGAATAGCACTGGTTCATGGTCGCCACGCCCATGGACCACAGCAGCTCATTGAGCAGCAGCGGCATCCCGGTGACCACAATGTTTCTCAGCAGAGGCCCGGGGATTGCCAAAGAGCGGTAGGCCCCCCGGATAAAGGGGTGCTTGGCCCCGTTCCGATGGGTCCACCCGGCAACCAGAAGGAGCTCTGCATAACGGGAGATCACCGTAGCCAGCGCCGCGCCCCGGACGCCCATGGCAGGAGCCCCGAAGTGGCCGAAGATGAATACATAATTGAGCAATAGATTCACCGCCACCGCCAGAACCCCCGCCACCATAGGCACAAAGGTCTCGCCGCACTCCTTCAGGGTGCTGGCGTAGGCATTGCACAGGGCGAAGGGCAGCAGCCCCCAGAGCATCACCAGCAGGTAATCCCAGCCAAAGGACAGCACCTGGGCCGCGTCCCGGGCATCCCCCTCGCCTGTGAGATACAGCCGGATTAACCCCTGCCCATTCAGCGCAAACAGGCAGCCCGCCCCCAGGGCCAGGGCCGTACAGATCAGCAGCTTAAACCGGAAGGTGTGGCGTACACCCTCGGCGTCCCGGCTGCCATGGAACTGGGCCGTAAAAATTCCCGCGCCGGAGCTGGCACCGAAAATACACAGGTTGAATACAAAAATCAGCTGGTTCACAATGGAAACGCCGCTCATGGGCAGGGTGCCCATCTGGCCTACCATGATGTTGTCCAGCAGAGACACAAAGTTCGTAATTCCACTTTGAATAATAATGGGCACCGCGATCTGAAATACCTTCTTATAGAACGCCCGGTCCCCAATGAATCTGCGCAGCATACGGCCTCCTTGATATCGTAAAGAATGCATCTGAAAAGGACACAATGCGGGCGTGAGTCCACGCCCGCATTGACATTGCTTGGGTAGAAATGTCTTACAGCTTCTCGCCGCCCAGGTAGACCTGCATGGAGGAGTAGTCCGGCGCGCAGACCAGGAAGTCCGCGGCCTTGCCCTGGGCAATGGAGCCCACCTCCTGCTCCGCGCCGATGGCGCAGGCGGGGTTGTAGGTGGCGGCACGCACCGCGTCCTCTTCCTTCACGCCCCAAGAGATCACGTTGGTCAGGCAGGTCCACATATTGGTGGCAGAGCAGGCAATGGTGCCGTCAGCCAGCTTGGCCACGCCGTCCCGGAGCCAGCAGTCCTGGCCGCCCAGCTGGAACTGGGTGCCCTCCGGCATACCGGCGCAGCGGCCGGAATCGGAGATCAGGCACATCCGGCTGCCGCCGAACATGGAGAAAGCCAGCCGCACAGAGGCGGGGTGCACATGGTAGCCGTCGCAGATCAGCTCCGCGCTGACGCTGGGGTTCTCCACCGCGGCGGGAATCACACCGGGCGCCCGATGGGAGATAGCGGGCATGGCGTTGTACAGGTGGGTCAGATGGGTGGCACCCGCATCGAACACGGCCTTGGCATGGTCATAGTCGGAATCGGTGTGGGCCACGGATACGGCGCAGAGCTTGCTGGCCTGCTCGGTGAACTCCTTGGCGCCGGGCAGCTCCGGGGCCACGTCCACGATCTTCACCAGACCGCCGCAGTCCTCCCACAGCTTCTTGAAGCCCGCAAAATCCGGGTTCTTCAGATAGTCGGGGTTCTGGGCGCCGCGCTTCTTGTAGGAGAAGTAGGGGCCCTCCATCTGAATGCCCCGCAGCACGCTGAGACCCTTGGGGGCCTCCTGCTTCAGCTGCACCGCCGTGGCAAAGGCCTTGGCCAGCACATCGTAGGGCAGGGTCATGGAGGCGGGGGCGAAGGAAGTCACGCCGTGCCGGGCATAGAAGGCGGCCATCTTCTTCAGGCCCTCATAGTCGCCGTCGGAGAAGTCCGCGCCGGAATTGCCGTGGCTGTGAATCTCCACCAGGCCGGGGATCACGGTCGCGCCCTGGAGATCAACGGCATCGGCAGGCACATTTTCCGGCAGAATCTGGCCGAAGCGGCCGTTTACCACCTCAAAAGCGCCGGTATGGAACTGGAAATCAGAGCAGAAAATACGCGCGTTCTTGTAAAACATAGAAGACGACTCCTCTCGGAATAGATAATATTTTGGTAAAGTCATAGTATCATGTCCGAACCTGGAATGCAATTCCATTTTCAATTCTTTTCTGACCATTTTCTCGCATTCCCGTTTGGACTCTTATGGTACTCTTGCCATCAGCGCGCCGCCGTGGTCCTTCAGCCATTGCAGGCTCTCCCGGTAGTTTGGCTTTTCCCGCGCCACCTCCTGCCAGAAGGCGGCAGAGTGGTTCATCTGCTTCCGGTGGGCCAGCTCGTGGACCACCACATAGTCGAGAACCTCCTTTGGGGCCAGGGCCAGCAGGCAGTTGAAATTCAGATTTCCCTGGGCAGAGCAGCTGCCCCAGCGGCTTTTCTGGCAGCGGATGGTCACCCGGCCATAGGTAACCCCCATGTGGGCCGCGTGGCGGTGCAGGCTCTCATAGATCGGCCCCTCGGCCAGATTCTTTAAGGTTTCCAACGCCGCCTCGTCCAGCAGCGCCGCCTGCCCCTGGGCCCGGTCCTTCAGCACCTGCTCCCGGTGAACCGCGATCCAGTCCGCTTTTTCCCGGAGAAAAGCCTCAATCTCCCGCTGAGGATAGCCCAGGGGCGCCCGCACATCCAGGTTTCCCTCGGGGGTAATGCGCACAGAGAGGCTCTTGCGCCGGGAGCGGGTAATTTTAATGTCCATAGACAAACCGCCGCTCCACTTCCTCGCCGCCCCGCCGGAGCATTTCTCCACAGTCCTTCCCCAGGGCCTGCTCCAGCAGCGCGTATTCCGTCAGGCTCCCATGGGGCACGGCCCAGGCCCCCGCGTCGGTTCCGGGGGCAATCCGGCCACCCAAGGCAGCAAAGACCCCGGTATTCTCCATGGCGCTTTCCAGAATTTTTTCCACGGCTGCCTCCTCAAACCGTCCCCTGCCCCGGAGGTTTCCAATGGTAGACAGGGTGGGTACCCAGATAACCCCGTTTTCCGCCATAGCGGCCAGGGTCTCATCCTTCAGATAGGCCCCGTGCTCGATGGAATCCACCCCGGCCTCCGCGGCAGCCAGCACCGTCTCGGCCCCGTTGGCGTGGGCCATCACCGCAAAGCCGGAATCCTTGGCTATGTGGATGATCTCCCGGATGATCTTCGGGTCCAGCCCCGGCTCCGTCAGCACCCCGAATCGGTCAAAGTCCATGAGGCCAGAGATCATCAGCTTGATAAAATCCGCCCCCTGGGCCTTGCGTTTTTCCACAAGGGCTGTGAATTCTTTAAGGTCACCGTATTTTTCTCCGATGAAGCCCCCGTAGTGCCCCGCCATGCACAGCGGTGCGCAGGGGGTCACATAGTGAATCCCGTACTCCGAGGCCAGAGACCGGGCAAGCAGCCCCACGCCCCACTTGTCCCCGCCGTCCCGGAGATAGGCAAAGCCCAGACTGCGGTAGGCTGCGAGATTCTCCCGGATCACGGTCTCCTGGGCCCTATCCCGGTGCCGCGCGATGGCGGTGCGCCAGTCTGCCCCGTCCAGCACCATGTGAATATGGCAGTCGTATCTGACCATGGCGTTTACCCCAGATATCCGTACCGCTTCCGGCCCCAGAGGACGAAAGCAAGGCTTACCAGCAGGGCGCAGAGCTCCGCCGCGAAGGTGGCGAACCACACCCCGTTGACCCCGATTATGCGGGGCAGCAGCAGCACCGCGCCGATCTGGAATACCAGGGTCCGGGCAAAGGAAATGGCGGCGGAAACCATGCCGTTGTTCAGCGCCGTAAAGAGAGAGGAGGCGAAGATATTCAGCCCCGTGCACAGAAACGCCAGGCTGTACAGCCGGAAGGCCTCATAGGTCAGATGGTAGAGTCCCTCGTCATAGCCCACAAAGAGCTTCGCCAGAGGCTTTGCCAGCGCCAGGGCGGAGGCCGTCATGGCAACGCCGAGAACAAGCATCAGAATGGTGCTTTTCCGGAACATATTGCGCAGCTCCCCCTGGTTTTCCGCGCCGAAATGGAAGCTGATAATGGGAGAGGAACCGATGGAATAGCCCACGAAAATCGCCACAAAGATAAAGCTCACATACATCATCACGCCGTAGGCAGAGACACCATCCTCCCCCAGGAAGGCCAGCAGCTGGAAATTGTACACCATGGCCACCACAGAGCCGGAGATATTGCTCATGAGCTCGGAAGCACCGTTGCCGCAGGCCTGGAGCAGCGGGGCTGCCTCCAGCTTTGTCAGCTTCAGGTGCAGGGCCGTGCCGTTCTTAGGATTCAGGAAGAAGATCAGCGGAATCAGGCCGCCGATGGTCTGGCTCAGGCCTGTGGCCAGGGCCGCGCCGGCCAGTCCCCAGCGCAGCGCTCCCACCAGCAGGGCATCCAGCACCATGTTGGTAACCCCGGCGGACACCGTGGCAATGAGCCCCAGCCGTGGCTTCTCCGCGGCAATCAGGAAGCTCTGGAAGACATTTTGCAGCATGAACGCCACATTAAAGGCGATGACGATGCGGCCATAGAGCACGCAGTCCGGGATCATCTCCTCGGTCGCGCCCAGAAATCTCGCAATTGGCTCCATGAAGAGCAGGCCGATGGCCATGAGCACCAGGCCCAGGAGCACCGTCAGCTCCACCATCATGGAGAAATACCGCTGAGCCTTCTTCTGATCCCCGGCCCCTAAGCAGCGGGACACCAGGGCCGTGCCGCCGGTGCCGATCATAAAGCCCATGCCCCCCAGAATCATCAGGAAGGGCCAGATCAGGTTCAGCGCCGCAAAGGCGGTTTTGCCCGCGTAGTTCGAGATAAAGAAGCCGTCCACCACACTGTAGATGGAGGTAAACACCATCATGGCAATGGAGGGCAGCGTGAAGCGGAACAGCTTTCCATAGGTAAAGTGGTCCGAAAGCTGAATTTGTTGTTTCATTTTGATCCTTTCTTTACAATGCCCCTGCGCCAATGGCGCAGGGGTAGGTGTTATTTTACTTCGTTGAGGTATCGTGTAATGCAGTACAGGGTCTGCCCGTTGTATTCCACCCGGGACCAGCCCACATCCCGGTTGATGCCGGTGCGGTGAACCGTGTCCTTGTCCGTGATGGTGGCGGCCACTACGCAGTCCGGGTCCTCCACGGAGGGCAGGGTCCGCAGGTTGACCTTCTCCTTGGGGGTTACATAGTCATCCATGTCCTCAAACTGGGTTTTGATCTCCCCGCTGTCCTGCTCAATGGTGTTGCCGCTTCCGTCCACCATTTCCAGGTAGCTGGACACGGCATAGCAGACCGTATTGTTGTATTCCAGGCGGGACCAGCCGTTGGCGCTGATGCCGGTGCGGCGGGCTATGTCGCCGTTTTTGAGCACCGCCACAATCTGAGAATCCTCACTCTCCACCGAGGGGATGGACCGCAGATTCACCTCCACCTTGGCGGTAACCTGGTCGTTGGCGCTGTCAAACTGGGTTTGCAGGCCGCCCTCCTGCTGGGCCTTGGCGGGATCGTAGTTGAGGTCCGTGGTCAGGAAATTGGATACGGCATAGCATGTTTGTCCGTTGTATTCCAGACGGGACCAGCCGCTGGGGCTGGTGGCCGTCCGCAGGGCGGTGTCGCCGTTGAGCAGCGTAAAGAGCACCACGCTGTCCTCCCCCTGGTCCGGGATACTGCGCAGATTGGTTTTCTCCTTGGCGGTGACGGTCTCCTCCACCTCCGTAAAGCTCATCAGTGCCTCCGGGTCCGGGCCCACCTCCTCCGGGGGCTCGGAATCCCGGGCGGGCTCGATGCCATCGTAGCCAAAATAGGCCAGGTTCAGGTCAATGGGCTGGCTCAGCCCGGTGATCAGGGCGCTTTTGGTATACTGCCACATATCATGCTTGCCGGTATAGCTGGAGGCATGGGTCTGGGGATAGGGCTGGGCCGGATACTGGGCCACCCAGATTTTGTAGTGCTTCTCGATGCGCTCCGTCTCCCAGCGGTCCTCCAGCTCGCTTTTGGAGGCATAGAACATGCCCCGGTAGCCCAGCTTTTCAATGGCTTTCAAAAAGGCCAGGGCAATGTCTGTCCGCTCCGTCTTAGTCAAATTCTTCTGGCGGCTGTCCTCCTCGTCAAAGCCCTCGCAGTCAAAGACAATGGGGTAGGTGATGGGGTACTTCGCCACCAGATCCGCCACCCACTGGGCCTCTTCCCGGGCCTCCTCCACGCTGACGGCGGTGGAGAAGAAATAGCCGCCCATGGGAAGCCCAGCCTTGCTGCCCTCCTGGAGATTGTACCGGGCGTTGGTGTCCTCTACGATCACCCCGTCCCGGGCTGTCCGGTAGCCCAGCCGCACCATGCCAAACTTGGCCCCGGCCCCCTGAAGCGCCACCCAGTCGATGGTCCCCTGGTATTTTGCCACGTCCACACCTAAGTAAACGCCCGCAACCTCCTTCGTCTGGAACTTCCCGCCGCAGCCGGTCAGTCCCAGCAGAAGCGCCCCCGCCAGAAGGGTAGACAGGAGGCGGTTTAATTTCTTTGTCATATCTTTATTTCCTCTCTTTGGGAACTTTGGGTTTCCATTCAGCTCCCGCCTATCATACCACATCTCCCCCATTTCGTAAAGCGGCGGATTCCGGGAAGTTTGTTCATAAGTTGTTCTTAATTCATTCAGATTGGTTTCAGCTTTGCTTTCTATAATGAATGCAATTTCTATGGAAACCTGGAGGTATCCCAATGGCCAAACCAACCAAAGCCCAGAAGCGGAAGAAAACCGTCCAGAGGGTCATCGCCATCCTTGCGGTGGTGCTGCTCCTTCTGCTGGCGGGGACGCTCTATGTCCGCAGGCGGGTGCAGAAATCCGTCACCGCCCAGAGCGGCAGCAATATCAAGTCCGCCGCCGTCACCACTGGCTCCATCAAAGCCACCGTCTCCGGTTCCGGGACGCTGGAATGTGAGGATGTGGAGGACTTAACGGTGCCCAGCCCCGTGAAGATCGAAAAGCTCTATGTAGAGCAGGGCGACACCGTCACCAAGGGCACCCTGCTTGCCGGGGTGAACAGCAGCACCGTGCTCACCACCCTTTCCTCCGTGCAGGATTCCCTGGACGATCTGGATAAGCAGCTGCGCTCTGCCAGCAGCGACACCGTCAGCTCTTCCATTAAGGCCGGGGTTACCGGCCGGGTAAAGGCGGTTTACGCGGAAAAGGACGACAGCGTGGCAGACGTGATGTATGAGCACGGCAGCCTGGCACTGCTTTCTTTGGATGGCTATCTGGCATTGGACATTGACGCCGGCAGCCTGACCCAGGGGGAAACCGTCACCGTCACCACCTCTGACGGCAAAACCTGGGACGGCACGGTGGACACCGTCACCGCCTCCACCGCCACGGTTCTTTTGACCGATGACGGCC
Source organism: uncultured Oscillospiraceae bacterium (assembly GCA_934569045.1). Taxonomy (GTDB): domain Bacteria; phylum Bacillota; class Clostridia; order Oscillospirales; family Oscillospiraceae; genus Faecousia. The sequence continues at coordinate 15,275 of CAKTJX010000007.1, forward strand.
CCCTGATGGGGGATACTGCCAGGGTCGGCACCCAGGAGGGGACGCTCTATATCCACGCCCCCCTGAAAATCACGGGCTACGCCGGAACCGTCAGCTATGTCTCCGCCAAGGAGAACGCCAAAGTCTATTCCAGCACCGAGCTCTTCGGACTGAAGGATACCTCCGATTCCGCCAAGTACGACCAGCTGCTGGAGCAGCGGGCGGACTACGAGGAGCTCTATCAGAAGCTGGTGAAGCTCTATAAGGACGGCGGCTTTGTGGCCGACCAGGACGGCACCGTTGAAACCCTTGTAGACCTGGACGATCTCACCCTGGGCACTGACGCTCTGACCGATACGGTGTTTGCCACCCTGGACCCGGGTGAAACCATGTCCGTCACCGTCTCTGTGGACGAAACCGACATTCTCTCCCTGGCCGTGGGCCAGGAGGTGGAGCTCACCGTGGAATCCGCGGGAGACGACACCTATACCGGCACCGTGGCCGAAATCGACACCACCGGCACCGGCGGCGCTTACTCCGCCAAGATCACCCTGTCCAAGCAGAAGGGGATGCTCTCCGGCATGACCGCCAAGGCGGAGGTTACCATCCAGGGTGTGGAAAACGCCCTGCTGGTGCCCAATGATGCCATCCGTAAGACCAGCACCACCGCCTATGTATACACCGCCTACGACAGCGAGACCGACACCCTGGGCGGCATGACCGAGGTGACCCTGGGTCTGACCAACGGCACCTATACGGAGGTCACCTCCGGCCTGAACGCCGGGGACACCGTGTACTATACCCCCAAGGAGCAGACCTTCACCTTCGGCGGCATGACCTTTACCACCTCCGGGGATTTCTCCGCCATGGGCGGAGATATGGGCGGCGACAGAGGCTCCTTCCACGGCGGTGACCGCAGCGGCGGCCCCGGCGGCGACAGCGTCGAAATGCCTGCCGGCATGCCCGGCATGGGCGGTTGAGGAGGCACCTATGATCGACCTGAAGGATATCTCCCGGGTCTATCAGGTGGGCAATGAGAAGGTTTACGCCCTGAACAAAGCCAACCTGCACATCGATCCCGGCGAATTTGTCAGCATCATCGGTCCCTCCGGCTCCGGCAAGTCCACCCTCATGAACATCATCGGCTGCCTGGATACCGCCGACTCCGGCACCTACCTGCTGGACAGGACCCCCATTGAAGATTATACGGAAAATGAACTGGCCCGGATTCGGAACCGGAAAATCGGCTTCGTCTTCCAGAGCTTCAACCTGATTTCCAAGCTCACCGCCGAGGAAAACGTGGAGCTGCCCCTGATCTACCAGAAGGTGCCCCGGGCGGAGCGGAAGGAGCAGGTGGAAAAGGCCCTGGCCCGGGTGGACCTGCAAAAGCGGGCCAAACACCTGCCCACGGAACTCTCCGGCGGCCAGCAGCAACGGGTGGCCATTGCCCGGGCCATCGTCACCAAGCCCAGCCTGATTCTGGCGGACGAGCCCACCGGCAATCTGGACTCCAAAACCACGGTGGAGATCATGGACATCTTCCACGAGCTCCACGACGCGGGCAACACCATTGTACTCATTACCCACGATGACGATGTGGCCAGGCAGGCCAGCCGCATCGTGCGGATCAAGGACGGACAGCTGACGGAGGTGGGCGCATGATCCAGGCATTCAAAATGGCAATGAAGTCCATTTCCGGCAACAAATTCCGGGCATTTCTCACCATGCTGGGCATCATCATCGGCGTTATGGCCCTGGTGATTCTGGTGAGCTTGGTCTCCGGCACCACCGGCACGGTGACCGACACCATCTCCAACCTTGGCAGCAACCTGCTGACCGTCACCATTTCCGATGACAAGGGCGCGCCTGTGACCCTGGGCACCCTGAACGAATGGATGGCGGACCCCCAGATCGGTCTGGCGGCCCCCTCCTCCCAGTCCTCCGCCACCGGCAAATATGCCTCCACCACCAAAACCGTCACCGTCTACGGCGCGACCCCGGCCTACGCTCCCATCAACGGCCAGACGGTGCTCCTGGGCCGGTTTCTGACCCAGGCGGATGTGGAAAACCACACCAGCGTCTGCGTCATCCCGGAGAAGACCGCCGAGGATATGGTGGGCTACACCGACTGCCTGGGCGAGGAGCTGGCGCTGGACGGCATGAAATTCACCATTGTGGGCATTCTCAAGGACGATGACGAATCCCTGACGGGCATTCTCACCCGGAACACCATGATGGCCTATATTCCCTACACCACCCTGATGCGGCTGTCCGCCACCGTGTCCTCCACCATCTCCAGCTTCTCCGTCAGCGCTCCGGCGGATGGGAACATGGCCCTCACCGAAAGCGTCATGAAGCGTCTGCTGCTGGAGCGGTTTGACGATGACGAGGACGCCTTCTCCATTCTCTCCCAGAATATGCTGGAGGATGCCATGAGCAGCGTCACCGGCATTCTCACGGTGCTCTTGGGCGGCATCGCCGCCATCTCCCTGATCGTCGGCGGCATCGGCATTATGAACATTATGCTGGTCACCGTCACCGAGCGGACACGGGAAATCGGCATCCGGAAGGCCATCGGCGCGGGCCGGGGCGTGATTTTGCAGCAGTTTCTCCTGGAGAGTGTGGTGCTGTGCATGATCGGCTGCGCCATCGGTGTGTTCCTGTCCTGGGTGGTGCTGCGGCTGATCTCCGTGATGGTTGCCAGCATGGGCATCTCCTTTGGGCTGGAATGGGGCGTGGTGGCCATCGCCGTGGCCTTCTGCTTTGCCATCGGCGTGATCTTCGGCCTGTACCCCGCCAACAAGGCCGCCAAGCTGCCGCCCATTGAGGCCCTGCACTACGGCGGCTAAGGAGGAAGAACAATGATTTTCAAGAAAAAACCGGCATCTGCCGATCCGAAAAATTCCATGCCGCCCCTGGAGCCGGAGGAGGACGACCTCCCCGACCGGGGCGGCAGCGGGGCGAAGTGGATCACCCTTCTGTGCGTGATCCTGGCAATCGCGCTGGTTGTCTCCTCTCTGCCCTCCGGCATTTCCGCGGTGACCAAGGTCAACGACAAGGTCTTCTCCGCCACCGCCCAGGAAAACACCATCTCCACCGTTCTCTCCGGCGGCGGCACGTTGACCGCCCAGGAGGGAGAGGCCCTGTCCATCCCCCAGGCTCTGGAGCTCAAGACCTATTATGTAAAAAACGGCGACAGCGTTCGATCCGGCGACCCCATTGCGGCGGTGGACCCTGTGGCGGTGACCTCCGCCATCTCCGAGCTGCAAACGGTTCTGGAGAAGCTGGACAGCGCCATTGCCTCCGCCTCGGAAAAGCGCAATGACACCACCATCCAGGCGGGCAGCGCCGGGCGGGTCAAGAAGATTTATGCCCAGGAGGGCACTCCCGCCGCCGATACCGTGTATGAAGACGGAGCCCTGATGCTTCTATCCCTGGACGGCCTCATGGCCCTGGACTTAGACGGCGATTTTCAGGTGGGCCAGAGCGTCACTGTGACCCTGCCGGACGGAACCACCGCAGACGGCACGGTGGCCGCCATTGCCGCGGGCTCCGCCACCGTCACCCTGCCGGATGACAAGGCCCAGCTGGACGACACCGTGACCGTCACCAACGAAAACGGTGCGGAGCTGGGAACGGGCAGTCTCTATATCCACAGTATGCTCCGGGTCACCGGCGCTTACGGCACCGTATCCCGGATTCATGTTCAGGAGAATCAGAAGGTCAGCGCCTCCACAACCCTGCTAACCATGGAGGACACCGGCCACACCGCGGAATATGCCCGCCTGCTGAACCGGCGCACGGAGCTGGAGGAGCAGATGGAAAGCCTTGTAAAGCTCAGCAGGGACGGCATTCTCTATGCCGACACGGACGGCATCGTTTCCGGCGTGGATACCGGCATTGCGTACACCACCCCGGAGACTGCCCAGCGCAGCCACGCCAGCCCCGGCTACCATACGCTGCCGGGGAACCGGATGGAAGAACCGTCAGCCCCCGCGGAAGGGGAAGGCACTGGCGGCGCGTCCGGCGGGGAATCCGGCGGCAGCACCGGCGGTGACCCCGGCACTACCCCCGGCGGCGAGGAAACGCCGGATACCCCGGAAACACCGGAACCCCCGGAGCAGCAGGACTACACCCTGGGCTATGTACTGGCCGTGCAGGATGGCATGATTCTCTATCTGCCCCAGGGCACCCTGAAAACCGCCGAAGGGAGCCCCCTGCCCGCACTGTCCGCCGCGGCGGACCCCAGCAGCGGAACGCCGCTGGATGCCGCGGGCCTGGCCGTCAAATGCAGCACCGGCGCCGGCTGGGAGGACGCGGATCTCTCCCAGATTGCCGCCGGGGATACCATCCTGATCGGCAATGGCCTGCTGGTCTTCCAGCACAACGCCGCCCAGATGCCCAGCTTGGATATCAGCAGTATGCTGGGCGGGATTTCCGGCATGACGGGGATGTCCGGCCTCACCGGCGGCTACAGCAGCGCCCAGGCAACGCCGGTCTACGACAGCTATGACATCACGAAAAAGGACGTTGCCTCCATCACCCCCACCCAAGAGATGACCGTGGACATTCCCGTGGATGAACTGGACATTCTCACCTTGCAGGTGGGCATGGAGGCCCAGGTCACTCTGGATGCCCTGCCCGGCCAGAGCTTCACCGGCACCATTACCAAGATCAACACCTACGGCTCCAATTCCGGCGGCAACACCAAGTACACCGTCACCGTAACCCTGCCGAGAGCGGAGAAAATGCTGCCGGGGATGAACGCTTCGGTCAAGATCACCACCGCCATCTCCCAGCCGGTGCAGACCGTCCCGGCGGAGGCCATCCGCTTCGACAGCGGCAAGTCCTGGCTCTACACGGGATATGATGAAAAGAAGGACACCCTCCTGAATCCCGTGGAAATTCAGACGGGCATCTCTGACGGGGCGCTTGTGGAGCTGGTTTCCGGCCTGGAGCCCGGGACCACCTTCTACTACCGCTACGCGGACACCATTGAATACAGCTTCGTAAAGTGATCTATTCCCGCCACGCCGCCCCGGGCTGGCCGTCCCGGATTTCCAGATAGGCATCCTTCAGCCGCTGCAAATAGGCGAAGGGCTCCTCCGGGCAGATGGGTGCGAAGCGGGGCGGGCGGGGCTTCCCGGCCAGGGCGAAGGTGACCGATCCCTCGCCCAGTCGTTTCACCGGGCGGCGGGTATCCAGACCAAAGCCGCCATCCATGGGCACCAGCACCCCCAGGTCCTCTTCCCTCTCCCCACACCGGGCCAGCAGCCGGACGTTCTGATTTTCCGGCAGGCGGCAGCGGCAATGGAACACATAGTAGAGCCCCTGGCGGGAGATGTTTACTTGCCCGATTGGTTTTCCGTTCAGCGTTAATTCCACATCCATAAAGCAATCCCCCTCACCAATGCATACGGTGAGGGGGATTGTTTATGCGAAATAAAATTGAAATGCCTGTAAACGCCAAAGTTTTCCTTTTCATCTATTGGACGTAAGCCCTGTCCATGTTTCAGCTGGGTGCCTCCGGCCAAGGTAAAAGCAAAGTTTTTGCATAAGCAGGCTGCTACGAGCCCCAGCTCTTGATTGTTTTTTATTTCGATTTTACAGGATACACCGCAAGAAAATAAGGAATACATGCCATCACCGGGAAGGCGTAGCGTACCGCGCCGTTGATGTGGCTGAGAAGCAGCCCCGCAGCCAGCAGGCCCACCGGCAGCAGGGACAGGAGTTGGTCCTTCCGCTTGCCGAATACTGCTGCCAGCAGGGCGATGCCGGTCAGCCAGCTGTACAGGCCGGGGCTGCACAGCACCCGGACGGGGAATGTCTGCTGGATGTGCTCCAGCCTTTCCTCCAGCCCCTGCCGGAGGGTGTCCGGCAGGTAGAAGGAGAAGTCCGAATGGGCCTCCTCCGAATAGTCCTGCAAGGGCTCCTGGAGCACATACATGATCTTCCCGCCGGGGGAGAAGGGGGTGTAATAGAGATTCTTGGAGTAGACCACTGCCTCCAGACAGGTGACGGGGTGCTTCAGGAAAAATTTCCCGTTCAGCAACAGGAACTTCCGCACCTGGGCCTGGTTTTCCGCATGGAAAGTGTTCTTCACACCGTCCACCACCACGGTGGAATAGCCGGTGCGGACCGTATCATAGTCCAGTACATCCCCGATGATCTGAATCTCCTCCGGGGTGAGCTCCTGGCTGTGGGTCTGGCAGTAGTAGGCGGTGATGGGATAGAGCAGGCTGTAATTCTCCCGTTCCATTGGCTTGCCGATGCCTATGGCCGGATACACCAGCCCATTCATGACCGCACTGATGGCCAGCACCGCGGCAGCACCGGAGAGAAAAACCCGTCGGGTATCCTTCCGGTACACCCCCAGGGCGATCAGACTGATGGCCGCCAGATACACGCCGCCCTTCCGGGTGGCGCTGACCAGCACCGCCAACACCAGCAGCCATACCAGCTCCTTCCCGCCCTTTCCCCGGACAACCCGGCCAAAGTGGATGAGAAACAGCAGGTAGATGGCCCCATGGATGGAGTCCTTGATGATGCCCTGGGCCATAGTGGGGTAGATGGGCAGGATGCCAAAGAAGAGCGCCAGCCACAGCCCTACTTTGGGCCGCCCGGTCAGGCTCCCCGCCTCCCGGCAGGCTGCCGTCATAGCGAACAGCAGCAGAGCAGTCTGGAAAACGGTGCAGGCCAGAATGCCGCCGTTGTCCCCGCCCAGGAAACGGCCCATGTCAAAGAGCAGGCCGTAGGTGTAGGTGAGCAGCACCGGCATGGAGGCGTGGATTTCGTATTTTCCCTGGTACATGAGCACCTGAATGGCCGTGTCCGTGTAAAAGGACCCGGGGCTGCGGAGAATCAGAATCGGCAGCCAGCCCAGCAGCAGGATAACCGCATACAGGCGCACCCATTTGGCGGAAACGGGGTTTGGCTGTGCCTCTGCCTGCCGCCCATTGAGCCAGCGGCAGAGAAAGTCAATCAGCAGCGTATAATTCAGGGTCAGCTGGGCGTAAAACAGCAGATTTTCCAGTTTTCCCGCACCGGGCAGCCAGAGCAGGCCATCCAGGGCCTTTGGCTCCCGGGTGGACAGCCAGATTACCGTGTTCCAGGCAAAGAACAGCCCCAGAAGCACCGCGGGCAGGCGGGGCCTGTCCCCCTTTTGAATTGCGTCCTTTCCCAGAAGCAGCGCCGCCAATGCCCCGGCGCCCACCAGAGCCAGCCGCCGCAGGCCTGTGCCGCTGTAGCGCAGGGTAAAGGCGGCATGGCGCAGCAGTCCCATTCCCGGGTCCGCGCCCAGAGGAAAGGCCAGCATAGCCAGCGCCGTCAGGGCAGTGAACCCCGCCCACAGCAGGCACACAAACAGCATCCGTCCTTTTTCCCGTCGCATGTGCGCAGCTCCTTTCTGAAACAGACGGGGGCGTGCCGCAAATAACCGCAACGCGCCCTCTTCCTGTTTTATTCGTCCCGAAGGGACACCACAACCACCCGGAACGGGTGATTTCGTCCAATCCCTGATTGGATTTCTTCTGTCGGAAGACAGATTTCACCCAGCCGCAGGCTGGATTTCACTGGGGCTGCCGCAAATTGCAGCAGCCCCACAAGATTACCGCAGGGTCGCGCCCAGCTTCTCGGCCAGGGCGGACAGGACCTTGGCGGTGACGGCCTCGGAATCAGCGTCCGTCAGGGTCCGGTCATCGGCCCGGAGCTCCAGGGAGAAGGCCATGCTCTTCTTCCCGGCGGGCACACCCACGCCCCGGTAGATATCGAAGAGCTTCACATCCCGCAGCAGCTTTCCGGCGGCCTCGGCAATGACCTTTTCCGCCTGGGCCACGGTGACGGCCTCGTCACACACGATGGCAAGGTCCCGGCTGACAGCGGGGTACTTGGGCAGGGGTACATAGGTGGGGTCCGGCAGCATGAGATTAAGCATCTTGGTGAAGTTCAGCTCCGCGCAGAACACCTCGGAATCAATGCCGTAGTTTTTGGCCACCAGGGGGTGCACCTGACCCATCACGCCGATATCCACGCCGTCCACCGTCACCTTGGCGCAGCGGCCGGGGTGATAGCTGGGATTGTTCTTCTCCGCGGTGTACTCCGCCTTCTTCATCCGCAGGCCGGAGAAGATGGCCTCAATCTCGCCCTTCAGGGTGAAGAAGGTCTCCCGGGTGCCGTAGGTGCCCAGCATCAGCATCTTGGGCTCCTGGGGCAGTTTCTCCCCGGGCTGGGGCAGGTAGACCTTGGCAACCTCATAGAGCTTGGCGGCCTTGTTGTGGTAGGCATTGTTCCGGCCGAGAATCTCCAGCATGGAGGGCAGGGCGATGGTCCGCATGACGGAGGTATCCTCGCCCAAGGGGTTCTGAATCTTCAGGACGTTCCGCAGAGCGCTGTCCGCGGGGACACGGATCTGATCGAATACGGAGGGGGACACGAAGGAGTAGGTGATGATCTCGCTGTAGCCCATAGCCCGGCACAGGGTGCCCGCCTTGGTCTCCAGCTTCATCTCCCGGGAATAGCCGCCCTGGGTCGCGGTCTTGAACTCGGTGACGGGAATCTGATTGTAGCCGTAGGAGCGGCCCACCTCCTCCGCAATATCCGCCATCCGCAGAAGGTCGGGACGGAAGGAGGGAACCTGGATTTCGTCCCCCACCACGGGGATTTCCAGCAGGTTCAGGTACTTCACCATATCCTCTCTGGAAATGTCGGTGCCCAGCAGGTGGTTGATCTTCTCCGGCTCCAGAGGCACGGTCCAGGGCTGGGGCACATTGTTGATCACGTCAATCATGCCGTCCAGCACGTCGCCGCATTGCAGCAGCTCCACCAGCTCACAGGCCCGCTGCACGGCGGGAACCGTCAGCATGGGGTCCAGGTGCTTCTCGAACTTGCCGGAGGCCTCGGTGCGCATGCCCAGGGCCAGGGCGGTCTGGCGGATGGAGGTGCCGTCGAAGTTGGCGGACTCGAAGACCACCATGGTGGTGTCGTCCCGGATTTCGCTGTTCAGTCCGCCCATGATGCCCGCAAGGCCGATGGGCTTCGTCTCGTCGGCAATCACCAGCATGCCGGGCTTCAATGCCCGCTGGGTGCCCTCCAGGGTGGTCATGGACTCGCCCTCCTGGGCCTCCCGCACCACGATCTTGCCGGAGGAGACATAGCGGTAGTCAAAGGCATGCATGGGCTGGCCGTACTCCAGCATCACATAGTTGGTGATATCCACAATGTTGTTGATGGGCCGGACGCCGTTGGCACGCAGCCGCTGGCGCATCCACTTGGGAGAGGGGCCGATCTTGACATTGGCCACCATCCGGGAGGTGTAGCGGTTGCAGAGTTTTTCCGCGGGAACCTCCACATCCAGGTGCTCAAAAATGGAGCCAGCATTGGAGCCGTGAACCACGGGCTCGTGGTGCTTCATGTGCTGGCCGAAAGCGGCAGCGGTCTCCCGGGCCAGACCGATGATGGAGTAGCAGTCCGGGCGGTTGTTGGTGATCTCGAAGTCCACCACGGTATCGTCGTTGCCGATGATCTTGTTGATGTCGTCACCGGGCTTGCCCGCGTCGGGTTCCAAAATCCAGATGCCGTCGGCAAACACGCCGGGCAGGTCGTTCTGGGTCAGGCCCAGCTCCCCGAAGGAGCAGAGCATGCCGTTGGAGACTTCCCCGCGGAGCTTGCCCTTGGTGATGTGCACCCCGCCGGGGAGCCAGGAATTGTGCAGGGCGGCAGGCACCAGGTCGCCCTCGTGGACGTTCTGGGCACCGGTAACGATCTGCACCGGCTCAGCCTGGCCCACGTCCACCTGGCAGATGAACATATGGTCCGAATTGGGGTGGCGCACCATGGAGAGCACCTTGCCCACCACCACGTTCTTGATTTCCGCGTCCATGCGCTCCCAGGTCTCCACCTTCTGGCCGAAGACCGTCAGGGTCTCTACAAATTCCTTATCGGAGACGTGGCTCAGGTCCACGAACTCCTCGTTAATCCATTTTCTGTTCAGTTTCATTTTCTTTCCCTCCTCAGAACTGGTTCAGGAACCGAACGTCATTGTCGAAGATCAGGCGCAGGTCATTGATCTTCAGGCGGCCCATGGCCATCCGCTCCAGGCCCATGCCGAAGGCGAAGCCGGAGTATTTCTCCGGGTCAATGCCGCAGTTTTCCAGCACGGTGGGGTGCACCATGCCCGCGCCCAGCAGCTCAATCCAGCCCTCGCCGTGGCAGGTGGAGCAGACCTGACCGTCAATCTCGCCGGAGCCGTGGCACTTGTGGCACTGCATATCCATTTCGCAGCTGGGCTCGGTGAAGGGGAAGTGATGGGGGCGGAAGCGCATCTGGGCGTTCTCACCGTAGATTTTGCGCATGATGCCGATGAGCGCGCCCTTCAGGTCGCCCATGGTGATGTCTTCGGCCACCACCAAACCCTCAATCTGGTGGAACATGGGGGAATGGGTAGCGTCCGCCTCGTCCTTCCGGAACACCCGGCCGGGGGCCAGGATGCAGATGGGGGGCTTGGCGTTCTCCATGACACGAATCTGCATGGGACTGGTCTGGGTCCGCAGCAGAACGGAATCGTCATCGGTGAAATAGAAGGTATCGCTGCGGTCCCGGGAGGGGTGGCCCTCTTCAATATTCAGTCGGGTGAAGTTGTAGTCCGCCAGCTCCACCTCGGGGCCCTCTACCACCTGGTAGCCCATGCCCACGAAGGTATCCTTGATCTGCTGCAGGACCTGGTTCATGGGGTGCTGGTGGCCGATGGAAAAGCTCTCGCCGGGAATGGTCACATCGATGGCCTCGGCGGAAAGCTTGGCCTCCATGGCGGCGGAATGGATGGTTTCCTTCCGCTGCTCCAACTTCTCCTCAATGGCGGCACGGACAGAGTTGGCCATCTGGCCCATGACGGGCCGCTCCTCAGCGGACAGCTTGCCCATCTGCTTCAGCACGGCGGTAAGCTCGCCCTTCTTGCCCAGCAGCTTCACCCGCAGCTCTTCCAGAGCGGCAGGGGTAGACGCATCCTCCAGTGCCGTCATGGCGCGCTCGCGAATGCTCTCCAATTGTTCTTTCATAATTTCTCCTCCTGTTACGAAAGGTAATTTGGTATAAAAAAACACCCTTCATCCCACAAACCGGGACGAAAGGCAATCCTTCCGCGGTACCACCCGCAATTCGCCGCGCTTTGCGGCACGCTCTTCGGGCGCTGACACGCCCAAGACGGATAACGGCGTCACCCGACCGGCCCTACTGCTCTTTCAGGCGGCGGCTCCTGGGAGAAAGCCCATTTCCTGCACATACGCGGCTCCCACCATCCCGCGCTCTCTGAAATGCAAACCAGCAAAAGGCAGCCCAATCGCAGCTTTTGGATATTACAGGGGGATTATAGCACAGATTCAAGGGTTTTGCAAGGGGTTTTTAAACGGACGGGAAAGTTATTGAGCGCCCGTTTGCGCGTATACCCTCAAAGAAAGCGGGGCTGTTGCAAAATAGGCATTTTCGTAGGGGCGGCTACCAGCCGCCCGCGATCTGACGGAATTGCGCGTTTGATCGATACGCTCTGTCCCGAAAGTCGGCGGGCGGCTAATAGCCGCCCCTACGGGTTTGCTATTTTGCAACAGCCCCGTTTTCCCGTCAGGGTATACGTTCAACCGGGTTGGCTTACTTTCCCCGCCGGAGGCTCTGGCTGAACAAACCGTGGCGGTTGCAGTACCAGTAGAGCTTTCCGCTGCCGCGGATGAAGAAGCGGGCCTCCGCATTGCCCTCCGGGTAGAGGCGAAGAAGTTCTGTCCGATCGGTGGTTACATAGGCCAGGAAGGAAATAAAGTGCGTCCGCTCCATGGGGTGGTTCAGGCGGACATAGAATTCGTCCTCCACAATCTCCACCTCTGCCCCGGCATTCTCCTCCGGCACCTCTGCCTCCAGCGGAGGCAGGGCCACGCCGCAGCAGGAGACCATGGCCTCCCCGGTGGTGTGGATGACGTTGCCGCAGACCGGGCATACGTAAAACTTGGATTTCAGCACATTGGCGCTGCGGTTTCGGTTTACCACTGTTCTGCCGGACAGCAGCTCCGGCACGGAGACCCCCAGGGCCGCCGCCAGAGGCTCCAGCAAAGTGATGTCCGGCAGGCCCCAGCCCGTCTCCCATTTGGAGACCGCCTTGTCGCTGACCTGCAAAGCTTCCGCCAGCTGGGCCTGGGTCAGTTTCTTTCCTTCCCGCAGCTGCTTGATGGCCGCGCCCGTTACATAATGGTCCATAAAATACCTCCTGTTGCGCATTTCCCCGGTATTCTATCATGCCGAACAGCAGAGGGCAACCTACGCAGCGTAGAGATGGGCAGTGCGCTCAAGGTTCCAGCAGGCCCAGCTGCTGCTTCCAGGTCAGAACGCGCAGAACCGCGCTGTCTATGGTCTGCTCCGAAATGTGGCCGTCCCGGACCGCTTCCAGCACCGCGGGGAGCTGGGTATCAAAATCCGTGCTGCACAGAAGGTCCGCCCCGGCCTGTACCGCCAGAACCGCCGCCTCCTCCGGGGTGTAGGCCCCCAGCGCGCCCATCACCAGATCATCCGTCACAATGACCCCCGCATAGCCCATGGTCTGCCGCAGATAGGCCATGACCTTTGGGGACAGGGAGGCAGGCATGCTGTCATCCAGGGCCGTGACGATGTTATGGCTCACCAGGATGGCCCCCAGGCCCTGCCCGATTCCCGCGGCGAAGGGCACCAGGTCCCGGCTCTCCAGTTCCTCCAGGGTTCGGTTGTCCACCACCTGGCCCACATGGGTATCCCCATTGTCGCCGTATCCCGGGAAATGCTTCATGACGCCGCCCACGCCGCTGTCCGCCATCCGCTCTAAGGTGCCTGTGACAAAGGCCGCCGTGGTCATGGGGTCCGCCCCCAGGGAGCGCTTGTACAGGAAGGCGGCCGGGTCCTGGCTGATGTCGCACACCGGGGCCAGATTCACGTTGAGTCCCAGGCTGCTGAGCAGATAGGCCTTTTCCGTCTCCATGCTGAGAGCCAGCTCCAGGCCTCCGGCCTCAAAGCTCTCCCTGGGAGAGGGGAATTTCTGGCTGCGAAAGGCCGGGTAGCTGCTGACCCGGCACACCGTGCCGCCCTCCTCGTCCACCGCCAGAAGCATAGGGATTGCCGATGCTGCCTGATAGGCGGTGAGCTTCTCCGTCAGGCTCTGGCGGGTCTCCCCTTCAAAGTCCCGGCCAAAGAGGACGTAGCCCCCCAGGAGGTAATTCTGCAGATCCTCCACCGCCGTCTCCATCCGGCACCGGGCCAGAAACATCTGGCCCACCTTCTCCTCCAGAGTCATCCCATCCAGCAGCACCCGAAGCAGGTCCTCCGGCTGGGTGGGGGCGGTGGTCTCCGTCTGGGTGGTTTCCGGGGGCCGGGTGGTCTCCGGCGGCTCCATTGCCACGGTTTCGGACGCGCAGCCTGCCAGAAGCAGCGCGGTCAAAAGAAAAGCAAGTCCTCTTTTCATGCGGGGGTCGCCTCCAAAAGATACTTTTTGCGGAAATACCCCAGGTAGACCGCAAGGAATACCACTGATGCCAGCACCCAGGTCATGGGATAGCAGACGCAGAGCATCAGCAGGACATGGTATCTGCGCACCACGGTTGCCAGCCACAGCACCCGCACCACGCAGACCGACAGGCAGACAATGGCCGTGGGCTTTACCGAGTCGCCCATACCCCGCATGGTGCCCGCGAAGATCTCCACCGGCATGAAGGCCGCCGCAAAGGGCTCAATGATGCCAATGATGTAAGCGCCGGTTTCGATCACCTGGGCGTCCTCCGTATAGATGCCCATGATAAACCGCCGGAGCACCACCAGCACCAGGCTGATGAGGCCCACCGTGCCGATGCTCATGGCAAGACACACCCGAACGCTCTGCCGGACCCGGCCGAACTTATGGGCCCCGTAATTCTGGCCCACAAAGGTGGTGATGGCCACGCCGAAGGCACCGGAGACCATCCAGGTCAGGGCGTCGGTTTTCGTATAGGCGGTCCAGGCCGCCATGACCACGGAGCCGAAAGAGTTGACACCGGACTGAATCAGGGTATTGGACAGATCGAACATCACCATTTGCAGCCCCGCGGGCACACCGATCAGCAGGATTCTGCCCAGAAGTCTGCCGTCTATCCCCAGCTCCTTCAGGCGCAGAGGGTCCTCCTTCTCCCGCAGCAGGATGACCAGAAGCATGGCCGCGCTGACGATCTGGGAGAACACTGTGGCCAGAGCCGCTCCGGCCACGCCCATGCGCAGCCCCACCACCAGCACAATATCCATCACGATATTCACAAGGCAGGCGGCGATCAGCGACAGCACGGGCCGCCGGGAATCCCCCATGGCCCGCAGGATGCCGGCCTCCATATTATAGAGCATGGAGGCCACCGCCCCCGCGAAATAGATGCGGACATACAGTGACGCGTCCCCGATGCACTCCGCCGGAGTCTTCATCCACTCCAGCACCGTGGGGCCGAAGCCGCAGCCCAGGACCGTAATAGTCACGCCCAGAATCAGCGACAGGGTGATGCCCGTATGCATGGCCCGCCGGACTCCGTCCCGGTTTTCCGCACCGTAGAACTGGGCCAGAATCACCGTCGCGCCGGAACTGAGGCCCGTAAAAAAGCCGTTGATCATGTTGACCAGTGGCCCCGTGGTGCCCACCGCCGCCAGGGCCTGGGTGCTGACGAAGCGGCCCACAATAATCGTATCCACCGTGTTGTACATCTGCTGGAAGAAGGTTCCCAGCAGAATTGGGAAAAAGAAGACGAGAATCTGTTTCCAGATTACGCCCTCCGTGATCTGCCGGGCGGCAGGCTGTTTCTCCATTGGTATTCCCTCCAAATGCTTCTTACAGGGCATTCTAGCACAGCGAGGGGGGAATGTCACGACATTTTTCTTGCTATTCGACATCGTTGCCCCCGGTGCAACACCAACATTCTGGTGGTGGAATGCGGCACCACGGACAAGCGGGAGATCGCTCACGCGGTGAGCCAGCTTCAGCGCAGCGGTGCCAGGCTCCTTGGCATTGTACTGAACAAGGTCAACGGCAAGCAAAACCGCCACGGGCGGGAGGGCTACTACGGCCACTACGGAAAATACGGAAGGTATGGCTATAAAAAATACGGGGATTACGGCAGGAAGAAATAGGCTGCCACCAACGCGAAAATTCAAAAAACTGCCCTGGGGCAACGCCCGCGGCATGGATTTTCTTCTGGCATATTGGATCGGAATATGATACGATTGTCGCAACTGTAAAGGAGGAACGCAAGATGTTTTCCCTGCTTCTGATTGTTATTTACGCCTCTTTCATAAGCTTAGGCCTGCCGGACTCGCTGCTGGGGGCGGCATGGCCCTCGATTTACCCGGAATTGGGCGTGCCCATCTCCTATTCCGGGATTCTTTTCTTTATTATCTCCGCCGGGACGGTGATTTCCAGTCTCATGAGTGACCGGTTGATTCGGCGCCTGGGCACCGGGCGGGTCACGGCCATCAGCGTGGGCATGACCGCCGCGGCGCTGTTTGGCTTTTCCGTCAGCAGGTCTTTTCCGCTGCTGTGCCTGTGGGCCATTCCCTACGGGCTGGGGGCCGGAAGCGTGGACGCGGCGCTGAACAACTATGTGGCCCTGCACCTGGCCAGCCGCCACATGAGCTGGCTGCACTGTATGTGGGGCATCGGGGCCTCTGTGGGGCCCTATATCATGGGCTTTGCCCTGAGCCGCGGGGCCGGCTGGCCCATGGGATACCGGATCATCAGCCTGATTCAGATTGCGCTGACCGCCTTTCTCGTCTTCACCCTTCCCATCTGGAAAGAGGGTGGCAGCACGGAAGCCGCCGAGACAGATGCCCCCGCCAAGCCCCTGGGGTTCCGGGAGACCCTGCATCTGCCGGGGCTGAAGGAAATCCTGGTTACCTTCTTCTGCTACTGCGCCCTGGAGCAGACCACAAGCCTGTGGGGCAGCAGCTACCTGGTGCTGTGCAAGGGGCTCTCCCCGGAGACCGCGGCCAGCTTTGCCAGTCTGTTCTTCCTGGGCATCACCCTGGGGCGGGTGATCAACGGCTTTCTGACCTTCAAGCTGAACGACACCCAGATGATCCGGCTGGGCCAGGGCATCATTGCCGCAGGGCTGCTCTTCTTCCTGCTCCCCCTTGGGGCTTACACGGCGCTGATCGGGCTGTTTCTCATCGGTCTCGGGTGCGCGCCCATCTATCCCAGCATCATCCACGCCACGCCGACCTACTTCGGCCCGGAGCGGTCCCAGGCGGTGATCGGCATTGAAATGGCCTGCGCCTACATTGGAAACTGCCTGATGCCGCCGCTGTTCGGGCTGATCGCCGGAAAAATCACGGTGGCGCTCCTGCCATGGTATCTGTTGATTCTGCTGGCGCTGATGGTTCTGATGCATAAGACGCTGCTGAAAAAGCGGAAAGAGCGCCTATAACTGAAAATAGATTTCTCCGCAGGGCAACGTCATCAACTTAAGTGCAGGGTGAAGAGAAACGTATACCCTGCCGGGAAAGCCCCAAGCCTTCTCCTGCTGGAGAAGGCTTTTTTTACTTTCCCATCAGGGTATACGTTCGTCCATTTCTTGCTTTTTTCTGAACCACGCAACCTTAGAGATTATAAATATCTTCTATACTTAAAAGGTCAGCCACAAGCGATCGAAGATGATGAAGCCGACAACGATGAAATTGAAGATTATGTCTTCAATGCGGATGTCCGAGAATGTGAAGGTGTGCTGGAAATCAAATACAGCAATAAGGTGCTTGAGAATCTTCTTGAGGAATATAATTATTCAAGCACCGAAGGAAGTAATACGCTTGTTAGATTTGACTTTGATGCTCCTGAATATTATGGTGTTGAAAATTTGGATTGTCTAACAGAAACCCTCATTGCCAGTTTGATTAGGACCGGAAACGGAGAGGCTGGGCTTGAGCAGGCATTGGTTGATGCGTTCGATGATATTTGTGATGCTTTTACTTCAATTGAGGGAACTGCGGAAGAAGAAATCGATCCAGTTGGCCGTTCATGGGGATATGATTTCGAATTAAAAGACGGTGTGTATCGTGCCGAAGAACGTGAATGTTATGGTGGTTGGTGACATTCTAAGTGATTTGTTTATGATTAGCTAACTTCGCACCTCCTTTTAAGCGCAAAAACCTCTGCCGCAGCCATCAAAGGATACGGCAGAGGTTTCATTATGGAATTCACAAGCACTTTGCCCCGGCATTACAGATGCAGCACCATTTTCGCAATATTGAAGTAGATCAAAAGCGTGGTGGTATCCACAATGGTGGTGATCAGCGGGGAGGCCATGACGGCGGGGTCCATGTTCAGCTTCTTGGCGATGACCGGCAGGATGCCGCCGATGAGCTGGGAGAGCAGGACGGTGCAGACCAGGGTCCCACAGACCACCAGGGACACGCCGAAGCCCACCCGGTCCAGCAGCATGAGCTTCGCGAAATTGCAGACCGCCAACGTGCCGCCGCAGAGCAGGGCCGCTCTGCACTCCCGCCAGAGGATGCGGGGCAAGTCCTTGGGGGCGATATCCCCCACGGCCATGCCGCAGATGATGGTAGAGGTGCTCTGGCTTCCGGCGTTGCCGCCCGCGTCCGTCAGCATGGGGATGTAGGCAGTCAGGACGGCCACCGCCGCCAGGGCGCTTTCGTAGCTGCGGATGACCATGCTGGAAAAGGTGGCACTGATCATCAGGAACAGCAGCCAGGGAGCCCGGCTCTTATAGAGGTCCCACATGCTCTGCCGGAAATAGGGCTTCTCGGAGGGGCCCACGGCGTTCATAATGGCCATATCCTCGCTGGTCTCGGAGCGCAGGACCCCGATGGCATCGTCCACGGTGACGATGCCCACCAGTCGGCCCTCCCCGTCCACCACGGGCAGGGCCAGAAAGCCGTATTTTTCAAAGAGCCGCGAAATATTTTCCTGATCCTCCGTGGTCTGGGCAGAGATCACGGAATCCTCCATCAGCTGGGATACAGGCTTTTCCGGATTCTTTTCCAGCACCAGAGCCCGCAGGGAAACCACACCCAGCAGCTTGTGATCCGGGGTGGTCACATAGCAGTTGTTGATGGTGGCCTTGTCGATGCCGCTTTCCCGGATGGCGGAGAGGGCTGCTTGGACGGTCATATCCGGCTTCAGCTCCATGAACTCCGTGGTCATAATGCCGCCGGCGGAATCCTGGGGATACTTCAGCAGCTCGTTGATCATCCGCCGGGTCTCCGGCTCCGCCTGGGCGAGAATCCGCTGCACCACCCCGGCAGGCATCTCCTCCACCAGGTCCACCGCGTCATCCGTATAGAGTGCCTCGATCACGTCCTTCAGCTCCGTGTCGCTGAGGCCGTCAATGAGCTTTTTCTGAGCCTGGGCGGACAGCTCCGCGAAGAGCTCCGCCGCCTGGTCCTCCTGGCAGAGCCGGAATAAAATGGGCATCTTTTCCTTGGGCAGCTCCTCAAAAACCGCCGCCAGATCCACCGCCGGGATATCCCGCAGAATATCCCGCAGGCTCTGGTATTTCCTGGCATCGTCCAGGTTTTCCAAAATGTTCTTCAAAGTGATATTTTCCATCTGTACCATCAAAATGCCTCCTTTTCAGGCGCTTCGGAGCCTGCTCACCGCGCATCGGGAGCGTCTGCCGCCGCTGTGATGATCACACGGCGGCCTGCCTGCTCCGGGTAGTGGACGCGAATCCACTCGGAAATGGTTGGATTCTCCGAATCGTATACGAAGATGTAATCCTGAATGATCTCTTTCTCCTCCGAGAGCTCCTCCGCCGTCAGAACGCCCACATAGCTGCTTTGAAACATGTACTTGGTCATATAACCCATATAGCCGTTGTCCATCGTCCCAAGCAGTACACAGTAGGACTCCCGGTCCGGCACATTGTATTCCTCTCTCGCCTGCTCCATCCAGATTCTTCTCGCGGGGTCCCCGGTCTGGCTCGTTGTCAGTTTCACCGAGCCTGCGGAAAGACTGACAAAGGCCGCCAAGCTGAGGCAGACACAGCCCGCCACAGCCGCCCTTCGGCTTCTCTTGCCTCTCAGTCCGGAAATCAACTGAACCGCGGGGATCATATTCAGGTACAGAATCGCAATCAGAATTGTCCGGGTATACCGCTTCGCGGAGGCCAGCCGCATGGATTCCCCTACCGGCATGGAGAAAAGATACATGGCAAGCAGTCCCAGCTGATAGACCACATAGAGCCCCAGGGAGAAAAGCACCAGCGGCAGGAACCGTTTCCGCTCCTCTTTTCCGAAGGCCAGAATCAGGCAGCCAATCACAACGCAGAACGCCGCGGTCAGCCACACATCTTTCCAGGTTACCGCGAATCGCAGGAAGGTCTTGCAGATCGCCAGCAGGTCCTCCGCCGTCCGTTCCGCCGCGCCGGTGCGGTAGTTCGCAAGGGTCATCGCATGCAGGGTCACCTCCGCGGTGGAAAAAGCCATCCGGCAGTGCCTCTGCCACAGCAGCATGGAGAAAAACGGGAACACAAGGCTGGGAATCCCCCGTGCAAAAGCCTTGCCTTGCCAGACGCACCGAAGGACCGGCAGTGCGATCAGAATGGCAAAGAACACGCCGGAATTCTTGATCTGAATGACCTGGGTCATATAAAGCGCGGAGCACCAGAGTTCCAGTTTTCCGCAGCCCTTCTTGCAGTGCAGCAGCGCAAAAAGCAGTCCGCACATGCCCACAATTGGCAAGAGCGTATCCACCAGCAAATCCGTGAGAAAAATATTATAGACAAAAACAACATAGAAAAAGGGAACCACCGCCGCCGCGGCTGCCCACTGGCGTTCCCCCGCCAGAGCGAACAGCGGGAGGACCGCCGCCGCAAGCATATAGATCTGCGCCAGCATCAGCACCGGCTCCCCGGTTCCCACACACCGGGCAAAGAAATAGAGATACACGGAGCTCCCCAGGGGATACTCCTGGAACTCCACCAGGGTGTCCTCAAAATTGGGAAATTGGTTCCGGTCCAGCATCGTTCGGACAACCTGGCCCCAATGGGTGAAATTGTCGTAATGAACCAGCACCTTGCCATGGACATAAACGGCCGCCAGCAGCAGCACCGCCAGGAACACCCCATAGCCGGGCTGCCGGTACTTTTGGAGAAAGGCCAGGTTTCCGTCTCGCCGAATGCGGTACGCCAGGCCCAGGAAGCCCAAAAGATACAGCGCCAGTACAGTTTCCGGCAGCACGTTCAGCAGCCCGCCAAAAAACAGCGCCGTAACCTGCGCCGCCACCGTCAGGCTCGGCAGGAAAAAGCCGTTGATCCGTTCTTTTCCGGCCAGCCGCAGAAATTCAAAGGTGCCCAGCGTTGAAACGAAAAACAGCAGCGCCCGCATATATGTCATATTTGTCCCTCTTCTCCGGCAGAATTTCCTCGTTGCCCAGCGAGGCTGCCGCCTTTTTCGACCATTGTATCACGGTGGCCTCTCAATCGTCAAGAAAATCCCCGGGCACCTGTGGAGCACCCGGGGAAATGTTTTAGCCTTTGACGGAACCGGCGGTAACGCCCTTGATGATGAAGCGGGAGAGGAAGATGTACACGGCCAGCACCGGCAGGATGGCAAGCAATATGAACATATACACCTTGCCGAGATCAAACTTGGAGTAGTCCGCGGCCCGGAGCTGGGCGATCATGATGGGGACGGTTTTCCTCTCCGCCTTGTTGAGAATCAGCGCGGGCAGGAAGTAGTTGTTCCAGGACTCCACGAAGGAGAAGATCAGCTGCACGGCGATAGCCGGCTTGATCATGGGCAGGACGATGCGGTTGAAGGTGTAGAATTCGCCGGAACCATCCACCCGGGCGGCATCCACGATCTCCATGGGCAGGACGCTCGCCATGTACTGCTTCATGTAGAAGAACACCACCGGGGCGGCGATGCCGGGGAGAATCAGGGGAATGTAGCTGTCCGTCAGGCCGAACTTGTAGCACAGCTGGACAAAGCCGGAGGCGCTGACCTGCTTGGGAATGACCATCACTGCCAGGATGAAGGTGGTAGCGGCCTTTTTCAGCTTGAAGTCATAGGCATGGAGGCCGTAGGCGGTGAGGGCGGAAAAGTAGGTGGTGAGGATGGCGGTGGAAGCCGCCACAAAGAAGCTGTTGGCCATGCCTCTGGGGATGTTGATGGAGCTGTCAAACCAGGCGTTTTTCAGATTCGTCAGGAAATTCCCCTGGGGCAGGAATCGGAAGCCGCCCTGCAGATCCGCGTTGGAGCGGGTGGAATTGATAATCAGCATATAGAAGGAGAACAGGCACAGGAAGGACAGGAAGATCAGGATGATGTACACCACCACGCGGCTCAATGTCAGCATGGCCTTGGCCTTGCGGCTGTCGGAAGTATTGGTTTTCATGTAAATCCCTCCTCAGTTCTCTTCTTTGGTCAGGCTCTTGAACACCAGGATGCTTAGAAGCCCCGTAATGATGAAGATGATCACGGAGACCGCGCCGGCCATGCCGTAGTTCTTGCTGGTCTTCAGGAAGTTGTTCAGATACATGATGAGGGTGGTGGAACTCCGGTTGGGGGTGCCCGCGCCGTTGGTCAGCACCTGGGGCACATCGAACATCTGCAAGCCGCCGATCAGCGCCGTAATCACGGTGTAGATCAGCACCGGCATCAGCAGCGGCAGGGTCACCCGGAAAAACACCTGGATTGAATTGGCCCCATCCAGATTGGCGGCCTCAAACAGGTTCTGGTCAATGCCCATAATCCCCGCCATCAGCAAAATGGTGGTGTTGCCAAACCACATGAGGAAATTCATGGTGGCAACCAGCCCCCGGACGGTGATCTGCTTATCAAAGAAGGGAATGGGCACCTCGGACCAGCCCATCTGTACAATCAGCTGGTTCACCGGGCCCACGTTGGAGAACAGGGTGAAAAACAGCATGGAGAAAGCGGAGGCCATGATGAGGTTCGGCATATAGATCACAGTTTTGAAGAACTGCTGGCCCTTGATTTTCAGCCGGTAGCTGGTGAAGAACACACTGAGCAGCAGGGCAATGGCCACCTGGGGCACCGCGCCCTCAATCCACATGATCAGCGTATTGCCCGTAAACTTCAGGATGCTGATGGTGCCGTTCTTGTCCGGGGTGAAGAGCTTGACATAGTTCCGCAGGCCCACAAACGTGGGGCCCACCTGGGTCAGGCCCTCCCGGTAGTTCTCAAAGAAGCTGTTGTAAATGGTCAGCAGCTGGGGCACCAGGGAAAAGATGCAGTAGGTGACGAAGAAGGGCAGGATGAACAGATATCCCCATTTGGCATAGCTGATGCCCTTCCCGCGCTTGACGCGCTTTCCCGTTTCGGTTGTTGTCATGACGATTGCCTCCCTTGTTCGTGAAACATTTCTTTCCGCATTCCGCGTGGGAAAATGGCTTTCCCCATCCGGAATACCGAAAGGCGGCCCGGGGCAGGGCACAAGCCCTGCCCCGGTAGGAAGAGGATGATGAAAAAACTTACGGAGTGACGATGGTGGGATAGGACTCGGAGACCAGCGCGTAGAAGTTGGTCATGGCCTGATCCTCGGTCACGTCGCCGTCGCAATACTCACGCCAGCACTTCTGCAGGTCCTCGTTGATGACCTGGTCATAGATGGTGTGGTTCTCGAAGACGATGTTCTTTGCCAGCTCAACGTATACAGCGGTATCGTTCTGGCCGCCCAGGAAGGCGTTGCCGAAGTCGGGATCGGTGGCGAACTTGGCGTTCACGGCCTGGTTGTTGGAGAACTGCATGTCGTTCTTCACCAGGTTGGAGCAGGTCTCTTCGTCATTGATGAACTGGTTCATAATTTCCGCAACCATGGTGGGGTTGTCGGTGCCGGCAGGCGCCAGCAGCCAGGTGCCGCCCCAGAAGTGGGCCTGAGGGCCTTCGCAGATTGCCCAGTCACCGGGGCAGCCCTTCTCGGCATCCTGGGCGTTGCCCATGGAGAAGTTGTAGTACCAGGCAGGTCCAAAGTAGCACATAACCTTGCCATCCTTGAACATCTGGGCGGTGCATTCATCGGACCAGATATCACAGGTCTGGGTATAGCCCTTATCGGTGAAGTCCTTGGCCTGGTTCATCCAGGTCTTCAGAGCCTCGGGGATCTGCAGGTTGTTGTCCGCGTCAACCCAGGGCTCAGCGGCATTGTTGGAGAATACACGGTAGGTAGCGGACTCGGAAGCGGTCATCATGTAGCCCTTGGCCTGGGCCTGGGCGGCGACGTCGTTGAACTTGTCCCAGTCGGACAGGGCCTTCTGGACTTCGGCGGGATTATCGGTGCCCAGAACATCCTGGGCAATGGAGCGGCGGTAGATCAGCGCGGCGGGGCAGCACTGGAAGGAAACACCCTTCACAACACCGTTGGCATCAGAGGCACACTGCACGGTGTAGCCATAGGTATTGGAGAAATCGGTGACGCCCAGCTTGGTGATATCCTGGGTATAGTCAGAACCGGTGTACTTCTGGATGTAGTCGGCCTCGGCCAGGAACAGGTCCACCTTCTCGTCATCAGGGGCGTTCTCCTGGTTCATCAGGGCCTGGTCCAGCTTCTCCTGGTAAGCGCCGCCGTCACTGGGGGTAATGATCCAGTTGACCGTGACACCTTCGGGAACGGTGTAGTACTTCTCAAAGAAGCCCTTGAACTCCTCGTTCCAGGCATAGATGTTGAAAACCTTGCCTTCGGAGGACTCTTCAGCAGGAGCTTCCGTCTCGGCGGCTTTGGTTTCGGCAGGTGCGGCGGTGGTGGCTGCCGCAGTGGTGGCGGCTGGTTGCTGGGAGCTGCAGGCGCACAGTGCAAAGACCATGGCCAGCGCAAGGATCATGGATAGTGCCTTTTTCATTGTATGTTCCTCCTTAAAATAATAAACAAATGGATGTATGTGCACCGCATTCCAGCGGATAACACCAAATTCAGTCGATTTTTGCTACGGACTCCCGGACCCGCAGGCTGCCGGGAATCACGATCCGGTCCAGAAGTGTGGTCCGGGGCCGCTCAATGAGATCGATGAGCCCCTTGGCCGCCGCCGCACCCAGCGCGCCGGTATCCTGGTGGTAAGTGGTGAGCCGGGGTGACACGATGTCCGCCAGCTGGATGCCGTCGTAGCCGATGACGGAGATATCCTCCGGAATCCGAAGCCCCGCCTCCCGGATCACATTCATGCCGCCGATATAGGAGTAGTCATCGGGGAAGAGGATGCAGCTGGGACGCTCCGGCAAAGCCAGCAGTTCTTTGGTGATGGCCGCGCAGGTGGCCGCGTCGTGGTAGACGCCCTGGCGGACCAGAATCGAATCCTGCTCCAGCCCCAACGCCTCGCAGGCCCGGTAGAAGCCCGTGAGCCGGTTCTCGGTGACGGCGGTGCGTTCGCCGTGGATAAAGGCGATACGCCGGTGGCCCTGACTGTAGGCGTAGCGGACCAACGCCTCGGTGCCCTGCACATTGTCGGACACCACCGCCAGACGATTATTAAAGATATGGTCAATGGTCACCACCGGGAGATTGGAGTTCACCAGCTCCAGCACCTGGGGGTCGGAGAAATCCACGGAGGCGATGATCACGCCGTCCACGCCCCGGTAGAGACAGTGCTGCAAATAGGTGGTCCGGCGGCCCACATTGCGGTTGATAAAGGTCACATCGTAGCCCCGGCTCTCGGCCTCTACCTTCAGGCTCTCCAGCACGGAGGAGAAATACTCATGGGTCAGGCCGCTGTTCCGTTCATCCACGAAGAGGATGCCGATATTATAGGTGCGGTTGGCTTTTAAGGCCCGGGCGGCGGAGTTGGTGACGTAGCCCATTTCCTCGGCGGCCTGCCGGATGCGCTCCCTGGTTTCGGGGCCGATATCCGGCTGATCGTTGAGGGCCTTGCTGACGGTGGCAACGGAGACGCCGCAGCGCTGGGCAATGTCTTTCATGGATACCATGATGGATGCGTTTCCTTTCGACGTTTTTTCTTAATCGTTATCGTAATGACAGCATAGCGCATATTTTCCAAAAATGCAAGAGGTAAATAAAAGATTTTTGACAGAAACGTGAAATTTGAATGGTTTGAACAAAACCAGAGCGAAAAACTGGTGAGGTTGACAGGGTAACATTTTCGTAAGTTTCGCTCATAATTTCAAAGTGCACAAGTTCGCACTACCCCGTTTCGTCAAAAATGCTGAAAATCAAAGATTATGCAAAATATGATTGCGTTTTCTGCAAAACAATTGTATCCTAGAAAAGAGAATATCACAGCTTAATCGTTTTAGGAAAACGATTGTGGTCGTTTCGTATTTTCGTAAGGGAGGAATAAAACCATGCAGTACGGCCATTTTGATGACGCGCTTCGGGAGTATGTGATCGACACGCCCAGGACGCCCCTTCCCTGGATCAACTATCTGGGAAGCGAGGATTTCTTCGCCCTGGTGTCCAACACGGCGGGAGGCTACTGCTTCTATAAGGATGCCCGGCTCCGGCGGCTGACCCGCTACCGCTACAACGGAAGCCCCCTGGATGCCGACGGCTTCCACATCTATCTGCGGCAGGAGGACGGCACCCTCTGGAATCCCGGCTGGCAGCCGGTGCAGCGGGAGCTGGACAGCTATCAGTGCCGCCACGGTCTGGGCTACACCGTCATCCGGGGCAGCCTCGGCGGCATCACCGCGGAGCAGACCCTGCTGGTTCCCCGGCAGGACAGCTGCCTGCTCCTTCAGCTGGAGCTCACCAACACCTCGGAGCAGGAACGGCACATCACCGTCTTCCCCTACATCGAGTTCTGCCTGTGGGACGCCATGGACGACAGCTCCAACTTCCAGCGGAATTTCTCCACCGGCGAGGTGGAGGTGACCCCCAGGGCCATCTACCACAAGACGGAATACCGGGAGCGCCGGGATCACTATGCGGTGCTGTGGGCAGACCGGGACTACGACGGCTTCGACACCAGCCGGGATGCTTTCCTGGGGGTCTACGGCAGCCCTGCCGCCCCCGCCGCGGCGGTATCGGGCCGCTGCACCGGCTCTGTGGCCCACGGCTGGGCCCCGGTGGGCGCCATGGAATTCCAACTGACGCTGAAGCCCGGCGAGAAGCAGCGCATTCTGCTGGGCCTGGGCTATGTAGAGAACCCCGAAGCGGAAAAATTCACCGCGCCAGGAGTCATCAACAAGGAAAAAGCCCTGGCCATGATGGAAAAATACAGTGCCCCCGGCAGCTTTGACGCTGCACTGGAGGCACTGAAGGAATTCTGGGGCGGCCTGCTCTCTCTCTACCAGGCGGACACCGGGGACGAAAAGGTGGACCGGATGGTAAATATCTGGAACCAGTACCAGTGCATGGTCACCTTCAACATGTCCCGCTCCGCCAGCTATTTTGAAAGCGGCATGGGCCGGGGCATGGGCTTCCGGGATTCCTGCCAGGATCTGCTGGGCTTTGTCCACATGATCCCGGAAAAGGCCCGGCAGCGGCTGCTGGATATCGCCGCCACCCAGTTCCCGGACGGCAGCGCCTACCACCAGTACCAGCCCCTGACGAAGAAGGGGAATCTGGCTGTAGGCTCCGGCTTCAATGACGACCCGCTGTGGCTGGTGGCAGGCACCGATGCCTACCTGAAGGAGACGGGAGACTTCTCCATTCTGGAAGCGCAGGTTCCCTTTGACAATGACGAGTCCTTGGCTCAGCCCCTTCTGGAGCATCTGCGCCGCAGCGTCCACTATACCATAACCCACCTGGGCCCCCACGGCCTGCCGCTGATTG
The DNA here is from genome assembly GCA_934569045.1 of uncultured Oscillospiraceae bacterium. Taxonomy (GTDB): domain Bacteria; phylum Bacillota; class Clostridia; order Oscillospirales; family Oscillospiraceae; genus Faecousia. The sequence goes on from CAKTJX010000007.1 coordinate 41,967, forward strand.
GCCGCGCGGACTGGAATGACTGCCTGAACCTGAACTGCTTCTCCGCCCACCCCGGCGAGAGCTTCCAGATCACCGGCCCCAGCGAGGGGCCCGTGGCAGAGAGTGTGTTTATTGGTGGCATGTTCGTGAAATACGGCAGCGCCTACGCTGAGCTGTGCGGGAAGCTGGGGCTGGCGGAAGAGGCCGCCCAGGTGGGGCAAGCCGTGGGCGATATGGAAAAAGCCGTCCTCACCGCCGGATGGGACGGGGCCTGGTTCCGCCGGGCCTACGATGCCTACGGCGAGCCCGTGGGCAGCCATCTGTGCCGGGAGGGGCAGATCTTCATTGAGCCCCAGGGCATGTGCGTTATGGCGGGCATCGGCAAGGAAAGCGGCCAGGCCGCCCAGGCCCTCAAGAGCGTGGAGGAACGGCTGGACACCAAATACGGCATTGTCCTGCTGCAGCCCGCCTACACCCAATATTACCTGAATCTGGGTGAAATCAGCTCCTATCCCCCCGGATATAAGGAAAACGCGGGCATTTTCTGCCACAACAACCCCTGGATTGTCTGTGCCGAGGCCGAGCTGGGCCACGGAGACCGGGCCTTCCAGGTCTACCGCCGGACCTGCCCCGCCTATACGGAGGCCATCAGCGAGATTCACCGGACCGAGCCCTATGTCTACAGTCAGATGGTGGCAGGCCGGGACGCCCCCACCTTTGGCGAGGCCAAGAACAGCTGGCTCACCGGCACCGCCGCCTGGACCTTCCTGAGCATTTCCCAGAGCATTCTGGGCGTGCAGCCCACCCTGGATGGCCTGCGGATTGATCCCTGCGTGCCGGAAAGCTGGAAAAATTTCCGGGTGCGCCGGTGCTACCGGGGGGCCTGGTACGAAATCCATGTGACGAACCCCAAGGGCGTCCAGAAGGGCGTTGCCGCTGTTACGGTGGACGGAGCTCCTATTTCCGGCAATGTGCTCCCCGTGGCAGAGCCCGGCAGCCGGGTGGCCGTTGAGGTGACGCTGGGATGAGCAGCTTTCCGAAGGAATTTGTCTGGGGCGCTGCCTCCAGCGCCTACCAGATTGAGGGCGACCCCCAGGCCGACGGCGGCGGGGTCTCCGTCTGGGATACCTTTTCCCACACCCCCGGCAAGACCTTTGATGGAAACACCGGGGACACCGCCTGCCGCAGCTACGCCCACCCGGAATGGGACGTTGAAAATTTAAACGCCATGGGGCTGAAGGCCTACCGGTTCTCCACCTCCTGGGCCCGGATTGACCCCCAGGGGGATGGGCACTGGAATAAAGCGGGGCTGCGCTATTACGATTCTCTGGTGGATCGGCTCCTGGACAGCGGCATCATCCCCTATCTGACCCTGTATCACTGGGAGCTGCCCCAGGCCCTGGAGGACCGGGGCGGCTGGCTGAACCCGGACACCTGCCACGCCTTCGCCCGGTTCGCCGGAATGCTGGCAGCCCGGTTCCGGGGCCGGGTTTCCAGTTACTTCCTGCTGAATGAGCCGGAGTGCGTGGCGGCTTTGGGCTACGGGAACGGCATCCACGCCCCCGGAAGACAAGAACCCATGGAGCAGGTCTTTCTGGTGTGGAAGCATCTTTTAATTGCCTACGGTCTGGGCTTTGCCGCCATGCGGCAGCAGGACCCGAAAGCGGAGCTCGGCATCGCCACCACCGGGCGGCTGTGCTACCCGGAGACGGAGGCAGACGCGGCAGCGGCGGAGGAGGCCACCTTCCGCGTGACGGATGACGACTGGCTCTTTACCCATCAGATGGCCCTGGACCCCATCTGCCTAGGCCGCTTCCCGGACTGCGAACCCGGGCGGCTGAAAACGCTGATGGATGCCGTTTCGCCGGAGGAGCTGGCAGTCATCCACCAGAAGCCGGATTTTCTGGGTTTCAACATCTACAACGGCTGGTGCGTCCGGCAGACGGCCCAGGGGCCCTATTACATTCCCCGTTACGAGGGCTTCCCCCGGACAGGCCTCAAGTGGCCGATAACGCCGGAGGTCATGGACTACGGCGTGTACTTCCTGTGGAGGCGCTATGGGCTCCCCTGTTACATCACGGAAAACGGCCTGAGCTGCAATGATGTTATCAGTCTGGACGGCCAGGTGCATGACCCCAACCGAATTGATTTTCTCCACCGGTATCTCCGCTGCCTGAAAGCCTCCTTGGCCCGGGGCACGGACCTGCGGGGCTACTTCCACTGGTCCCTGACGGACAATTTTGAATGGCACAGCGGATACGGCGAACGGTTCGGGCTGGTGTTCGTGGATTTCCCAACCGGGAAGCGCGTTTTCAAGGACAGCGCACGGTGGTATCGGGCGGTTGCGGGGAACAACGGGGCGGAGCTGTAGGCGGCAGACAAATTGGAATTTGTCGAAGTAACAGAGTACCCGGCTGAACGTATACCCCCGGAGGGGAGCCCCCAACCTTCCCCTTGGGGAGGGTTGGGGCTTTCCCGTCAGGGTATACGTTCAACCGGGCACTCTTCCACTTCTACAAATCCCAATTTACGCTCCTGATCTTATCCTTCCACCGCCCGAACAAACGCGGCCTTATCCGCTGCCTTGAAGAACGCTGAGCCCGCCACCAGGACGTCCGCGCCGCTGGCCTTGCAAGCGACCGCCGTTTGCAGGTTCACGCCGCCGTCTACCTCCAGCAGACAATTGGGGGTTTTTCCCGCGCAGAGGTCCCGAAGGGCGCGGAGCTTGGGCATCTGGTCCCCCATGAAGCTCTGGCCGCCGAAACCGGGCTCCACGGTCATGACCAGGATCATATCCACCCGGTCAAGGTAGGGCAGCACCGCCTCTGCCGGGGTGCCCGGCTTGAGGGAGACGGCGCATTTTTTGCCCAGAGCGTGGATTTTATCCAGGGCCAGCAGATTGTTTTCCACGCTGTCTGCCTCCACGTGGATGGTCACATAGTCCGCCCCGGCCTTGCAGAAGGCCTCCACATAGCGCACCGGGCGGTCAATCATCAGGTGCACATCCAGAACAAGGTCGGTATACTTCCGCAGCGCCGCCACGGTGGGAATGCCGATGGTGATGTTGGGAACAAAATTCCCGTCCATCACATCCACATGCACCCAGCGGCAGCCGGCCTTTTGAATGGTTTTCAGGTCCTCCCCCAGGTAGGCAAAGTCTCCGGAGAGAATGGAAGGTGCCACAGTCGTCATAAAATTACCTCCATTGGAATGAAATAGCTTTGGGAAAAGTATAACACACCCGTTTCTTTCGCGCAACTCTATTTGTTTTTAATTAGGCAACGCTAACTCCTTGCAGAGTGCAGAATTGGGTGTTATAATGTCAAAAACGGTTCTTGAATGTTTCCTATGAGGTGACTTTTTATGACAATGGATGAACTGAAGCCGGGGCAGTCCGCCTTTATCCGCACGGTGGGCGGCGATGGGGCCCTGCGGCACCATCTGCTGGATATGGGCCTGACCCCCCAGACGGAGGTGGTGCTGCAAAAGGTAGCACCCATGGGCGACCCCATCCAGATCGCCCTGCGGGGCTATGAGCTGACGCTCCGCCTGGAGGATGCCCGGCAGATCGAAATTGAAAACGTCCACCTGGACCCCATCCCAGTCCATGGCCGGGAGCCCCGGATTCAGCCCATCCCCCACCCCGGCGTGGGCGAGGGACGGCAGGGCAAAGATGCCCCCCTGAAGGACGGGCCCCTGACCTTTGCCCTGGCTGGCAACCAGAACTGCGGCAAGACCACCCTCTTTAACCAGCTCACTGGCGCCAACCAGCACGTGGGCAACTTCCCCGGCGTCACCGTAGACCGGAAGGACGGCATCATCCGCAACCACCCGGAGGCCACCGTGACAGATCTGCCGGGCATCTATTCCCTGTCCCCCTACTCCAACGAGGAGATCGTGACCCGGGATTTTCTCATGAATGACCGGCCCAGCGGCATCATCAACATTGTGGATGCCACCAACATTGAGCGGAACCTTTACTTAACCATGCAGCTTATGGAGCTGGAGATTCCCATGGTGCTGGCCCTGAACATGATGGACGAGGTACGCTCCAACGGCGGCTCCGTGCGCATCAACGAGCTGGAGGAGATTCTGGGCATTCCCGTGGTGCCCATTTCCGCCGCCCGGAACGAGGGCATTGACGAGCTCATTGACCACGCGCTGTATGTGGCCCGGGCGGAGCAGAAGCCCCAGCGGGTGGACTTCTGCCTGGAAAGCGACGACCCTAAGGACCCGGTGGGCGCAGTGCACCGCTGCATCCACGCCGCCGCCATGCTCCTGGAGGCGGATATCCGCCGGGCGGGGCTGCCGGTGCGGTTCGCCACCACAAAGCTGGTGGAAAAGGACACTCTGATGGAGCGGAAGGTCCCTCTGAACCCGGAAAAGCAGCAGGCGTTCCATCAGCTGGTGACCATTCTGGAGCAGGAAACAGGCCTGGACCGGGAGGCGGCCATGGCCAATATGCGCTTCCAATTCCTGGAGACCCTGTGCAAAAAGACGGTGATCCGGCCCCACGAGAGCAAGGAGCACAAGCGCAGCATGGCCATTGACCGGGTGCTCACCGGAAAATATACCGCCATCCCCTGCTTCCTGGGGATTATGGCCCTGGTATTCGTCATGACATTCAGCCTCATCGGCGGCACCCTATCCGATCTCATGGAGCTGGGGGTAGACTGGGTCACCAAGGGCATCGACCTGGCCCTCACCGCCTGGCAGATCAACCCCGTGGTCCACGATCTGGTGGTAGACGGCGTGTGTGCCGGTGTGGGCAGCGTATTGAGCTTTCTGCCCACCATTGTGACCCTGTTCTTCTTCCTGTCCATTCTGGAGGACACGGGCTATATGGCCCGGGTGGCCTTCGTCATGGACCGGCCCCTGCGGAAGCTGGGCCTGTCCGGCCGGAGCTTTGTGCCCATGCTCATCGGCTTCGGCTGCTCCGTGCCCGCCATTATGGCCACCCGCACCCTGTCCAGCGAGCGGGACCGGAAGATGACCATTCTCTTAACCCCCTTCATGAGCTGCTCCGCCAAACTGCCCATCTATACCATGCTGGTATCCGCCTTCTTCCCCCGGCCCTATCAGCCGCTGGCCATGATCGGGCTGTATGTGCTGGGCATGGCCTGCGGGATTCTCTACGCGTTGATTCTGAAGCACACCCGTTTCTCCGGAGAGCCGGTGCCCTTCGTTATGGAGCTGCCCAACTACCGGCTGCCCAGCGCCAAGAGCGTGGGCCAGCTGATCTGGGAAAAGGCCAAGGGCTTTGTGCAGAAGGCCTTTACCATCATCTTCGCCGCCTCCGTGATCATCTGGGTGCTGCAAACCTTTGATATCCGGCTGAATGTGGCCGCTTCCCCGGAGGAGAGCCTGCTGGCGCTGCTCGGCAGCCTGATCGCCCCCATCTTCCGGCCCCTGGGCTTCGGGGACTGGCGGGCCTCCACAGCGCTGATCACCGGCTTTACCGCCAAGGAGAGCATGGTATCCACCCTGACGCTGCTGCTGGGCGGCGATGCCAGCCGGATCACCACCCTGTTCAGCCCCTTTACGGCGGTGGTGTTCCTGGTGTTCACCCTGCTCTACACCCCCTGCGTGGCCGCCATCGACACCGTCAAGCGGGAGATGGGCAGCGCCCGGGCGGCGGCGGTGACCGTTGTCACCCAGTGCGCCATTGCTTGGGTGGTGGCCTTCCTGGTCCGGTGCGCAGGGATGCTTTTCGGGTTGGTGTAAGCCTATGAATATTCAGAGCATCCTGGTTCTGGCCGCGGTTGTCGTGGGCTTTTTCGCCGCGGTCCGCCACGGCAAAAAGAAATGCAAATGCGGCTGCTGCGGGGACTGCAAAACCTGCGGCAAGTGCGGGAAGTAACAAGCAAGGCATGACCGGCGGAAACGCGGCCATGCCTTGCTTCTAATTGGGGGTTGTCAAACAAAGGCATCCCCTGCTGGGGGAAGGCAGGGGATGCCCAATGGGGGGATACGTTCATCCATGCCCTGTGAGAAAACTGGTGACATTGTTTTGCGGGTGCGCTACGGCGCACCCATATTTTTTTGAAAGGGGCTTGACAAAGCGGGACTCTTGTGTTACTGTATTAGTGTGCTAATACAGTAACACAAGGAGGAACCTATGAATTGGAAATTTTCAGGGGACCGGCCGGTGTATCAGCAGATTATGGAGAATATCCGCGGCGCAATTCTGACGGGGGAGCTTACCTCCGGGGAGCGGATTGCCTCTGTACGGGATCTGGCGGCACAGGCCCAGGTGAACCCCAACACCATGCAGCGGGCCCTCACGGAGCTGGAGCGGGAAGGCCTTCTGGTCGGCGGCGGCACCAGCGGACGGACGGTTACCGGTGACAAAGAGGTGCTTGCGGCCATGCGGCAGCAGGCCCTGGAGAATCTGGCGCGGGAGTGCGCGGAGAAGTTTCTGGTCTTCGGCGTGGGCCCCGACCAGGCGGCGGAGCTGCTGCGGCAGCTGGAAAAGGAGGAGTAATTTATGGAGAACGCGGTGCTGCAGGCCTGTGGCCTGACAAAGCGCTACGGCGAAAAAACAGCCCTGGATACCCTGGATCTGGAGATTCCCCAGGGCAGAATCGTGGGCCTGCTGGGCCCCAATGGCAGCGGCAAGACCACCTTTATCAAGCTGGCGGCGGGCCTGCTGACCCCTACGGCGGGGGAGCTCACTGTCTGCGGAAAGGGAATTGGGCCGGAGAGCAAGGCCCTGGTGTCCTACCTGCCGGATAAAACCTATCTGAACCGGTCCCAGCGGGTGCGGGAGGTGTTGGACTTCTTCCAGGACTTCTACACGGACTTTGACCGGGCCCGTGCGGAGGAAATGCTGAAGACCTTGTCGATCGATATGGACGCGCGGCTGAAGACCCTGTCCAAGGGCAACCAGGAGAAGGTCCAGCTGGTGCTGGTCATGTCCCGGCGGGCAAGGCTGTACCTGTTGGATGAGCCCATCGGCGGGGTGGACCCGGCGGCCCGGGACTACATCCTGAACACCATTATCGCCAATTATGACCCCAGCGCCACGGTGCTGATTTCCACCCACCTGATTGCCGATGTGGAGCGGGTGCTGGATGAATTCATCTTCCTGTCAAACGGCAAGGTGCTGCGGCAGGGCAGCGTAGACGAAGTGCGGGAGGAAACGGGCAAGTCGCTGGATGAACTGTTCCGGGAGGTATTCAGATGTTTGGAAAATTGATCAAAGCGGAGTGGCGGTCCAGCCGCCGGGTGATCGGCGCGCTGTGCGCCGTGGTACTGATTTCCGGCCTGGTGCTGGGGCTGCTGGGGCTTGCCATGACCCAGGCGGCGTTGAACGACAGCCATATGCCGGACGTTGTGGGCGTGATCTGCGTCCTGCTGATCATGGCGGCGGTGATTGCCGTAGCATTGTCAGGTGTGGCAAGTCTCTTCTATGCCCTGTGGCGGTTCTATAAGAGCCGGTTTACAGAGGAAGGGTATCTGACCTACACGCTGCCGGTGAACGGGCACCAACTGATGCTGTCCTCCATCCTGGCAAGCTGCCTGGAAATTCTGGCGGTAGCGGTGGCTACCATGGCGGCGGTGCTGCTGGCCGGCAGCATCTTCCTGATGGCACTGCCCTGGGGAGAGATTGGCGGCTCCGGCGTTCAGCGCATCGCGGATGGGTTCCGGGAGCTGTTCGACAGCTTCAACACCGTCAGCGGCGACATGATGAAGGTGATGCTCAGCGGGGCGCTGGCTGCCCTGTCCCAGCTGATGGTGCTGATGCTCTCCGTGACCATCGGGGCCATTGTGGCGAAGAAGCACCCCATCCTCATGGCCATTGTCACCTACTACTGCATCCAGTTCCTGCAGATGATCGTGGGGATTACCGCCGTGCTGAACTTTGACGGGCCTCTGACCAGCATGCATACCCTGGGAACGGCGGACGGGATGAGTGCGGTGATCATTGTGGTCTGCTATGGGGTGATGTATTTCCTGACCACTAAGAAATTGAATCTGAATTGATAACGGGAGCGCCGGTAGGGGCGGCTGGTGTGTGGCCGCCCCTTGCTTGTTAGTGCAAGAACTTTATTTTTTGCCTTTTTGAGGGGGCCCTGTCCAAAAGCTAAACAGCAAAGTTTTTGCATAAACAGGCTAGTAACCGCCCCTTGAGGCTTAGATTTTTTTCATTATACTTCATGAAATAGAAAAACAGCCCTGCCGAAAGGCGGGGCTGTTTTGTATGAATGCATTGTGGATTACTTGCTGCTGATATCCGCACCGAAGTATTTGTTGGAGAGCTCGGTGAGGGTTCCGTCGGCGCGGAGGGCGTCGATGGCCTTGTTGACGGCTTCCAGAAGGGAAGCGGTGGCATCGCCCTTCTGCATGGGGATGGCAATTTCGTTGGCGTCGGCGGAGGTGGCGACGATCTTGATGGCGGCATCGGGATGCTGGCTCAGATAGTCGTAGAAGGACACATCCGCGTTCAGGGTGGCATCAGCCCGGCCCTGGAGCACCATCTGGATGGTCTCGTCCAGAGTGTCTACGCCGGAGCAGGTGGCCCCGTATTGCTCGGCCAGCTCCATATAGGTGCTGCCGATGGAGTTGGCGGTGGTCTTGCCCTTCAGGTCCTCAAAGGAGTGGATGGTGTCGTTGTCCTTACCCACCACCAAAGCGGTGCTGATGTAGGCATAGGGGGTGGAGAAGTCGTAGGTCACCTTCCGGCTGTCGGTGATGTCCACGCCGTTGATGACCATGTCGTACCGTCCGGCCTCTACACCGGCCAGCAGGCCGTCCCATTCGCCTTCCACAAAGGTGGCCTTGACCCCCAGCTTTTCGGCAATGGCGGTGCCCACCTCCACATCGTAGCCCACCAGGGAGCCGTCGTCATCGTGGAAGGACCAGGGCGCCCAGTTGCCCTCCAGGGCAATGACCAGCTCTCCCTTGCTCTGAATCTGGGCCAGACGGTCAGAGGCCGTATCCTGCTTCTTGCCGCAGGCGGACAGCAGCATCAGCGCGGCGGCTGCCAGGGCGGCGAAACGTGACTTTTTCATAAACTTTCCTCCTGTTTTCCGGGAAGCGGCTGGGCCCCTTCCTCTAAGATGGTCCGTAGAAACGCGCGGGCGCGCTCCTGCTTGGGCTGCCGGAAGAAATCCTCTGGACGGCTCTCTTCCAAAATCACGCCGTCCTCCATGAACACAACCTTGGAGGAGACGTTTTTTGCGAAATTCATTTCGTGGGTGACCACCAGCATGGTCATGCCCTCCTGGGCCAGCTGCCGCATCACCGCCAGCACCTCGCCGGTGAGCTCCGGGTCCAGGGCGGAGGTGGGCTCATCGAAAAGAATGATCTCCGGGTCCGTGGCAAGCCCGCGGGCAATAGCTACCCGCTGCTGCTGGCCGCCGGAAAGCTGGCTGGGATAGGCGGAGGCCCGGTCCGCCATGCCCACCTTCTGAAGCATCTTCATGCTGATGGCTTCCGCCTCGGCCTTGGGCATTTTCCGGGCCACAATGAGCCCCTCGGTGACGTTTTGCAGGGCGGTTTTGTTCCGGAACAGATTGTAGTTCTGGAAGACAAAGGCGGTCTTCTTCCGGATTCGGGCAATGTCCTTTTTCGATGCGCCGTGGAGCGGTACGGTCTCCCCATCGAAGACCATTTCCCCATCGTCCGCGGTTTCCAGGAAGTTGATGCACCGCAGCAGCGTTGTCTTGCCGGAGCCGCTTTTGCCCAGAATGGCCACCACGTCACCCTTTTCCACGGACAGGTTTACACCCTTCAGGACGCCCTGCCCGTCAAAGGCCTTGTGAATGTTTTTAATTTCCAGCATTGCCATGGTCACACCGCCCCGTAAGAATTCAGTTTCTTTTCCCCGATGCTTTGCAGCTTGGTCAGCACTGTGCAGAACAGCAGGTAGATGAGGGCAACCTCGATGTAAAGCGCCAGATGCTCATAGTACCGGGAGGCGATGCGCTGGGTCACCATGAACATCTCCATCACTGTGATGTTCGCGGCCAGGGAGGTATCCTTCACCATGGAGATCAGGTTGTTGGACAGGGAGGGGAAGGCGGTCCGCATGGCCTGGGGCAGCACAATCCGGCGCATGATCTGCATATAGCTCATGCCCACGCAGTAGCCCGCCTCCAGCTGCCCCTTGGGCACGGATTCCAGGGCGGCCCGGATGGTCTCGGCGCAGTAGGCTCCCTCGTTGATGGAGAACACCAGCACCGCCGAGGGGAAGGGGGCCAGCATGATGCCCAGGTTCGGCAGACCGTAGAAGATCACATACAGCTGCACCAGCAGCGGCGTACCCCGCACCACCCAGATATAAAACCGGGCCAGCTGCTTCAGCACTTTTACGTTGGCGAACTGCACCATGGCGGTGACCACCGCGATGATCAGCGCCAGGGAAAAGGAGATCACCGTCAGCGGAATGGTCATGGTGAGGCCCGGCAGCAGGATCTTCGGGAAGGAATCCACTAAGATTCCCAAAAGTCGTTGACTCAATACGCTCCTCCTTATGCTCAGAACCGATCGGCCAGGTCCTGATAGAACGCGTTCATTTCTTCCTCGGTATCAAAATTGCCCACATACATCTGGTTCGCCATGGCCCCGGACAGGGCATCGGGGATGCGCCCGTTCATGACGATGTGCTTGCCGTACTTCATCATGATCTCGTAGTCATCCAGCTTGTAATGGGTGCCGTCCCGGCGGCCGTAGAAGGCACAGTAGTGGTGGGCCCCGGTGGGCTTGGTATTGGCGTCAAAGCAGACCATGTCTGCCCAGATTTTGTAGACATCGGTCTCCTGGCTGTAGTTGTACATCTCCGGGGTGTAGCCGCCGGAGGGACGCATATTGACCTCCAGACCCAGCACATCCCCCTTCTTGCCCAGCCCGTCCTGATCCTCGGTCAGGACGAAGAACTCCAGGTGGACAAACCGGCTCTTCACGCCGAAGGCCTTGACGGTCCGAAGCCCGGCGGTGCGGATTTTCTCCGGCAAGTCCTTCACCAGGTAGTATACAGAGTCCGTGTTATCGTTGACGATATCCATAATGGACATGGGGGTGATGTTGCCGGACTCGAACAGGGGCAGCCCCTTGGAGTCGATGATGGCGTCGTAGGTCTGGACATAGCCCCGGACGTACTCCTCCATGATGTAGACCTCATCGTCCTTGTGCTCCAGGAAGAATTCCAGATCCTGGTCGCTGGAGAGCTTGTAGGTGTTGTTGGCACCAACGCCGTTGTCGGGCTTGACCACCACGGGATAGCCCACGGTGTGGGCAAATTCCAGGCAGTCTTCCAGCCCCTCCACCATGTGATAGCGGGCGGTGGGCAGACCTGCCTTGGCATAGTACTCCTTCATGGCGGACTTGTACTTGATTTTGCGCATATCCTGGGACTTGGGCCCGGTGGTGATGTTGAAGTCCGTCCGCAGCCGGGCATCCTGCATGAGCCAATACTCATTGTTGGATTCCAGCCAGTCGATCTTTCCGTACTTGAAGCTGAAGAAGGCCACGGCCTTGAAGACCTCGTCATAATTTTCCAGGCTGGACACCTTATAATATTCGTCCAGGCTGTCCCGCAGCTCCTGCAGCAGGTTCTCGTAGGGGCAGTCGCCGATGCCCAGGACCCGCATCCCGTTCTTTTTCAGCTCCGCGCAGAATTTCCAGTAGGTCATGGGGAAATTCGGGGAAATAAAGATGAAATTTTTCACTTGAGGGTCACTTCTTTCTCTCTATCAATCAGGTTTCTTTTTTATCCCAGCAGCCAGGGAAGATAGGTGACGACCATCTTGTGCCACCAGGGCCAGTCGTGGTTCACGTCCTTGCCCCAGTATTCAAACCGGGTGTGGATACCCTTGCGGCAGCACACCTCGTCTAACCGGCGGGTGCTCTCCAGCAGCACATCCTCCCAGGCGCCCTGGCCCACTACGACCAGGGACTTCTGGCTGTTGTACATCTGCATATAGGGGTGATCGGCGGGCATATTGTTCAGGTACAGCACTGGACAGTTGTTGTACACCAGGTCGTCACAGTAGTCCCCAAAGAACTCCTTGTTATCGTACAGGCCGGAGATGGCGAAGCAGCTGTCAAAGAGGTCCGGGCGGCGGTAGTACAGATTGGCGGCGTGCATCCCGCCCATGGAGCAGCCGAAGGTCAGAATGCCCTGATCATAGCCGTTCCGCTCCCCGCTCAGGTGCTTGATGTAGGGCACCAGCTCGTCTACAATGTAGTGATACCAGCGCTCGTGGTTCTCAATGCGCCAGCGGTTGTCCGCCCCGATGGCGGCCCAGGACTCATTGTCGATGGAGTCGGCGCAGAAGACGGTGCACCGGCCGGACTCAATCCAGGGGGACCAGGTTTCCGGCATGTGGTTGCCCTCAAAGTCGTAGAACCGTCCGCCCTGGCAGGGGAAGAACAGCACGGGTTTCCCACAGGAGCCGTAGGCCTTGAACTCCATGTCCCGGTTCAGGTTAGAACTGTAATGCTTGAAATAACGTACTTCCATAAGTAACTCCGTTTCTTTTATAACCCTAAACAATCCATAAAAATAGGCACCTGCTTTGCCCAGGAGGCTTCGCAGTGGGTGCCGTCGGGGACGATGCGCAGGGCCAGATTCACCCGCTTGGTCATCAGAAGATGGCTGGTGGAGAACAGGGCCTCCGCGTTGGCTGCGTGGTTGAACATTTCCTTGGCGCCGTAGTCTAAGTAGATGCAGGTATCCCGGCGGATATGGGCCCGGGCGATGAGCTCCAACATCTTCCCGGGGGCCACCCACAGGCTGGGGCTGAGGCAGGCGGCCCGCTGGAACACCTGGTTAAAGGTGGTCACGGCATACAGCGCCATGAGCCCGCCCATGGAGGAGCCGGCAATCAGGGTGTTCTGCCGGTCCGGCAGGGTGCGGAAGGTTTCATCGATGTAGGGCTTCAGCTCGTAGATGAGCCAGTGCATATACTGTTTGCCCCGGCCCTTGATGCGGCCCAGCTCGGAATTTTCAAAGGTAATGGGGGCGTATTCCTCCAGCCGTCCGTTGCCCTCCCGGTTGCACTCAACGCCCACCAGGATCAGCTCCTTGCCGCTTGATTCCATATAGTCGTTCATGCCCCAGGAGGTGCCGAAGGTGGCATCCTCATCGAAGAATACGTTGTGGCCGTCAAAGAAATACATGACGGGATACCGGCGCTCCGGCTCCCGGTCATAGGATTCCGGCAGATAGACATAGGCGCGGCGCAGCTGATCGCCGGACAGCTGCGGAATGGTCAATTCCCATTTGATTACCATAGGTACAGGCCTCCGATATGGAAAATGCGGGCAGTACACGCTGCCTCCATTTCCCTACCAATCTAGTATATTAGTATAGTTTGCGCTTTCTTGTTTGTCAAGAAAGCTGGCAAATTCTGTATGTATGTTGGACGCAATCGGACGCAGACGGCGGACAAGTTGTAGAAACTGCCCAAGAGCCCAAGTCAGATTTTGTGGAAGATGGGGACACGGTCCTGGAAGGTGCACACATAGCCGAAGATTTCCCCCAGCATGGCCGCGGCGTTGCCGCAATACTGGCCCACCCGGTCCGCCCGGTGGGCATCGGAGCCCACGGTGACGATCTCTCCCCCCAGCTCCTTGAAGCGGCGGAAGAAATCGATGGTGGGCAAAAATCCCACGCTGCGGTCCACGCCGCTGGTGTTCATTTCCAGCCCCTTGCCCTTGTTGGCAAGGGTTTTCAGAATTTCGTCCAGAATTTCCCGGTGGGCATCAAAAGACAGGGGGGCCCGGACGGGATTATAGGGGGACTTCATGAGAAAGGTCAGGTGGGCCAGCACGTCAAAATCCTGGTGGGCGCGGACCATGCGCAGGGTCTGCTCCAGAAAAACGCGCTGGGCATCAAAGGGAATCTTGTCCTGCCAGTACTCCTTAAAATAAACATCCAATCCGTCCACAAAATGGACGCTGCCCAGCACAAAGTCGTAGTGCCGCTGGCTGAGCCGCTGCAGGAGCAGGGATTGGTTCCCCTCGGTAAGGCCAAATTCCATCCCTCTGCGGATTTTCAGACCGGGAATTTCCAGGGAATCATACTCCCGGTTATAGTCTTCCACATTAAAAACCATGGTCTGAACCGGGGAGAGGGGGTCGAAGTCCACATGGTCCGTAAAGCAGATTTCCTGCAGGCCTTTCTCTGCCGCGGCCCGGGCCAGGGTTTCGCCCCGGTCATGGCCGTCGAAGGATACGATGGAATGCATATGGTAGTCAAACATACTCTGTCTCCTCCCAAAAGAGGCGGAAAGCCGTGGGCAGCGCCGCCTGGGTCTGGATTTCCTGGGGGGTCATCCAGGTAAGCCCCTGGCCCGGCCCCTCTACCCGCAGGTAGATGCCCTGCATATCCCAGACGATGTGGGTGAAAATGTGCTTTCGGGAAACGCTCTTTTCCAGCTCCCTTGGGCGCAGGCCAAAATCCGCCACCTGGGCGAGGGCCTGCTCCGGGGCGCTTTTGCCGGGGACGTTGGGGAATTCCCACAGCCCAGCCAGCAGCCCCTTTTCCGGGCGGCGGCGCAGGGCGAAGCGGCCGTCCCATTCCAGGATGAAGACGGTTTTCTCCTCCTGCCGCTTCTCCCGTTTGGGCAGCTTCCGGGGAAGGGTGTCGGCGGTGCCGTGGGCACAGCCCAGGCAGATGGATTTACAGGGACACTGGCCGCACTCCGGGGCCCGGTTTGGGCCGCAGAGGGTGGCGCCCAGCTCCATGAGGGCCTGGGTGAACCGGCCCGCCTGGGCAGGGTAGATTTCCGCCAGGGCCTGGGTGACCCGCTGCTTCATTTCCGCACTGTCGATGGGGCTGCCGTCATCCCACAGCCGGGACACCAGCCGCAGCACGTTTCCGTCCACCGCCGGGGTGGGCAGATCATAGGCAATGGAACAGATGGCTCCCGCCGTATAGGGCCCGATGCCGGGCAGAGCCCGGACCTGGTCGTAGGTTTTCGGGAAGCTGCCGCTATAGGTGGATTCGATGACCTGGGCGGCCTTTTTCAGATTCCTCACCCGGCTGTAGTAGCCCAGCCCCTCCCAGAGCTTGTGCAGGGTATCGTCCTCGCATTGGGCCAGGTCCGAAATCTGGGGGAGGGCCCGCAAGAATCGGGTATAGTAGCCCTTTACCGCCTCCACACGGGTCTGCTGCAGCATGATCTCCGACACCCAGATGTGGTAGGGCTGCCGGTCCTGCCGCCAGGGGAGATCCCGTTTGTTTTCCTCATACCAGGGCTCCAGCAGTACCGGAAGCTGGGCAAGTATCGCGCCTTGTTCCATAAAAAATCCTTTCCATCGACGGAATTTCTCTCCTTTTATCATATCGTATTTGTCAAGGGGCCGGGCGCTTTACAGATGGAAAATTTGTGGGTATAATAGGAGCAGCAATCGAATCGGACGGTGACTGTTTTGAAGCTGCTTTGGAAAATTCTGGGGGCGCTGCTGCTGCTTGCCTGCCTGCCCCTGTTTGCCTTTGGCGAGGAAGCCAAGGACGTGAGCTCTGTGGAGCTGGTTACGGAGAGTCAGGGCTTTTCCCATCTGGGGAGCCTGTTTGACAGAAATCGAACCTCCGGCTACAAAACCGGGGACCAGGCCAGTCTGACGGTGGAATACCCGGAGGGGTTCGGCTCCGCCTACCTGATTTTTGACCGGGAGTACGGAGAATTCACGGTTACGGACCCAGATACCGGGGAGAGCCATACGGTGGGGCAGGAGAATTTCCTGCATACTTTTCTGGATCTGGAGAATCTTTTCGGCTTCTGCCCAGAAAAGCTGACGTTTACCTTTGACAATGGCCCCGCGCCGCTGCTGGAGCTGACCCTTTTTACCCAGGGCACCGTGCCGGACTGGGTGCAGCGCTGGGAGGCCCCGGCGGAAAACGGCACGGATTTGGCCCTCTTTTCCACCCACGCGGATGATGAGCAGCTGTTTTTCGCGGGAATTCTGCCCTATTACGCGGGAGAACTGGATTACCGGGTTCAGGTGATCTATCTGACCAACCATCGGAACCTCTCCAAAGATCCCAACCTGCGCTGCCATGAGGCGCTGAACGGCCTCTGGGCGGTGGGGGTGCGGAATTACCCCGTGTTCGGGTCCTTTGGGGACTATTTCTCCCGGAACGAGAAGGATGCCATTGGCCTGTTCCATTATCAAGGGGTGGAGCAGGAGGAGCTGCTGGGCTATGTGGTGGAGCAGCTGCGGCGCTTCAAGCCCCTGGTGGCGGTGGGACACGACCTGAACGGCGAGTACGGCCACGGGGCCCATATGCTCTACGCCGACCTGCTGACCCAGGCTGTGGAGCTCAGCGCCGACGAAGGGCAGTATCCGGAATCTGCGGAGGTGTACGGCACCTGGGATGTGCCCAAGCTCTACCTACACCTGTATGAGCAGGACCAGATCACCATGGATTGGGACCGTCCCCTGGATTGCTTTGACGGCATGACTGCCTACCAGGTGACGAAAGAACTTGGCTTCCCCTGCCACGCCAGCCAGGTCCAGGACTTCGCCTGGTATATGGCAGGAGTCGAGAATGCGGCGGACATTCAAAAGTACAGCCCCTGCCTCTTTGGCCTCTACCGCAGCACCGTGGGAGAGGATGTGGAGAAGCAGGACTTCTTTGAACACCTCTCCACCTACGCCCAGCAGGAGCAGGCCCGGCTGGAAGAGCAGGCAAAATTGGAAGAACAGGCGAGATTAGAGGAGCAGGCAAAACAGGAAGCGGCGGCCCGGCAGGCAGAGCTGGCCCGCCAGCAGACCGCCCCGGCAGCGGACCCAACGCAGGCGCCCGACCAGATTCCGGCGGATGCCTATCTCAGTCCGCCGATCTGGCCCATAGTCCTGTCCCTGACCATGATTCTCGCCGCGGGCGCGGCACTGGTCTTCCTCTGGCGAAGGAAAAAATAATTCCAAATTCGAGAATTTCAGCTTGACAAAATCTTCCCCCTGTGCTACTATATCTAAGCGTTCAGCGAACGTATGCGCCGGTAGCTCAGTTGGATAGAGTGACTGACTACGAATCAGTAGGTCGGGGGTTCGAGTCCCTTCCGGCGTACCAAAGAAGAATAATCCGAACCTGTTCTCGGTAGGAGATGGGTTCGGATTATTTGTTTTCTTGGGGGAATTTGAGGAAGCACATTGCCAAAACGGTGTTGTCAAGAGACCGGAATCCGATTCACGCTGAGCCTGCCATTCCCGGAATTCCCGCTGGCCTTCTGCGCTTTCATAGTAGGCGAGAATATCAGGGAGGATGCACCGGGCAATGTGTTCGATCTCGTGCTGCGGAATACCGGAATTGTTGATGAGCTTCTTCTTGCGGCCCAAGCTGGTTATTCCCTCCGGTTCAATATGAAATTTTAAGGTGCGGTTGTGGGTGGATGATCTGTACTTGCGGCATGGCTCCTTTCTGAAAACGGAAAATGCAGGCGCTTGTCAAGCTGCGGCTTGATCGGCGTCTGCATCTTTGCTGGGTTGTATTATAGCATATTTGGAGCGGGTGTCAACAGTATGGAGATGAAAAGAGATTTGTCAGTTTGACGATCCGCTATAGTTGTAATTAGATATACCCCGCGTACCTGGTTTTCGTAAGGAGGCGCAGGTGTGCGGGGGAATTTTTATGCGGCCAGACTGTACAGCACGACACCCGCCAGGGCCGCTCCGGCCATGACCTTGATGGGGCTGGGCTTCCATTTGCGCAGGATGAAAAAGCCGATGAGGAAGATCACCAGGGCAATCAAATCAAAGCTGCCCAGGTCCGCCGGGAGGGTGCGCTGGCCGTAGAGGGCCAGGATCAGCAGGGAAATGCCCGCGGAGGCGATCATGGCAATGACCGCCGGGCGGAGACCCGCCAGAATGCCCTGCACGATGCTAAGGCCCCGGAAGCGGTAGTACACATAGGCGAGGGTCATTACAATGACGCAGGAGGGGAAGATGCAGCCAACGGTGGCAATCAGCGCTCCCGGCAGACCTGCTACCTGAATACCCACAAAGGTGGCGGCATTCAGGGCAATGGGGCCAGGGGTCATCTCCGCAATGGCCATAATGTCGGCAAAGCCTGTCATGGTCAGCCAGGGGTGAATGTCCACCACTTGGTTCTGAATCAGGGGCATAGCGGCATAGCCGCCGCCGATGCTGAAGAGGCCCACCTGGAAAAAGCTCCAGAACAGCTCCAGATAGATCATTTTGCCCCCTCCTTCTTTTGCAGATACAGGGTATCCAGCGCGCCGATGGCTCCGCAGACCAGGATGATCACGATGATATTCACGGAGAGATACCGGGTCGCCACGAAGGATGCCAGCATGACAACGATGGGCAGCCAGCGTTTCTTCTTGAGAATGGGCCAGGCCATATTGATAACCACGTCAAAGATTACCGCCGCAACCCCCGCCAGCATTCCGGCCATGGCCATGCTCACATATTTGTTGGAGCGGAAAGCCTGGTAGAAGGCGGAGATAATGGAAATGATGATCAGCGGCGGCAGGGCCGCGCCCACCACGGTGATCAGCGCGCCGGGAATTCCGGCCACATGGTAGCCCACCAGAATGGAGGCGTTGATGGCGATGGAGCCGGGGCTGGACTGGGCGATGGCCGTCAGATCCAGCATTTCCTCCTCCTCAATCCAATGCAGCTCCTCCACAAAGCGCTTGCGCATCAGCGGAATAATCACAAAGCCGCCGCCGAAGGTGCAGGCGCTGAGCTTGAAGGTGGAAAGAAACAGCTGCCAATATTTTTTGCGTTTATCCAATGGAATCGGTCTCCTTTGAAAGCGGGCTGCCTCTTTTCGAGACAGCCCGCCAGCCTTTTACACGTTGCTCAGGTCGTCGTCCTTCATGCACAGATGAACCGCGCCCACCTTGAAGGTCTGGGGCAGGGCCAGGATTCTGGGATTGGGGCCGACGTACTTCTTCATGGCATCGGCCAGCGCCTCTTCAAAGGTGGCACGGGTCTTGAGGCCCATGCCTCTGGCAATACCGGGCTCCTGGGCCCCTACAATGTAGATGGCGGAGGTGTTCATCTCGGCAATATGGCCGCAGCTCATCATGGAGAAGCCATGGAAGGGGTGGAACGCATTCGCGAAGCGGTACTTGCGGATATACTCCTGATTGGTGGCAAAGTACTCGCCGTAGCGGTTCATATCCGCGAGGGTGTTCATGTGGTCATGCTGGAACATTTCGTAGAGCTCCCGCAGATAGGGCCAGCGCTCGTCGTGGAAGTAGCCGTTGCAGATGGAGGAGCAGATGATCACGCAGTTGTCCTTCATGACCCGCTTGTGCCGGATGACCTGGGCGGAGAGGGCCTGCATCATCTGGATGGGGTTGGTACCCATGCCGTCGCCGTAGTGGAAGTTCTGGGGCATGCCGAAGACCATCACATCGTACTTCTCCTCGGCAAAGGGGACATAGGTCCGCTTGTTGGCGATCTTCCAGCTCTCGGGCATCATCACGGCGGCGTAGCCGGAGTAAATGGCGATCTGTCGGGAGTAGGTATCCAGCACCGCGTCACAGCAGAAGAAGGGATGGCCCATCTTCTCCTCCATGTGCATGCCGATCTCGTCAAACTTGGTGCGCATCAGGCTGTGGCCGGAGACGGGGGTGAAGTCCTCCCGGTGCATGACCTTGGGCACATGGTGAGAGGCGATGCTCCGCCAGTGGGTAATGCCGGTGGCACAGTGCTTATAGCCGCCAGAGTAGCCGCCGTAGGGGTTGCCTTGAACATGGCCGATGAGAATAGGAATGTCACAGTCGAAGACATACTTATTCATCAGCACCGGGTCGCCCCGGCGGGTTACGCCCAGGTCTACCATATGCTCCGGGTCCTCGGAATCGTGACTGGTGATCTGGTTGGTCCAATAGAATTCATTGAAGAGCTTCTCCCCCAGGATCTGCCGCATCTCGCTTTCGGTGGAGCGGGGGTGCAGGCCGTTGGAGAACAGCAGCAGGATATCCTCCTTCTTCACGCCGCCAGCGTACAGCTCTTCCAGGCAGGCGGTGATGGAGACCTTCCGGTGGGCGGTGGGCTGGCAGCCGCCCTTGACGATATCGGGAATGACAATGACCGCTGTCTTTCCGGGGGCGGCCAGCTCCCGCAGGGGAGCCATACCCATGGGATGCCGCAGAGAATCCAGGGTGGCAGCATAC
This sequence comes from uncultured Oscillospiraceae bacterium, assembly GCA_934569045.1. Classification (GTDB taxonomy): domain Bacteria; phylum Bacillota; class Clostridia; order Oscillospirales; family Oscillospiraceae; genus Faecousia. The sequence goes on from CAKTJX010000007.1 coordinate 62,051, forward strand.
AGGCTGTCCCAGTCCTGGGGCAGGCATTCGGGGTCGGGAACGGTCTTGCCGGGGATGAAGACCTCGGTGCTGTCAGGCAGCTCCGCGGACATGAGGCCCTGGCCGTATTCAAAATCCAATTTCATAGGTAGTTCTCCTTATTTTCCAAGATAGGTGCGGATGATTTCCAGGTACTCCTCGGGATAGAAGCCGATTTCTCCCTGGAACCGGGTCAGAGCGATGAGGCCGCCGTCAATCTCTGGGATGGAGGCCAGCATCTCGGCGTTGTCCACCTTCAGGCCGCCACCGTAGACCACGTCGCAGCCCCCGGTGACTTCCTTGACGAACCGGGCGATCTTCTGGATGTAGTCCCGGCCAGCCGGGGTTTTGCCCGGGCCGATGGACCAGATGGGCTCGTAGCCGATGACCACCTTGGTCTTGTCCACGCCGTCCAGACCGATTTCCAGCTGCTCCCGCAGGACCTCGTCCCAGCGGTCCAGTTCCGTATCCTTCTCACCGATGCAGTAGAGGACGGTCATTTCGTTTTCCACAGCCAGCTTGATCTCCTGGTTGAGGATGCGGTTGACGGCCTTGGTGTCTACCACCCCAGCCTCGGCCAGGATGCCCACCTTGTCGTTCCGCTCCTCACAGTGGCCAATGATGGTGGCGCTGACCCCCATGGCAAGCATGGCGGAGACAGGCCGGTTGGTAGTGAAAGCCCCGAAGTTGCCGCCGACGGCGGTATTCATCCGGTAGACGCTCTGGCAGCCGATCTGCACAGGGCTGTTTTCACTGCGGGCAGCCACGGCGCTCAGAAGGTGAGCCTCCGGCAGGTACTGGACGAACTCCACCTCGGCAGGATCGTATTTCTTTAGCGCCTCCTGGGTATTTTTCACAATGTAGTCGCCCCACTCCTGCATGGGAGCGATGCGGTTGACGCCGCCGTAGCAGACGGGCACGTCAAAGCGCTTCAGGTTCAGAAAAATATGTTTCATGGTGATTACCTCAAAATCGCGTAGTCGGGCATTTTGTCCAGCATCAACGGCATGGCGTAATCGAAGAACCGGTCATCGATCCTGTTGCTGTCAATGATCCATTCCAGGGGGAACTTCTTCTCCACATTGGCAACCTTTTCCAGGGGGGCCAAGAACAGGTCAAAGGCGTAGGTTTCGTCCCGATGGGCATTGATGGCCACCATATAGTCCGTCTCCCCCGCCAGCGCCGCTTCCACAGCCTTTTTGCCTACGGCGTAGGCTTCCAGCTGGTCGACTTTGGATGCGTAGGGGATGGCCGCCCGGCCCAGCAGACCGGGCTTTTCGGCACGGGACTTGATGTTCAGCTTTTGGATGATGGAATCCGTCACATGCTGGGCGGTGCCGCCGGGGACCATGTGGCCAAAGCCGTCCACAATGCCTGTGGAGGCCAGAGGCTTGCCATCCAGACCGCAGATCCCTTCGGAGACCGTCACCAGCAGGCCGCGACCTTTTGCCCAGGCGGACTCGATGTCAGAGAGCATTTTATCCTCGTCCACCAGTTTTTCCGGCAGATAGGTCAGCACCTCGCAGTTGGTGGCCCGGGCGGCCAGAGCGGAGGCGGCGGTGACCCATCCGGCGTTCCGGCCCATGAGCTCCAATACCACCACATGGATGGGAAGCCCGGAGGCGTCCAGTGCCAGCTCGCAGGCGGCTTCTCCGGCGTACCGGGCGGCAGAGCCGAAGCCGGGGCAATGGTCGGTGATATCCAGGTCATTGTCCATGGTTTTGGGAATGCCGATGACCTTTACATCCAGCCCTTCCTTCTGGGCCAGCTTCGATACCTTGTTGCAGGTGTCCATGGAGTCGTTGCCGCCGTTGTAGAAGAAGCAGCCGATGTTGAATTTTTTCAGGGTTTCAATGACGGTGGGGTAGTCCGCGTCCGTCAGCTTCCGGCGGCAGGAGCCGATGGCGGAGGCGGGGGTGTGGGCAAGCTTTGCCACAGTGGCTGCGGGAACGTTCGTCAGATCCATCAGATCGCCCTTGAGGATGCCCTCCGCGCCGAACCGGGCGGCGTAGATTTTGTCCACCTTGCCACTTTCCCGGGCGGCTTCAATCACGCCCTGGAGGCTGGTGTTGATCACGGCGGTGGGGCCGCCGCCGTGGGCTACCAGAATATTCACGCCCATGTTTCTTCTCCTTTAGATGCCGGCCTTGCGGTAGCGCTCGGCCATTTCGTCCAGGGTCACATTCTCCACCAGGGGAGCCTTGCCGTAGGAGTCGAAGTCCACAATCAGAGTGCCGACGGCCTCCTTCACGCCCTTTTCAATGGCGTTTACGATCAGGGCCACATCCTCATTGGGCACCACGCCGTACATCACGGTATCCATAATGGGGGTCAGGAATACTCTGGGGTCAAAGTCAGAGGTTTTCGTCTGCAGCAGCTCATAGATGGGCTTGATGGCCTCATGGTCCCGCAGCTCCGGGTTGTACCAGAACAGCTCCCGCAGATTCCGGGTGACGGCCAGACGGATGTCGGTGTCCACATTGATTTTGGCAATACCCAGCTTGGAGACTTCGATCAACTGATCTCTGGGGATGCCGTGGGCGTTGGTGATGGTCCCGCCCAGGGCGTTGATCTCTTTAACGATGTACTGGGGCACGGTGGAGGAACCATGGGACACCAGGGCGCAGAAGATACCCTCGTGGAGCAGACACTCCTTGGTGGCAATGGCAATCTGCTTGCGGATGACGGCATTCGCGCCCTTATTGGCGCCGTGCTTGGTGCCGTAGCTGATGGCCAGGGCGTCTACGCCGGTGGCCTTGATAAACTTGATGGCATCCAGGGGGTTGGTGTAGGTGGAGGTAGCGGAGAACACATGATCCTCCACACCGGCGAGGACACCCAGCTCTCCCTCCACGGTGACGCCCCGCTCGTGAGCCAGCTTGACCACCTCCCGGGTCAGGGCGATATTGTCCTCAAAAGGCAGGCTGGAGCCGTCGATCATCACGGAGGTGTACCCACCGTCCATGGCCGCGATGCAGGAGTCAATGGTCTTGCCATGGTCCAGATGCAGCGCCACAGGGATGGGGCTGTGCTCGGCGTACTGCTTGACGGCCTTCGCAATGTTGTTGGCACCGATCTTCTTGTCTTCCAGGGTGCCATTGGCGAAGTCCGTGCGGCCGCCCATAAAGGCGTTGGCCAGGTCCGCGCCCTGGATGATGGCGGCGGAACGGAACATCTCGTGAACCTCAATGACGGCCTTGGCCTGAGCCACAGCATTGACATTGAAAGCGCCCTGGGCGTAGTTATACTTTTCGGTAGCCTCCAGGATGGCTCTCATGGGTACTAAAGACATAATATTTATCCTCCTCTATTAGTAGGGCTGCTTGGCAGCGTTGGCGTTCAGGTAGATGCAGGCATCGGGGTGGTTCTGTGCCAGACTGGCGGGGAAGTGGGCGGTGACTTCGCCGTAGGCCGCCTGACGGACCACACTGCGGTGCCAGTCACGGAACACACCCAGGCGCAGCTTCCGGGCACCCAGGATCTGCTTGATGCCGATGGTGACGCACTTTCTCGGCATGGCGTCGATGGCACCGTTCAGGTCCCCGATGGCGTTGGAGGTCCGGGTCTCCCGGCTGATGGTCAGCACTCTTGTGGGCAGCTGGGCGAATTCCTCGGCGGTGAGCTCGTCCTGGGCCTCGTTAAAGGCCAGATGGCCGTTGATGCCGATGCCGCCGAAGCAGATGTCCACGCCCCCCAGCTCCTCGATCTTCCGGTCGATCATGCCGGGGTCCTTGGGGTCCGGGAAGAACCTCTGGCTCTCCGGCATCACCAGCTCCGGGTCAATCTGGGAGTAGACAGTCCGGTTCATAAAGCCGTGGAAGGACAGGGGAGAGTCAAAGTCAATGTAGGTCTCGTCATCGTTCAGGTACTCGTCCATGTTGAAGAACCAACAGTTCTTTAAGGAAACCCGGTCCCGGTTCACCAGCCGGACGAAGATGGGGTACTGGCCCACGGGGCCCACCGGGCAGATGAAGACCGTCTTCTCACCGCGGGCGTTGTGCTCCTTGATGGTATTGACCATTTCCAGGGCCATTTCATAGAAGACCTCGCCGGAATCCCCCAGCTTTATCAGGGGAATCTTTGCGTCCTTTCCCAGGTCCTCCTGGGAAATGCGGAAATACTCGTACATTTCTAACACGCTCCTTATTTTTTATCGGGGTGAATGATACAATTGGATACCGCCAGCGCCGCCGCGCCTACCGCGCCGTCCAGGGGGGTACAGCCGCAATAGGCCACGGTGCCCAGGGCGTAGTCGTTGCCGGTAAATTCAAACTGGTGGCGGATCTCCTCTAAGAAGTTCTGCCGCAGGGTAAGACTCTGGAACAGGTCACCGTGGAGGAACAGCTTTTCGGGGTTCATCAGGACCGCTACGTTCAGGCAGGCCACGGCCAGATGCCGCAGCGCCAGGGTCAGCATCCTGCACACCGCCGGGTCCCCCATCTCATAGGCTTCCAGCAGATTGGGCAGGGTCAGCGCCTCCGGCGCTTTCGCGAAGATGCGCAGGACGGAATTGGGGTCTGCCTCCCAGATGGTCCGCCCGTTTTCCAGCAGGGCCGTTTCGGTAATTACCGTTTGCAGGCAGCCCCGCTTGCCGCATTCACAGCGCTTGCCGTCCAGCACAGCGATGGTGTGGGCAATCTCGCCGCAGCCGTAGGTGGTGCCGATAAACAGCTCGTCGTCGATGATGTGGGCACAGTGCATGCCCCGGCCCACATGGAGCAGGGCAAAGTTGGAGGGGGCATCCTTGGGGTAGTTCAGCCCTTGGGCCACTGCCATGCAGCGCACATTGTTTTCAAACACCACCCGCAGCGGGAAGGCCGCCTGGATAGCCGTGGGGTCTAAGTCAGACCAGTAGCGCCCACTGCCCACAAAGCCGGTGTTCTGCCGATTCATGTGGCCCGGAACGCCCACGCCGATGGCGGCGATCTGCGCCTCCGGTACGGCACCGGAATGGAGGCAGCGGTCAATGAGTCCGATCAGGGCCTTTGTAATGTCCTCCCGCTCCGGGTCGTGGGGCAGCAGAACGGAATGCTTCACGTTTCCCCGCAGATCGCAGATCACCCCGGTGAGGGAGGTATAGTTGAATTCCACACCGATGACATAGCGATATTCCGGACAGATATTCAGGGCAATGCGGCTCCTGCCGATGGTGCCCCGGTCCTCCTCCATCTCCCCCAGCTCCGTCAGGATGCCCTGCCGCAGCAGCTCCGCGGTGACAGTGGTGATGGTGGCGGGGGTAATGCCGGTGAGATCACTGATATCCTTTCTGGAAATTCCTGGATTGCGAAAAACGCATTCCAGCACCCGGTCCCGGTTTGGAGCCCGAATTTCCTCTTGCTTGTACATACGCTTCTCCTTTACGCTTCCTCCGGGAGGGAGAATCCCGTGTAGTGGGTGGCGACCTCGATCACCCGGTATACATCCAGCCGCCGCTCCCGCTTTTGCTCCTGTCCGCGGATAAAGGCACAGAACGCAGAAAACCGCGTGTCTGCTTCCGCCTGGTGCCCCTGGCAGAGCGCTTCAAGGGCCTGGGCCAGCAGCACACAGTATTGGCAGTGGAAATCCAGGTATTCCCAGTTTCCCTGCCAGCGGGGGGAACACAGATCGGGAATTTTCTCCCGGAAGCTTTGGGCCAGCACCCTTACCTTTCGAAAATTCTCCGCCAGCGCGGGCTGATACCGGGGGCCGTGATTGTTGAAATAGTCCGTGTCGCTGAGAACGGACATCTGTTCCAGAAATGCCGCCGCCCGTTCCCACCGGGGGCCGAACATGGCGGAAAAATAGGTTTTTCGCATGGTGTCAAAGGGAACGGTCTCATCCAGCAGCGCCTGCCCCATGACATAATTGGGGAAGCCCGTGGGAGTCATGGCCCGGAGCTCCTGGCAGCTCATATAGCCGTTGGAGCCGTAGACCTTCAGGGCGTGGATATCATCGTAAATCACCTTGGCGATCTTCATGTAGCCGAAGTCCCCGTAGTGGGCCCGGCCTAAGGGATAGTCATAGAAAAAGCTGTCCCCGGAGAAGATTTTCTGCCAGGCGGCCAGATGGGAGAGGTTTTCCTCAACCGTCTCCGGCAGACGCATGGCGTTGCGGACGTAGGGGGTGATGGGAACCGGGGTGAAGGATTTCGGATAGGGCTTTTCAAAGGTCCGACTGATGGGCGCGAACATCAGACAGAAGCGTTCCGGGCTCCGGATGCGGCTTTTCAGCGGGGCGTACAAAAGCTCCTGATACAGCAGGAACACGATTTTTGTGGGAAGGCCCGCTTCCGTCAGCGCTTCATCGATCTGGTTCAGAATCTCTACATATTGGTCGGCTACTGTTGTCTGACGACATTTTTCGCAGGTGCAGACGTTGTTGTAATCGTCCGCCAGCCAGAAGTGGAGGTAATCCATCCGGGGATTCGCCGCAGCGTAGCACACCACCTGGTTTACAAGCTCCCGCCGGGCCGCGGGATTGGCGTAGCACAGGTTCGTATTGGCAGGGATGCCCTTCCAGAAGACCCGACTGCCATCCACCAGGGCGATCAGGGGCTCCTGCGCCAGTGTGGGGGGGTTCTCGGTGGTGTGCCAGCCGGTGCCGGGGAAGCCCAGGGCCTCGGCGGTCCAGCCGTGGCCCACCCGGTGACAGCGGATGCCCCGCAGGGCCATGGCACTATAGACCTGCCGGTCCATGCCGTCCAGCATCTGCCGGTCCAGCGCTTCCGGCCGCAGAGTGGGGTTATAGGTGTGGGAATACCAGCGTTCAAAGAAGATATCCGGCTTTTTGAACTGGAGAAAGAAGGCATTGAACCCGTTCTTGGGCAGCCAGTCAATAAAATCCAGGGCGGTTTCCAGGCTGTCAGCGCCCTCTACGCAGATGCCCCGGTGGAAGAACGACGCGGTTCGTGTCCCTTCCGCGTCCAGCGTCTTTGGCGTTTCCGGCACATAGGTGCCGCCCTTGCCGGGATACAGAAATACAAAGCCGATGGCGCGCAGATAGTCGTAGACCGCCAGCAGCACGTCTCCGGCGGTGCGCCCGGTAAAGCGGGCCTGCTTTTCATGAACACGGTAGCTGTAGTCCGTTTCCCCGCCGAGCTCCATGGTAATGTGAAGATCAACCGTCTCCGGCAGCAGCGCCAGATGCGCTTCCAGCTCCCGGTACGCAAAGGAAAGCGTGGCTGCCTCGGAGGAAGCCTTGGGAAAAACATCCATAGGGAGTTCCCGCCTTTCTCACATACTTTGATTACATTTTATAATTAAACAAGCGGGAGGTCAACAAAATCTTTCCGGGTATATTCCACAAAATTTCGCAACGAGATTTGGGTTATGTGCATAAAGATCATATTTTGCGAAAATTTGCTGTTGAATTTTGTTGTTCTTTCTGCTACCATGCAAATAACGACACCCCACAGCGTGCATTTGATTCAGAATCTAAATTAAATCGGGTGCCTCCGCATTCCCCAAAAACGATCCGAATTTAAGGAGTTGTTGCTATGAAAAAGAAGAAAAAGGGCATTCAGATCAGCGACAAGGTTTGGCTGCTGATCTCCCTGCTCGCGGCCCTGCTGCTATGGTACTGCCTGTCCCTGGGCGCGAAAACCGGGCGCAGCTTCCCCTTCATCGACAAGGTGATTCCCGCAGTGGGCACCATGATCGAGCGGGGCGCTTTCTGGAAGGACATCAAGAGCAGTCTCAGCTGCGTGGCCCTGGGCTTCCTGCTGGGCTTTGCCACGGCCCTGCCCATCGCGTTCCTCATGGCCTGGTACACCCCGGTTCAGAAGATCATTGAGCCCTGGATCAACTTCATCCGCAACATCCCCGCCCTGGGCTACGCGCCCCTGATCGTCATTATCTTCGGCGTTGGCCAGAAGCCTGCTGTGATCCTGATCTGGATCTGCACCTTTATGACCATGAGCATCACCATCTATCAGGGCATCAAGAACATCGACACCACCCTCATCAAGGCCGCCCGGGTCCTGGGTGCCAATGACTTTGATATTTTCCTCAAGGTTATCTGCCCCGCAACCGTGCCCTTTATCATCACTGCTGTTCGTCTGGGCCTGTCCGCCGCCCTGACCACTCTGCTGGCCGCCGAATCCACCGGCGCCCAGGCCGGTATCGGCATGCGGATTCGTTCTCTGGCAAACTCATTTGATTCGCCTCCCATGCTGATGTACATTATCCTTCTGGGTATTATTGGCCTGATTCTGGTGAAGATCGTTGACATTATCGAAAGGAAGCTGACAGGATGGCAGGAAAAAATTTGACCAAGCTGAAAATTGACAATGTTGTCAAGGAATACGTCGGCAACAAAGGCAAAACCGTGGCTCTGAACGGTGTCAGCCTGGATATTAAGGAAAATGAGTTCATCTGCGTCGTTGGCCCCTCCGGCTGCGGCAAATCCACGCTGCTGAACATCATTGCGGGCCTTTTGGAGCCCACCTCCGGTGCCGTGTATCTGGACGGCAAGAAAATCGAGGGCACCGGCGTGGAGCGAGGCGTTGTCTTCCAGGGTTACGCGCTGTTCCCTTGGCGCACGGTTCTGAAAAACGTCATGTTCGGCCTGGAAATGAAGCGGATGCCCAAGGCCGAGGCGGAAAAGATCGCCATGAAGTACATCAAGGCTGTAGGCCTGGAGGGCTTTGAGCATGCCTACCCCAAGGAGCTCTCCGGCGGTATGCGGCAGAGAGTGGCCATTGCCCGTGCCTACGCGGCAGACCCCGAGGTTCTGCTGCTGGACGAGCCCTTCGGCGCGCTGGATGCCCAGACCCGTGTGCAGCTGCAAAGTGAACTGCTGAATACCTGGGAGCATGAGAAGAAGACCTGCTTCTTTATCACCCATGATGTGGACGAGGCCATCATTCTGGCCCAGCGGGTCATCATCATGTCCGCCCGTCCCGGCCGGATCAAGAAGATCGTGGATATCGACATTCCCTACCCCCGCACCCAGGCCACCAAGACTGACCCCAGATTCCTGGAGCTGAAAACCGAGATCTGGAACGAGGTCTATCAGGAATTCCTGGAGGTCCGCAAGTAATTTCACCGGCAGCATCGCCGGAAATTAAAATTTGGAGGAAAACGAAATGAAAAAACTGTTCGCCCTGATGCTGGCAGCCGTTCTGGTTCTGTCCATGGCCGCCTGCGGCAGCAAGACCGAGACCCCCGCTGCCACCACCGCCGCCCCCGCTGCCACCGAAGCTCCGGCAACCACGGAAGCCCCCGCCGAGACCGAGGCCCCCGTAGAGACCGTCAAGCTGAATGTGGCCTATATGCCCAACTACGCTTCCCTGTGGTCTGTTCTGACTGCCATGGACAAGGGCTACTTTGCCGAGGAAGGCATTGAAGTCACTCTGTGGGAGTTCGCGGATGGCCCCTCTGAGATCGCCGCTATGGAAGGCGGCAGCATCGATCTGGCCTACATCGGCCACGGTGCCCACAAGCTGTGCATCAACGGCCAGGCCAATATCTTCCTGCCCTCCTCCGTCCACAGCACTGACCGCATCATCGTTCTGCCCACCTCCGACGTTACCTCTGTTGACAACATCTCCAACCTGAAGGGCAAGAAGGTTGCCTACAACGGCGGCTCCTCCTCTGAAACCGCGCTGCAGGGCGCTCTGGCTGCCGCGGGCCTGACCATGGACGACATCGAAGCCTACGAAATGGACGCTACCAACATGGTCGCTGCCATGATGTCCGGCAACGTGGATGCCTGCACCGCCTGGAACCCCTACTCCAACCAGATCATGGAGAACTGCGAAGGCGCTCTGGAGCTGGAGTTCGCTACCAACTCCGTGAACATGTCCAGCTGGATCTGCCTGCCCAGCTACGCGGAAGCCAACCACGATGTTCTGGTCCGCTTTACCCGGGCTCTGCTGAAGGGTATGCAGTTCGCTTCCCAGCAGGAGAACTGGGACTACGCTGTAGAGCTGTACGCCAAGCAGTGCGCCAAGGACTTCACCGCCTGCCAGGTTGAGACCGGCGACGCCACCTGGTTCTCTGCCGACTACATCAAGCAGGGTCTGGCCGACGGCACCTTCACCGACCTGTACACCCGCCAGCAGCAGATGTTCATTGACAACGGCGCTGTGGAAGCTCCCGTGGAGCTCAGCGACTACATCCTGTTCGACGTGATGAACGAGGCTCTTGGCTAAAACAGCTTTCGGGGCCGTCTCGTAAGAGGCGGCCCGTTTTTTTGATTCGGGAGGTATTATGAACTACTATATCCAAAACGGATTCGTCTATGTGGACGGCCAATTCCGGAATCTGACGCTGCACATTGTAGATGGGAAAATCGAATTCGCCGGAGCCGTGCCGGAAAATGCCCAGATAATCGATGCCCAGGGAAATAGAATCGTCCCAGGCTTTATCGACACCCATATGCACGGCGCGGTGGGGGTGGACGTGAATGGAGCCACCGCCCAGGACCTGGAGACCATCGGTGTATTTCTGGCCCAGCACGGCACCACTGCCTTCCAGGGCTCCATCCTGACGGACACCCAGGCGCAGACCGAGTGGTGCATCCAGGAGTTCAACCGTTACCGGGAAGCACCCCGGAAGGGCGCGGAGCTGGTGGGTATCCACCTGGAGGGCCCCTTCCTGGCCAAGCAGTACAAGGGGGCCATGCCGGAGCATCTGCTGCAAAACAGCAATATCGACCTGGTGCGGCACTATCAGGCCCTTGCCAAGGGCGGCATCCGCTACATCACCATCTCCCCGGAGCTGCCGGGGGTGCTGGATATGATCCCGGAGCTCAAGAAGCTTGGCATCACCGTGGGCATCGGCCATTCCGGGGCCACCTATGCCGAAGCCATGGAGGCCATTTCCCTGGGGGCAGCCGTTGGCACCCATGTGGGCAACGCCATGCGCCTGTTCCACCAGCATGAGCCCGCCATCTTCGGCGCGGTGATGGAAAGCGACGTGTACTGCGAGACCATCTGTGACGGGCGGCACCTGGTTCCCGGAACAGTGCGGATGTACTTCAAGTGCAAGGGCCCCGGGCGCATTGTCGCCATTACGGATTCCATTATGGCGGCCGGGCTGCCCGACGGCAACTACCACCTGGGTGTCAACGATGTGGTGGTGCAGGACGGCGATGCCAAGCTGGCCAGCGACGGCACCCGGGCGGGCTCCACCCTGACCCAGGATACCGCCCTCAAAAATATGCTAGCCTGGCTCCCCAACCCCCTGGAGGAGATCCTGCCTACCCTGACGGAGAATCCCGCAAGGGAAATGGGCCTGTGGGATACCAAGGGCTCCATCGCCCCCGGCAAGGACGCGGACCTGGTATTCCTGGACGAAAACGCCAATGTCGCCCAGGTCTATACCCGCGGCATCCGCTGTAAGTAAAAAACGGCTCCCCTCGGACAGCATCCAAGGGGAGCTCCTTTTCACTTTTCGACTGCAGGACGGACGCTTTTTGGTTTGTACAGGGCACAGAGCAGAAGGATTGCTGCCGCCGCCCACCACAGGCAGAACCAGCCCTGGCGGGTCACCAGATACAGCCAAGGGCGTTCCGGGATCAGTGGGGCCCGCACTAGACGGACGGTGGAAACGGTCCAATAAATACCGACAACTGCCATGGCCGAAAACCCCAGGGAGAAGGGACATACCCGCCCCTTTTGCAGCCCCGGCTCCCGCTTTTGGATGCCGGACAGGAAGAACGTCCCGGCAAGCACCGTCAACAGGCCGCAGCTGACAGGTACAGCCCCAAAGTCCCGGATCCGGTTCAGCAGAATTTTGGGTCCCCAAAGCCCGCCCCCAGCGGAAATTGCCTCCTGCGTTGGGGCCAGACAGATAAAGACAATGAGCAGCAGCTCGACGGCAATCAGCATTTTCGCAAATCGGGGAAGCTTCATAGACAACATCGGCTCCTTTCCGTGATTCGGGCTGGTATTTCAAATTTATCCTAGCATATCTGCTTGAGAATGTCAATCAAACAACATTTGCGGCAGCACAGTTGACAGCTCAAGGAAACTCAGAGGAGTATTGACAACCTCCTGAACGCCATCCAACAGGGAATTTTCACAAAGTCCACCAAAGGACGGGTGGAAGAGCTGGAAGCAGCGAAGGCAGAACTGGAAATCAAAATCGCCAACGAGAAGATTGCCAAGCCGAAGTTGACGGAAGAGCAAATCCTTTTCTATCTGCACAAATTCCGGGTGCTGAATATGAGCAAACAGTCCCACCGCCAGCGGCTGATCGATACCTTCATCACCCGGATTTATCTATACGATGATAAGCTGATCATCACCTTCAACTATAAGGATGGCGCAGAAACCATCACACTGAATGACGTAGAAACCGCTCTGACTGAACAGGAGGATGGTTCGGATTTGGTTAGCTCCGCTGCACCAAATTTGCCCATTAAATCGTGAGATTTTAGAGGTTTTTGCTTGCTTTCAGTACTTTTTTGTTCTTCTTTTTCGGGCGGTTTTTCCTGTGTTACTAATTCGTTTTCAACCGCTTTTTCAGACTGCGACAACTAGGACGAAGAAAGCCCCCGGCCGGATAGACGGGTGTCCGTAAAACAGTTAATCCTCCGTATGGCTTAGACCATGCGGAGGATTTGTTTATGTCT
>CAKTJX010000008.1 GCA_934569045.1 uncultured Oscillospiraceae bacterium
CGCTTAAACAATTCCATTAATTGTCCAAGGTGTTTTAGTTTGTCTTTACGTTATTCAATTTACAAGGTACAGCCGCTATCAAGGAGATAGCTTCTATAAGCTATCACAGGAGCCGTCATTTGTCAAGAACTTTTTTACAAATCTTTTCAAATTTCGACACATCCGTGTCGCGCTCCGTGAAAGCTTTGATATGATATCATCCGGTTTCCGATTTGTCAAGCACTTTTTCAAAATTACGCAAAAAACTTCCGGGGCCCGCTTTGGGCCCCGGATAGACTATCTCAGGAATTATTCGGTATCATCGATCAGGCCAAAGCCGCCGTCATTTCTCTTATAGACGATGGCGAAGGTTCCGCCGTTATCGGTATCCCGGAACGCAAAGAACGAGTGGTTCAGCAGTTCCATCTGAAGCACTGCTTCTTCCCTGGTCATAGGACGCATATAGAAGTGCTTCTCCTTGGTGATGGAGATAGCCCCCTCCTCCTGCTCCGGCACAAAAGACGTGACCTCCACGCTACGGCTGAACGCATCCTGCCGCAGGCGGCGGGCCAGTCTGGTTTTATTTTTCCGAATCTGCCCCTCAATGGTGGCAACCGCCGCGTCAATGGAGGCAAACATATCAGAAGTGCTCTCACTGGCACGGAACCAGGTTCCGGCACCGTGAACAGTCAATTCTGCCTTATTCTGGTTTTTCTCTACAGAAAATACGATGAGTGCCTCCGCGTCATCCTCGAAGTAGCGGGCCAGCTTCATAACCTTTTTTTCGGCGTAAGCATGGACGTTTTCGGGCAGCTTCACTTTCTTTTCACTGTACTGAAACTTCATAATCGGCAGCTCCTTTCGTATGCACCGTTTATCCGGTGTACACAAACTATACCACGATTTACCGATTTCGACAAGGGTCACTCCCCTGCCTTGTCCTCCTCGTCCAGAAGCTCCGCCATGGTCAGGTTGTAGAGATTTTCCGCCTTCTGTTCAAACAGCTTGCTCAGCCGGACGGCCTGCCGCTGATTGGGGGCCAGCAGCTCCAAGGTCATCAGGTTGCCCACCTCATCGTCCAGGGCCATAATCACGGAAAAATCTCCGTTTTCCCGCGGGATCACCTGAGTTTTGACAAAGCTGGATCGGCGCAACGCCCGGTTAAACTTGGCAACGGCGTTTTCTGCCTTGCACTTGACGGTGTAGGCAACGGAATCCTCCGTCAGAGCGCCGTCGGCCCGGCCCTTCTCCGTGATCTCATAAGTCTGGTTTTCCAGCTCCCGCAGATGGCCGCTTTCCACCATCTCCGGGACGGCAGTGCAGATATCAAAATAGCTGAGGCACTCATCCTGATAGCACAGTTCATAAAGCTGCTGAATGTTGATGGGGTAGCTCACCCGGGCCATCACAAACAGTACCAGGACCTTCACATCCATCATATCATGAATAAAACCCAATCTCTGCATATGCTTCACCTCTTGGTATCATTATACGAAATCCCCGCAAAAAATCAAGCACCTGTTGTGCCCTTCCCGCATATTTTGGCCCAAAGGAGGAATTGCCATGCCAAAACTCTGGGCTTTGGGCACCACACCGGCCCATAAGGCCGCGTGCAGGCTGCTTGAGACCGCTTATTCCATCACGGATTCTTTGGAGCCGGGCATTGCGGGGGTTCTATTGGATGTTCCCAGCTTCCGCGGCCCGCTGCTGACACCGGAGACCCTGCTGTCCCAGCTGCCAGCAGGGACTGCCATCATCGGCGGGAACCTCACCGCAGTTCAAAACATGGGGCATCCCCTGTTAGATCTGCTGGCAGACCCGGAATACGCCGCAAAAAACGCAGACATCACCGCCCGCTGCGCCATCCGGCTGGCCTGCGGACGGCTGGAGCAGACCCTGGACGCGCTCCCCGTCCTGGTGATCGGCTGGGGCCGCATCGGGAAATGCCTGGCAAAGCACCTGCGGGCGCTGGATGCTCAGGTCACGGTCTACGCGCGGCAGCCCAAGGACCGGGCCATGCTGGCCGCCCTTGGCTACCGGGTACTGCCCGATGGGCCGGAAAACTGCGATTTAACACACTTCCGTCTGATTTTCAACACCGCCCCAGCGCCAATGCTCTCCGAAGAGAAAACAACAGCCCTGGACTCCTGTCTTCTTTTCGATCTGGCATCCACGCCCGGAATGGCCGGAGAGCGGGTTATTACCGCCCGGGGGCTGCCTGGGCTGCTGGCCCCGGAAAGCTCCGGGCAGCTGATCGCCCAAACGGTTCAAAAGCTCTGGAAGGAGGAAATGCTGTGAACATCGGGTTCGCATTCTGCGGTTCATTCTGTACATATTCCGCCGTCTTTCCGGTTCTGGAAAGGCTCTGCAAGGAGCATTCCGTCACTCCCATTTTTTCGGCCGCCTCTGCCTCTGTGGACAGCCGGTTTGGAACCGCCAGGGATTTTCTGGCCCGGGCGGAAACCATCTGCGGTACACAGGCCCTGCAGACTCTGGCAGAGGTAGAACCCATTGGGCCGAAAAAGCTGCTGGATCTGCTGATTATTGCTCCCTGCACCGGAAATACCCTGGCGAAGCTGGCAAATTCCATAGCCGATGGCCCGGTAACCATGGCGGCCAAAAGCCACCTGCGAAACGGCCGCCCCATCCTTCTGGCCGTTTCTACCAATGACGCGCTGGCCGGCGCGGCGGAAAACATCGGAAAGCTCCTGGGCCGGAAGCACTATTACTTTGTCCCTTTCCGGCAGGACAGCTGGGAGAAGAAGCCCACGTCCCTGGTCGCGGATTTTTCGCTGATTCCCACCGCCGCAGAGGCGGCGCTGGAAGGACGGCAGGCGCAGCCCATTCTATTAGCAGGAAAGCCATAATGCCACGCACCCGGTTCTGGACAAGGACCGGGTGATGTTGTACTATATAGAAAAAACTGGTGCAAAAAAATTTTTGAAAAGGCGCAAGGGTTTCCGAAATTTTTCTACTGGATGTTTGAAGACACATTACACACAAAGGAGGCACCCAAACATGGATGATGCTGAGATCATCGCACTGTATTTTCAGCGGTCCGAAGGGGCCATTGCCCAGACCGCTTCCAAATACGGAAAATACTGCTACCAAATTGCCTACCATATTCTGTCCAGCCGGGAGGATTCCGAGGAAAGTGTCAATGACACCTACCTTGCCGCCTGGAACGCCATGCCGCCCAGGAGGCCCAATCTTCTCTCCGCCTTCCTGGGCAGGCTGACAAGGTACATCTCCTTGGATCGATGGAAAAAGCGCAGCGCCCAGAAGCGGGGCGGCGGACAGGTCGCGCTCAGTCTGGACGAGCTTCAGGAATGCGTAGCCGGAGGCAATGACCCCGAACAAGAAGTTGACCGAAAGGAACTCCTGCGGTACTTGAACCGCTTTTTGGATTCTCTGCCGGAAACCCAGCGCAAGGTTTTCGTCTGCCGCTACTGGTACTTAGAATCCATCCCGGAGATCGCCGCCCGATTCGGCTTTTCGGAAAGCAAGGTCACAGCCATGCTGCATCGGCTCCGTGAAAAGCTGCGCGCAAGACTGGAAATGGAGGGACTGCTATGAAACCAATGGATATTTTGGAAACAATGGGCTCTATCCGGGATGCTTATGTCGTGGAGGCCCA
Source organism: uncultured Oscillospiraceae bacterium (assembly GCA_934569045.1). Lineage (GTDB taxonomy): Bacteria > Bacillota > Clostridia > Oscillospirales > Oscillospiraceae > Faecousia. The sequence goes on from CAKTJX010000008.1 coordinate 3,617, forward strand.
CGAGGAAAAGAAGCGGCACATCTCCCTGACACGGACGCTGTTAATTGCGGCGATCATTTCTCTGCTTTTGCTGCTGGTGGGCTGTGCGGTGGTGTATATGTTGCGGTTGCAGGATATGAAGGTTGGAGAAATCACCGTCAGCGAGCCTGCCTGGTCCGGCCCCGGCGGTGAGGAAGTGCCCGCCACGGAATGGGTCAAAACAGAGCTGTCCCTTCAGGGCTACAATGGCAGTCCGGAACAGCTGGCCATGCAGGAATGGAATGCGTTCCAAGACAGCTATGATCCAGACGGAAGCCTGTTGACGGCAAACAATTTCAATGAATCCGGTGTCCCGGCACAATTTAACGAAACCTATGGCTGCTACACCTTTGAGATGGTGGACAAGCTGCAAGAAATCCTGGACAAGTACAATTTGCAGCCGCTGGGAGCCATCCTGCACTTTGACCGCTGGGAGCAGGCACTGTTCTACCGGGCTTTGCAGATGCAGCCGCTGGTTTCTGTGGATACAGAGAGTATGGCGGGGTACTTCTTCCCGGAGGGCTCCTTCCATACCGCATTCCGGTATACCCTGCCCGGTGAGGAAACCAGGCTGGCAGCCTACACCTATGTAAACGGAGACTACTTCTACCCTTACTATACGGTCATCGGCAATATTGACCAGTGGCAACAATGGCATTACACCACTGCTGACGGGGCCGATTTACTGCTGGCTGCCTATGAAAACGCGCTGATGATCATTTATCAGAATGGGAACGACTGGATTCACATTCGTACCGAGAATCCGGGCTATGACGTATACAATACGCCGAACAAACCCATGACCCGCGAAGCAGCGCAGCGCATTGCGGATATTTTTAATTACAGGCCCAATCCCCAGCCCTGCACCGCCGAACAGGTGGAGGCCATGCGGGCAGAGTATCCGGCCCCGGAAAGCAAGGAGCAGTTTCTCGCCTATTCCACATTCGATTCCACCACGGGCTGGCAGTGGTTTATCAACGAACACAGCGACAGCCTGGAAAACTATGTACAGCATATTCTGGATTACACCCAGAATTACGCCGGAAACGGGAAGGAATATGACGGCACAAAAGGCGATATGCTGGATTACTGCTTTTTCGACCTGGACAGTGACGGGGAGCAGGAAATGCTGCTGAAGTATCGGGACACGGGCCGGTACTGGCAGGTTGTCAAAGTCTTCACGCCGCCCCGCGAAGATTCGCCCAGGGTCTGCTTCCAGTATTTCCAGACCTTGTACGAAGGGCCTATTCTAAGCCGGAGCTATGACGAGACGGTCCACGGGTATGGGGACTGCGTTTATACCTACTACCTGGATGGTTCCCTCCATGAATTTTTAAGGCTTTGCTACAACACGGTAAGCAAAACCTGGCAAAAGGCCACCGTCATTGACGACAGCACGGACGGCGGTACAAAGTGGGAAAGTATTTCCGAAGCAGAAGCCAAGGAAATCCAGACCGGGTATGTGCCCATGGCGGATTTTGATTGGAATCCCTTGACTGGATTTTTGAGTAAGTAAGTTCAAATTCAGGGGGACAGCACGGCCACTGTCCCCCTGTGTTATTCAGATTGGGATTATAATCTCTCCACTTCCTCCAGCCAAACCCTCCCGCTGGCATCGCTGGGCATGCGCCAGTCGCCGCGGGGGCTCAGGCAGACGGAGCCGACCTTGACACCGTCCGGCAGGCAGCTCCGCTTGAACTGCTGGGTGAAGAAGCGGCGGTAGAAGGCCTTCATCCACTTTTTGATAGTCTGCTCCGAAAAATCCCCTTGGAAGGCCCGGCAGGCCAGCGCATAGATTTTCTTCGGGCCGAAGCCGAAGCGGAGCATATAGTAGAGGAAAAAGTCGTGGAGCGCGTAGGGGCCCACCAGGTCCTCCGTGTACTGGCTGATCTTGCCGGAGGCATCCGGCGGCAGCAGCTCCGGGGAGATGGGGGTATCCAGAATATCCTCCAGGACTTCCCTCGCCTGAGCGAAGCTGTCGTTTTCCGCAATGGCGGCAATCATCCAGCGGATCAGGGTCTTGGGAATGGAGGCATTGACACCGTACATACTCATGTGGTCCCCGTTGTAGGTGCACCAGCCCAGGGCAAGCTCACTAAGGTCCCCGGTGCCGATGACGATGCCGCCCACCACGCTGGCATAGTCCATCAGAATCTGGGTGCGCTCCCGGGCCTGGGCATTCTCATAGGTGCCGTTGAGCACTGTCTTGTCGTGGTCAATGTCCCGGAAATGCAGGTCCACCGCCTGACGGATGTTCACTTCCTTCACGGAAACCCCCAGCTTTTCCATCAGCGTCAGGGAATTCCGGTAGGTCCGGTCAGAGGTGCCGTAGCAGGGCATGGTGACCCCGCAGACATGGCTTGCCGGTCTGCCCAGCTGGCGCATGGCCTCCACCGCCACCAGCAGGGCCAGAGTAGAATCCAGACCGCCGGAAATGCCCACCACCGCTTTGGAACCGATTACTTCCAGACGGTGCTTCAGGCCCGCCACCTGCATGCGGAAAATCTCCATGCAGCGCGCGAACCGGTCCGTCTGGCTGTTCGGAACAAAGGGCAGCTTCGCAACCGGGAAAAGGGCTCCGTCCGAACGCAGGGGCGCTTCGCTGACCCGGATTTCCTCCGATGCGAGCATGGCGGAAAGGGCGGCGGCATTGTCCGCAAAGCTCTTGTTTTTCCGGCGGTCCGCCCGAATCTGGCCCACATCGCAGTCCCGGATCAGCAGGGTTTCGGAAACGATGGGGTCCTGGGTCTCGCCCAGAAGCGTCCCGTTCTGGGCAATGAGGCACTGGCCGGAAAAAATCAGGTCCTGGGTGCTCTCCCCGGCTCCGGCGGAGGCGTAGGCATAAATGGAAGTGGTTCCGGCAGACTGATGCCGCACCAGCTCCCGGCGGTAGTCCCGCTTGCCGATGGTCTCATTGGAGGCAGAGAGATTCACAAGAACCTCCGCCCCGCTGAGGGCCAGCAGAGAGGAGGGTGGGACCGTGGTCCAGAGGTCCTCACAGATCTCCACCCCCAGCTTCACCCCGTTGCCCAGAAGCATCAGCGCTTTGGATGCAATGGGCACCTGAACCGGCCCGGCGGTGGGCAGTTCCAGTGTAACGGTATCCTGCCGCAGCTGGGTTCCGGAGGTGAACCAGCGCTTTTCATAGAATTCATTGTAGTTCGGGATATAGGTTTTCGGCACCAGGGCCCGAAGCGTCCCGCCGGACAGCACCGCCGCGCAGTTATACATCTGAGCCCCCAGCCGCAGAGGCATTCCCAAAAGGGCCGTCACGTCCGGGTGCTCCCGGGAGCAGTCCAGCACCTGTTGCAGCGACAGCAGCACAGCCTCCTGCAAAGCATCCTGGAAAAACAAATCCTGGCAGGTATAGCCCGTCAGGCTGAGCTCCGGGAAAACCAGGACATCCGTCCTCTGTTCGTCCGCTTCCTTCAAGAGCCTGCAGTGATCCTCCGCGTTTTTCAGCGGGTCCGCCACGCGCACCGGGGGTACCGCGCAGGCAATGCGGATAAATGAAAGCATCGCACACCCTCCACCTAGCATTTTTTCTTAGTTTACCACAATCCCCGCAAAAAAACAACAGGAGCGGCTGTGCTTTTGCCGCTCCTGAAGGTTTGCTTTTAGATGCCTGCCAGCTCCCGCAGCTGCTGGGCGAGGTCGGTCCGCTCCCAGGTCTTGCCTTCCACGCCAAAGTGGCCGCGGGCAGCGGTGGAGGCGTAAATGGGCTTGCGCAGGTCCAGCTTGCGGATGATCCCGGCGGGGGTCATGTCGCAGGTCTTGCGCAACAGCTCTGTAAGAGTCTCATCGGAAACCTTGCCGGTGCCGTAGCTGTCCACCCGCACGGACACGGGCTCTGCCACGCCGATGGCATAGGCCAGCTGCACCTGGACCCGGTCCGCCAGACCTGCCGCCACCAAATTCTTTGCCATGTAACGGGCCATATAGGCCGCGCTGCGGTCCACCTTGGTGGGGTCCTTGCCAGAGAACGCGCCGCCGCCGTGGGAGAAATAGCCGCCGTAGGTATCCACGATGATCTTCCGGCCCGTCAGACCGGTATCGCCGTTGGGGCCGCCGATGACGAAGTTTCCGGTGGGGTTGATGAAGATGTTGGGCACATCCTTCACGTCAAAGCCATACGCCTGCAGCACCGGGGCAATGACCTGCTCCCGGATGTAGGCGCGCAGCTTGTCCATCTGGAAATCCGCGCTGTGCATAATGGAGACCACCACGGTATCCACGCCCACGACCTTGCCGTTGTCGTCAAATTCCACGGTGACCTGGGTCTTGCCGTCTGGCCGCAGCAGGTCATTCTCCCGGACGCACTCCGTCAGGCGGTTGCACAGGGCCCGGCTCAGAGCCGCGGGCAGAGGCATCAGCTCCTTGGTCTGGTTGCAGGCACCGCCGAACATCATGCCCTGATCGCCGGCACCGCCCACCTCGTCGTTGGTGCCCAGGGCGATATCCGCGGACTGGGTATGAATGCGGCACTGAATCTCCACCGTGTCGGCATCAAAGCCGTCCTCCGGGCGGGTGTAGCCGATGGCCCGGATGGCCTCCCGGGCAACCGCCGCGTAATCCACCTTCGCCTTGGTGGTGATCTCGCCGCAGATCAGGCAGAAGTTGGTGGTCACCATGGTCTCACAGGCCACCCGGGAGCCGGGGTCCTGGGCCAGACACGCATCCAGAATCGTGTCCGAAATCGAATCCGCCACCTTGTCGGGATGTCCATTGGTCACACATTCAGAGGTAAAAAGTCTTTTTTCCATTTTTAATTTCCTTTCTTCCAAATCAGTGATTTACACGAATTCAGGGAGGCCGGAAAATGAGATTTTTGATGCATTGGGCGAGAGATTTTGCTTCAGCGCAAGGAATGGGACAGAGGGAATACTTTGTGTATTTCCTCTGTTCATTCCGCGGCGCTGGGGCAAAAGATCCGCCCAAGGCGCAAAAAGATCATTTTCTGGCCGACCAAAAAGAAAACCGCACACCGAAGACCCGATGTGCGTAAAGCGTAGTTATCGAATCCTCATCTTTCGTCTGCCGCCGGATTTGGCACCTTGATTATCAGGTTGCCGGGTTTCATTGGGCCGTTCCCTCCACCACTCTTGATAAGGCTTTGTATGCAGTTTTTCCATATTCTACACAATCCCTGTCAAAATGTCAAGAGGTTTGACAGAGGTTCCGGCAATGTTAACATTTCCGTCATAGACAAAGCGCCTTTTTCCTGTTAAAATAAACGCAAACAACGAAGGAGTTGACCCCATTGAAAAACTGGCGCAGAAATTTTGAACGCTACTGCTACGCAAACCAACGAAAGGGCATCCCGAATCTGATGCTCTATATCTGCCTCGGCAACGCCGTGGTCTATCTGATCAGTGCCATGGCCGGAAATTACCTGCTCTACAATCTCTTGAGCTTTAACCGCGCCGCCATCCTCCATGGGCAGATCTGGCGGCTGTTTACCTACCCGCTGACCCTGATGAACAGCAATATCCTCTTTATGCTGATTTCTCTTCTGTGCTATTACTCCCTGGGCACCGCCATGGAGCGGCAGTGGGGCACGCTGAAATTCAACATCTTCTATTTTTCCGGTGTGCTGCTGATGGACGTATACGGGATGCTCTTCGGCTGCAACGCGAATGTGTACTATCTGAATATGAGCCTGTTCCTGGGCTACGCCACGCTGTATCCCCAGGCCCAATTCCTGCTGTTTTTCATCATCCCCATCAAGGCCTGGGTGTTTGCCCTGTTTGATCTGGTAGTCATCTTTGTTGGGCTGTTCCAGACGCCCTTCACCGCCTACAACCTGTTCCCGCTGGTGGCTCTGGGCAACTATTTTCTGTTCTTTGGGAAGGACGTGCTGAACGTCGTGCCCCTCTCCTGGCAGAACAAGATTCGCAAGGTTTTTCGGAAGGCCCCCAAGCAGCAGCCGAAGATTATCCATTTCCATGTGACCGAGCAGCCCAAGAAGGCCGAGCAGAAGAACTACACTCACAAATGCACTGTCTGCGGCCGCACGGATGTAACCAACCCAGAGCTGGAATTCCGGTACTGCTCCAAGTGCAACGGGTACTACTGCTATTGCAGTGACCATATCAACAACCACACCCATATCCAATAACAGAAACAATTCGGAAGGACGGGAAACACATGGCGAAATACATGATGGCTCTGGACTCCGGCACCACCTCCAACCGCTGCATTCTCTTTGACGAGAATGGCGAAATCTGCTCGGTTGCCCAGAAGGAATTCACCCAGATTTTCCCCAAGCCCGGCTGGGTAGAGCACGATGCGGACGAGATTTTTACCACCCAGCTGGAGGTCGCTCGGCAGGCGATTTCCGCCATTGGGGCCACCGCCGCGGATATCGCTGCCATCGGCATCACCAACCAGCGGGAAACCACCATCTGCTGGGACAGGCACACCGGGCGGCCCGTATACAACGCCATCGTTTGGCAGTGCCGCCGGACAGCGGAATACTGCGACCAGCTTGTGGAGGACGGTCTGGTGGACACCATCCGCAGTAAAACGGGGCTTGTCATCGATCCCTATTTTTCCGGCACCAAAATCCGCTGGATTCTGGAAAATATGCCCGGTGTCCGGCAACGGGCAGAGGCGGGAGATATCCTATTCGGCACGGTGGAAACCTGGCTGATCTGGAAGCTCACCGGGGGAAAAGTCCATGTGACGGACTACTCCAACGCCTCCCGGACCATGCTGTTCAACATCAATACCCTCTCCTGGGATGAAGATATTCTGAAGCTCTTCGGCATTCCCAAATCCATGCTGCCAGAGCCCATGCCCTCAAGCTGCTGCTATGGGCACACGGAGGCCCAATTCCTGGGGGTGCCCATCCGCATTGCGGGAGCCGCCGGAGACCAGCAGGCTGCCCTGTTTGGCCAGACCTGCTTCACTCCCGGAGACTCCAAGTGCACCTACGGAACCGGCGCGTTCCTGCTGATGAACACCGGGGAAAAGCCCATCTTCTCCAAAAATGGGCTGGTGACCACCATTGCCTGGGGGCTGGACGGGAAGGTAAATTACGCTTTGGAGGGCTCCATCTTTGTGGCCGGGGCCGCCATCCAATGGCTGCGGGACGAGCTGCGGGTGATCGAGTCTGCGGCGGACTCGGAGTATATGGCCCAGAAGGTAAAGGATACCGGCGGCTGCTATGTGGTCCCCGCCTTCACAGGTCTGGGCGCACCCTATTGGGATGCCTACGCCCGGGGTGTCATCCTGGGGCTGACCCGCGGCGTCAACAAATACCACATTATCCGGGCCACCCTGGATTCCATTACATACGAAATCGGGGACGTGCTCTCCGCCATGGAGGCCGATGCCGGGATTCGGCTTGCCTCCCTGAAGGTGGACGGCGGCGCTTCCGCCAACAACTATCTGATGCAGACCCAGGCGGACATCAGCGCCGCCCCGGTAGACCGGCCCAAATGCGTGGAGACCACAGCGGCAGGGGCTGCATATCTGGCGGGTCTGGCGGTTGGGTTCTGGAAGGATCAGAGCCAGCTCAAAACCATCCGGGAGACAGACCGGGTCTTTGCGCCCCAGCTGAAGGAGGAAGCTCGCCAGGCCCGTTTGGAGGGCTGGAAAAAGGCCGTCGGCTGCACCAGAGGCTGGGCCAAGGAGGATTGATTGATGGGCAGGCATATACTGCTGCTTCTTCTGCCTCTGCTCCTCCTGTCCGGCTGCCGCAGGCAGGCTCCCACGGAAACCGTAGAATACAATGGGAACTACTACAATGCCTCCCAGCTCTCGGAGCACACAAAGCGGTGGCTGGAATGGTATCACAGTCTTTCGGAGGAGGAGCGGCAGAAGGTAGATTTGATTCCTTCGGAGTTTTCACCCTACGGCAGGATTTCCACAATTGAGACGGAACCGTAAATTTCAGGGTACGCTGCAAAATGCGCAGCGTACCCTTCCCTTATTCTCACTGGATTCAGCTGTCTTCCGACGGGTGCATGGTGTCTTTTGTAAGCGCATAGTCCGCTTCTTCCTCCGCGGTGGCTTTGCGAACTTCCATTCCCTTTTCCCAAACCAGAATCGAGCGCTCCGGGTCGTCTTTGATTCCGAGGTAAACTTTTGAAACGGGAACCATCGTTTCCCCGTTCAGCCAGGCAAAGGCACTGTCCGGATCAAAGCCAACCGCCGCTGTGCCGCTTCGGGACGGTGTATTTGTTTTTTTCGCCAGGATGGGTCTGTAGGCTGAAATATAGCCGCAGCCATCCTTTCCCACCTCTACCGCGGTGCTGTAATAATTCAAATCATACAGATCATCATAGGAAATATGGATAGCCCCGTCCGAGGTCTGATAGATGCCCATGACGACCATATCGTCCTTTCCCATGGGAACGCAATACCACTCTGTCAGAGCGGCGTGGCCAAAGAACAGCAGCGCAAGAAAAATGGCAGCGCCCAGACCAATCCAAAGAGATCTTTTTTTCTCCCGCTTCCACTTTCTTTGGATGGGACGCAAGGGTTCCGCATCCAATACATTTTCCCCCGGCTCAGGCAGCCCATTGAGGTCATCCAATATTTTTTTGCAATCTACGCATCTGGCACAATGCGTTTCCACTGCGCCGCGGCTTTCAGGGCTGCAAACATCATCGTGATACAGTGGGATCAGGTCACGGATGACTCCGCAAGGATAATTCATTCCAGTTCCTCCTTTATCTTCAATCGTGCGCGGTGGTAGGTCACCCGCGCCCAATTCTCCGTTTTTCCAAATAAGAATCCGATTTGTCGGAAGGGCAATTCTCCCAGCACACGCAGAGAAAACACCTCTTTGTAAGGCTCCGGCAGGCTGTGGAGCGCCTGATGAATCTGAAATGCGGATTCCTTGCGCAGCATCATTTCCTCTAAAGAATCACCGGGCGGCTCCTCCGTCTCATGGAGCTTTCTCTTTTTTAGGTAGGACAAATAGGTATGCTTGGCGATTTGGCAGAGCCAGACGTAGAGCTTGCACTGGCCCCGAAAAGTGTCTAATGATTTCAGTGCCTTGAAAAAGGTTTCTTGGGTGATCTCCTCTGCCAGGGCCGGGTCTCGGCTCATGGCTAACATGTATTTGTAGACATCCCCAAAATAACGATTGTATATTTCCTCATAATCTTCCACAGCCTCGCCTCCTTTACCCATAAGACGCATGAGATTCCGTTTCGTTACAGGTGTTTCCAAATTTTACGAAGTGCGTATATTTTCATAACAAAAAGCAAGCTCTTAACGGGCATTATACTACCCTGTTCTACTTTCTGCAAGAGACATGAAAGGCTGCCTACGATCCTCCGCGCCGTTCTGTTTGTCCAAGGCGAGCATAGGATGTGCTATCCTACGAAAACTTTGGGGTGGTACTGATGGAATATCCAACAAATCACGCATTTTTACGGGGCAGTCTTGTGAATATCCCGGAATTTTCCCATGAAAGCGGTGGAAAGCGGTTCTTTCGTCTTTTCCTGGAGGTGCCCAGGCTGTCCGGGGCTGTGGATACGCTGCCGGTGATCGTTCGGGAGAGTCTGTTAAACGCGCTGGACCTCTCCGGTGGGGAGATGCTGTCCGTCACCGGGCAGGTGCGGTCCCACAATCTGCGGGAGGCGGACAGTCGACGGCTGCTGATCTTTGTCTTCGCGGAGCAGCTGTTGGCGGAGGACGGCCCCGCCGTGAATGAGGTCTCCCTCTGCGGAACTCTTTGCCGGGAGCCCAACTATCGGCGGACCCCCCTGGGGCGGGAAATCTGCGACGTGATGCTGGCGGTTCCCCGTATCCCCAGGCGGGCAGATTATCTGCCCTGCATTCTCTGGGGCTCCACCGCTCAGCTGGGGGCAAGATGCCATGTGCGGGATCGGCTGTCCATACAAGGGCGGCTCCAAAGCCGGGTCTATACAAAGCTCACCGAGGCGGGGGCCCAGGAGCGCACCGCCTATGAGGTCTCTGCCCTGACTGCCGCCCAGGAAATCGATTCCTTTTAGCGGAAAGCATTGAAAAGTTGGATTTTTTGTGGTATTGTATAGGAAAAGACAGAGAAGGTGACAATACCATGGAAGAAAAGGTTCAGGCAATCATCGAGATTCTGGAAGACCGCTATCCGGAATCCATGTGCGCCCTGCATTATAACAAGGACTATGAACTGATGATCGCCGTGCGGCTGTCGGCCCAGTGTACCGATGCCCGGGTGAACCTGGTGACCCCGGCGCTGTTCGCCGCTTACCCGACATTGGAAGCCATGGCGGCCGCGCCCATTGAAGATGTGGAAAACTATGTGCGCTCCTGCGGCTTCTACAAGCACAAGGCGCGGGATATTGTCCTGGCATGCCAGATGCTGCTGCGGGATTACGGTGGGAAGGTTCCCGGCACCATGGAGGAGCTGCTGCGGCTGCCCGGCGTGGGGCGGAAGACCGCCAATCTGCTGCTGGGGGATATCTACAAAGTGCCTGGGAGCGTGGTCTGCGATACCCACTGCATCCGCATCTGCGGCAAGCTGGGGCTGAGCCACGGCAAAGAGCCGGAGAAGGTGGAGCAGCAGCTGCGCAAAATCCTGCCGCCGGAAAAGAGCAATGACTTCTGCCATCGGCTGGTGCTCTTTGGCCGGGAAATCTGCACGGCCCGGAACCCCAAATGCGGCCAATGCCCCCTGAGCCCCTTCTGCCTGGAGGCCAACCCGGAAGCGAAATAAATTCTATCCGCCCTCTTGTCCGCATACCCTGTGGACAAGGGGGCTTTTCACAGCTCCGATGGAAGGAGCGTGATCCGCTTGAGAAAACCGCTGTTTTACAGCGCCCTGCTGCTCACCGCCGTAAACCTGCTGCTGCGAATGGTGGGCACGGTGTTTCAAGTCTATCTCTCCCGGAAGATCGGGCCGGAGGGCATCGGTCTTTTGCAGCTGACCATGTCCGTAGGAAGCCTTGCCATGATCGCGGGCATCGGCGGCATCCGCACGGCGGCCATGTACCTGACGGCGGAGGAGCTGGGCCGGAAGCGTCCGGGGTGCCTGCGGTGGGTGCTCTCCGGCTGCATGGGCTACAGTCTTGTTTGCAGCCTGAGCGTGGGGGGCGCGCTCTACCTGTTCGCCCCGGCCATTGCGGAAAACTGGATTGGGAACCCCGCTGTTACCGATGCGCTGCGGCTGTTCTCCCTCTTCCTGCCCATGAGCTGCCTGTGCGCGCTGATGACCGGATTTTTCACGGGACAGAACCGCATCGGCACACTGGCTGTGGTGGAGATTGGGGAGCAGCTGCTTTCTATGGCCGTGACCATGGTCTGTCTGCACTTCTGGGCGGGCCGGGATTCCGGCAGGGCCTGCAAGGCTGTGATTCTCGGCAGCGCTGTGGGAAGCTGCCTGACGGTGCTGGTGCTGCTGATCCTCTATCTTCTGCAAAAGGCTCCCGCTGCGCCGAAAATTCCCATCCGAAGCCGGGTTCTCCGGGCGGCAGCGCCTCTGGCCCTGGCGGACACCGCCAAATCCGGCATCTCCACTCTGGAAAATCTAATGGTCCCCCGGCGGCTGGCGCTGGCGGTTGCCGATCCTCTGGCACTGTTCGGCATCATTACGGGGATGGTCTTTCCCGTGCTTATGTTCCCCGCCTGCATTCTCTTCGGGCTGTCGGAGCTGCTGATCCCGGAGATGGCCCGGTGCCACTGTGCCGGAGAGGAACGGCGCATCCGGTATCTGCTCCACCGCAGTCTGCGCATTGCCCTGCTCTATGGGCTGCTGTTCGGGGGACTGCTGTTTCTGCTGGCAGAGCCTCTGTGCCTGGGGCTCTACCAGAACGCCCAGGCAGGCCGCCTGCTGCGCCGATTTGCCCTGCTGGCCCCCATGCTCTACTGCGACGCGGTGACGGACGCCATGACCAAGGGCTTAGGGCAGCAGCGCTGGGCCATGCGGTTCAATATTTTCACCAGCGCTTTGGATGTGGCCATGCTTTTTTTCCTGCTGCCGGTGTTCGGAAGTGACGGATATCTTCTGAGTTTCTTCCTCTCCCACGCTATCAACTTTTTTCTCTCCATCCGCCACCTGCTGCGCATCACCCAGGAAACGGTCTGCTGGCGGTTCGCCCTGCCGGGCCTGCTGTGCGCCGGACTTTCTCTCTACGCCAGCGCCCTGGTGCCTGCCCAATGTGGGGCCGCCTGCTATGCGTTGCTGCTCTCCTGCTCGCTGTACCTGACCAATACGGTGAGCTCTAAGGACCTTCTGTGGTTCTGCCGACTATTGAAAGTGCCGGAAAAGGCTTTACCTTTCCGGGAAAATCTGCTATAATCATACAAAAAAGAAAAGGAGCGGCTTTCTATGCGTCTGGAATCCATACAGGCCTGCCTGCGGGGCAAGAACATCCCCTTCCAGTATTGGGAGGAAAACGACAGCGGCAGCATCAGCTTCATTCACCGGGGGCTGTCCTACCACATCTGGGAGTATCCCGCCCCGGAGCGGGGGGCAGAGAGCAACGTCCGCTCCGCGGGACGCGGTGAGGATTTTGAAGGGGACTACGAGGGGCAGATCCTGGCGATCTTACAGGAATTCTGAAATTTTCCTTGGGAGGTTGCAAATGGATACCAATGTGTTCCACTACTGTCTGGAAGTGGAGGAAAGTAAAAACATCACGCTTGCCGCCAAACATCTGTTTATCTCTCAGCCGGCACTGACCAAACAGCTTAACAAGCTGGAGAAAGAACTGGGCTTTCAGCTCTTCGACCGCACCCGCAGCCCTGTGACCGCCACACCCCAAGGGGAGATTTTCCTGAACTTTGCCCACCGCTACGTGGAAATGGAACAGGAGCTTCTGGAGAGCTTACAGCAGTTCCAGCCCGTTCAGGCAGAGCCTGTGCGCATTGCCACCACCCACCGGGGCGGGGCCTATGCCGGTTTTCAGGCTGCGTCCTTTATGCTGGCACACCCGGAGATTTCTCTGGAATACACCAACCGATCCTCCGCCCAGTGTGAGGAGGATCTGGAAAATGAACAAGCGGATCTCGCCATCTATACGGAGCCGGTTCGCTCTGACAAGCTGGAGTATATGCCCGTTCAGGAGGACCCGCTGGTCTTTGTGATCCCGAAAAACTCCCCCATTCTGGAGGGGCTGGATCTTTCCGGCAATTCGCTGGAGCACCCTGTTCAGATCGACCCCCAGCGGTTCCGCAGTCCCGCTATCCGGTACATTCTGGCCACCAAAGGTCAGGGGCTCTACTACGCGGAAAACGCCTTCTTTAAAAAGTACCGCATTACCCCCATCAATCCCCAGCGGATTGACTACGTGGATACCCGGTATCTGGTCGCCTGCAGCGGCTGCGGCATCGCGCTGCTGCCCCACATGACCATCCGGAAGTCCAAAAATACCCAAAACGAGATTTACGGCATGGTCAAAGGGGACGATTTGCACCGCTATGTCATCGTCGCCCGGAAGAAGGGGCGGCAGCTTTCCCCTGCCGCGGAAACCGTATGGCGGTTTATGGTTGGAATTTCCGCCAAAATTCGATAACCTTTTGGAATTGCCTTTATAACTTGTTTACAAAGGAGGATGGCCCCGGGCGCAGCTTTCCGGGGCCATCCCATTTTGACCGACGCGGATTCCGTGCGTCCCCATTCCAAAAGGTTATGATGCCCCGCTGAAAGAGGAATTGTCGAACTATTGCACAATTTAGATTCTCTGATATATAATGCAGTTGTTGATTTTACCGGTAAAAAATGGAACCTGCACAAACAAATTTCATATTGGAGGGTCTATTGTGAACAAACTGAAAGAGACAAAAATCCTGGGCTTCCCTCTGTGGATGTACCTGATTTTAAGTGCCCTGATGCTTCTCATGGCGGCCAACGACTGGATGCTGACCAACATGGTCGGCGCACTTGCCTTCGCCATGATCATCGGCACCCTGCTGGGCTGGGTCGGCGACCACATTCCCGTGTGGAAAACCTGGTTCGGCGGCGGTATGCTGTTCGCCTGCCTGGTGGCCGGTGCGCTGAACACCTTTAATCTGATCGGCGAGGGCTCCAAGGAAGCGCTGAACACCTTCAACGGCTCCACCGGCTTCCTGGATCTGTATATCCTGGTTCTGATCACCGGCTCCGTTCTGTCTGTGGATCGCAAAATGCTGATCAAATCCTTCGCTGGTTTCATCCCCACCATTCTGGCCGGTGTCGTGGGTGCGCTGGGTCTGGCAGGCATTGTCGGTGCCATCACCGGCGTAGGTGCCATCGATGCCATTGCCACCTACGCCATCCCGGTTATGGGCGGCGGCAACGGTGCCGGCATTACGCCTATGAGCAAAATGTGGGCAGCTGCAACCGGCGGTGATGCCTCCACCTGGTACGCTTCCGCTTTCGCGATTATCAGCATCGGCAACCTCTGCGCCGTGTTCATGAGCGCCCTGCTGAATAAGCTGGGCCAGGCCAAGCCCTCTCTCACCGGCAATGGCGCGCTGATGGAAGGCGAAAAGCTGGTGCAGGGCAAGGGCGAGGAAGTAAAGCCCACCGTCGGTGACTATGCCACCGGTCTTGCTCTGGGCGTTGTGTGCTACAACGTAGCGAACCTGTATGCCAAGAAAATTTCCATCATCAACCACGCCAATCTGGGCTTCAGCATCCATACCTTCGCATTTATGGTCATTCTGATCGCCATTCTGAACATTGCCAATGTTCTGCCCGCCAACGTAAAGGCCGGTGCCAGAGGTATGCAGATGTTCTTCGTCAAGTATATGTCCTTCCCCCTGATGATCACCGTTGGCATCGGCACAAACCTGAGCGACTACGCCAAGGTGTTCACCAACCCCGCTTACATTCTGATCATCATGGCAACCGTCATCGGCGCGATGATCGGCACCTTCCTGATGGGCAAGGTATTCCACTTCTATCCTGTGGAGTCCATGCTGACTGCCGGCCTCTGTATGGCCAACGGCGGCGGTTCCGGCGACGTGCAGTGCCTGGGTGCCGCGCACCGTATGGAGCTGATGTCCTACGCCCAGATCTCTTCCCGGATCGGCGGCGCTATCATGCTGGTAATCGCAAGCTTTGTCTTCGGTAAATTCCTGTAATCAAGAGGTATCATATGGCAAAAGAAAATCCACTTGCAGCCAATCTGACCCTGGAGCAGCAGAAGAATCTGTTCGGCAACGCCTATCTGAATATGCTCTGGCACTGCCCTACGGATCAGCGGTTTCACTACTGGGTCCATCTGCCGGACTGCTACTATGACGAGGCAGAACACAATTACTCCCTGATGGTCATTATCCACGGCACCGGCTGTGCCACCGAGGAATACATCAAGCAGGCCAAGGAGCTGTCTGACAAATACCATATGGCCATCCTTGCCCCCATGTTCCCGGGTGGTTTGATTCAGCGGGATGACTTCAACAGCTACAAGCTGCTGTCCTGTGACGGCATCCGGTATGACCTGATTCTGCTGGACATGATCGAGGATATGGCTAAGCGGTATCCGGGTGTTCACACCGATAAGTTCTTTATGTTCGGCCACTCCGGCGGCGGCCAGTTTGTCAATCGATTCCTGTTCGCCCACCCGGACCGCATGAAGGCCTGCTCCATCGGCGCGCCTGGCCGTCCCACCTTTCTGAACCCGGACGCGGATTATTTCTGGGGAATCCGGGACTTCAAGGAATACTTTGGCTACGATGTTGACCTGGAGGCCGTCAAGCAGGTGCCTGTTCTGATCACCGTCGGTGAACTGGACAACAAGTATATCGGCGACTCTCCCTACGGAGACAACCGTGTTGACCGCATGAAGAGCCTGCAGAAGAATCTGCAGGCGCACGGTGTCCACGCGGAACTGGAAATTCTTCCCGGCTTTGCCCATGAGGGCGGTGAGAAGGAACGGGTTCAGGCCGCGCAGATGTTCTTCGTCCGTTATCTCTGATCACTCCTCTTTCTATCAATTGTGCCCCACGCAAAACCGCATGGGGCACGCCTTTTTTCCTCTTGACATTCCCGGTTGGACTTTATATAATGACCGCAAGGTAAAAGGGAGTAAAGGGCGGGCCTCCCCCGCCGCATGGGTTCGTCATCACGGCGCAAGCCCGGAGCCATGCCGCAGGCTTGAGACTTTTATCACAGTATTTTTATGCTGTGGTGAAGGTCTTCTTTTTTTCTTTCTCACAGCGACGCCATGTTGTAAGGAGGATCAAGCATGGAAATTTTCAGTCTCTTTTCCAATCTGCAAAACCTGACGCCCCAGATGGTCATAATGTGGGCCATCGGCGGCCTGCTCATCTATCTGGCCATTGCCAAGAAGATGGAGCCAAGCCTGCTGCTGCCCATGGGGTTCGGGGCCATTCTCGTCAATCTGCCCCTGTCTGGGGCCATCACCCAGGGGGAAACTGTGGGGGCACTGTCGGTGCTCTTTCAGGCAGGGATGTCCAATGAGCTGTTCCCGCTGCTGCTGTTCATCGGCATTGGGGCTATGATCGATTTCGGCCCCCTGCTGGAAAAGCCCTGGCTGCTGCTGTTCGGCGCGGCGGCCCAGTTCGGCATTTTTCTGACGCTTGTGCTGGCGGGGTTCTTCTTTGATCTCAAGGACGCCGCCTCCATCGCCGTCATCGGCGCGGCAGACGGCCCCACCGCCATCTTCGTTGCCAATATTCTTGGCTCCAAATACTTAGGGGCCATCATGGTGGCCGCCTACAGCTATATGGCATTGGTGCCCATTGTGCAGCCGCCGGTGATCAAGCTCGTCACCACCAAAAAGGAGCGGCTGATCCGGATGCCCTATCACAAGGGCAGCGTCAGCAAGCGCACCCGCATTCTCTTCCCCATTCTGGTGACCGTCATTGCCGGACTGGTGGCCCCCACCAGCGCCTGCCTGGTCGGCTTTCTCATGTTCGGAAATCTGCTGCGGGAGTGCGGTGTGCTGAATGCCCTGTCAGAAACCGCCCAGACCGTCCTGGTGAACCTCATAACCATCGTCCTGGGGCTTACCGTAGCCAGCCAGATGACGGCGGAGGCCTTTTTGCAGCCGGATACGCTGCTGATTCTGGCCCTGGGGCTGGTGGCCTTTATCGGGGACACCGCCGGAGGTGTGCTTTTTGCGAAATGCATCAATCTGTTTCTGCCGGAGGGCAAAAAGATCAATCCCATGATCGGCGCCGCCGGAATCTCCGCCTTCCCCATGAGCGGCCGGGTGGTAAACCAGATGGGGCTGAAGGAAGACAACCAGAACTATCTGCTGATGTACTCCGTCAGCGTGAATGTCTCCGGGCAGATCGCCTCCGTCATAGCAGGCGGCCTGATTCTGACCCTGATGGGCGCGTAAGGAGGTGGAGAATATGCTGCATCCCGATGCTCTGGCCCAGACCCTTCCCATGCTGGTCAAAGGCATGGCAGGCATTTTCCTGGTCATCGGCGTCATCGTCCTGGCCGTAAAGCTTCTGAACCATTTCACAAAAGAGTAACGTGAAATATTTTCGGGCGCGCTCTTGGAGCCGCCCGAATTTTTTGCGGAAACAATCGGTTCCGTATTGTTTTTTCCGGGAAGAAAAGCTATAATAGTTCCGAAACCAATTGGAGGAACGACCATGGCAAACGAGCATTCAAATCAGGACTGGGACTCCCTGGGCCGCAGCATTGAGCAGATCATCGACCAGGCCATCACGTCCCGGAATTATCAGGAATTGAGCCGCACCATTACCAAAACCATAGACAAAGCCGCCAGCGCCGGTTCTGACGCGCTGTGGAAAGCCCTGGATCTCTCCGGGACCATGCGGGCAAAGCCCTATGTAAAGGCGGACGTCCAGACCACCGTTTCGCCCCAGCCTGCAAAGCAGAATCTGCCCGCCCTCTATGGCAGCGCCAACGGCGAAACCGCAAAGGGCATTCTCAAAACCGTTTTCGGCGGAATCCTCACCATCACCGGCTTTACCCTCTCGCTGATCTCCGGCATTTTTCAGCTGGTTGGCATGGCTGCCGGTTCCATCATCGCCCCGCTGTGCTTCGGCGTGGGCAGCCTCGGCATCGGCTCCTGGCTGCTGACCGGCGGCATCCGCTCCCTGGGAAAGGTGAGCCGGTATAAAGTCTACCTGAAGGCCCTGGGCGAAAAGACCCACATCACCCTGGACAAGCTGTCCCGCAGCGTGGGCAAGCCCGTAAAGTTCGTCCGCAAGGAGCTCACCGGTATGATTCACGACGGGCTCTTCCTGGAAGGCCACCTGGACAACGAGCAGACCAGCCTCATCACCAGCGATGAAACCTACCGGCACTATGAGCAGAGCCGCCTGGAGCTGGAGGCCCGCCGAAAGGAGGAGGCCGCCAAGCCCACAGCCGCCGCCGTCTCCCCCAAGGTACAGGAGGTGCTGGATCGGGGCAACGCCTATCTGCGAGAGATTCGCCGGTGCAACGATGAAATCCCCGGAGAGGAGATTTCCGCCAAGATTTCCCGGATGGAGTCCATCGTCCAGAAGATCTTTGAACGGGCAGAAGCCCACCCGGAGATCATTCCCGACCTGAAAAAGCTGATGGACTACTACCTGCCTATGACCATCAAGCTCCTGAATGCTTATGCGGATATGGACCGGCAGCCCATTCAGGGCGACACCATCCGCGCCTCCAAGCAGGAGATTGATGCCACCTTGGATACCCTGAATCTGGCCTTTGAAAAGCTCCTGGACTCCGTGTTCCAGGACACCGCCATGGACGTATCCAGCGATATATCCGTACTGCATACCCTGCTCGCCCAGGAAGGGCTCACAGGTGACGATTTTAAGCAGGAATAAAGGAGAAAACCAATGGAACAGGAATTTGAAAATTTGGAAGCCGTCCCCAGCCTGACCCTGGAGCCGGAGCTGGAAGAGAAGCCGGAGCTGGCCGTGAAGGAAGAAACCGCCCCCGTACAGGAGGCCATCCCCCAGCCGGTGCTCACCGAGCAGGAGCAGAAGATGGTGACGGACTTTGCCGCGAAAATTGATCTGGAGAACACCGCCCAGATTCTCCAGTACGGCGCTGCCGCCCAGAAAAAAATGGCGGACTTCTCCGATGCCGCCCTGGCCAATGTCCGCACCCAGGACTTAGGCGAGGTGGGCGACCTGATCGTAAATGTGGTTGGAGAGCTGAAGGACTTTGGACAGGAGGAGCAGAAGGGCTTTCTGGGCTTCTTCAAGAAGCAGAGCGACAAGCTGGAGCTGATGAAGAGCCGCTATGCCAAAGCCGAGGTCAACGTGGAGAAAATCAGCAGTGCTCTGGAGCAGCACCAGGTGCGGCTGCTGAAGGACTCCGCCGTGCTGGATAAGATGTATGAGCAGAACCTTGCCTACTTCAAAGAGCTGACCATGTATATTCTGGCCGGCAAGCAGAAGCTCCAGGAGGTTCGGGATGGGAAGCTGAAGGAGCTGGAGCAGACCGCCCAGCGCACCGGTCTGGCGGAGGATGCCCAGGCCGCCCGGGATCTGGCAGAAAAGTGCAACCGGTTTGAAAAGAAGCTCTACGACCTGGAGCTGACCCGGACCATCTCCATCCAGACGGCGCCCCAGATTCGCATGATCCAGAACAACGACAATGTGATGGTGGAGAAAATCCAGACCACATTGGTCAATACTATCCCCCTGTGGAAAAACCAGATGGTTCTGGCCCTGGGTATCGCCCACTCCACGGAGGCTGCTCAGGCCCAGCGGCAGGTCAATGATGTGACCAATGCCCTGCTGAAATCCAACGCCGAAAAGTTGCACATGGCCTCTGTAGAGACCGCCAAGGAGGCGGAGCGGGGCATTGTGGATATGGAGACCCTGAAGAAGACCAATGCCGACCTGATCCAGACCCTGGACGATGTGATGAAGATTCAGGCCGACGGACGGGCCCAGCGGCAGGCCGCCGAGGTGGAAATGGCAAAGATGGAGCAGGACCTGAAGAATAAGCTGCTGCAAATTCGTAACGGAAAGTAAATTTTGGGGGCTGTTGCATCTGTGCGGCAGCCCCCAAATGAAATCCGGCCTGCGGCCGGGTGAAATCCGCCTTGCGGCAGGTGAAATCCGGTCGGTGACCGGATGAAATCGCCCGGTTCGGGCGGTTGTGGTGTCCCTTCGGGACGATTGAAAATGAAAAGGGGTGCGTTGCGGTTCATGCGCAGCGCACCCCTTTTTTTAGTTCTCTGCGGTTCCGGTCAGGAGCTTTTGCAGAAGCATCAGGTCTGACAGGTTTATTTGGCCGTCGCCGTTCAGGTCGGCGTTGCCGGTTTCCACCAGCACATTCTGGCCTGCCAGGTACCGGCGCAGCCGCAGCAGGTCTGCCGCAGTGACCCGTCCGTCGCCGTTGATGTCGCCGGGGATGCCCACGGTCACCTGGACAGAACCGGCATGGCAGGTAACCTCTAAGAGCTCTGCCTGGTCATTGACGCCGGAAACCTCCGTCAGGGCCACGGGGATTTCCCCCTGGGGGGCCTGCTGGGAAATGCGGAACAGGAGCGTCAGGATGGCCCCGTTTTCCTCCGTCTGGTCCGGCTGAATCCAGAGGGCCTTCTCCCCTTCCCCCAGCCCAACCGTCCAGTCTCCCTGGGCGAAAGCCTCATTGGGGCAGTCGAAGTCCTCCAGGGTCAGCAGGCTGCTGTCATAATCGATCTGGAAATTCAGACCGCAGAGGCCGGGATTGTTCGCCAGGGTCACGGTCACCTTCACCGTCTGCCCAGGCTGGGCGGATTCGCTGCTCACCGTCAAAATAGGCAGGAGCTTCTGCACCGGCTCGGTTTCCGCAGTCTCCGGCTGTGTCTCGTCCGCGGCCGCTGTTTCCTCGGTCTGGGGCTCCGTGGTGTCCGCAGTCTTGGTGGGCACCGTCTCCTCTGTCCGCGATTCTGTCGTCTCTTCGGTCTGGGGAGCCGACGCATCCGGCGCTTCCTCCGTGGCCGCAGTCTCTTCCGCGGGTTCCGTCTCCGCCGTATCCAGAGCTGTGAAGTCCAGGCCCTTGGCCTCGGCAAAGCTTTCCGCTGCCGTGCCGGAGTAGCCCAGAATTTCCGGGGCGGCATCCAGGGCGTTTTCATCCACCGTCTCGATGCTCGCCGGGAAGGTCACCGACACCAGCTTGCGGCATAGGCTGAAGGCCCCGGCATCCACCGCCGTGACGCCCTCCTCCAGGGTCACATCCGTAATGTCTCCCCGGAGAGAATCCCATGGATAGTAGCGTTCCCCCTCTTTCAGGGCAACGTCCCCCTTGCCGGAGACAGTCAGCTCGCCGCCGGACAGGGTCCAGGTGCCTCCCGCCCAGGTGCCTTCCTGGGATGCCAGCTTGTGCAGGTCCACCTGGCGGAAGGTTCCGCCGTTTGCCTGTATGTAATCCTGCACGCCGGTGCCCGCCGTGCCGTTGATCAGGGTCTTGTCGCCAAAGGCGCCGTCCCCCACCCAGGCAACGCTGCCGGGCAGGAACACCGTGCTCAGCTGGGTGCATCCGGCGAAGGCGTTCTGCCCGATTCCGATCAGCCCTTCCGGGTAGGTAACCCAGCACAGGGCGGTGCAGTTTTCAAAGGCGCTGTCATGGATATAACGAAGGCTCTTGGGCAAGGTAACGGATTTCAGGGCGGTGCAGTCCTTTAAGGCCTCCGCCTGGATGGCGGTAATTCCCTCGTCTACCCGCAGGGCCGTAATCTCCTCCTTGGAATTCTCCCAGGGCAGCGGCGTGGAAAAATCCATTTCCCCCTGGCCGGAAATGCAGAGCACCCCCTCCTCCAGGGACCAGCTCTGCTCCGGCGGCTCGGCCCAGGTTGGCACAGCCAGCAGAAACAGCGCCGCCAGGCACAGTGCCGCGGACAGAATCCATCTACAGCTTCTCATTGTTCATCTCTCCCGTTCTCTCGATTTCTTACGGGTTTTCCGGCTCCTCGGTATGCTCCGCCTGGGGCTGCGCTGGCTCCTTGGCGGCGTTCACATAGGCCATCAGCTCTTCGCCGGTGATGGTTTCCTTCACCAGCAGATACTCGGAAATCTCATCCAGCAGGCCCCGGTTGTCCTTCAACAGCTTCATTGCATCCGCAAAGGCGCCGTCCAGCAGCTTCTGAACCTCCCGGTCCACCTTGGCCGCCGTATCCTGGGAGCAGTCCATATAGGCCTGTCCATCCAGGTAGCTGTTCTGCACGGAGGCAGTGGTCATCAGCCCCAGCTCCTTGCTCATGCCGTACTGGCTGACCATGTTCCGGGCCAGAGAGGTAGCCCGCTGCAAATCGTTGGCGGCACCTGTTGTCTGGGCGCCGAAGACCAACTGCTCCGCTGCCCGTCCGCCTACCAGGCTCTTCAGCTCCACTTCCAGTTCTTCCCGTGTGGAGAGGAACTTCTCCTCCTCCGGCAGGTACATGGTGTAGCCCAGGGCACCGGAGGTATGGGGGACGATGGTGATTTTGGAAACGGGCTGGGCATGCTTTTCCAAGGCGGAGACCAGGGCGTGGCCCACCTCGTGGTAGGCGACCAGACGCTTCTCCGTCTCAGTGAGCACGGTGTTCTTCTTCTCGGAACCGGCAATGACGGTTTCAAAGGATACCAGCAGATCCTCCTGGTTTACCGCCTTCCGGCCCATACGCACCGCCCGCAGGGCAGCCTCATTGACCAGGTTTGCCAGATCCGCACCCACGGCACCGGCGGTGGCCTGGGCGATCTTCTTCAAATCCACATCCTCGGACAGCTTGATCTTCCGGGTATGGACCTTCAGAGTGTCCAGACGGCCCTGGTAGTTGGGCCGGTCCACAATGATCCGGCGGTCAAACCGGCCGGGCCGCAGCAGGGCCTTGTCCAGAATCTCCGGGCGGTTGGTTGCCGCCAGACAGACGATGCCCTTGGAGGGCTCGAAGCCATCGATCTCGCTGAGCAGCTGGTTCAGCGTCTGCTCCTGCTCGGAGTTGTTGCCGTACCGATTGTCACGGGCGCGGCCCACGGCATCGATCTCATCAATAAAGATAATGCAGGGGGCAACCTTTGCGGCCTGCTGAAACAGGTCCCGCACCCGGCTGGCACCCATGCCCACGAACATTTCCACAAAGTCAGAGCCGGAAATGGAGAAGAAGGGCACATCCGCCTCCCCCGCCACCGCCTTGGCAAGCAGGGTCTTACCAGTACCGGGAGAGCCCACCAGCAGCGCGCCCTTGGGCAGCCGCGCGCCGATCTCGGCATACTTCTGGGGGTTGTGCAGGAAGTCGATGATCTCCTTCAGGGATTCCTTTGCCTCGTCCTGTCCGGCCACGTCCTTGAAGGTCACACCGGTCTGCTTTTCCATATAGACCTTGGCTTTGCTCTTGCCGAAGCCGCCCATCATGCCGTCGCCGCCCATGCGCTTGCTGAGGGTCCGCATGAACAGGAAGAGGATTGCGAAGGTGACGCCGTAGTACAGGATCATCATGATCATGGAATTGTCTTCCTGAATCTGCCAATCCGATACCACGCCCTGCTTCACCAGCTCATCGTACACGGACAGCCAGTCGCCGCTGGGCATGCCGGTATAGCAGGCCTTCTGCTGGGACGCGGGCTTGGCCGCCTCCTCCTTGGTCAGGTAGTAGATGCGGCTGCCCCGGCGCTGAACCTCGGCCAGCTGGCCCTGCTCCATGGCCGTATAAAAATCGGAATAGGTGGTCTGGGTATACTGGCTGTTGGAGACCATGTTGTAGATCCATCCAAACAGCAGCACCAGGGCCAGCGCAATGATCAGCGGCGTCCAGAAGCTGCCCTTGGGCTTGTCTCCGCCGGGCTTCTTATTGCCGGGCCCGTCTTTTTGTTCATAACTCATGTATCTTATGCCTCCTCAGGCTTATTCACCGGGTATCATATCACATTTTTGCACCGCTGGCAATGAATGATTCCCGGTTTGCGGTAAATTTTCTGTGAATGCACCGCTTTACCCGGGCTTTCCTGAAAATAAGAGTTGTGAAACGGGAGAAAACCTGATATAATAGGGAAGATTCTATGGAAATGTAACGATGTGAATTGGAGATGAATCCTATGTACGATAAAAAAGAACGGTTCCAGCGCCGCCCCATGGGCGCGGAACGGAGCCGTCAGGAGCAGCCCGCCCAGGAAGAAACCGAAGGTCAGCTGGAGGGCCGCAACGCCATTGCCGAGGCTCTGAAGAGCGGACGTACCATCGATAAGCTGTTTATTGCCACCGGCGACACGGACAAGGGCCTGCAGCGTCTGGCCGCCCAGGCCAAGGAGGCCGGGGCCGTGGTTGTCCCCGTAGACCGCCGGAAGCTGGACGCCATGTCCTTCACCCGGTCCCACCAGGGTGTGATCGCCCTGGCCGCTGCCCATGAATACTACACCATTGACGACATTCTGGCGGAGGCCGCCAGCCGGGGGGAGAATCCTCTGATCGTCATTTGTGATGAGCTGTCCGATCCCCACAACCTGGGCGCCATCCTCCGCTCCGCGGAGTGCGCCGGGGCCCACGGGGTCATTATCCCCAAGCGCCGCAGCGTCGGCCTTACCGCCACGGTGGCAAAGGCTTCCGCGGGGGCCATGGAGTACATGAAGGTCGCCCGGGTCACCAATATCAGCGCCGTCATGCAGGAGCTGAAGGACAAGGGCGTTTGGATCTTCGGTACCGCCGCGGAGGGGGCCATCCCCATGTACCAGGCGGACCTGAAGGGGCCCGCGGCCATTGTCATCGGCAACGAGGGCGTGGGCATGAGCCAGCTGGTGCGGAAAAACTGCGATGTCACCGTATCCATCCCCATGGCCGGGCGGATCAGCTCCCTGAACGCCTCCGCCGCGGCATCCATTCTGCTCTATGAGGCCGTCCGCCAGCGTCTTGGATAAATTCCGGGAGGAACCATATGGATAACCAAGAAAATCTCGATGAAGTGCAGGACTTTGACCTGGATTCCATCCTAAACGAATTTCACACGGACCCAGATCAGCCCGAGGCAGAGCCGGAGGCTGCCGCCGCCCAGGAGGATTCCGGCGCCGACACAGCCCAGGAGCCCCCGGTGAATCTGGACGGGGACGACGATTTTGAGCGGGAGCTCTCCGCCCTGCTGGGGGAACTGGACGATTCCACCGAACCCGGTGAAGCGGAAGAAATCCGGGAGGATCTCTCCGAGACCAAGGTTTTCTCCGTACCGGAGGAGGCCGGGAGTGCCCCGGAGTCCGCTGGTGCCGCCCCGGCGGACGGCCAGCAGACCATCCGCTTTGAAAGCGTCCAACCCCGGGAAGCGCCCAAAAGTGAGCCGGAGCCCATCCCCATTCATGAGGGACTGCGGGAGCTGCGGCGGAAAATCATTGCGGGGCCTGAAAAGCGGTACTATGAGCTCTCCGATCAGGGGGTTCTGGGACTGCAGATTGCCATTGTGCTGAATCTTCTGGTGGTGGCCTTCTGCGCCGCCTCCGCCACCATGTTCACTATGGAAATGGTGCCGGAAAACCGGCTTCGGTTTGTTATCTTCACCCAGGTGCTGGCCATGCTGGTGTCTGCTTTGCTTGGCTGCCATCAGATGCTGGATGGGCTGGGAGAGCTGCTCCACGGGCGCTTTACCATCAATACCCTTCTGACCTTTACTCTGGCCGCCTGCTGCGCGGACGCGTTCTTCTGCTTCCAGGAGCTGCGGGTGCCCTGCTGCTCCGGCTTTGCCCTGCAAATGACCTTCGCGCTGTTTGCCCGGTATCACCGCCGCACCACAGAAACCTACCAGATGGACACCCTGCGCAAGGCCACCCGGCTGAAAAGCATCGTCAAGGAGCCGGACTACCTGGACGGAAAGCCCGTGCTGCTCCGGGGCCAGGGCGATGTGGATGACTTTACACAGGTTTACCAGAAGCCCACCACGCCGGAAAAGGTTCAGGGCTTCTACTGCCTGCTGAGCCTGCTTGTTTGCATTGGCCTGGCGGTGCTCGCCGGACTGCGGCACAATGTGAGCCTGGCTTTCCAGGTGCTGTCCGTATCTCTGATGGCCGCCGTGCCCGCCAGCTTCTTTGTATCCCTGACCCGGCCCGCCTGCATTCTGGAGCACCGGCTGCACATGGTGGGCGCTCTGATCTGCGGCTGGCAGGGGGTCGCCAAGCTCCGGGGCAAGGCCTGCTTCCCCATTACGGATGACGACCTGTTCCCCACCGGCTCCACCAAGCTCAACGGTGTGAAGTTCTACGGGACCCGGGAGCCGGAGCAGATTCTCTCCTATGCCTCTTCCCTGATCAGCGCCTCCGGCGGGGAACTGGTGCCCCTGTTCCAGAATATGCTGAAGAACCGGGGCGGCAGCGAGTACCCTGTCAACGAATTCCGGGATTACGGCATTGGCGGCGTAGGCGGCGTCATCCGGGGCGAGGCGGTGCTGCTGGGCAACCTGGAATTTTTGCAGAGCATGGACGTAAACATCCCCCAGGGAACCACCGTTTCCCAGGCGGTGTATATGTCTATTGACGGTCAGCTCAGCGCCGTGGTGGCCATTTCCTACGCGAAAATGCGCTCCTCCTCCGCTGGCCTCACCTCTCTGAACGGCTACCGCAAGGTCCAGCCGGTGATGCTCACCCAGGACTTCATGCTGACCAACGAATTCCTGCACAGCAAATTCTCCATCAATACCCGCCGCTTCATCTTCCCGGACCGTCAGACCCGTGAGGAGCTGATTGGGCGTCAGGCCAGCCCGGATTCCCCCGTTCTGGCCCTGTCCACCCGGGAGGAGCTGGTGAGCTCTGTGTACCCCATCACCGGCGCCAATGCCCTGTATACCGCCTGCCGCCTGGGTCTGCTGATCCATATGCTAGGGGGCATCGTGGGTATGCTGATCATGTTCGCCCTGGCCTTCCAGGGCAGCACCGAAATTCTGACCCCCGCCAATGTGCTGCTCTACCAGCTGATCTGGATGGTTCCCGGGCTGCTGGTGACCGAGTGGGCAAGAACCGTGTGAGGCAGCTGCTCGGCAGCTGCGGTGAAATCCAGCCGTTGGCTGGGTGAAATCGGTCTGGCGACCGATGAAATCCGATCTGTGACCGGACGAAATCACCCTTGCGGGTGGATATGGTGTCCCTTCGGGACGAATAAACAAGCGGAAAAGAGAGGGCGTGTTGCAGCCTTTGCAACACACCCTCTCTTTTTAGTAAGGCGATAAAATGTCCCGAATCCCGTAGGGGCGGCTACCATGTTGCTCTTGACATAATAGCCGCCCCTACGGGTCTTCAAGACTTGATTCGCATTTTCAATTTGGGACTGGTCCTATGATTCCAAGCGCGATGGCATCCAGAAACAGCATGACGGCAACCGCACAGATTGCAACGGTGATCACAATTGCTTTTACAATGCGGCTTTTGATTTGGCGCAGCGAGAAGACGGAAAGCAGAATGTACGGCCAAACGATCAGGTTGTGTAAAACGACTGTTTTCATTCCCGCTCACCCCTTTATGTTACTATAGCATGGAGCAAATACATCGGCAAGCTGAATTCCTGCGTAAAAAATCTTAAATTTCTGTCAGCGTACCACCCTCTTTCGCGTCTTTGATAGCAAAGGCTTTATTTTACAGAGAACGGAGGAATCCAAACATGAGTGACGAAGAGATTATCGCGCTGTACTTTGCCAGAGACGAACAGGCTTTGGCCCAGACGGACGCGAAATACGGCTCCTATTGCTTTGCCCTTGCAAACGCCATCCTCCCTTGCCGGGAGGACGCGGAGGAGGCCGTCAACGACACCTACTGGAAAGCCTGGCAGACCATGCCGCCCAAGCGTCCGTCGGTGCTGCGGATGTTTCTTGCGAAGATCACCCGGAATCTGGCATTTTCCCGCTGGCGCAATCTGACCGCCCAGAAGCGGGGCGGCGGAGAGCTTCCTCTGGTGCTGGAGGAGCTGGAGGAATGCGTCGGCACCGACGAGGACGCCGAGGCCGCGCTGGAAGCCAAGGAGCTGACAAAGGCCATTGCCGCATTCCTGGACACCCTTTCCAGGCAGGAGCAGAACATCTTTCTGCGGAGATATTTCTTCCTGGAGGATGCCCAAACCATTGCCCAGCGGCACGGTCTGCGCCGGGATGCCGTGAACCAAAGCCTCAGCCGAACCCGCAAGAAGCTGCGCGCACATTTGATTCAGGAGGGATATGCGTTATGAAAAATTCGGAAGTACTGTTTCTCGCCATCGGAGGCCTGGAAGCCTCCCGCCTGGAGCAATCCGAGCTGGCACCCCGGAAGCGGGCAAAGCCCCGACTTCTTCTGACTGCCGCATTGATCGCCCTTACCCTGCTTCTCGTTGGGTGCGCCGCGGCAATTTACAGCCGCATTCACATCCACTATACGCAGTATGAAGCCCCCACAGCCACAGTCTCCCAGACGGAAGATTCTTCCGAAAAAAACGTTCTGACCGACTGCTATCCCCAGACAGTTTGCGAGGGGTACACCATGACAGGCGGTGCCCCCATGGACCGGACCACCCAGAATCTCCGCTATTCCAATGATGTGGGAAAAACCATATCCTACAGCATTTCCACCAGCCACGCTATCGACGGTGCGCTGGCCCAGCCCAGCGAAACCTCCACCCTCACCGTATCCGGTTGGGAAGCCACCCGGCAGGTCTCCGGCTACGGCGAGGGCGGCCAGACCATTACCTGGCACAATAAAACGAACGGATACTATGCCAGCCTTTTTACCGACGACGTTTCCGCAGACATCCAGGCCATGGCCGAAAGTGTCGCCTTTGGTCCCCGGCTTCCCCTCTCCTTCCTCTGCAAGCAGGGAATCCCCTGGGATGTATGGTATCCCCAGCAGGTCCCGGAGGGCTACAGCATCTCCAGGGTTTCTACCATGGACAGCCTGACCGTCGCCTACAGCAGCAAAGAGCATACAATTACCTACTGCGCATCCTTCACAAAGGACTTTATGGAGGAATTGAACACACCGCCCCATGACAGCTATGTATGGACGGATGAAACGGTTGCCGGGGAACCGGGCCGGATGATGACCACCAGCAGTGGACTGCGCATCCTATACTGGACGAATACCCAAGAGGGCTTCCACGCAATGCTCTCCACACTGGACGAGACGGTGGACATCCTAGCCATAGCCGCCAGCGTTGCCCCCGGTGCGCCGCTGGAGCTGTCCAACGATTACCTGGGCCCGGATTACTCCATCGAATTACAGCAGGAGCCGGACACCTATATAGGCTGGGAATCCATTTACCCCCAGGCCGTGCCGGAGGGCTATTCCATCGACTTTGTCAGTAACCGGGCCTACGGGGAGCAGACCGTCCACTACAAAAACGCCGCCGGAGACTCTATCAGCTACACCTTTTATTACCGCCTGGGCCAGTGGGGCCGGGTCTTTGACGGCATGGGCATCCCCCAGGAAGTGGACATCAACGGCAGCACGGGCTACCTAAACGGCAATCAGCTGATCTGGGCAGACGAGGCCAAGGGCTACGGCTACGCCCTGCGCGCCAGCGAGGAGGTCGATCTCATTTCCATTGCGAAAAGCGTCGGCATAGGGCCGGAGCTGGAATCCAGCGATGCCCCGAACACGGCCAAGGCACTGGAAGAGCTGGGAGACTACAACATTACGGCTCTGCCCGCCGGGATGGCAGAGGACAGCTTCACCGGAAGTCCCCTGGAGGATGGCGGAGGCTGGTACGCCTATGTGCGCCGATGGTACTATAATAAAGAGACCAATCAGGAGCTCTACTTCACCTATGAAACCTATGTCACCGACGCGGACTCCCTGGAAGCCGTCGCCCAGATCACAATGGGAGACACCCCCGCGGAAATGCGCACCGTCCACGGCTGCACCGGGGCCGCGGCCATCCGTGGAAACCAAGCAAAGGTGGTCTGGATCGAGGGCACCGCCGAAAAGGGCATCAGCTTTGCCCTGAGCAGCCCGGACTACTCCATTGAGGAGCTGCTTGCCATTGCGGAAAGCGTACAAAAGCAGTAACGGCCGCAAGAACCGGGGCTCCCAAAAAGGGAACCCCGGTTCTTGTAGTTCTGGAATTACGCCGCCCGGCGTTCTGCCTTGCGGAAGACCACCGTGAAGGCAATCATCTGGACGATAAAGGTGACAACCCAGGAGATGGGATAGGACAGGTACAGGCATTCCTGGGTGTGGTAGGCGGGAATCTGGAAGATGGTGTAAATCCACACAATCCGCATACCGCAGATGCCCAGCACTGTAATGATCATAGACAGGAAGGACGCACCCATGCCCCGCAGGACACCGGTGACCACGTCCTGGAGCCCGAACAGGAAGTAGGGCAGAATCGTCACCACCATGCGGGCCATGCCGATGGAGATGGCCTCCTGGGAGTCCGTAATGTACAGGCCCAGCAGCTGGGGGCCAAAGTAGACCATGGCGAAGCCCGCCACGATGCCCGCGATCACGGCATAGCCCATGCAGAACCAGGAGATCTTTTTCACCCGGCCATACTGCATTGCACCGCTGTTCTGGCCCACATAATTCACCGCCGTCTGATGGAAGGCGTTCTCAATAACGTACATAAAGCCCTCCAGGTTGGACACCGCCGCGTTGCCGGACACCGCAACGGCCCCGAAGGAATTCACCGCCGACTGGATCACCACATTGGAGGCGGAGAACATGGATGCCTGAATGCCCGCGGGAACGCCGATACGGAGCATCTTCACCAGAGGCTCCCCATAGATGTGCATTTTCTTCAGCTCCAGCTTGCAGCTGTCCGTCCGGCGGGTCATAACCCAGACAATGGCAACGGCGGACAGGCCCTCCGAAAGAATCGTCGCCAGGGCCACGCCGTCCACATTCATGCCCACATAGCGCACAAAGACAATGTTCAGAATCACGTTGAGCACCCCGGCTGCCGTCAGGATGATCAAGGGGCTCTGGGTATCCCCCGCCGCCCGAACCATGGAGGCGCAGAAATTATAGATCATGTTAAAGGTGATGCCCAGGAAATAAATCTCCATATAGAGCTTGGCAAGGGGCAGCACATCCTCCGGGGTAGCCATGGCCACCAGAATCTTGCCGGACAGGGCCACGCCCACCACTGTCAGGAACAAGCCGCTGAGGGCCGCCGTGGGCACCGCCGTATGGACGGTGCGGAACACCGCCTGCTCCTCCCGGCCGCCGATGCCATGGGCCACCGCCACACCGGCACCTACGGAAAGGCCAATAAACAGATTGACAATCAGATTGGTGATGGCGCCCGTAGAGCCCACCGCCGCCACGGAAATGCTGCCGCAAAACCTGCCCACGACGATCAGATCCGCCGCGTTGAATAAAAGCTGCAAAACGCTCGTCAGCATGATGGGAATGGCATAGGTCACCAGGGGCCAGGCCAGGGGGCCTGACAGCATATTTCTTTCCTTTTTCATAAGATTTCTCCGCTTCTCCTTTACTGCCTTGCTGAAAACCCGTTCATTATACATCCGTTTTTTTCAATTGTCAAAGTTTCCGGAATACAAAAAAGAGCGCTTTACGGCGCTCTTTTTTAGGCTCTCTGTCAGAATTT
The DNA here is from genome assembly GCA_934569045.1 of uncultured Oscillospiraceae bacterium. Classification (GTDB taxonomy): domain Bacteria; phylum Bacillota; class Clostridia; order Oscillospirales; family Oscillospiraceae; genus Faecousia. The sequence goes on from CAKTJX010000008.1 coordinate 34,974, forward strand.
CCCCGATCTGCCGGAATGGCTGCCGGAGGAATAGCTTGTGGAAACGCTCCCGGAGCCGCCGGAGCTGCTTTTCTCTGTCTGGCGGGGGGTACGGGTTACGGTACGGCGCAGGAAGTGGTCCGACTGCCGGGTCAGACGCATAGAACCGGGCACCACATAGTCATCCGCCTGGTTCTTGGTTCCGGCAGAATGCATGGGCACAATCAGCACCACCGCGGTAACCGCCGCGGCAAAGAGCCCCGGCAGGCAGAAGAAGACGATGGTGACAAGCAGGCTGCTCTCTTCCTCCGCCTGGTCGTTGCGGCTGGCAAGGCCCTCCCCGATGGGGGTCCCGTTCCGGGCTGCCTCCAGGTATTCCTCACAGCAGTTCAAATACTCGTTGAAGCCGCCGTAATAGTCATTGTCCCGGAAATAGGGCAGAATCCGGTCCTCAATGTAGTCCCGGCCGGCCTCCGTAAAAATCGCATCCGCCCGGTCGCTGTTGAAATCCAGGTTGAAATCCCGCTCCGCCATGCTGAGCATCAGGGTTGCCCCGGCCTTGTCCGGGCCCCAGCCCAGCTCATAGCTGTCGTAGATATCGATGCAGGCATCCTCAATGCTGGAAGCCTTGGAGTAGGTGGTATAGTCGTCCACCACGATCAGATACACGCTGAAGCTGTACTCCTGGCTGATCTCCTGGGCCCGGGCTTCCAGGGCGGCATCCTGGTCAGAGGTCAAAAGGTTTGCGGCATCCGTCATGTGCCGCAGCTTGGCATCGGAGTCATCCTCCGCCGCAAAGACAGCCAGGGGCAGCGTTACCAGCAGAAGAAGTGTCAGAAGCAAAGGGAGCAAACGTCTTGTCTTCATTTCGATCCCTCCTTATAAGAACAGCCAGCCAAGCAGCGCGGAACCGGCGGCAAAGGCAATACCGAGGTAGGTCCACAGCCGCTTTTTGTCAATGGGCAGATCCCCGATGAGGCGGCCTGTCTGGCCGTTCATGGCGAAGAGGTAATTCTTCCCATTCCACTGGGTGGAGAGCAGCCATACGGGCAGCAGCGCGTACTTCACGTCCTTCGGGTGCACCTGAAGATTCTTGCCGGTGGTCACGCAGGTCTCATAGCCCAGCACCGTATTGCGCACCGCGTTCTCCGCACTGCGTTCACAGCGCAGCCGGGCCCGCTTCATGCTGTCCCCTTTAGACACGTCATACTTATCCGCGAAGAAGCCGGGCAGGTAGGCCAGGGAGAAGGGCTTTAAATCCTTGTATTCAAAGGGCTCGATGGCATCCATGTGGCTGTCCGGCATCTTGGTAGCGCCGTCCACCGGGATCTTCTCAAATTCCAGGGAGCCTTGGCGGTGAACCAGGAAATGGTCCGTCTCTGTGATGATCTCCTCCGCCGTGGTATGGCTGTGGGAGCGGGTGGCGTCAAAGCGCATATCCGCGTCCACCTTGGCATCAAACAGCCAGAAGGGAACATAAACGCCCTTGACCTCCTGCAAATGGCTGTCGCTGGCGAAGGCCTTTGGCAGGATGGGCTTGTGGCTGTAGTGCTTCTTCAGCGCCGCCACCGCATCCTCCTTGGTTTTCACGAAGGGGATGATGTAGTCCGGCTTCCGGGCCCCGGACAGCTGGCCGGGGATCACCGTGGGGTTGCCGCAGTAGGGGCAGGAAGTTGCCGCCGTGGTCTCGTCGCACAGCAGCTCCGCGCCGCACTGGGGGCAGGAATAGGCCCGCAGCTTCTGGGCATCGCTCCCCCATTCCCCGCCTGCCTCAGATAGGTCCCAATTTTCCACCGGTGCCTGCCGAGCCTGCTTTTCCGCCTCCTCAAAGGCTTTTTCCGCGTCTCCCGCCTTCTGGGATTGTAGCGCCTCGATCTCCTCTAGGGTATAGGAGCTGCCGCAGTAGTCGCATTCCAGCTTGCCGGAGCTTTCCCCAAAGTGGAGCGGACCGGTACAGGCCGGGCACTTGTAGTTGATGACCGCATTGGCCATAGATTTCTCCCCTTTCTGAATGCGCCGGGCAATTCCAGAGCCCGGCGCACAGCCTGTTCCTTACAGTACGATATCTTCCTCGGTAAAGGGATCGCCGCATTCCGGGCAGAACTTGGGCGGATGCTTGGGGTCCTCCGGTGCCCAGCCGCACTTGGCGCACTTATAGGAGGGCTCTGCGGCGGGCCGCTTTGCCCCGCACTGGGTGCAGAACTTGCCCTTATTCACCGCGCCGCAGCTGCAGGTCCAGCCCTCTTCCGGCTTTTTGGCCCCGCACTCCGGGCAGAATTTTCCAGTGGCCTGGCTGCCGCAGCCGGGGCACTTCCAGCTGTCGGTGTCGGGCTGCTGCTTGGCCGCGGGGGTCTGATAGGCAAAGCCCTGGCCCTGCTGGAACAGGCCCTGCACATTGGCCGCGCCCGCGTTTCCCGCCATATTCATGCCCGCAAAGGCCATCATGGGGCCTGTGGCCGTATTCTTGGCGGCGGATTCCATGGCGTTGGCGGTGGCATTCACCATATGACCGGCGGCCACATTGGGATTGCTCAGGAAAGCGGACTGCTGCATGGCCTTCAGCCGCTTCTCGTCCTCTTCAGTGGCGCTGACGGAGGACACGCCGAAGGAGACAATCTCCAGGCCCCGCCGCTGCCGCCACTGGGTAGAGAGTACCTCGTTCAGGGCGTTAGCAATATCCATGGTATGCAGGGGCAGCTCCGTATAGCCGATGCCCATAGTAGAAATCTTTCCGAAGGCGGGCTGCAGCGCCGTCATGAGCTCGGACTTCAGCATGCTGTCCAGCCGGTCCCGGGTGTAGGCCTCGGTGATGTTGCCGCAGACATTTTTATAGAAGAGGATGGGGTCGCACACCCGATAGGAGTACTCGCCGAAGCAGCGGATGGAGACCGTGGTGCGGAAGCCAATGTCCTCATCCACAACCCGGAAGGGCACAGGGGTGGGGGTGCCGTACTTGTTGCCGTAGAGCTCCTTGGTATTGATGTAGTAGACCCGCTGATCCTTGCCGGTATCCCCGCCGAAGGTAAAGCGTCGGCCGATGGAGGCAAAGGTATCCTTCACGCTCTGGCCCAGAGCGCCGGAGAAGACGCTGGGCTCCGTGGAGGCATCATAGACAAATTCACCGGGCTCCGCGCAGATTTCCGCCACCTTGCCCTGATCCACGATCAGCATACACTGGCCGTCCGCCACGGCGATGACAGAGCCGTTGGAGATAATATTGTCGCTGCCCTTATTGGAGGAACGGGAGGAGACCCGCTTCTGGCCCTTTACCGCCAGGACTGTCTCCGGCAGCGCGTCACAATAAAAATATTCCTTCCACTGGTCGGCCAGGACTCCGCCCGCCGCGCCCAGCGCAGCTTTGATAAGACCCATAGTGATCTCTCCTTCATAATACAAATCATCTGGAAGAAACGTGCGCACACGCATTCTTCTAGGCTATTTTACCAAACAGGCAGGTAGAAATCAAGCGTTGTCTATAAAAAACGCAAATTTCTCTCTTTCTTTTCCGGGGCCCCGGGCCGCAGTGGATTGACATTGCTTTTTCCGCAGAATATAATGGCAGTATGCATTTTATGATTTTGGAGGACTGAATGAACGCTTACTTTTCCGGGATTCCCTTTCCCGCCCTTCGCGGGCAGCTCCGCGGCCGCGTGCAGGAAGGGACCGTGCATATTCTGTGGTACCTGGCTGCGCTGGCCCTGATCGCCCCTGTCTATCTGGGCCATTTTCCGGTTGCCGTCTACGCCGCGTTCCAGGGGATCATCTACGCCACCTCTCTGGCAGCCTACGCCTTTCTCGCCATGAAAATCTATTTCTGGGACGAGCACAGCCGGGGGGAGCTTCTGGCGATTACCCAGTGCCTGATTCTGCTGATTCTCGGCACAGCCGTCAGCAAAAACCGCTGCTTTTTAAGCTCCTTTCTGCTGGCGCTGAGCTGCAAGGGGCTGCCCTTTCCGAAAATCTGCCGGTTCTTTTTCTGGTTCTTTGCGGCGGGGCTGGTGCTGAACCTGCTGCTGGTGGCCGCGGGGGTGCTGGAGGATGCCGTCACCGTCCGCGGGGAGCTCTGGGGCAACGGCAATCTGCGCCACAGCCTGGGCTTCGGCCACCCAAACACCCTGGGCTTCTGGGGCATGCTGCTGGTCTTCTCCGGACTGCTGAGCTTCTACCGGAGCAGGAAGGATTTCCCCACTGTCCTAGCGCTGCTGGCGGGCAGCTGTCTGCTCTTCCGCCTGACAGATTCCAAGGCCGCCTTCTTCTCCTCCCTGCTGGCCATTTTTCTGTGTCTGCTGCTGCGTCCCCTTTCCCCGAAGCTTGCCGGAAAGAAGTGGGTCCGGTTTGGCTGCCCTGCCATGATGCTGCTGATCGTGCTGACATTTTTGACTCTTTGTTTTCTGTACCGGCCGGACAGCGGCTTCTTCCGGCTGTGCAACCTGGTCCTGTCGGACCGGCTCGGCTACGCGAACCAGGGTATCCACAGCTTCGGCTTCAGCCTCTTCGGGGCCCAGGTGGACTTCCGGTGGGACCCGGTGGACAGCTTCTATGCCTACGCGCCCATCTGTCTCGGCGTGGTTCCCAGTCTTGTCTATTTCGGCCTGCATCTGTGGAGTATGTACCGGGCCGCGGAAAACGGCTGCTGGGGCATCGTGGCCGTTGCCTTTGCGGGCATGCTGTACGGCACTATGGAATATGGCCTGATGAATCCCATTCACCTGCCGCTTTTCGCCGCCGCGGCGGCCCTCCCCGGTGAATCGGGTCGAAAATCGTCGGTTTGACGGAAGCGGGCGAAAACCAATGCTGTTTTTTTGCTGTTTTTTCATTTGTTTCTCTATTGAAAACCCAGGTAAAGGAATGGTATAATACTTTTGAACTTTGTCCGGGCACCGGATAAAAAAAGAATATATAAGCGAGGTAAATCATTGATGATTACGTACGGAGAGAACATCAAGATTTTCTGCGGCAACTCCAACCCGGAATTTGCCAAGAATATCTGCAAGGATCTGGGAGTGGACCTCGGTAAGGCAGAGGTGAAGACCTTTGCCGACGGCGAGGCTTCTGTCAGCCTGCTGGAGACCGTCCGCGGCGCAGACGTTTTCCTGGTTCAGTCCACCTGCAAGCCCGTAAACGACCATCTGATGGAACTGCTGGTTATGTGCGATGCCTGCCGCCGTGCTTCCGCCGGCAGAATCACCGCCGTGATCCCCTACTTTGGCTACGCCCGTCAGGATCGGAAGGCCAAGAGCCGCGATCCCATCTCCGCCAAGCTGGTTGCCAACATGATCACCGCCGCCGGCGCTGACCGGGTGCTGACCATGGACCTGCACGCTTCCCAGATTCAGGGCTTCTTCGACATTCCTCTGGATCATCTGCTGGGCAACCCCACCTTTGTTGATTACTACCTCGCAAAGTTCCCCGAAACCGAGTACAACCATGATGAGTTCGTAGTTGTCTCCCCCGATGTTGGCTCCGTGGGCCGTGCCCGTGCCTTTGCCAGCAAGGTGCACATGGGCCTCGCCATTGTGGATAAGCGCCGCCAGAAGGCCAATGTCTGCGAAGTCATGAACGTCATCGGTGATGTACGGGGCAAGACCTGCATTCTGTTCGACGACATGGTGGATACCGCCGGTTCCCTGTGCAACGCCGCCAAGGCCCTGACCGAGATCGGCGGTGCCAAGGAGGTCTACGCCTGCGCGACCCACGGTGTTCTCTCCGGCCCCGCCTATGACCGCATCGAGGCCAGCCCCATCAAGGAAATGGTCTTCCTGAACACCATTCCCCAGGCCGGCAACACCGCCAGCGGCAAGATCAAGTTCCTGGATGTTTCCCATGTGTTCGCCCGTGCCATTGAGCACATCCACGGCGGCACCTCCATCGCGGATCTGTTCTGATGCCGTCCGACAATACCTGGCTCATTGTGGGACTGGGCAATCCCGGTCCCGAATACGCCAAAACCCGGCACAATATCGGCTTCCGCTGCCTGGATATCCTGGCCGAGAAGCTGGGCTGTCCGGTGGATAAGGGCAAGTTTCAGGGGCTCTACGGCCAGACCACCTATCACGGCAATAAGGTGTATCTGCTCAAGCCCCTGACCTATATGAATCTGTCCGGCCGGTCTGTGCTGCAGCTCAGCGCCTATTTCCAGATCCCGCCCCAGCGGATCATCGTCCTCTTTGACGATATCTCCCTGGAGCCCGGCCGTCTGCGGGTGCGGGGCAACGGCTCCGCCGGTGGGCACAACGGCATCAAGTCCATCATTCAGGAGCTGGGCAGCCAGGAGTTTCCCCGGGTGAAGATCGGCGTAGGGGCCAAGCCCCACCCGGATTTTGACCTGGCGGACTGGGTTTTGTCCGCGTTCTCCGCATCCGAGGAAAAGGCACTGGCCGTTTCTCTGGAGAACGGTGCCAAAGCCGTTCTGACCATTCTGGATGACGGTGTCAGCGCCGCCGCCAACGCCTACAACGGCAGCCACACTTAAAGAAAAATTTCCTCCAGGGATTTTTCCCTGGAGGAACTGTGCGTTTCACGGAGAGGGAAAGCTTCCCTTTCCGCTTTGTGCATTGCGCCAATCTATCCTATTTTGAGGTGAACCATGGAACAGCCCTTGCTTTTTCTGCTGAAAACCATCCCGGAGTACGCTTCCCTTGTAGAGGCCGTCAAGGCCGGGCAGAATGCCGCCGTCACCGGTGTCGGTCAGATTAACCGGAGCCATATGATCGCCGGACTGCGCAGGGACGCGCTCCGGCCCATTGTGGTGCTCTGCCAGGATGACATGGCCGCCCGCCGGACCCAGGAGGAGCTGAAGTGCTTCCTGGGGGAAACGGCCCCGATCCTCCCCAGCCGGGACATGACCTTTTACGACGCGGCGGTGGTCTCCCGCAGCTGGGAGCAGAAGCGGCTGCGGCAGCTCTATGACTTCGGCTCCGGCAATGTGCCCATCCAGATTCTCACCTGGGAATCCCTCAGCCAGCGGACCATGCCCCCGGCTGTGCTGAACCGGGCCTGCTTCTGCCTGGAAGTCGGAAAAGAGTACCCCCTGGAGGACCTCACCGCCCAGCTGGTGGCCGCGGGCTACAGCCGCTGCGGCATGGTAGAGGGCGTGGGTCAGTTCGCCGTCCGGGGCGGCATTGTGGATATCTACTCCCCCGGAGAAGACAGCCCCGTGCGGCTGGAATTCTTCGGGGACGAGCTGGACACCATGGGCTATTTTGACATCGACACCCAGCGCCGCAGCGACAACCTGGAGAAGATGCTGATTCTGCCCACCCGGGAGGCCCTGCCCGGAATGCACCCCAAGGGCCGGGAGGGGCTGCTCCACGACCTGGAGACACTGCTTGCCCGGCAGAAGCGGCGAAAAAACCTGAACACAGCCCTGATTGACACCCTGACCAAGGATATTGAGCGGCTGGAAAACGATGTGCACACCCTAGCGGCGGACCGGTATCTTGCCCTCATCTACCCGGAAATGGCCACCGCCGCGGACTATGCTCCCCAGAACGCCCTCTGGGTGCTCTGCGACCACGCCAACCTGCAGCGCGCCGCCAAAACCCGCACGGAGGAAGTGGGGATGCAGCTGGACAGCCTGCTGCAAACCGGGCTGGTAGCCGGGGAGCTCTGCGACTTTGTGTGCCAGTGGGAGGACTTTTGCAGGCAGCTCTCCGGCCGGCCCACGGTCTATTTTGATGCCTTCGGCGGCAGCGCCTACCCGGAGGAGGCGGCCCCCAAGCAGCTGCTCCCGGTGACTGCCAAGCAGCTGCCCAGCTACGGCGGCAACCTGGATGCCGCCGTCAGCGATATGAGCCACTACCAGAAGATGGAGTTCGGCACCCTGGTGCTCTGCGGCACCCGCCACCGGGCAGAGCTGATGCAGCAGATGCTGCGGGAGAAAAACCTCTCTGCCTTCCTGGCAATTCCCTTAAACACCCTGCCCAAGGCCGGGCAGATTCTTCTCACCGACGGCACCCTGCCCTACGGCATGGAGTATCCCCTCAGCAAGCTGGCGGTGCTGACAGAGGGCCAGCTCATTGCCAAAACAGAACCCAAGCGCCGCGCTGCCCAGAAGAAGGCCGCCACCAACCGGCAAAAGCTGAATTCCTTTACAGATCTGACCCCCGGCGATCTGGTTGTCCACGAAAACTACGGCATTGGCCGCTTCCTCGCCATGGAGCAGATCAAAATTGACAATGCGGTCAAAGACTATATCAAAATCGCTTACCAGGGCTCAGACACCCTCTTTGTCCCCGCCACCCAGCTGGACCTGGTGAGCAAATATATCGGCGGCGGCGGGGAAAACGCCAATGTGAAGCTGAACAAGATCGGCTCCGATGCCTGGCAGAAGACCAAGGCCAAGGCCCGAAAGGCCGCCAAGGATATGGCCGGGGAGCTGATTCAGCTTTACGCCGCCCGGAAGCGGCAGTCCGGCTACGCCTTCTCCACCGATGCCCCCTGGCAGCGGGAATTTGAGGAGAACTTCCCCTACCCGGAAACCGACGATCAGCTGCGCTGCATCGCGGATATCAAAAAGGACATGGAGTCCCCCATTCCCATGGATCGGCTGCTCTGCGGCGATGTGGGCTTTGGCAAGACGGAGGTGGCCCTGCGGGCGGTGATGAAGGCCGTGATGGACGGCAAGCAGGTAGCCATTCTGGTGCCCACCACGGTGCTTGCCCAGCAGCACTACCAGACCGCCGTCTCCCGGTTCCGGGGCTTCCCGGTGACCATTGACGTGCTCAGCCGGTTCCGCACCCCGAAGCAGCAGCAGCACACCCTCCAGGAGGTTCGCAGCGGCAATGTGGATCTGATCATCGGCACCCACAAGCTGCTGCAAAAGAGCGTCCAGTTCAAGGATCTGGGGCTGCTCATTGTGGACGAGGAGCAGCGCTTCGGCGTGACCCACAAGGAGCGGCTGAAGGAGCTGTCCAAGGGCGTGGACGTGCTGACCCTGTCGGCTACCCCCATTCCCCGGACCCTGAACATGGCCCTGTCCGGCATCCGGGATATGTCCACCATTGAGGAGCCCCCGGCGGACCGGTATCCCGTGCAGACCTATGTGATGGAATACTCCACCGCCATTATTGACGATGCCATCCGCCGGGAGATTGAGCGGGGCGGCCAGGTTTTCTACCTCCACAACCGGACGGAAACCATCGACCAGTGCGCCAGCGCCCTGCAAAAGCGGATTCCCGGCCTGACCGTAGGCGTAGCCCACGGCCAGATGAGCGAGGATGCCCTGGGCGAGGTGATGACCGCCATGGCGGAGGGCGATATCCAGGTGCTGGTGTGCACAACCATCATTGAAACCGGCCTGGACATTCCCAATGCCAATACTCTGATCATTGAAAACGCGGACCGCTTCGGCCTGAGCCAGCTTCACCAGCTCCGGGGCCGGGTTGGCAGGTCCACCCGCCATGCCTACGCCTATTTCACCTACCGCCCGGATAAGAACCTGACAGAGGTTGCCGAGAAGCGGCTCTCTGCCATCCGGGACTTTGCGGAGTTCGGCTCCGGCTTCAAGATCGCCATGCGGGATCTGGAAATCCGGGGTGCGGGCAATCTGCTGGGCGCGGAGCAGTCCGGCCACATGATGAGCGTGGGCTACGATATGTACCTGAAGCTGCTGGACGAGGCGGTGCTGGAAGAAAAGGGCGAGGCCCCCAAAGCCCCGGAATGCACCGCCGATCTGAACGTCACCGCCAATGTGGACAAGGAATATGTGTCCCGCGGAGAGGAGCGGATGGACCTGTACCGCCGGATGGCCGCCATCCGCAGCCAGGAGGACGCGGACGATCTGCTGGACGAGATTGTGGACCGGTACGGCGAGCCGCCGAAGGGCGTGCTGAACCTGATCGACATTGCCCTGCTCCGGGCTCAGGCCATGGGGCTCGGCATCAAGGATATCAAGCAGAAGGCCGGGGATATCCTCTTTGTGCTCACCAATCTGGACTTCGATGCCGTAGGCAGCCTGTGCTCTGACCCGGACTACAAGGCCCGCCTCACCTTCCTTGCCAACGCCAAGGAGCCCACCCTGCGGCTGAAGCTGGTCACCGGGCCGGACAGCCTGAAGCAGGCCAAGGCCTTTATCGCCAGATATCAGGCCCTTTGTGGGAAATAAAGGGTTGTCTGCCAGTTGAAACCATGGTATAATGACTGCGGTCGTTATACCATGGTTTTTCTTTTTCTCCCCGGCTGTGCCGGTGGAAAAACAAACAGTCCGGACAGGAGGAATGTCCTATGGATACAGAGAACCCCATTCTGGAAGAGGACGATGATGCCTTCCTCGCCTCCCTGAACGCCCTTCTGGGAGACGAGCCCGTGGAGGTGGAGGAGGAGCCCCCCGCGCCGCCGGAGCCTCCCAAAAAGAGACCTGAAAAGCAGCAGATGCCCCGTCACGCCAAAAAGAGGCCGCCCAAGCCCTCGAAAAAGGCCGCGGCCATTACGGGCATCCTGGCCGGTGCCGCGGTGGTGTGCGCGCTGGCCGTGCCCGCCATTCTGCGGGCCATAGACCCCTACGGCGGGAAGATCGCCCCTGGGGTCACCGTGGGCACAGTGGATTTGAGCGGACTGAGCAAAAGCGAGGCAAAAAAAGCCCTGGCGGACTACTATTGCGATTCCGAGAAGGACATGGTGGTCTCCTTCCCGGGTGTTGCCTCCATTCTGGACGGCACCGGGGAGGGGGATTCCTTTCTGACCCTGACCCTTTCCTCCAACGAAACCGGGGCCCGGCTGGACGCGGGCGAGGCGGTGCAGGAGGCCTACGCCGTAGGCCGGAAGAGCGACATTACGGCAAACCAGCTGACGCTGCTTCCCTACCTGCATCTGGACCAGACCGCCCTGTACACGGCGGCGGAAACCTACGCCCAGTCCCTGAAGGCTCTGTCCCGGGCGGACAGCTATGAAGTCCAGGAAATAGCACCGGACGTCAGCCCGGAAAAGTGGAACGAAAACACCCCCTGCCAGACGGTTCTTTTGAAGCGGGGCTATCCCGCCATCGAAATCGACGCGGATCAGCTGTTCCGGCAGCTGCTGTCTGCCTATGAAGCCCAGACCTTTGCACTGGACTATGACGGCGACGTAACCGTCACCCAGCCAGAGGCGGTAGATTTGGATGCTCTCTGGCAGCAGACCCGTCTGGCAGCTGTGGAGCCCAGCGTGGATTTGACCACCTATCAGGTGGTGCCCGGCCGGCACGGCTACGAATTTGACCTGGACGAGGCCAAAACCCAGTGGGCCAATGTTCCCTATGGCGGAGAACTGACCCTGCAGCTCCACTACACCGCACCCCAGACCGCCAACGAGGATGCCTATTTCCAGGACACCCTGGGCCACTGCGAAACCCCCCACGGCAACAACGAGAACCGCAACAGCAACCTGCGCAAAGCCTGCGAAATGCTGAACGGCCTGGTGCTGCAGCCGGGACAGGAATTCTCCTACAACGAGACCCTGGGCGAGCGCACCAAAGAAAAGGGCTGGCTCCCCGCCCCCGCCTACTCCGGCGTGACTCTTGTGGATTCTCCGGGGGGCGGCATCTGTCAGGTGTCCTCTACCCTGTACTTAGCCAGCGTCTACGCCGAGCTCACCATTCTGGAGCGGGTGAACCACGGCTATCCCGTGAGCTATATTCCCTTGGGCATGGATGCCACGGTAAACTGGGGCTTTACGGATTTGAAGATGCGCAACGACACCCCCATGCCGGTGAAGATTCTGGCGGAGGAATCCGATGGCTATGTCCGAGTCTCCATCCTGGGCACCGAAACCCGGGACTATACCGTTGAAATGAGCTACAGCGTGGGTGGCCGCCATGTAAAGACCTATATGAGCAAATACGACAAGACCACCGGCGAGCTGATCTCCAAAGAGCCGGTAGCCCTGTCCAGCTACCTGGAGGATATTTATAAGTAATCCTACCCCTGCGTCCAATGGCGACGCAGGGGGACTTTATTTCTTAAAATCTCCTGAAGATTTCGTTTTTCCATTGACAGATTGGTCTATTCATGGTAGACTGCAAGTGTGGTCGATCGCGAATAGACCAATTGAAAGGAAGTGCTTTTATGGACGAATGGAAGCTGGGGCTTGTGGAAACGCGGTTTGCCGAACTTATCTGGGACCACGCGCCCATTTCCTCCGGAGAACTGGTGAAGCTCTGCGCGCGGGAGCTGGAGTGGAAAAAATCCACCACCTACACCGTGCTGAAAAAGCTCTGCGACAAGGGGCTGTTCCAAAATGAAAACGGCACCGTTACGGTGCTGCGCTCCAAGCAGGAATTCCAGTCCTTGCAAAGCCGGCAATTCGTAGATGATGCCTTTTCCGGGTCGCTGCCCGCCTTTATCGCCGCCTTTGCCCAGAGCAGCCGGCTGTCACAAAAGGATTTGCAGGAAATCCGCGCCTTGATTGACGGTTACGAAAAGGAGGCCAAGCCATGACGCGACTCTTTTTGTATATGGTGAACCGGAGCATCACCACCGGTTTTCTGATTCTGGCGGTGATGGCTCTGCGGCTGCTCTTTCGGAAGCTGCCGAAGGGGCCCCAGTGTCTTCTCTGGGCCCTGGTGGGCCTGCGGCTGGCGCTGCCCTTCTCCCTGGAGAGCGCCGCCAGTCTGATTCCCCAGGCCGAGCCCATTCCGGCCCAGGCCGTTGTTCAAGGAGCTCCCGCCGTGATCTCCCAGAGTTCCACGGTGATCAAGGAAGTGCCCCTCTCCCAGGCGGCACAGACGGCGCAGACGGTCCCTGCCGCTGTCCAAGCCATCGATGCCATCGATCCTTTCCAGACGTTTTTCCTGGTGTGCTCCGTCCTTTGGCTGGCAGGCCTGGGGGCCATGCTCCTGTATGGTCTTCTCTCCTACGGCCGTCTGCGGCGGAAGCTCTCCGTGTGCATTCGGCTGGAAGACAACATCTACCTCTGCGATGGGATTGCCTCCCCCTTCATTCTGGGGCTGTTCCGCCCGAAAATCTATCTGCCCTCCGGCCTGGAGGAAACCGCCCGGCCCTATGTGCTGGCCCACGAGCGGGCCCACCTGGTCCATGGGGACCCCTGGTGGAAATGCATCGGCTTTGGGCTGCTCAGCGTCTATTGGTTCCATCCGCTGGTATGGATCGCCTACTGTCTCTTCTGCCGGGACCTGGAAATGGCCTGTGACGAGCGAGCCGTAAGGGAGATGTCCCCGGCGGAACGGAAGAGCTACGCCTGCACCCTGCTTGCCTGTGCCGCCTCGAAAAGCACGTTTTCCGCCTGTCCCGTAGCTTTCAGCCAGAACAGCGTCAAGCAGCGCATTGCCAACATTCTGCAAAAGAAAACCACCCAAATCTGGGTGCTGGCCCTTGCCTGTGTCCTGGCCGTCGGCATTCTCTGGTGCTTTGTCACCGAGCCGAAGAACGCGGAACCAGAATCCTCCCCAGCAGGCACAATCGCATTGGACAGCGCCACCGCGCCGAAAACCGACACAGAATCGGTAGCGGCGGAGGATCAGGCAGCTTACCAATTTATGCAGGTCTATCTGGATGCCGCGGCACAAGATGACTTTGACCGCTTTGCGGAGTTCATCTACTTCCCCAATGAAGCTGTTTATGTCCTGAATAAAGAAAATTACTACCCTGGTGTCTCTTCGATTGTCTCCTGGCGGCGGATCAATTCCAAGCTCTGGGCATTCGATATCCTGTATGAAGGATTTGAAGAGCCTGCTCACCTGTTCGTAGGAGAGCTGGACGGAGGAAAAAAGATCATTCAGCATGTAGACGATGTTCCAAGGACGCTGCGGGAAAATCTGGTGGCCAGCGAATTTGAAAGCGGCACCTTTATGCATCTCTCCTCCGACCTACAGCAGATTCAATATGAGCTACAAGCCTTTTCCGCCCCGGCCAAGGTGGAGTGCTTCCAGCTGGAAGACATCCAGCCGAACAACGCCATCGGCAGTCAGCCCAGCTTCACGGATTTGGTCTTTTCCACGGATGCATGGGTTGCCCAGGAGGACTACAGCAGAGCCCCGGGGCCGAGGCTCTATACCACCGGCTGTCGAATCACCAGCGAGGATGGCCGAAGCGTCGTCATCCGGGATGACCGGGAGGGCTTCGACCTATTCAATGCCGACGGCACCTGGGATAAGCAGATTCTGGCGTTCTGTCCGGGCTTCTCCGGTACCGAAATTCTCGCCTATATCCGGAATTGGGCCCTGGCGCAGGAAGCCGGATAACCGGAGATGGTCCCGATACGGCTCATACAGACTGCATAAATTCGGGCGCTTATTTTTGGTATCAATCACCAAAAACACAATGTATCCGTCTTTTGTGCCCCGATTTTCCTGTTTTGTATACCCCGGGAATTTCAAAATTGTTTTGGCTTTCCCCGGAGCGGAGTGGTTTTCCGAAGAAAGCCGCTGTCAAGGGGGAAATGTGTGGATTTTTTCCTGCCTTTTCTGTCGAAGATGCCGATTGCGCCGCCGGGCCTGCCGTGCTATAATCCTGCCCAGTGTGTGTTTGGAGGTAGCAGTATGGTATTGACACAGGAACTCGCAAAGCACCCTTCCCTGCCACTAGCCCAGATGGAGGCAGCCGCCTTTTCCCGGATTCCAGGCATGGAGCAGCTGCGCCGCGCCAGCGAGGATGCGTCCCTTCGCGCCAAATATCCCGATGCCGCCTTCGCCCTGATGGCCGCGGGCAACCTGTTCACCGGGGACCCGGAGCAGTGCGCCATCCACCAGGAAGCCTATTTCTCCATTTTGCGGGGAGAAAATTTAAAAAACGTCCGCTTCCGTTACGAAAAGGAAATGGACGCCTATGTGCGGGAACATATGTGGGACGACTAAACTGTCAAAAAATCCCTACGGGCTTTTCCGACAAACTTTTGCAGTCTGCTGCGCGCACGCCCTACGGGGGCACTGCTCCGCGCTAAGAGCCGCCTACGGCGGTTGCGCTCTGCACAGTGCTGCGGCGCTAGACTTGCAGCCTGATAGGTATTTTCTGTCAGGTACACGCCCCGACAGAAAATGATTTTACTTTATTTGCCGACTTCCGTCGGCAAACTCTGCTGGGCTTCCTTGCAAGTGATTTATGGCTGGGCGGATGTGGTGTCCCTGAGGGACGATTTTAAAAATGAGCGGAGCGCTACGTTTGGGCAGCGCTCCGCTTTGCTTGTCTGAGCTTACTTTCTGTGGAACAGGGAGAAGCCCTTCTTTTCGTAGGGCTCGGACTGGATGGCCTTTACCTGATAGCCGGTTTTCTCGATGGCGGCCCGGAGGGCAGCCTCGTCCAGGGGGGCGTCGCTGAGAATTTCGGTCTCGCCCTTGGTGTGGGAAGAGGTGACCTTGCGCACCTGCACAGCCTGACGGACCGCGTCGTTCACATGGCTCTCGCACATGCCGCACATCATGCCTTCTACCTGAACCGTTGTCTTTACCATAAAGCATTCCACCTTTCTTTTTCCCAGATTATAGCACCGTTTTAGGTTAGCGTCAACTAACCAATTCTCACAAAACACGGAGCGGCATTTTGTACCGCTCCGTGAATTTTGATTATAGGTGCAGAACCCGATCCTTGATCTCCTGGGTTCGTCCCTGGTTCCAGAACTGGGTGCCGATGTAGCCGCAGGTGCGCCGGGCCACATTCATCTTGTTCTGGTCCCGGTTGCCGCACTGGGGGCAGACCCAGACCAGCTTGTGGTCATCCTCCTGGATCTCAATTTCCCCGTCATAGCCGCAGACCTGGCAGTAGTCGGACTTGGTGTTCAGCTCGGCATACATGATGTTGTCATAGATAAACTGCATCACTTCCAACACCGCATCAATGTTGTTCTGCATATTGGGCACCTCGACATAGCTGATGGCACCGCCGGGGGACAGCTGCTGGAACTCCGCCTCAAAGCGCAGCTTGGTGAAGGCATCAATGGGCTCGGACACATGGACATGGTAGGAGTTGGTGATATAGCTCTTGTCGGTGATGCCAGGCACGATGCCGAAGCGCTTTTGCAGGCACTTGGCGAATTTATAGGTGGTGGATTCCAGGGGCGTGCCGTACAGGGAGTAGTCAATGTTCTCCGCGGTCTTCCACTCCAGGCACTTGTCGTTCATCTTCTGCATGACAGACAGGGCGAAGGGCTTCGCCTCGGCATCGGTGTGGGATTTGCCGGTCATATACTTGACGCACTCATACAGCCCCGCATAGCCCAGGGAAATGGTGGAGTAGCCGCCATAGAGGAGCTTATCGATGGGCTCGCCCTTTTGCAGTCTGGCCAGAGCGCCGTACTGCCACAGGATGGGGGCCGCATCGGACAATGTGCCCTTCAGCCGCTCATGGCGGCAGCGCAGAGCCTTGTGGCACAGCTCCAGCCGCTCCTCAAAGATTTCCCAGAATTTCGCCACGTCTCTGCCGGAGGACAGGGCCACGTCCACCAGGTTTATGGTAACAACGCCCTGGTTGAACCGGCCATAGTATTTGGGCTTCCCCGGCTCGTAGTTCTTGGCCCCCGCCACGTTGTCCCAACCGTTGCCAGAGCGGTCCGGTGTCAAGAAGCTGCGGCAGCCCATGCAGGTGTACACATCGCCGCTGCCGGCGGTCTCGCCCTTGGAGAGCTTGTACTCCTTCATTTTCTTCTCGCTGATATAGTCCGGGACCATCCGCTTGGCGGTGCACTCCGCGGCCAGGCGGGTCAGATACCAGTAAGGCGTGTCCTCCCGGATATTGTCCTCCTCCAGCACATAGATCAGCTTGGGGAAGGCAGGGGTGATCCACACGCCCTTCTCGTTCTTTACACCCTCATAGCGCTGGCGCAGGGTCTCCTCAATGATCATGGCCAGGTCCTTTTTCTCCTGTTCGCTCCGGGCCTCATTCAGGTACATGAAGACGGTGATAAAGGGAGCCTGTCCGTTGGTGGTCATCAGCGTCACCACCTGGTACTGGATGGTCTGTACGCCCCGGCGGACCTCATCACGCAGACGGTCCTCCACCACCTTGGAGATGGCCTCCTCGCTGGGGCTGACGCCAAACTCCTGCATCTCCTTTTCCACGCTGCGGCGGATCTTTTCCCGGCTGATCTGGACAAAGGGGGCCAGGTGGGTCAGGGAGATGGACTGGCCGCCATACTGGTTGGAGGCCACCTGGGCAATGATCTGGGTGGCAATGTTGCAGGCGGTGGAGAAGGAATGGGGCTTCTCGATCAGGGTGCCGGAAATGACCGTGCCGTTCTGGAGCATATCCTCCAGGTTGACCAGGTCGCAGTTGTGCATATGCTGGGCATAGTAATCGGAGTCATGGAAGTGGATAATGCCCGCCTCATGGGCCGCCACAATGTCCCGAGGCAGCAGAATCCGGCTGGTGATGTCCTTGGACACCTCGCCTGCCATATAGTCCCGCTGGACGGCGTTGATGGTGGGGTTCTTGTTGGCGTTCTCCTGCTTGACCTCTTCGTTGTTGCACTCGATGAGGCTCAGGATGCGGTCGTCCGTGGTGTTGGACTGGCGGGCCAGGTTCCGGGTGTACCGGTAGGTAATGTACTCCTTGGCCACCTCAAAAGCACCATGGGCCATGATGGACTTTTCCACCAGGTCCTGGATCTCCTCTACAGAAGGGCTGCGGCCCATCTGCTCGCAGGAAACGCTGACGCTTTCCGCAATCCGGGCGATCTGCATGGGGGTCATCCGGGCCTTCTCTTCTACCGCGTTATTGGCCTTGGTGATGGCCATATTGATCTTTTCAATATCAAAAACAACCTCTGTACCGTTGCGCTTGATGATCTTCATGGTAAGGTCCTCCTTTGGGGAAATTTTCTCTTCGCTGCCTCATTATACAACATATTGTGGTTTTGTCAAGCTTCGACCACTAAATGTTGTGGTCAGGGCCTTTGCGCGGTTTTCACGGGAAAAGATTTGGAAGTACGCCCGATGCACTTTTTCTCAAAATGCGGACGAAAGTTTGCTTTTCCCGCAGGAGGCCAAAATAAGACATTGTAATTCCGGCAAGAATATAGTACAATTGCTTTGCATGGTCTTAACATAATTTAGGCTCTTCCAAAGAGAAAACGAAAGGGAGCATTCTGATATGAAAAAGAAATTCGGCAATCTGCACAGCGGCGCGGAGGCCACACTCTATACCATCCAAAACGGCGGCCTCACCGCCGAGATCACCGACCTGGGGGCCACCCTGGTTTCCCTGTGGGTGCCGGACGCCCAGGGAAGCCTGGAAGACGTGGTTCTGGGCTTTGACGCGCCCCAGGACTATGCGCAAAGCACCGCCTTTCTGGGGGCCACTGTGGGCCGCAGCGCCAACCGCGTCGGCGGCGCCGGATTTGATCTGGCGGGCAAGCACTTTGCCATGACTCCCAACGAAAACGGAAACAACCTGCACTCCGGCCCGGATTTCTATAAGAACCGGCTCTGGACGCTGGAAAATCAGGAGGAAGATCAGCTGACCCTCTCCCTGGAGAGCCCGGATCTGGACCAGGGTTTCCCGGGAAATGCCCACATCCGGGTCACCTACCGCTTAGACGGCGAGGGCGGGCTGCACATTCTCTACTGGGGCCGGTGCGACAAGGACACCGTCTTTAATATGACCAATCACAGCTATTTTAATCTGGCGGGGCAGCAGCACCCGGAGAAGGCGGTGCAGCAGGAGCTCTGTATGCCCGCCCGCCACTTCTGCCCCGATGACGCGGAGAACATTCCCACGGGAGAACTGCGGGATGTGGCCGGAACCCCCATGGACTTCCGCAGTCCCAAGCCCATCGCCCGGGATCTCCAGGCGGACTACGAGCCCCTGAAGCTTCAGGGCGGCTTTGACCACAACTGGGAGGTCTTCTGCAACCCCTGCGCCACGCTGACGGACCCGGAATCCGGCAGAACCCTTTCCGTCTACACGGACTGCCCGGGTATTCAGGTCTACTCCGGCAACTATCTGAATGAAACCGGCAAGGGCGGCGTGCATTACGGCAGGCACAGCGGCATCGCCCTGGAAACCCAGTTCTACCCCGACTGCCTCCATAAGCCCAGTTGGGCCCAGCCCGTTGTCACCGCCGGGAGGCTCTACAGGAGCGAAACCATTTACCGGTTCTCCACAAAATAAGCGCATTTTTCTCCCCTCCTGCATAAACTGGCCTATAAGCGCAAGCTTTAGAAGCAAATCAGGAGGTAATCCTATGGCTGATCAATGCACTTCCGCCCTGCGCTGCAATCCCAACGATCTGCGGCAGGCCATGTCCATCCACACCCGCAAAATCACCGACTCCTGCCGGGATAAGGACTGCATTGAGGATCTGCCCGTCTACCTGACGTCCAGCTCCCAGCGGGTTCTGGACGGTTCCGCCGGCACCAGAGTCCGGTGCGCCGAGCTCATGAGCACCTACATAGATGTAGAGCCGGTGACCTTTGACCGCAACCACTACTGCATCGACATTACGTTCTTCTACCGGGTCCTGGCGGATACCGTCATCGGGGCCAACCGGCCCGCCACCCTCTGCGGTCTGGCGGTATTCACCAAACGGGTGGTGCTCTGCGGCGAGGAGAGCTGCGCCCACATCTACCGCAGCGATCTGCGGCCCTGCACAGCCGATGCCCGGAATCTGGCCAGCCGCCCCGCCGCCGTGGTGGAGGCCCTAGACCCGATGGTGCTCAGTAGCCGGGTACGGGAGGCCTGCGAGTGCGGCGGCCGGGACAGCTGCCCGGTTTCGCTGCCGGACTGGATCAAATCCATGTTCGATGAGGAGCTGGTGATGCAGCCGGATCGGCGCAGGCTCTATGTGACCCTGGGCCAGTTCTCCATTGTCCGCCTGGAGCGGGACGCCCAGCTGATCGTCCCGGTCATGGACTACAGCATCCCCACCAAGGAATGCTGCGACTCCCCAGGCTGCGCGGAGGACCCCTGCGAGCTCTTCAGCCGCATCCCCTTCCCCGCCGCCCAGTTCACCCCCAAGGGCTGCGACTGCCGGCCACAAAGCTGCTGCCAGCCGGAGAATGGCTGCTGCGGAAAGTAAACTTTTGGGTCTGCCGCAAAAGCGCGGCAGGCCCAACGAAATCCGACCGATGGCCGGGTGAAATCTGTCTGGCGACAGGAGAAATCCGGTTTCAACCGGACGAAATCGCCCCTGCCGGGCGGTTGTAGTGTCCCTGCGGGACGAACTGGAAAAGAGCGCGCTGCGGTTTTTTCAGACTGCAGCGCGCTTTTGGGAAAATAAAAACGCTGCCGGGAATACGGCAGCGTATTTATCAGCCACGGGGATCAGATGGCCCGCTCAAAGGGTACCGGGAGATTAGACAGCTCTCTCGACCTTATTGGAACGGAGGCATCTGGTACAAGCGTACACATGGCAGGGAGTTCCATTGACAACAGCCTTGACCCGCTTGACATTGGGCTTCCAGGCACGGTTGGAACGTCTGTGGGAGTGGGAAACCTTAATACCAAAGGTTACACCCTTGCCACAAAAATCACACTTCGCCATTCATTGCACCTCCCATCCGGACATAATCGTCATCATTCTTGCGCTAACTCGAACGCCTGAATATAATAGCAGAGATTGTGGAAAAATGCAAGTCTTTTTTTCAATTTTTTCTTTTTATTTTTGGCCCTTGATATTCTTAGGGCGGCTGGTATAATAAATGTGGATTGTTGCGGCTGTCCATTGCGTGACTGCCGACAGGAAGGAGCGCGGAGAAAAGTGAGCGAATACAACGTAACACTTCCCGATATTGCAAAAGAATTTCATATGGAGGTTATTTACGCCTCCACTGACTATAATTCCATCCGTCTGACCGTGGAGGATGTGGCCCGGCCGGGCCTGACCCTCTCCGGCTACTTTGACCATTTTGAGCCCCGTCGGCTTCAAGTGTTGGGCAATATGGAGTGGAGCTATCTGCAAAAGAAAGCCCCCCAGGAGCGGCTGGTGATCTTCGACCGGCTGTTTGACTACCGGATTCCGGCGCTGCTGATCTGCCGCAGCCTGCCGGTGGATCAGGAATGCCTGGCCATGGCCAAGAAGCACAATATCTCCATTCTCCGCTCGGAGGAGGCCACCAGCACCTTCTGCTCCTCTCTCATCTCCTACCTGCGGGCAGAGCTGGCCCCCATGGTCACCCGCCACGGCGTGCTGATGGAGGTCTACGGCGAGGGCCTGCTGCTGACCGGAGAAAGCGGCATCGGCAAAAGTGAGGCCGCCCTGGAGCTCCTGAAGCGGGGCCACCGGCTCATTGCCGACGATGCCGTGGAGATCCGCAAGGTCAACAGCAATTCCCTGGTGGGCAGCGCCCCGGAGCTGATCCGCAACTACATTGAACTGCGGGGCATCGGCATTGTCAATGTGGCCAAGCTCTTCGGCATGGGCTCCGTCCGGTCGAAAAAGTCCATCGATCTGGTGGTCAATATCGTCCCCTGGAACAACCAGGATGCCTATGACCGGCTGGGTCTGGAGGAACAGTATATGGAAATTCTGGGGGTCAAAATCCCCATGAACACCATCCCCATCACCCCGGGCCGGAACCTGGCCGTCATTCTGGAAGTGGCCGCCATCAATGTGCGCCAGCGCAAGCTGGGCTATAACGCCGCCCAGGAATTCACCGACCAGATCAACCGCCACTTTGCCAGCCTTGAGGGAAAAGAATGAAAGAACTGACCATCGGACAAAATGACGCGGGCCAGCGCCTGGACCGTTTCCTGGCGAAGGCCGTGCCGCTGCTCCCCGCCTCCCTGGCCCAGAAATATATCCGCTTAAAGCGCATCAAGCGCAACGGCGCCCGGGCCCAGCGGGACACCCGGCTGGAGGCAGGCGACACCCTGCAATTATACATCAACGACGAATTCTTTGACACCCCCAGAGAGGACAACGCCTACCTGACCGTGGCCGTTCCCAAGCTGAACATCGTCTACGAGGACGATCATATTCTGCTGGTGGACAAGCGGCCCGGTCTGGCGGTGCACCCCCACGACGGGGCGGAGTACGGACGCACCCTGATCGATCAGATTCAGGCCTACCTGTACCAGAAACGGGAATGGCGGCCCAGAGAGGAGCATTCCTTCACCCCCGCTCTGTGCAACCGCATTGACCGGAACACCGGCGGCATCGTTATCGCCGCCAAGACGGCGGAGGCCCTGCGGGTGATGAATCAGAAGATCAAGGACCGGGAAATCGACAAGCGGTATCTCGCCATCGTAGAGGGCACACCAAAGCCCAGAGAGGGCAGCCTGAAGGGCTACCTCTTCAAGGACGCGGTGAAAAACCGGGTCTTCGTCACAGACGCCCCCAAGCCCGGTTCCAAAACCTGCCAGACGAACTACAAAACTCTGGCAAGCCTAAACGGCCTCTCCCTGGTGGAGTGCGAGCTGATCACCGGACGAACCCACCAGATTCGCGCCCAGTTTGCCCACGCGGGGCACCCCCTGCTGGGTGACGGAAAATACGGCAAGCTGGACAAGCGGTATGACCGGACCTACCAGGCCCTCTATTCCTACCGTCTGACCTTCCGGTTCACCACCGATTCCGGGGCCCTGGAATATCTGAACGGAAAGAGCTTCCAGGTGGAAAAGGTGGATTTCGTAGAGGAATACTTCCCGGGCTTCCAGATCAGCGGCAAAAAATAACGCCCCTATCCAATCCCAAAAACAGCGAGTGCGTTGCAAACCAATCGCAACGCACTCAATTTTTATTCGTCCCGCAGGGACACCGCAACCGCCCCAACAGGGCGATTTCACCCGATCGAAGACCGGATTTCATCTGTCAAAGACAGATTCCACCCAGCCCCGGCTGGATTTCACCTGGGGCTGCCATTGCGGCAGCCCCAGATTTCAGTGGGTTCCTTCCTCCCATGCCAAATGCTGGTTGTCCAGGGCCTGCTCGATCTGAGCCAGCTGGGGGCACTTGTGCACAACACAGGTGGCAATGTGAATCTTGTCCACATGCTCCTGGCCCATGCGCTCCAGCTTCTCCGTAAAGCCTGGGTCCATCAGCTTGTCTGCCTCACAACCGTTGCAGTCAAAGTAGGCGGAGAGCTCCACCGTCTGTCCCTCGTACTGGGTAAAGCTCTTCTTCCGGTCATAAAAAGTCCGGAAGCAGGCCGCGCCGGTGCAGACGCTGCCGGATTTGCGGCAGTGCAGAATGGCAATTTTCTCAATTTTTCCTTCCATCATTCATTCCTCCAATGTAATGATTCCCTCTTGAACGTCATACACCCGATCACAGACCCGGTCACACAGGCTGCGGTTGTGGGTGATGAAGAAATAGGCCGCGCCGCTCTCCTTCTGGTAGTCCCGCAGCATTCCGATCATCTGGGCCTGGGTGATCACATCCAGCATGCTGGTAGGCTCATCCAGCACCAGCACATTGGGACGCAGCACCAGCAGCCTTGCCAATGCCGCCCGCTGCAGCTCGCCGCCGGACAGCTCGCTGGGGCAGCGGAGAAGATGCTCCTCGTGCAGGCCGAACCGCTCCACATTCTCCACCAGAATCTCTCTGGAATAGGGCAGATGGTAGAGGGTATAGGGCTCCGTCATGCTTTTGATCAGCGGCAGAGCCGGGTTAAAAGACACCTCCGGGTGCTGGAACAAAATCTGGATATTCCGCCGGACATCTCCACGGTAAGGATACGCGCAGAGCTGATCCTCATAGTAAATCTGCCCAGAGGTGGGCTTCAGCAGCCCCGCGGCCATCATACCCAGAGTGGATTTTCCGCTGCCGCTGTCGCCAAAGAGGCCCACAGTCTGCCCGGCTTCCAGGGTAATATTGGCGTTCCGAACGGCATAGAAGCGCTCCGCGCCGCCGTTTCGGCTTTTATAGGTCTTTGTCAGCTGTTCCAGCCGCATCCGCATAGAGCCAGCACCTCACTTTCTCCTCCCCTACCGAAAACAGGGGCGGCATTTTTTTGCAGATTTCCATACAGTCCTTGCAGCGGTGGCGATACCGGCAGCCGAAGTTTTCGTAGCCCGTATGGGCCGGGGCGAAGCCTGCCTTGTCCACCTCCATACCGTTTTCCGGGATGGCCCGCAGCATATCCCGGGTATAAGGGTGCAGGGGCGCGCGCATCAGCTTTTCCGTGGGGCCGTATTCCACCTGCTGGGCCGCGTAAAGCACGCAGATGTGGTCAGAGATTTTTTCCGCGAACAGCAGATCATGGGTCACGCACAGCAGGCTCTTCTCCCCCAGCTGCCGGAAGGTCTCTGCCACCAGAGCAACCCGTTTTTCATCCAGGCCCTTGCTGGGCTCGTCCGCCAGCACGATTTTGGGGTCCGCGGCAATGCCCATGGCTACCATGGCCCGCTGCCGCATACCGCCGCTGAAGGTATGGGGATATGCCCGGGCCAGAGCTTCCTCGTCCCCCAAGTGGAACTTTTTCAGCAGAGAAACACTCTTTGCCTCCGCTTCCTTCCGGTGGAGGCCCTTGTGCTCCATCAGGGGCTCCCCAACCTGGAAGCCCACCCGCATCAGCGGGTTCAGGGCCTCTCCACCGCCTTGGGGCACATAGGAAATGACAGCGCCCCGGACCTTATCCAGTTCCTTTCGCTTCATCTGCCAGATGCTTTTCCCATCCAGCAGCACGTCCCCCCTGACCTGGGCCGTCTCCGGCAGGAGCCGCAGGATTGCCAGCAGCAGAACGCTCTTTCCGCTGCCGGTCTCCCCCACCAGCGCCAGCTTGCCGCCCTCCGGCAGCTCCAGGGACACGTCTTCAACAGCTTGAACATCGCTGTCCGCGCTGAATTTTACCGATACATGTTTGATTTCCAGCATCTTCCTCACCTCTTCTGCTGGCCGTAGTAGCCCACCAGCATGAATCCCAGCACCGCCAGGGAGGTACACAGAATCGGCGGAAGATACCACCAATATAGCCCCCGTACCACACCGTTTCTGAAAAACGCATAGTGCAAAATGGCACCCCAGCTCTTTTCTCCAAAGGCCCCCAGGCCCAGGAAACTCAACGATGCCTCCGTCATCATGGCGGAGGATACCGCCATGGCCCCCCGGGACAGGATAATATCCTTCAGATTCGGCAGCAGATGCTTGAACATGATTACAATGTCCCGCTGGCCGATGGCCTTTTCGATTTTGACAAAGGGCTCTTCCTTCAGCGCCAGAATCTGGGACCGAAGCACCCGGGTGGTACCCGTCCAGGCGGTAATGCTGATGGCCACCACAATGCTGAGAATTCCGGGGGACAGATAGCACACCAGCAGCGTCGTCAGCGCCAGCCCCGGCACCGCCATGGCAAGGTTTGTAAGCCCTGTAATGAGCTTATCCACCACGCCGCCGTACCAGCCGGACAGCAGCGCCAGCAGCGTTCCTACACAGGTAACCACCACCGCCGCGAAGACGCCAATGACCATAGAGATGCGGGTGCCATAGATCAGTTCGCTGAAAATATCCTGCCCCACATCGTTGGTCCCCAGCGGATGCTCCGGGCTGGGCTTGCCGTAGGTCAGCGCGCTGGTAGCCGCCGGGTCATAGGGGACAATGGCCGGGGCAACGATGGCGATAATCACAAAAAAGCCGATGATCAGGCTTCCAACCAGCACAGGAATATTGACTTTTTTCTTTTTCTTCATTGTCTCACCTACTTTACGGTCACTCTGGGATCGATGACGCCCACCAGAATGTCACTGAGCAAATTGGCCATGACCACACAGAACGCAGAGATCAGGAAGCAGAACTGGGCCGTGGGAAAGTCCCGGCTGGATACCGCGTTGTAAAACAGCTGGCCCATGCCCTTCCAGCCGAAAATGGTCTCAATCATCATGGAGCCGGACAGCAGGCCGCCCATCTGCATGCACATACTGGTCATATAGGGCAGCATGGCGTTGCGCATCACATGGCGGAAGAGAATTTTCCGGTCTGAAAGGCCCTTGGAGGCCGCCGTTACCGTATAGTCCGCGTGGCGCACCTGGGAAACACTGCTCTTCATCAACATAAAGTCCCCGGAGCAACGGAACAGAACCAGGATCGAAAGAGGCAGGGCCATATGCTTTAAAATGTCCAGCGTCCGCACCCAGCCTGTGCCGATGCCGCTGGTCATGCCGCCGATGGGCACCCAACGCAGCCTATAGGCGAACAGGGCCAGCGCCAGAACGCCGATGCAGTTGCTTGGCACCGTGTTCAAAAACAGGGCAATGGGGGTCAGGATGCAGTCCAGCCGCTTTCCTGGCCGCCATCCTGCCAGCACGCCCAGGACTCCGCCCAGAATGCCGCCCAGAATCCAGGTGGGAATGGACAGCAGAATCGTCCAGTGGATGCAGGAGAAAGCATTCTCCACCACCGGTTTCTTATTGGAATATGCAATTCCGAAATCCAGCGTCACCACGCTTTTGAGGTAGCGCAGATACTGAACGCCCAAAGGTTCATTCAGGCCGTATTTTTCCGCAATGAAGTTCAGTTCCTCCGGGTCCGTATCCAGAAGATAGTAATATTCCTCCTGCCCAACAAGATGCTGCAGGGGATCTCCCGGCATAAAGCGAACCATAAAGAAGCTCACCGTGATGATCACATAAATCGTAAAAATGGCCGTCAAAATTCTTCTCAGCAGATATTTCCCCATGGACCACCAATCCTTTCCGAATGATAAAGAAGGCTGCCTCCGCGGGATAGGCGCAAAGGCAGCCGGGAAGAAATGCTTACTTGCTGGTCAGAGAGTACCAGAGCTCGTCATTGACCACGCCCCAGGAGGGACGGTTGTACCAGCCCTCGTACTTATCGGTACGGTAGGGGTAGAAGCAGGAGGTCCAGCTCAGAGCGCAGCCGAACAGGGTGTCCGCCGCCTCCTGTTGCAGCCACTGGATGCAGGATACATATTCGTCCTGAGAAGAGGCGTTCTGCATCCGCCAGACAGTATCGTTGAACTCCTTGTCCGTATAGGTGCCCCACAGCCAGGAAGCGCTGCGCTCCGTGCCGGGCTTGGGCTCATACACATAGTAGCGGAAGGCAGAGGTGTGCCGGGCCATACCGGCGGTGGTGTAGCCGATGGCAATATCGTAGTTGCCGTCCTGGATATTGCTCTCCCAGACCTCGGAGCTGACAATAATCTCCTGATCCACATAGGCGTTGACGCCCACAGCCTTCAGGTTGTCGATCAGAACCTCGGCAATCCGGTTCCGCAGGTCCATCTTCTTGGAATACTGGGGGACGATCAGGATCTTCATTTCAGAGCCGTCGGGGAATTCCCGGAAGCCGTCATTGTTCACATCCATATAGCCGGCCTCGTCCAGAATCCGCTCCGCCTCGGCGGTGTCCTGGGCGAACTGAGGCAGGCCATCCAGGTAGCCGGTGCAGCTGGGGGGAATGATACCGGCGCGGGGAACCTCACCGTAGCCGCCGCCGATTACATCGGTCAGCAGATTCCAGTCCATGGCCTTGGTCACAGCCAGACGGAACTGGTAGTCGGAACCGGCAGGCCGCGTCATGCCGAAGGTGATCTGGTCTTCGCCGGAATAAATGCTCTCACCGGGGTCTACGGCGCTGTCGGAGATCAGGTCGATCAGGGTAGCGTCAATGGGGGTAGAGTAGGCATAGTAGCAGTCGATCTCACCGGCATTCAGGGCCATCATCACAGCGGTCTGGTCGGCATAGGTCTTGATGGTCACGGAATCCACGGTGATTTCGCCGTGATAGTTGTTTTCAGGAATGGCCTCGTAGTAGGAGACCTGGGCATCTACATCATAGGATACCAGCTTGTAGGGGCCGCAGCCAACGGCGGCATCGGGCTCGGTATAGTTCTTATACTCGTCAGAGCCCTCAAACTTTTCCCAGACGTGCTTGGGAAGCAGGCCCTGCATGGTTGCGGAGCCGGACAGCCAGCCATAGACATCGGGCTCGCTGAAGGTGATGCGGCCGCTGTCATCGCCGGTCTGCTCCACGCTGACCAGATGGATGAAGTTGGTGCTCTTGGTGGTGTCCTTCAGGAAGCGGAAGGTGAAATCGATATCATCCCAGGTAACCTTCTCGCCGTCACTCCAAACCGCGGTGGTGGGCCAGGTGAAGTCCAGGACCTTCCCATCCTCGGAAATCTCGAAGGAGGTGAAGAAGAAGGGCTGCAGCTGGCCGTTCTCATCCTCATAAATCCAGTTGGCACGGCAGAAGTTCACATAGTTGATCCGGCCGAAGATATCGGTCTGGCCCACCAGGTTGAAGGTGGTGTTGGCGGTGGTGGTGCCGATCACCAGGTTTTCCACATGCTTTTTGGCAGTCTCCCCGGTGGTTTCCGTCTCGGCGGCGGCAGCCGCGGTCTCCTGCTGGGCAGCCGTGGTGTCCGCGCCTGCCGTCGTTGTCTGGCTGCCGCAGCCGGCAAACAGACCCATCAGCAGCACAGCCGCCAGAACAAGGCAAAGTACTTTTTTCATGCGTTTCTCTTTCTCCTTTTGGGTGTGCGAAGCCACTTTGGGCCGCATCCCGGATTTTCGGGTATCTGCGGATCTGAAAAAAGGTGCGTCCCGCCGCATGGCAGAACGCACCCTTACAGACAATACCTTATCCTATTGGTGTAAGCTCGGTCCCCCACCGGAACGTCAGACACTTCCAACGGCAGGTCTCCTGGCTTCGGTTCCACGCACTTCGTCCCCTTCTCGGCAGAGCCAATGGGCTATTGACGAAGCGCTCCCCATCACAGTAGAGCGGGCTGCGGCAGATTCACACTGCCTTCCCTTTTAAACCCTCCGAACTTTCTCGGAAGGTACCGGTGGATGCAAATATCCAATTGCCCTGATTATACTACGTTTCCTGTAAAAAGCAAGAGGGAAATGGATATTTTTATACTTATTCATCATTTTCTCGAATGGATTGCATTTCTCTTTTAGGAATCTCCGGATATACCTTTCCCAGGGCATAAAAGCTGACAAAAAGCACAAACAGCAGCAGATTATGGCCAATCATGCAGCCCCAGGCGGAAACCAGGCCCAGCCCCAGAAGCCGGGTGCAGACAAAGGTTCCGAGGATGCGGACGCACCACATCCCCAAAATGTTGAATACGAAGGGCGGAACCGTCCGGCCCACGCCCTGCATGACGCCCTCCAGCACAATGGGCACACCATAAAAGGGCTCGGAAACGGCCACCATCCGCAGCACCCTGGTGCCCAAGGCCTTGACCTGAGGATCTTTTGTAAAAATCGACATGAGCTGGGGCGCGAAAATCAGCAGCAGCCCACCGGAGACCACCATCAGTCCGATTTCCAGGGGAAGGATTGTCTTGGTCAGGGACTTGAGCCGCTGGGCGTCTCTGGCCCCCAGGGCGTTGCCTGCCAAAGTGGCGGCGGCAGTCTGCATGCCCCAGCCGGGGATGTAGAACAGGGACTCCACCGTATTGGCAATGGTATGGGCCGCCGTGGCCGTATCGCCCAGGGCATTGATCATGGCAGCAAAAACCACATAGCCCAGAGACGTTCCGAAGCGCTGAAGCATATTGGGAAAGGCCACCTTCCAGCAGGGGGCCAGAATCTCCCCATCCGGCAGGAACCGCTTTCCTTTTGGCGACAGCTCCGGGTGACTCCACAGCCGCGCCGTCATGGCAATGCCGCTGTAGACATAGGCCGCGGCACTGGCCGCCGCCGCCCCCTGGATGCCCCAGCCAGCGCCCCACACATGCAGGCGCAGAGAGAACAGCGAAATCTCCCGGCTGGGGTAGATCAGCAGGAAATTCAGGACGATGTTCAATAGGTTCATATTCAGGCTTACCCGCATGGGCGTCCGGGTATCTCCCACAGAGCGCAGCACCGTGGCAAAAATGATGCTGGCCGCCCGGAACAGCATGGGGCTGTAGAGAATCCGAAAATACCGGGATGCCATAGGCCGGATGCTAGCCTCCACCTGCATCCAGGCGGTGATATGCCCACTGAGCGATGTGGTGATTGCCGTAAACAGCAGGCCAATGAGCACCGTCACGGTCACCGCCTGGGCGGCGGCCCGCTGGGCCTTGTCCCGCTCCCCTGCCCCATAGCTCTGGGAGATGAAGGCCAGAAAGCCCACCCCCACCGCCGAAACCGTGCTGCCCACCAGCCAGGAGACCGTACTGGTGGCCCCCACCGCAGCGGTGGCCTGGGTGCCCAGGGCCCCCACCATAGCCGTATCGATATACTGCACCGCCGTCTGCATCAGCTCCTCCAGCATGGTAGGCCAGGCCAGGGCAAAGATCACAGACAGCATCTTTCTATCCAGTCGATTCTTCATTTCTCTCCTCCGACATTTTCTATCGGAGTATTATACACGCTTCCCCGCGCCGCCGTCAAGCGGGAAAAGCGGGCGGTCCGCCGAGGGCCCCGCAAATTCAGTTTTCAGTCGCCTTTTTCCAAAAATTATGGTATAAGTGAAACACCCCAGCCCTCTTTTCCGTCTATATAAATGAGAGATAAAAGAAGGAGGCAGCTATATGGAAGACGCGGAGATTCTCGCGCTGTATTTTTCCCGGGCCGAAGAGGCCATCGGGGAAACCGCCGCGAAGTACGGCGGGTACTGCTATTCAATAGCCATGCACGTTTTGGAAAACCCGGAGGACGCGGAGGAGAGCGTCAGCGACACCTGGTTCACCGCCTGGAATACAATCCCACCCCAGAAGCCCGGCATTCTCTCCGCCTTTCTGGGACGGATCACCCGTAACCTGTCCATTGACCGTTGGCGGCAGCGGCAGAGCACAAAACGGGGCGGCGAGGCCGTGTCCATTGCTTTGGAAGAGCTGCGGGAGTGCGTCAGCGGGACGGAAAGCCTGGAAAACGCCGCTATCCGGCGGGAAACCCTGCAAAGCATTCAGCGCTTTCTGGACGGACTTTCTCCCGTGGAGCGCAGTCTCTTTGTCCGGCGCTACTGGTACTTAGATACCTCCCAGGAGCTTGCGGAAAAGACCGGCTTCACCCGCGGAAAAATCCGAACCCAGCTCCGCAGAATCCGCCTGAAGCTGGAAGCCCATCTGGAAAAGGAGGGATTGAAATGACCGAATTGGAGCTATTGGAGCTGCTGGGCGACCTGAACCCCAGCTGCATACAGGAGTCCCGGCATCTCCGCGCCGCAAAAGCCCAGGCCCGGCAGCAGCACACCATCCAAAAATATATGGCCATTGCCGCCATGCTGGCGGTGCTGGTGGGGCTAAGCGCGGTGGCCCTGCCCTATCTCGCCGCAAACTGGGTCCACCCGGACACCACCGCCGATTCCACGGATGCCACAGAGGCCGTCACAGAAACCGTTCCCCAGATCACTGGGCTCTCCATAGATGTTCCCGGAATTCTGGAAAATCGGGTCACCTTCTACTCGGCAGAGTATGGGGATGTCACCTTGGCGGAGTATACTGAATCCATGCGCACCTGGCTGCAAAGTCAGGACTGTCAGTCCAGCCGATACGCCGTTCTGGATATAGACAGCGACGGCATCCAGGAGCTGGTCGTCCAATTTGCGTATCTGGGAGAAGCCCACGGATCGCTGCTGATCGGCAGCAAGAATAACCGTCTCCAGGGCTGGTACTTCGAGCCGCGGGCCCTGGACTGCCTGAAAGCGGATGGCACCTTCCGCGTCACCTATCCCAGCGGGGCCCGATGGGCAAAGCTCTACTACGATGGACAGCGCTGGGTCAATATTCTCCAGGAGGAGCAGCAGGATGCTTCGTCCCTGCCGGATGCTCCTTGGCAGAACATGCCGGAAAATGCCCAGGAGGTGCCGATACGCAGCGAACGGGAACAGGACACCACCCTCTCCTATACCGTCAACGGCGAGGAAGTGCAGAAGGCGGCTGCCCTCTGGTCCGGCTCCCGGTTTACCATGTACGTTCTCGGCCCGGAGAACGGCAAGGGCTGGGTCCACAGCACCGTCTCCTATGGGGACACCCAGGCGGACCGTTGGACCTATGCCGACCAAGACTTAGACGGCTTCCTGCGAACGACCGCGCTGCAATTCAGCACCCGGCAGGACGCGCAGCAGTACTATGAAACACGCTATCCCGTCCGCCTGACAGTTGCCTATCGCCCGGAGGAGGCGCTCTCCGCCGTTCAGGAATGGGTGCGGCAGCTTTTCCCGGATACAGAGCTGATTGCCAGCTCCCGCGGCAGTCTCTACGCTGGAGACGATGCTGCCGGACAGCTGGAAGTCTATTTTACCAAGGCTCCCGGCGGCTATCTGGTGCAGCTGCGGGAGGACCCGCTGAATTATGACCTTGCTAAGGTTATGGGGGCCATGGCGGCGATGGGCGGCAGTCTGGAACCGATCACCGCCGCCTTCACCTCTGCCGAGATGCGGTCTGATCTGGCGTTCTTCCCCGTTTGGAAGTACGAAAACGGCGCATACACAGAGCAGCAGGAGCCCTTCCAGCTCTGTCAGAAAGCGGGCTGGAGCACTTATATTCCCAACAACGGGCAATGGATCACAGAATACACCGCCCTGCCCGTCCCCGGAGACTATCCCCACCAGAGTATGCTCTGTACGGCCAATTACAATGTCCACTTCACTGTTGTGGATTTGGGGGCCCAGACCTTGGAAAGCGCCATTGCCTGGGCCATGGACAGCTACGCGGAGCAGTCCCCCTATGAAGGGAAGGACGGCAGCACCGTCTGTGCCGGGGACACCACCATCCGCTTTGTCCCCTACCGGGGCGGCTTCTATGCCCTCCTTGTCACCTACCCCGCCAGCGAAACCGAAGGCCTGGGCGTTTACGTCAATCTCATGTGCGACCAGTTCCGCAGCGAATAAGCCGTACAAAACACCGCCGTCTCCATTGTCGGAAGCGGCGGTGTTCTCTATTTCATTTATTTTTTCTCGGAAATCAGAGCCCGATAGTTCTTTTTATCGTGCCCGGGTCTTGATCTCGTTCTGGACCTTGGCGATAAAGTCGTCCAGCTTCATCACGGAAGTCTCGTCCGTGTCCCGGTTGCGGACGGAGATGGTGCCCTCTTCGGCCTCCTTGGCGCCCAGGATCAGCATATAGGGGGCCCGGTCAATCTGGCGGGCTTCCCGGATCTTGTAGCCGATCTTCTCGCTGCGCTCGTCCAGCTGGGTGCGGATGCCCGCATCGTCCAGAGCCTGGTTTACCTGGCGGGCATAGTCCATGGTCTTCTCAGACACGGGCAGAACCTTTACCTGCAGGGGGGCCAGCCACACGGGGAACTTGCCCTTGGTCTCCTCAATCATATAAGCCATGAACCGGTCCAGAGAGCCCAGGATTGCCCGGTGCAGCACCACAGGGGTCTGCTCCTGGCCGTGGTCATCCACATACTTCAAATCGAACTTGGCCGGCAGGCAGAAGTCCAGCTGGCAGGTAGACAGGGTGTACTCCGCGCCCACGGCGGGCTTCACGTTCACGTCCAGCTTGGGGCCGTAGAAGGCAGCCTCACCGATTTCCTCGGTGAAATCAATGCCCAGCTCCGTCAGCACCTCCCGCAGGGCGGACTCGGCCTTCTCCCACATGGCGTCATCGGGATGGTACTTGACCTTGTCCTCCGGGTCCCGCAGAGACAGGACACAGCGATAGTCCGTAATGCCAAAGTCCTTGTACACATCGGAAATCAGGCCAACCACCCGGGCCACCTCGTCCTTGATCTGATCGGGGGTGACAAACAGGTGGGCATCGTTCTGGCAGAAGTGACGGCCCCGCTCGATGCCCTTCAGGGTGCCGCTGGACTCATAACGGAAGTCGTGAGCAATTTCACCAATACGGATGGGCAGCTCCCGGTAGCTGTGGGGACGGTTGGCGTAAATCATCATGTGGTGGGGGCAGTTCATGGGCCGCAGGACAAAGCTCTCGCCGTCCACTTCCATGGCGGGGAACATATTGTCCTTGTAATGTGCCCAGTGGCCGCTGGTCTGATACAGGGCCACAGTGCCCACGCAGGGAGTCATGACATGCTGATAGCCCAGCTTGCGCTCTTTTTCCTTGATATAGTTCTCCAGCTCCTGCCAGACCGTATAGCCTCTGGGCAGGAACATGGGCAGGCCCCGGCCCACCAGCTCGTCGGTCATAAACAGGCCCATTTCCTTGCCGATTTTCCGGTGGTCTCTGGCCTTGGCCTCCTCCTGCTGCTTCAGGTACTCATCCAGCTCTTCCTGGGAGGCAAAGGCCACACCGTTGATGCGGGTGAGCATCTTGTTGTTGGCATCGTTCTTCCAGTAGGCGCCGGACTGCTGGGTGATCTTGAAGGCCTTCAGGCCCTTGGTGTAGGTCAGGTGGGGGCCAACGCACATATCGATATAGTCACCCTGCTGATAGAAGCTGATGACGGCATCCTCGGGCAGGTCTCCGATGTGCTCCTCTTTATATTTGGCATGACGGTCGTGCATCAGCTTCACCGCCTCGTCCCGGGGCAGGATGAAGGGCTTGATGGGCAGGTTGGCCTTGACGATCTTCTTCATCTCTTTCTCGATGGCTTCCAGATCCTCATCGGTCAGCTTCCGATCACCGAAATCCACATCATAGTAGAAGCCCTTCTCGGTAGCGGGGCCATAGGCGAAGTCCGCATCGGGATACAGGTGCTGAATAGCCTGGGCCATGATGTGGGCAGCGGTATGCCGCAGAACATGCTGGGCTTCCTCCGGGGGGCACTCTGCCACGGTGCCGTCTTTGTAAATAATCTTCATGGGTATTTCTCCTTTTCTGAGCGTCGGGATGCAAAAAAGCACCCCTGGATTTTCCAAGGGTGCTTGCATTCAGCACGGTTCCACCTTGATTTTTCACTCATAGCCCTCTGTCGTTGGGCGGACACGGCAGTGCTTGTGCCAATCGGCTTTCTCGCACGCAGCTCAGGAGTGGTATCGCCCAGGGCATTGGGACACGCTTGCAGCAAAACGCGCGCCTCTCTGAAACCAACACGGAACCGGGGTCAGTCTCCCTCTTCGCTATTACCAGGAGTATAGCACTTTTTGCGGGAAAGCGCAACTACTTTTTTGCCTTTCCGGAATTTTTCTGCTGGACTTTTTGATTTTACCGTGAATTTACATACGCCCGGTCGTGCAATTTACATCCGGGCCGTATACTTTGTAAAATACCATGCGGGAGATTCCAGCCAGTCTGAGTTCCGCATGGTGTAAATTTCCATTTTTCAAACAGAAACGAGGTATACATCATGACCTACAGGACGATTGTAATTGACTACACGCCCAAAGCAAAAAAGATGGCCGCGGCCATCGAGGAGAAGGCAAACGAACTGGCGCAGGCCGGCTGGGAGCTGGTGACCTTTTCCGTAACGAACTCCGCCAAGGCCATTCTGGTATTCCGTGTGCCGGAGGAAGCCCCGCGGGACGCTGCCGCGCCGGAGGAGGCCGTGGAAGCCGCTGGAGAAGCGGAATGAAGCAGGCCATCATTGATATCGGCTCCAACTCCATCCGCCTGACGCTCTATGAAACCCAGGGGCAAAGCTTTCACATCCTCTTCCGCGAGAAAATCATGGCAGGGCTTGCCGGATATGTGGAGGATGGGAAGCTAAGCGCCGAGGGCATCGAGTGTGCCTGCGCAGGGCTTCTGACCTTCCGAGGCATCCTGCAAACGCTGGAGATCCAGCAGATCCGGGTTTTCGCCACCGCGTCTCTGCGGAATATTTCCAACACAGAGCAGGCCTTGTCTGTTATCCGGGCGGCCACCGGCTATGCGGTGGAAATCATCCCCGGCGAGGAGGAAGCCCTCCTGGGCTATGCCGGCGCTATGCAGGAGCTGCATCTGACCAGCGGCGCGTTTCTGGACATTGGCGGTGCGAGTACCGAGATTGTCACCTTTGAAGACAGCGCGCCGGTGGATTTCGCAAGCTTCCCCATCGGCTCTTTGAGCCTGTACCGCCGCTGCGTCAGGAAGATTCTGCCGGGAGACGGTTCCCTCAAGCGTTTGCAGCAGGAAATCACCCAGGCAATTGACGTTCACGAAGGCGCGCTGGCACCCCGGCCGCTGGCAGTCGGCGTTGGTGGGACAGCCCGGGCGGCGCTCAAACTGGCAAGGCACTATTATAAAATATCCGATGACTGCCGCAGCATGACCGCCGGGCAGTTGGACGGCCTATGCAAATTCCTTTGCAGCGGAAAGAAGCAAGCGATCTGATCCTGCGGCTGGAACCGGAGCGAATCCATACCCTTGTGCCGGGAATTCTCATTCTGCGGCACGTATTTCATCTGTTCCAGGCAGAGCAATTGATCGCCAGCAAATACGGGGTCCGGGAAGGTTATCTATGCCAAAAAATACTCAAAAACAATATCGATACACCCAAAACCGAGAGCTGAGCTGGCTGCGGTTCAATCAGCGGGTTCTGGAGGAGGCAGCGGACCCCACCGTTCCCGCTCTGGAGCGGCTGAAATTCGTCTCCATTTTTTCAGCAATCTGGATGAATTCTTTATGGTGCGTGTGGGCAGCCTCTTTGACCTTGCCCGCATGATGCCGGATGACGCGGACAGCAAAACCGGCTGGACCCCCGCCGAGCAGCTGCACCATATCTACCGCGCCATTCCGGGCCTGCTCACCATGAAGGCGCAGATCTACGCCGCGGTCATGGAAGAACTCGGCCGCGGCGGAATTCAGGATGTCTCCCCGGAGTCGGTGACCGCGGCAGATTTCAAGCAGATCAACCGGTTTTTCAAAACCGAGCTGCTGCCGGTCCTGTCCCCTGTGCTCCTGGGCCCCAACCATCCCGTCCCACACTTTGTCAACAAGAACCTCTATGCGGCGGCGCTGCTGGAGACCAAGAAGGGGCACAAGGCAGTGGGCATTGTACCAGTGCCGGACAGTGTGCCCCCATTTCTGCTGCTTTCCGATGGAAAGCGGTTTGTGCGCACGGAGGAAATTCTCCTGCGCTGGCTGCCCACGCTGTTTGATACGCACACTGTGAGGGAGTCCTGCGTTTTTACGGTCACCCGAAATGCCGACATCAGCTTTGACGAGGAGAAATTTGAGGACAACGAGGAGGACTTTCGCCGTCAGATGAAAAAGCTGCTCAAGCAGCGTGACCATCTGGCCGTGGTGCGGCTGGAGCTGAGCGCGCCGGTATCCGCGGAATTCCAGAAGCTCCTTTCCGCCCTTGTCCGGGTGGAGAACCATCAGATTTTTGTGGACACAAGCCCGCTGAATATGCGCTATGTATTTCGTCTGATCGGCGAGCTTCCAAAGGAGGTCACTCCCCGCCTGCTGTATTCCGCCTATTCCCCCCGTTGGGCCGAGGATCTGCGTCAGGATCAGCCCATTCTCGCGCAGGTGCAGCACCAGGACCGTCTGCTCTTCTATCCCTATGACGCGGTAGAGCCCTTTCTTCGGCTTTTGAATGAAGCGGCGGAGAACCCACAGGTATTGTCCATCAAAATTACCATCTACCGGCTCGCTTCGTCCTCTAAAATCGCACAGGCCCTTTGCCGCGCAGCGGAAAACGGGAAAGAAGTGCTTGTGCTGATGGAGCTCCGGGCCCGCTTTGATGAGGAAAACAATCTGACGTGGTCGAAGATGCTGGAGGAATCCGGCTGCCAGGTGATTTACGGGACAGAGAGCTTCAAATGCCACAGCAAAATCTGCCTGATTACCCTCCGCTACTATAGAACCTTATAAAGCAAAGAAGAAGTCCTGCACGCAATCAAGCATACAGGACTTCTTGGAGGTACCGCCCAGATTTGAACTGGGGAATGAAGGTTTTGCAGACCTTTGCCTTACCACTTGGCCACGGTACCATTTGAAATTGGAGCGGGTGACGAGGCTCGAACTCGCTACCTCCACCTTGGCAAGGTGGCGCTCTACCGGATGAGCTACACCCGC
>CAKTJX010000009.1 GCA_934569045.1 uncultured Oscillospiraceae bacterium
GTAGCCATCAGAGACTGGTTTGCATCACGAAGGACGGTTTCAGTGAATTGGACTTTCTGAGCCATTGGTTTTAACCTCCGTTAAAATGAATATTCTCGGCATATGGGGAAATCTCTGGGGACAAAGCCTGCAAGCGGCCCTCACAGCCTGTAGGGGCGGCTATTAGCCGCCCGGAAATGACCGGGACAGAGCGTTTCGTCTTTACAGCCCACTTTCGATACCTTCCGGGCGGCTGGTAGCCGCCCCTACGGGACTCAAAAGCTTTCCACGGAACGCCCCCGGAATTCCGGGTTTATCCCCACAGATTCACCCCACTGCCGAACTTCAGATACCAGCAGGGGGAATTCCCCTGCTGGTATCGTGAATACAACTTACTTTTAGGCCTTGGGACCGGCGGCGACCAGCGCCTTGCCAGCCTCGTTGCCCTCGTACTTGGCGAAGTTCTTGACGAACCGGCCGGCCAGATCAGCAGCCTTGGTCTCCCAATCGGCCACGTTGGCGTAGGTATCTCTGGGGTCCAGGATGCCGGAGTCAACGCCGGGCAGCTCGGTGGGCACCTCAAAGTTGAAGACAGGGATGGTCTTGGTGGGAGCGGTCAGGATGGCGCCGGACAGGATGGCGTCGATGATGCCGCGGGTATCCTTGATGGAGATACGCTTGCCGGTGCCGTTCCAGCCGGTGTTGACCAGGTAAGCCTTGGCGCCGGAGACCTTCATCTTCTTGACCAGCTCCTCAGCATACTTGGTGGGATGCAGCTCCAGGAAGGCCTGGCCGAAGCAGGCGGAGAAGGTGGGGGTGGGCTCGGTGATGCCGCGCTCGGTGCCGGCCAGCTTTGCGGTGAAGCCGGACAGGAAGTAGTACTGGGTCTGCTCGGGGGTCAGGATGGACACGGGAGGCAGCACGCCGAAGGCATCGGCGGACAGGAAGATCACGTTCTTGGCTGCGGGAGCGGCGGAAACGGGACGGACAATGTTCTTGATGTGCTCGATGGGGTAGGACACACGGGTGTTCTCGGTGACGGACTTATCGGCAAAGTCGATCTTGCCGGCGGCGTCCACGGTCACGTTCTCCAGCAGAGCGTCCCGGCGGATGGCGTTGTAGATATCGGGCTCGGACTCCTTGTCCAGGTTGATGACCTTGGCGTAGCAGCCGCCCTCGAAGTTGAACACGCCGTTGTCGTCCCAGCCGTGCTCGTCATCGCCGATCAGCAGACGCTTGGGGTCGGTGGACAGGGTGGTCTTGCCGGTGCCGGACAGGCCGAAGAAGATGGCGGTGTTCTCGCCGTTCATATCGGTGTTGGCGGAGCAGTGCATGGAGGCAATGCCCTTCAGAGGCAGGTAGTAGTTCATCATGGAGAACATACCCTTCTTCATCTCGCCGCCGTACCAGGTGTTGATAATAACCTGCTCACGGGAGGTGATGTTGAAGGCGACGCAGGTCTCGGAGTTCAGACCCAGCTCCTTGTAGTTCTCGACCTTGGCCTTGGAGGCGTTGTAGACGATGAAGTCAGGCTTGAAGTTCTTCAGCTCCTCCTCGGAGGGACGGATGAACATATTCTTGACGAAATGGGCCTGCCATGCCACTTCCACGATGAAGCGGACAGCCATGCGGGTGTCCTTGTTGGCGCCGCAGAAAGCATCCACAACGTACAGCTTCTTGTTGGACAGCTCCTTGATGGCCAGCTCCTTAACCGCCTTCCAGGTGGACTCGGTCATGGGGTGGTTGTCGTTCTTGTACTCGTCGGAGGTCCACCACACAGTGTCCTTGGAGTTCTCGTCCATGACGATGTACTTGTCTTTGGGGGAACGGCCGGTGTAGATGCCGGTCATGACGTTAATGGTATCGAGCTCGGTCTTCTGGCCCACTTCGTAGCCGGTGAGGCCGGGCTTGGTCTCTTCCTCGTAGAGCATCTCGTAGGAAGGATTGTAGACAATCCCGGTAGTACCGGTAATGCCATACTTTTCAATTCCGTATGTTTCCATGATTGGTTCCTCCTGATAATTTCTAGCGTTAAGAACGAGCGGGGAAATCCGCGTTTTCAACACAAATTGGTAAACCCCTCCGGGAAAGCCCGTGGTTCACCGCATACATATTAACACAACAAGTCCAGATTGTAAACAGAAATTTCGATATTTTTTTACTGCTTGCCCCAATTGATGGAAAATGTTATTTCTTGTCACCAACTTCATAGGAACTTAATATTTACCCTCTTTTTTTCTTCACATCTTCCGGGTATACTAAAGACAAATCAAATTTGATTTTCATCTTTTTCATTTTCCTCTCCTCTTTTTTGTTGCAGAATCCGCAGCTGGCAGGCTGCGGATTTTGTCATTTGTGCAGAAAAGCAAAATGGACAATGTATAGTGGGCGGAGATATGGCTATTTTGCCAGAGCGCGGCAGTGGACTGGGGCATGTAAGGAGAGAATTGACAATTGACAGTTGACAATGAAGGAGTTTTCTTCGGAAACAATTTAAAATAATTTTATTTCGTCCCGAAAGCGCAAACAATCTGCCGTGCGCCGGGCTCTGGGCCAAGATCTGCGCGTCCATCTTGTATACACGCTGGGTTGTGTGGGTAATGACCACGCAAATGATCGCAAGCATTCTGGCATAGTCCAGCCAAAGGACTCTGCCCCGCGCCGTGCCGCTGTGTTCTGGCATTTTCTCTCGTTCCTTCCGTCCGGTCTGTGAGGACCTGTTTTTTGTCTCGGTTTACATAAGTATGTGCAAACATTGGCTGCAATCCCTTTGAATCCGTTCTGTAGAGACACCATCATTTGTCAGCTGTCAACGCAAATCAAGCGTTAAGGGCCCGCAGTAGTCTGTTCATGCAAAAAATTTGCTTTTCCCTTGGCCGGAAACCCTGTCCCTGTTTCGGCTGGGTATCGGTGAACGTATCCCCTCCCAGGGAAGCCCCAACCTTCCCCAAGGGGGAAGGTTGGTGTTTTCTTTTTTAGGGTATACGTTCATCCGGGCGTGTAATTACTGCGACCAGTCCAAATTTTTATTTCTTCTCCGCGTTCAGCGGGTCCACCCGTACATCCGGGTAGGGATTGACGATGGCTGTCCGGTAGGTGTGGTAGATGACCATGCCTGGCTTGCCGGTGCCCGCTTTCTTCACCTGCTTGACGGGAGTCACGTCCACGGGGATGTTCTGGCCGCCGCCGGTTTCGGCGTAGTAGGCGGCCAGCTGAGCGGCCTGGGTGACGGTGTCGTCCGGGGGCTGTTTGCCGCCGCAGGAGATGATCACATGGCTGCCGTGAACTTTCGATGCGTGGCACCAGATATCGTCCTTTCGGGCAAGCTTGAAGGTCAGCTCATCATTCTGCCGGTTGTTCCGGCCCACATAGATGGGGAAGCCGTCGGTGCTCTCGAAGCGCATGGGGGGCAGCTTACTCTGCTTCATCTTCTTTTTGGCCCCGTCCAGCCGGACATAACCCCCGGCGAAGAGCTCCTGGTGGATTTCCTCCAGCTCCGCGTCGGTCTGAGCCCGGTTCAGCTCCTCCAGGACGCTCTCCAGATAATTGCACTCCTCCGCCCCCAGCTCCAGCTGATGGGTCAGCTCCTTCTGGGCATTTTTCATGCGGGTGTAGTCCTTATAGAACTTGGCGGCGTTCTGCTGGGGGGAGAGAATGGGGCTCAAGGGAATCTCCACATCTGCCATATTCTCATCATAGAAGTCCTGGCAGGTAATTTTCGTCTGGCCCTTCTGAATCCGGTGCAGGTTGGCGGTGAGGATATCCCCCAGCTGCCGCAGCCGCTCCCGGTCGTAGGTTGCCGCGAGCTCCTTTTCCTGCAAAGCCATTTTCCGGCGGAGCCGCTGAACCTGGTTGGTCACGTTTTTCCGCAGGGCCTGGCTCTTCTGCCGCATGGCATCCCGCCGGTCCCGAAGGGTGTAGAACTTATCCAGCAGGGCGCTGAAGCCCTCTGCCTGGCGGCAATCGCCGTACTCCCGGATGGGGCAGAAGGCGAACTGCTTCAGGCTCCCGTCCGGCCCGGCGTAGTACCAGGGGGCGGGATGGGTCAGTGCCTCCCGGAAGAATGCGGAGAGCTTCTCGGCGGCGGGCTCCAAATCGGTCCCTTCCAGCCGGGCATCCACGCTGCCGAGGGCATAGAGGGCGGCTTCCCGGGTCACCAGGGGCGAAAGCCCCCCCAGGGTGTCCATCAGCCGCTGGGCCAGCTCATCGGCCCCCGGCTCCCGCAGAAGATTCAGAAAGTCCGGCGCTTCCATATTCTTTGGATTCCGTTTTTCAATGGGGCTGGGGTCCTGGTAGTGGAGCCCCGGCAGGGCGGGGCGGCGGCTGGTCTCGTCCAGGCCGATGCGGCGCAGGCAGTCCAGAATCCGCCCGTCCGGGCCCAGCAGATACACATTGCAGGTCCGGCCCATGAGCTCCGCCACCAGCCGCTTCTGGATGGGGTAGCCCATTTCATCGGTGCAGTCAAAGCGGAATTCCGCGCACCGCTCCATCTCCGTCTGCCGAATCTCCGCCAGGCGTGCACCCAGAAGGTGCTTGCGCAGGAACATACAGAACATGGGCGGCTCCGGGGGATTCTCCGGAGAGGCGGCGGTAAGGTGGAGCCGGGGGGCCGTGGGGTTGGCGGCGATCAGCAGCTTTTCCCGACCCACCGGACAGCGCAGCTGGAAAATCAGGGTGTCCCGGCTGGGCTGGTAGATTTTTTCAATTTTCGCCCCGTCACAGCGCTGCCGGAGCTCCTCCAGCACGCAGGAGAGGTAGGTCGCGTCAAATGCCATGGCTGCCCTCCATGACGGACCGGAACAGGAAGTTGATCCGGTCGGTATTGCCGCTTAAGTACAGCGCCCCGAACAGGGCCTCCAGCCCGGTGGCCTTGGCGTACTGGGCGGGGGTGGCCGCCTTGGGCACGGCATGGACATGGGCATTCTTCCCCCGGCGGTAATAGGTCAGCTCCTCCTCCGTCAGCAGGGGCAGAAGTTTGTCCACAAATTCCGCCTGGGCCGGGGCGTTCACCAGGCCGATGGTCCGCCGGTGGAGCTCCTGGACAGTGGTATAGCCCTGGGCGCAGAGATACCCCCGGCACAGCAGTTCAAAGACCCCGTCACCAATGTGGGCCAGCCCCAGATTGGAAATGGCATCAATCTGTGCCTTTTGCAAATTCATCTGAAAATAGTTTTCCAAAAGCGTTTTCCTCGATTCAATAAAAACTGGGCGCAGAGCCCGGTGAAAAGTCCGGTCACAATGCTGATGGCGATCAGCACCGGCAGATAGGCCAGCAGTCCCGGCGTTCCGCTGATCAGAACCGCCGCGGCCATCTGGCCCGTGGAGTGGGCCACAGCCCCGGCGCAGCCCGCCACCCAGAGCTGGTTCTGCTTCAGCACCCGCTTCAGGGCGATGGTGGCGAAAATCGCCAGGCCGCCACCGGCGGCGGAGTAGAGAATGGTGCTGAAATTCCCGGCGAACACCGCCCCCAGGAAAATCCGGGCCGCCAGCACCAGGATTCCTTCCCGGGAGCCCAGCAGGAAGACCGTAAACACCGTTACGATATTGGCAAGCCCCAGCTTTACCCCGGGGATGGGCACCAGGGCCGGGAGCTGGGCCTCCAGCATGAAAATGGTCAGGGCAATGGCCGTCAGCAGGGCCAAAAGTACCAGTTTTTTCGTTTTCATGGGGGCCTCCTTTCCTACACGCATAGCATACCATTTTTTTTCCTGGCTGTAAAGTCCGCCTTCCTTCCCCTTTCTTTTTTGCCGCAGGCATGGTATGATGGTGCCGGTAAAAAGGAGACGCGAATCAATAGCCGAAATATTCCAAATCCTCGGATATTTTGAGCGTTTTAAAACTTTTGAGTCTCGTAGGGGCGGCTATCAGCCGCCCGGAAGGTGCCCAAAGTGAGTGGTAAGGACAAAATGCGCAATCCCGGTCTCTTCCGGGCGGCTAATAGCCGCCCCTACAGGCCTTCAGCTCTTGATTCGCACAAGAGAGGACGTTTATGGACGATCAATATTTTATGGAGCAGGCCCTGGCCCTGGCCCGGCAGGCAGCGGCCGACGGCGAGGTGCCGGTGGGCTGCGTCATCACCCGTGGGGACGAAATCGTAGGCCGGGGCTTCAACCGCCGGGAGACGGACAAGTCCGCCCTGGCCCACGCGGAGATTCTGGCGATCAACGAAGCCTGCAATGCTCTGGGGGGCTGGCGGCTGTGGGAGTGCACCCTGTATGTAACCCTGGAGCCCTGCGCCATGTGCGCCGGGGCCATCCTGAACGCAAGGATTCCCCGGGTGGTCTACGG
Organism: uncultured Oscillospiraceae bacterium; assembly: GCA_934569045.1. GTDB lineage: Bacteria > Bacillota > Clostridia > Oscillospirales > Oscillospiraceae > Faecousia. The sequence continues at coordinate 6,268 of CAKTJX010000009.1, forward strand.
GGCCAGCGACAAAAAATATGGGGCCTGCCGGTCTGTATGCAATCTATTTTCCATGGGCTTCAACCACCACCCCCAGGTGGAAAGCGGTGTTCTGGAGGCAGAATCGGCGGCGCTCATGCAGGACTTCTTCCAGAAGCTCCGGCTGGAACTCCGCACCCGCCCCAAGTGGAGGCCGAAGCAGCCCCCGGTTGTGAAGGAAAACCCATACAATTAAAAGCAGAGTCCCGTAGGGGCGGCTACCAGCCGCCCGGAAACGATTGGGCTTGTGCGTTTGGTCTTCACAGTCCACTTTCGATACCTTCCGGGCGGCTAATAGCCGCCCCTACGGGACTCAAAAGTTTGAAAACGTCCTAAATACCCATGAAATAGGGACGATTTTCGGGAATATGGAAAGGAGGTTTCGCCTTTGCGGCAAGACGGGTGGAAGGTGGGCGTATGCTGCCTGCTGCTGGCTCTGGGCCTGCGGTTTGGGAGCCAGGCGGTTGCCACGGTGCAGCCGCTTCTTTCCCGGCAGGCGGCGGACTTCCTATTGTATCTTCATACCGGGCTGCGGCTGGAAGAAAAGGAGGCCATTTCTCTCTCCTACGCCCCGGAATCCCCCGCCCCGGCGGGGGCCAAAGAGCCGGTTTTAAAGCCCCTGCCGGTCATCACGGCGGAAACCGTCCCCGTGGAAACCCAGCCGGAGCCTACCGCCCCCTTCTTCACCGCCCAGGACGGGGCACAGGCGGCCATTGACAATGACGCGGGGGTGGCCCTGAACCCGGAAAGCTGGATTTTAACGCCGCCGGAGCTTCCCTCCGAGCCGGGGCCCAAGGTGCTGATCTACAGCACCCACACCACGGAGAGCTACACGAAAAACGGGGAAAATTACACAGAAACCGCTGCCTACAGAACCTTGAGCAGCGGTTTTAATATGCTCTCCCTGGGAGCCCGGCTCCAGGAGCGGCTGGAGGCCCTGGGCATCGAGGTGCTGCGGGACGAGACGCTCCACGACTACCCCTCCTATAACAGCGCCTACGTCAGCAGCCGCAAAAGCGTCCAGGCCTACTTAGAGGAATACCCCTCTCTGGCCCTGGTTCTGGACCTGCACCGGGACGCGGCCTCCGGGAAGCAGCAGCTGCGCCCCCTGGCCGAGACGGCCTCCGGCACCGCCGCCCGGCTGATGCTGGTGGTGGGCACCAACGCCGGCGGCCGAAGCCATCCGGACTGGCAGAAAAACTGCGCCCTGGCCCTGCGGCTGCAAACCCTCCTGGAGCGCCGGAGTCCCGGCATCACCCGCCCCATAAACCTCCGGGCCCAGCGCTTCAACCAGGATTTGTCGCCGGGAGCCCTGCTCATTGAAATCGGCGGTGCCGGCAACACCCACGCCGAGGCCCTCACCGCGGTAGACCTGCTGGCCCAGGCCATCGCGGAGCTGCTACAATAAATTCCACCACGTCAGGCTGTGGGCATCCGCCACGGCCTGGATGCGTCTTGCCAGCTCCCGGCAGGAGGCGGCGAATTCGGCGGGCTCCTGCTGGGCGGCGTAGACCGGCAGGCGGGCGAAGAGGCTGTCCACATCCTCCATAGGCTGGTGATCGGCAAAGGCCGCCGTCAAGCGCCAGCACTTCCGCCAGCCCCGCTGGGCGGCCTCCTGGTGGAGCCTGGCCGCGGCCCAGTCCTCCCGGGCTCCCGCCTGGGCTGCCTGGGTCAGCTCCAGGGTGATGGGCTTTTGCAGCGTTGCCATGGTCCACTGGACGAACATCCCCACCGCCAGCAGCACCAGCAGCAGGACAATTCCAAAAATGCCTCGCGTCATAGCGGCTCCTTTCCGATGAATAGGGTCTTCCCCGTCCGGTCCACAGTGAGCACCAACGTTGTTTTTAAGGTGGCCTTGTGGGCCGCCAGGGTTTCCAGAACCCAGCCTTCCGTCTTGCCAACCTTCTTTAAATTCTCCGGGAAGAGCTTCCCGTCCTCCGCCACCACGATAGGGAAACACAGCTCCTTCACCTGCACCCCCGCGTCCTTGGCGCTGGCGGGGGCGAACTGGGGATAGGGGAACACGGACAGGTTCCCGTCGGTTTCCAGAATGGCATACTGGACCTGGGCGATATCCAGAATATCCTTCTCCCGCAGCTTGCCGAAGAGCTCATCCAAGGTCACCCGGGTCAGGCGCAGATTGCCCTGGAGCAGCCTGCCGTTGTCAATGAGCAGGATGGGCTTGCCGCAGAAAAACCGGCGCAGCAGGCCGCTTCGCAGCATGAGCCAGGACAGCACCAGCTCCACCCCCAGCACCGTCAGAATGGGGATCAGCCCCGTAAGCAGGGGAATCCCCGCGTCCTGCATGGGAATGGCCGCCAGATTGGCCACCAGCATGGTCACCACAAATTCCGCCGGCTCCATCTCCCCAATCTGCCGCTTCCCCATCAGCCGAATGACCAGGATCAGCACCAGATAGAGGATGACGGTACGGACATAGGATAAAATCATGGAGAGCTCCTTTCAGAAAGAACTGACAATTGACAATTTGCAATGCGAATCAACAGTTAAAATGTTCATGGTTCCACGGAAATCTCGGAAACTTCAAAACTTTTGAGTCTCGTAGGGGCGGCTACCAGCCGCCCGGAGACGACGGGGTTTCGTGTTTGGTCTTCACAGTTCCCTTTCGATACCTTCCGGGCGGCTGGTAGCCGCCCCTACAGGCCGTCAACTCTTGATTCACATTGACAGTTGACAATTCAGGTATTTCCTTCAGAAATGATTGAAAAATAATTGAAATTCGTCCCGAAGGGACACCATCATTGTCAATTGTCCATTGTCAACTGTCAATTTGTTTTCCCAGCAGCCCCGATTCTCCCACAAGCATTCCCACAAAACCGTGCCCTTATTCCCCCATCCATTCCAGCAATTTTCCCTTTTTTCAAATTTCCTGGTTTCGTCCTTGATTTCACCGGGCGGCTTGGGTATAATGGGGGCAAACTCCGAAAAAAGTCATGGGGGAAAGAATATGAAAAACAGCGAAAAAACTCTGGATATGATCGTGAACCTCTGCAAAAACAGAGGCTATGTCTATGCCGGCTCCGAAATTTACGGCGGTCTGGCCAACGCCTGGGACTACGGCCCTCTGGGTGTGGAATTCAAGAACAACGTGAAAAAGGCCTGGATGAAGAAGTTTGTCCAGGAGTCCGACTACAATGTAGGTCTGGACGCCGCCATTCTGATGAACCCTACCACCTGGGTCACCACCGGCCATGTGGGCAACTTCTCCGACCCGCTGGTGGACTGCAAGGGCTGCGGCTCCCGGCAGCGGGCGGACAAGCTGATTGAGGCCTGCGAGGCGGGCAGGGAAGTCAACGTAGACGCCATGAGCTTCGAGGAAATGGACAAGTTCGTGGCCGAGCACGAGGAAGTGGTGTGCCCCAACTGCGGCAAGCACAACTTTACCCCCATCCGCAAGTTCAACCTGATGTTCAAGACCCAGATCGGTGTCACCGAGGACTCCTCCTCCACCGTCTATCTGCGGCCCGAGACCGCCCAGGGCATCTTTGTGAACTTCGCCAACATTCAGCGCACCACCCGGAAGAAGCTGCCCTTCGGCGTGTGCCAGGTGGGCAAGGCCTTCCGCAACGAGATCACCCCGGGCAACTTCACCTTCCGCACCCGGGAATTCGAGCAGATGGAGTGCGAATTCTTCTGCCAGCCCGGCACGGACCTGGAGTGGTTTGCCTACTGGAAGGACTTCTGCAAGAACTGGCTGATCTCCCTGGGCATCAAAGAGGACTCCCTGCGGCTGCGGGACCATGAGCCCGCCGAGCTGGCCTTCTATTCCCGGGCCACCACCGACATTGAGTATCAGTTCCCCTTCGGCAGCGGCTGGGGCGAGCTGTGGGGCATTGCCGACCGGACCAATTACGACCTGGGCCGCCATCAGGAGGCCTCCGGCAAGAGCCTGGAGTACTTCGACCAGGAGAAGGGCGAGCACTATATCCCCTACGTCATTGAGCCTTCCCTGGGCTGCGACCGGGTGGCCCTGGCCTTCCTGTGCGAGGCCTACGATGAGGAAGTGGTGGGCCAGGACAAGAAGGGCAACCCCGATATCCGCACCGTGCTGCACCTGCACCCCGCCCTGGCCCCCTTCAAGGCGGCAATCCTGCCTCTGAGCAAGAAGCTGAGCCCCAAGGCCGAGGAAATCTACCATATGCTGCAAAAGGACTTTATGGTGGACTTTGACGATGCCGGTTCCATCGGCAAGCGCTACCGCCGGGAAGACGAGATCGGCACCCCCCTGTGCGTCACCGTGGACTTCCAGACCGTAGGCGACGAAAACACCCCCGCCGACAACTGCGTCACCGTCCGCGACCGCGACACCATGGAGCAGGTCCGCATCCCCATCAGCGAGCTGAAGGATTACATCGCCAAGAAGTGCGAATTCTAAGTGAAGAAATCTTCCCCCGGGCGAAAGCCTGGGGGATTTTCTGTAGGCTTCAGCCTCCGGGGGGACGAATTGACAATTGACAATGCGAATCAATCGTTGAAATGTTTAAAAATTTTATGGATATTCTTGCCTTTTAAAACTTTTGAGCCTCGTAGGGGCGGCTACCAGCCGCCCGGAAGGTATCGAAAGTGAGCTGTGAAAACGAAACGCTCAGGCCTCGTCGTTTCCGGGCGGCTAATAGCCGCCCCTACGGGCCCCAACGATTGATTCGCATTGTCAACTGTCAACTGATTACGCCTTGCAATTCTCCCGCCGATTTGTTATAATTTACCCTGTATAGCTCCTGCCAAAAGACAGAAATTGAGGAACCAAAGCAGGTGAAACTATTGAACACCAAAGAGGATTATATTGGCGTGATCGATTCCGGGGTGGGCGGCATCAGTGTGCTGCGGCATCTGCGGCGGGTCATGCCCAATGAGAAATTTTTATATTACGGCGACTCCGCCAACGCCCCCTACGGCATCAAAAGCCGCGAAGAGGTGGAAGCCCTGTCCTTTGCCGTGGTGGAAAAGCTCCTGGGCCGGGGGCTGAAGGCGCTGGTGGTGGCCTGCAACACCGCCACCTCCGCGGCCATCGGGGATCTGCGGGCCCGGTATCCCGACCTGATCATTGTGGGCATTGAGCCCGCCCTGAAGCTGGCGGCAGACCGCTACCCCGGCGGGGGCATCGGCGTCATGGCCACCCCCATGACCCTGCGGGAGGAGAAATTCGCCCGGCTGCTCCACCGCTATGAGACGGAGTGCGACATCTACAAAATTCCCGCCCCCCGGCTGGTGGAGATCGTTGAGGCGGGCAAGGTGGATACCCGGCGGACCATCGATATGCTCCAGCGGCTGTTCATCCCCTACCGGGGGCGGCTGGACGCGCTGGTGCTGGGCTGCACCCACTATCCCTTCGCCTCCCACACCATTTCCCGGATTCTGGGGGGCCAGGTGGACATTCTGGACGGCGGCGACGGCACGGCACGGGAAACCAGGCGCCGCCTGGAGGAGGCGGGGCTGCTGCGGGAGGGCCCCGGCGAGGTGATCATTGAAAACAGCCGGAATTCCCCGGAAATTCTGCGGCTCTCCTGGCGCTTGCTGGAGGGAACGCATAAAATGCAAGAGGAGAAAGAGCATGGGAAATGAGGAGATTCTGGTCATCGGCATCGCCGGCGGCTCCGCCAGCGGCAAGACGACCCTGATGAAAAACCTGATTGCGGACTGTGAGGACTCCGTAACGGTGCTGAGCCACGACAACTACTACAAGCGCCACGACGAGCTGACCTACGAGGAGCGCAGCCACTTGAACTACGATGAGCCCGATGCCTTCGACACCAGTCTGATGGTCTACCACCTGGATCAGCTGCGCCACGGCCACGCCATCGAGTGCCCGGTATACGATTTCACGGTGCACAACCGCAGCGAGGAGACCATTCACTTAGAGCCCAGTAAGGTGATCATTGTAGAGGGCATCCTGATTTTTGAAAACCAGGAGCTCCGGGATCTGATGGACATTCGGATTTTTGTGGACTCCGATGCGGACATCCGCCTGTGCCGCCGAATCCGGCGGGATGTAAACAAGCGGGGCCGCTCTCTGGAGAGCGTGCTGGATCAGTACCAGCAGACGGTAAAGCCCATGCACGAACGCTACGTAGAGCCCAGCAAGCGCTACGCCCACCTGGTGGTCCCGGAGGGCGGGAAGAATATGGTGGCGCTGGATATGATCATCAGTAGGATTCGGAGACATTTAAGGGAGAACGGGTAAGGAGAACAATTTGGAAAGCTTGATTTTCGACATCGACGGCACCCTCTGGGACTCCCGGGCGTTGGTGGCCGAGGGGTATAATATCCAGCTGCGCAAGGAAGGGCTGGAGCGGCTGTGTACCAATGCAGAAGCGTTAAAGCCCCTGTTCGGCAAGGTCATGACCGAGATCGGGGACGCGCTGTTCGGGGAGTTTCCGCCCGAAATCCGCTATCCGCTGATGGAGCGGTGCATGGCCACGGAGAACGCCTATCTGCGGGAAAACCCCTGCCGCATCGGCTACCCCGGCGTGCGGGACACCCTGGAGGAGCTGAAAAAGACCCATCGGCTGTTCATCGTCAGCAACAGCCAGCAGGGCTACCCGGAGCTGTGCATCCGCAAGCTGGGGCTGGAAGGGCTCATTGAGGGCCACCTGTGCTTTGGGGACACCGGCACGGACAAGGGAACCACCATCCGCCGCCTGATGGAGCGCTGGAGCATTTCCTCCGCCGCCTATGTGGGCGACACCCAGGGGGACATGGAGGCAACCTACGCCGCGGGGCTGCCCTTCATCTGGGCGGACTACGGCTTTGGTGTGCCCACCAAATACGATCTGCGGATCTCGGCCTTCCGGGAGCTGCTGACGCTGCGGGAGGAGGGAAAGCTGTGAGCATCGCCATGGACACCGCCTGCCTGGAGTGCCAGATGCGCCGGAACCTGGCTGTGGTCCGTGCCCTGGGCACGGAGGAAAAGGCCATGGAATTTATGCGGGGCTGGATGGAGATTGTCCAAAATCTGCCCCCGGACGCCCCCTCTCCCTGCACGGGGCCTGCCACCAATGAATTGCTGCACAGGCTCTACGGCCTGGATTTGGACCGCTTCAAGCAGGAAAAAGAACAGTCCAACGCCTTTGCCCTGGAAAACAGGGACCGGGTGCGCCGGGAGGTGGACGCGGCGGAGGACCCCGTCTATGCCGGGCTGCAATTCTCCATTCTGGGCAACTATTTAGACTTTTCCGCCTTGCAGGGCCAGGTCAGCTTTGACACCCTGACGGAGATGCTGGAGAAGGCCCGCCATATTGAAGTGGACCGGCCCACCTACGAACGGTTCCGGCAGGAGCTCTCCGCGGCAGGGAATCTACTGTACCTGACGGACAACGCCGGGGAAATCGGCTTTGACCGGATTTTTGCCGAGACGCTGCAAAAGGCCTATCCGAATCTGACCATCACCTTCTGCGTCCGGGGCGGCATTGCCGCCAACGATGCCACCCGCGAAGATGCCCGGGCCGTGGGGCTCCCCTTCCCGGTCATTGATAACGGCAACTGCGTGGCAGGCACCCTGCCGGAGCTGCTGGGGAAGGAGGCGAAAGCCGCCTTTGACACCGCCGATGTGATTTTTTCCAAGGGCATGGGCAATGTGGAGACCTTGCTCGGCTGTGGGAAAAATATCTACTACGCCTTCCTTGTAAAGTGCCAGCGCTTTGTAAACCTTATGGGCCGGCCTCTCATGACCCCCATGCTGGTGCGGGAGCGGGACAGGCGGACTTAAATTTGGACACATCCTGGGATTGTGTATAAAAACGGCCTGCAAAGGTAACGAAAACCACGAAAGAACCGGCCCCTTCCCAGAATTTGCTTGACAAAAGATTGGCAAGACGTTACTCTATACATTGGACACTGTCCATAGGTTACGAAACACTTCCCTCTGGACGGTTTTACAGACAGAGAGACCGTTCCCTGTCAGCCAAACACAAAAGGCGGCCCAAGCGCCGCTTGGAGATTGGAGCATGAAGATGAATTACGATTGCAATAATATCCTCAAATGGACCGAGGCCCAGCTGAAGTACACCTACGACGTGACGCTGCAGGAGGCCACCCCGCAGGAGCTGCATGAGGCTCTGGGCGAGGCGGTTATGATGGCCATTTCCGACAACTGGAACAGCAGCAAGCGGGCAAGACTTCAGCAGCGGAAGGCCTACTACTTCTCCGCCGAGTACCTGATCGGCCGGCTGGTGTATTCCAACCTGTACAATCTGGGCATCCTGGACGAGATGAAGCAGCTCTTTGCCGCCCGTGGCGTGGATCTGGCCATTCTGGAGGATATCGAGGACGCGGCTCTGGGCAACGGCGGTCTGGGCCGTCTGGCAGCCTGCTTCCTGGACAGCGCCGCCAGCTGCGACCTGCCCCTGTCCGGCTACGGCCTGCGCTATAAGTTCGGCCTGTTCAAGCAGAGCTTCGATGAGCAGGGCAGCCAGAAGGAGAACGCGGACGACTGGGCTAAGTATGGCGACCCCTGGTCCTACCGCCGGTACAACCACACCGTCAAGGTCAAGTTCCCGGATCACACCGTGCTGGCCGTGCCCTACGATGTGCCCATCATCGGCTACGGCACCAACAATATCAACACCCTGCGCCTGTGGCAGTGCGAGGCCGAGGAGGAGCTGGACTTCAACGCCTTCAACGACCAGGACTACCTGCGGGCTTTGGCCCAGAAGAACAAGGCAGAGGACATCACCCGTGTGCTCTACCCCAACGACTCCACCTGGGAGGGCAAGCGCCTGCGCATCAAGCAGCAGTATGTGCTGTCCTCCGCCTCCCTGCAGGATATGCTGCGGACCTTCAAGACTGCCCACGGCAACGATCTGAGCCGGTTTGCCGACTACTACGCCGTGCAGCTGAACGACACCCACCCCGCCATGTCCATCCCGGAGCTGATCCGGCTGCTGATGGAAGAGGGCATGGACTTTGATCAGAGCTTCTCCATTGCCCAGCGGACCTTCTCCTACACCAACCACACCGTCATGAGCGAGGCCCTGGAAAAGTGGCCCCTGGATCTGCTGGGCAGCGTGGTGCCGGAGATTGTGGACATCATCCGCCGCATTGACGACAAGCTGAAGCGGGAGCATCCGGGCCTGTATATTATCAAGGACAACACCGCCCACATGGCGAACCTTTCCGTCTATGTCAGCAGCTACGTCAACGGCGTGGCCGAAATCCACAGCCAGATTCTGAAGGACGACCTGTTCCGCGACTGGTACCAGGTCTTCCCCGACCGGTTCCAGAACAAGACCAACGGTGTCACTCCCCGGCGCTGGCTGGGCCTGTGCAACCCGGAGCTGACCCAGCTGCTGAAGTACCGCATCGGCGGCGACTTCCTGAAGGACCTGGACCGTCTGGCCGCCCTGAAGCCCATGATCGACGATGACATGGTGCGTCAGTTCAACGCCCTCAAGCGGGAGAAGAAGGAGCAGCTGTGCAAGGTCATCGCCGAGCACGAGGGCGTGCAGCTGAACCCGGACTTCATCTTTGACGTGCAGGTAAAGCGGCTCCACGAGTACAAGCGGCAGCTGATGAACGCCCTGTCCATTGTGGATATCTATTTCCGCCTGAAGAACGGCGAGCTGCCGGACTTCCATCCCACCGCCTTCATCTTCGGCGCCAAGTCCGCCCCCGGCTATGCCCGGGCCAAGGCCATCATCCGCTACATCAACCGGATCGCCAAGATGATCAACAACGATCCCGATGTGGCCGACAAGCTGAAGGTGGTCTTTGTTCAGAACTACAACTGCTCCTACGCCGAACACATCATCCCCGCCGCCGATATCTCCGAGCAGATCTCCCCCGCCGGCACCGAGGCTTCCGGCACCGGCAACATGAAGCTGATGCTCAACGGCGCGGTGACCCTGGGCACCCTGGACGGTGCCAACGTGGAAATCGCACAGGAGGCCGGCATCGAGAACGAGTATATCTTCGGCCACACCGTTCAGGAGATCAACGCCGCCAAGGACAGCTACTATGCCCGGGGCATCTACGACTCCGACTACCACCTGCACCGTGCCATTGACACCCTGGTGGACGGCACCGTGCCCACGGACGATGCCCAGCGGGAGCTGTACCACGCCCTGCTGGACGGCGCTTCCTGGCACAAGGCGGACAACTACTTTGTGCTGCTGGACTACGCCTCCTACATGGATGCCAAGCTCCGCGCCAACCACGACTACGCCGACCGTCTGGCCTTCGGCCACAAGTGCCTGGAGAACGTAGCCTCCGCCTCCAAGTTCTCCTCCGACCGTACCATCCGCCAGTATTCCGACGAGATCTGGCACATCAAGCCGGTGAAGTTCTAAAAACCGCATAAAAAATCAGCCAGCAGAAATGTTGGCTGATTTTTTTCGCTCAAAGTACTGACGCGCCCGGTTGAACGTATACCCTGACGGGGAACCCCTACCTTCCCCAAGGGGAAGGCGGTGGGGATCTCATGGCAGCAGCAGAACGGTGACATCGTTGACATTGGTGCCGGTGGGCCCGGTAAAGATCAGACCGTCTACGGCCTTCAGGGCGGTGTAGGCATCGTTTCGGTTCAGGACCGCTTCAACCGCATAGCCCTTTTCCGCCAAGGCCTCCGCGGTGCGGCCGTCTACGAAGCCCCCCGCCGCATCGGTGGGGCCGTCAGTGCCGTCGCTGCCGATGCTGAACAGAGCCGCCCGGAGGCCCGCCAGCTGGGGCGCGGCGGCAAGGGCCAGCTCTTGGTTGCGCCCGCCCTTGCCGCTGCCCAGAAGCTTCACCACCGTTTCGCCCCCTGCCAGGTAGGCGGTTTTCCCCTGCCCCGCGTGGGTCCGGGCAATGGAGCCCAGGAAGCTGCCCGCTTCCCGGGCCTGACAGCTGAGCTGATCCGTCAGCAGGACAGGGCGGTAGCCCAGGGTCCGGCAGCGCTCCGCCGCGGCGGCACACAGATGCCGCACACTGCCGGTAATCCGGCAGTCTACATTTTCCAGGGCCTTCGGCGTCTCCCGGTCCAGCAGGGACCAGGCCAGCGGGGAAAGCTTCAAGTGATAGCCCTCCGCCACCACCCGGGCGTCAGCACAGGTGCTGCTGTCCGGGCTGACGGGGCCGGAGGCGATCATATCCAGCGGGTCCCCCAGGATATCGCTGAGCACAATGCCAAAAACACGGGCAGGCGCGCAGGCCTGGGCAAACCGGCCGCCTTTTACCCCGGAAAGCCGCTTGCGGATTGCGTTGATCTGGGTAATGCCCGCCCCGCAGGCCAGCAGCTGGTTATTGATGTCCTGTAATTCTTCCAGCGGAATCAGGGGCTTTTCCAGCAGGGCGCTGCCGCCGCCGGAGAGCAGGAACAGAACCGTATCCTGCTCCGTCAAGCCCCGGACCATGTTCAGCGCCGCCGCCGTGGCGTGAACGCCGTTTTCATCCGGCACCGGATGGCCCGCCTCATAGCACACGAGATTCCCGATCGGCCCCTTGCTGTGGCCGTATTTTGTAATCAGCATCCCCCGGGTAATCCGGCTGCCCAGCGCCTCCCAGGCGGCATTGCTCATCTGCCAGGCCGCCTTGCCCACGGCGATCAGCACGATTTTTCCGGGGAATTCCGCCTGCGCCAGGGCGCTTTTCACCGCGGCATCGGGCTGCACGGCGGCAATGGCCGCCTCCCAGATGGTCTGCGCGTCGGCGCGCAAAGTCTTCCATTGTGTCATTGATTTTCTCCTTTCCAGTTGAACAGAAAGCGGCGGGGCCGTCAAGGGATGCCGCAGCAGTCCTTTTCGGCCCCGCCGATGGTCGCGGGATTATGCCAGACCGGGCAGGAACTTCAGCATGGCCAGGATGCACAGCACCGCAAAGCCAACCACGCAGGCGATCAGATTGCCGCCGGTATGGGCGATGAAGGTCTCCTTCATGGACAGGCCGTTGAATTCCTTGACCTCCCAGAATGCGCCGTCAGTGGGCAGGCAGATGCCGAGGCCGCCCAGGCACACGGCCAGACCCACAATGATGGGGTTCGCGCCGGTGGATTCCAGCAGAGGCGCCACCAGAGAGGCGGTGGTGACCAGCGCCGTCGCGGAGGAGCCCAGGGCCGCCTTCAGCAGTACGGACATGATAAAGGCCATGACGAACAGTGGAATATTGCTGGCGGAGACAAAGGAGCCCAGCACATTGCCGATGCCGGAGGCGGAAATGATGGCACCGTAGGAGCCGGAGGCGGCGAGAATGAAGAACACATCGCCCACATCATTGAGGCTGGAGGCAAAAATCTTGCTGGGAGCCTTGTCGATGTACTTGCGGAGCATGACCCAGGCAACCAGCACGGACAGCAGCAGGGCGCCCACGCCGTTGGAGGCGGACAGGAAGGTGCAGATGTTCAGAATGAACGCCGCCTGGGTGGCGTAGGGCATCAGGGTCGCGAACAGAATCAGGATGATGGGCAGCAGAATCAGGAAGATGGCGGTACCGGCGGAGGGGTGGACGGCCTTCTGGGTCTTCTGAATCTCCGCAATGGCCTCGTTATCGGTGACATCCGCGCCATCGGTGTTGGTGCTGAACTTCTTGGTCAGGTAGTTGCCGTACAGAGTGCCGCCGCAGATGCTGGCGGGCAGGCTGATGATGAGGGAATACAGAATGAACAGTCCCACATTCGCCCCCATGGAACCGGCCACAGCCAGAGGACCTGGGGTGGGGATTACCAGGCAGTGGGTGCACATCAAGCCTACCACCAGGGCGGTGGTATAGCCGATGACGTTCTTCTTGGTGTGCTTGGCAAGGGTGGTGCAGATGGGGTTCAGAATGATATAGGCAGGGCCCATGAATACGGGGATGGACACCAGGTAGCCGGTGGCATTCAGGGCCACATTGGCCTTCTTGCTGCCGAACTTGCGCAGCATAGCCAGGGCCAGCTGGTCAGTGGCGCCGGATTCCGCCAGGATGCCGCCCAGGATGGAGCCCAGACCGACCACAATACCCAGGGCAGCCATCATATTGCCAAAGCCGCTTGCAACCGTGGAGACCAGATCCTTGGCGGGCATTCCCAGGAGGATGCCGGTGAACAACGCCGTAATCAGCATCATAACGCCGGAGTCCATTTTCAGCTTGATGATGCCGAACAGCAAAACAAACAGACTGACAAAGAAAATCGCGATAATCATACCGTTGCTCATTTTTCTAGCTTCCTTTCTCTATTTCATAGTGTCCCGGAGGAACGCGGCCTCCAGATCGTAAATCCATTCCTTTTCAAAATCGTGGATATCGTGGTGGGCCCCGTCCACCACCTGGAAGCGGACCTTATCCATGCCCGCCTCGTGGAGAATTTTCGCGGCGAAGTGGGTCGTCTGGAGGATGGAAACCACCTGATCCTGATTGCCGCTGAGGAACAGGAAGGGCGGGCAGTGCGAATCCACATAGCTCTCCGGGTTGGCGATCTGATCCATCCACGCCCGCTGGCCGGACAGGCCGCCAAGCAGGACACTCTCGATGGAGCTCCGGTCCCCGTATTCATCAATGATGGTATCATTGCCCCGCACCATGGACTCGATTTTGAAATACTCCGCCATCATGCCGATATCCGCCGGGCAGTACAGAGCGATCACTGCCTGGACCTGATCGGACACGTCCTGGTTGGGCCAGCGGGTGTCCGTCAGCGCGCCGGAGGCCGCGGAGGTGGCCGCCAGGGCGGCATAGTGGGCTCCGGCGCTCTCTCCCAGCAGGGCAATCCGGTCCGGGTCCAGATGATATTCCTTCGCGTGCTTGCGCACAAACCGGACGGCGGCGCGGACCTCCTGCACCTGCACCGGGAAAACCGCCTGGAAGCTCATGGAATAGTTGATGCTCACCACGGCGAAGCCCCGCTTCAGCAGATTCAGGGCGGGCTCCAGCTTGTGGGAGCTCTTGCGCCCGAAATACCACCCGCCGCCGAAGATATCGATGATCACGGGGAAGGGGCCCTCTCCCTCGTTGGGCAGGTAGATATCCAGCAGGCGGGTATCCTCCGGGGCGGGGAAGGGCGATGTAGAGGTGTCCCGCACCGTCCCCTGGGAGGGAACCGCCTCTTGGTCGGAGGCCGTTTCAATCCGGGCCCGCTCCGCTTCCAGGTTCATGGCGGCGGTGGGGCCGGTGGGGCCGGTCTGCGTCTCCGGCTGGGCAAAGACCATGCCGGGGTAGTTGGAGGGGCCCTCGTCCTTGTCCGCCTCCGTCTTCCACTGGCCGTCAGGGGTGAAGAAGGTGGGCATCATCCAGTCACCCTGGGGGGCATACCGGATGTCCAGAAATTTGCGTCGGACAAATCCCGTATCCGCCGGGAGAAACTGGCGCTTCTGGTCGATAAATTTCAAGGTTTTTCTCTCCTTTCAAGTGCCTTACGCGGCACATAAATTACATTTGGATTTTCCGTGCTTCTCTCAAATAGATATAATTGTTATACATTTATATTATTCGACAGAATCAAAAAGTCAAGAGGAAAATAGGCCCCAAAAGGAAGTTTGTGAGGTCTGCGAAAAAGCGGAAAGCAGAAATTGTGCAGAGTGATGGGGCGCTGAAATTTATGGGATTTTCCGAAAGAAACAATTGCCTTTCCGCGCCGTCCGGGTTATAATAACAGGAAAACAGCGGCGAAGCCCACTGTGGAATGGGAGCAATATCAATGGCAGAGATTCGTTCAGATCGGATTCAGCGCAAAAGCGTCAGTGAGCAGATTTTTGATATTCTAAAAGAGAAAATCCTCACCCGGCAATGGCAGCCCGGGGAAAAAATTCCCTCAGAAACGGAGCTGGCCGCCAGCTTCGGTGTCAGCCGTCTTTCCGCCCGAACGGCGCTGCAGCGGCTGTCCGCCCTGGGGCTGGTGGAAATCCGGGTTGGAGACGGCACCTACATCAAGGAATCGCCGCTGGACGATCTGCTGCTGGAGGGCTCTGACCTGCTGATGTCCGTCCGGACGGAGGACGACATGAGCGATTTCCGGGGACTGTTTGAGCAGAGCTATATGATTCTGGCCTGTGAGCGCCGCACGGAGGAAGACATTGCCCTGGTCCGGGAAATTCTGGACCGGATGGAGCGGCACGCCCGGGCGGGAGAGCTGGAGGCCTATCTGGAAGCGGACAACGAGCTCCACCGCAGCCTCTGTGAGATTGCCCAGAATCAATACTTCTCCGTGGTTTACAAGCTGATGGAGAAAACCTTCATCGCGCAATACCGGATCAATACGGAGTACTTCTCCCACCTGCCCCAGAATTCCCTGAACCGGGAGGACGAGAACTACTACCTGCTGGAGCTGTGCAGAGGCCACCGGGACTACCTGGAGGCCCTGATCCGGCAGGACGCGGCAATCTGCGTGCGCTATCAGTCCAGTTACCTGCGCATCTACAAAGAAAACCGCCATGTGCGGCGGAAAAAGCAGGAGAAAACGGAGAAAGCATAATAGGGGCCCCAGTCGACAGCTTTGTTGGCTGGGGCTCGTTTTCCCCTCACGCCTGAAAAAAATGTTGCAATGCGTCCTGCGCACTGGTATACTTGTAAAGAATGCGTAATACCCTTTTTACAGAGACTATATATAGGGGGAGTCCTTTCGTGAGTATATCCAATATAATCTCCTTGCTGGGCGGCCTGGGTGCCTTCCTGTTTGGAATGAAGTACATGGGCGACGGGCTGGAAATGGCGGCCGGGTCCCGGATGAAGGATCTGCTGGAGAAGCTGACCCGGAACCGGTTTATGGGATTCCTGCTGGGCGTGCTGGTGACGGTGGTCATCCAGTCCTCTTCCGCCACCACGGTGATGGTCATGGGCTTTATCAACGCCGGGATCATGGATCTGGCCCAGGCCACCGGCGTGATCTTTGGTGCCAACATCGGCACCACCATTACCAGCGTCCTCATTGCGTTGGATGTCTCCGGCATCGCGCCCTTCTGTATTTTCCTCGGAGCGTTTCTCATGCTCTACTCCAAGAAGAAGCAGACCAAGCACATCGGCCAGATCATCCTGGGCTTCGGGCTCCTGTTCCAGGGTCTGCACACCATGTCCGGGGCCATGAAGCCCCTGAAGGATGTGGAATGGTTCCAGTCCTTCATCATGAACGCCAAGAATCCCGCCCTGGGCATCCTGGTGGGCGCGGCGCTGTGCGCGGTGATTCAGTCCTCCTCCGCCGCCGTGGGTATTTTGCAGGCACTGGCCATGCAGGGGCTCATGCCGCTGTATTTCGCCTCTTTCCTGATCTGCGGCATCAACATCGGCTCCGCCATGCCCACGATTCTGGCCTCCATGAACGCCCGGAACAACGCCAAGCGGGCGGCCATGATCTATCTGATCAACAACCTGGTGGGCGCGGTGATCATGACCGTTGTAACCCTGGCCCTGCCCTACACCCAATGGGTGGAAAGCCTGGTGCCGGACCCCATGTTCCAGGTGTCCGTGGTGCATATCATCTTCAAGGTGGTTTCCGCGGCGGTGCTGCTGCCCCTGACCAATCAGGTGGTCAAGCTCACCTATCTGCTGGTGCCCAAGCAGAAGCATGAGGATGCCTGCCGGCTGGAATATATCGACGTGAATCTGGTGGGCTCCCCCAGCGTCACCCTGCTGCAGATCCGCAACGAGGTGGAGCGGATGGCGGGCCTGGTGCGCACCAACCTGAACCTGGCCACCGGGGCCCTGATCACCGGGCGGGTGGCCGACGCCAAGCAGATCGAGGAGAACGAGTCGGTCATCGACTACCTGACGGACGCCATCAGCGATTTTCTGGTGAAGCTGAACGTGCGGGAAATGTCGGACCGGGATGCTCAGTACGTCAACCATGTGTTCCAGGCCCTTTCCGACCTGGAGCGGATCGGCGACTATGCCGAGCACCTGCTGCACCTGACGGAGCAGCAGGACGAAAAGGGCGTCACCTACACCCAGCCCGCCATGGCGGAGCTCTCCGTCATCAACGACAACGCCACCCAGCTCTTTGACCGGGCGGTATCCGCCTTCTACCAGCAGAACATCCACTTAGACGAGCTCAAGCGCATGGCGAAAATGCAGCGCCAGATCCGCAAGCTCACCAGCCAGTCCCAGCTGAACCACATGGAGCGGCTGCGGACAGGCCAGTGCAGCGTGGAGGCCGGCATCCTCTTCGGGGAAATTCTGAACTCCCTGAACCGTATCGGCGGCCACGCCATTAATATCGCGGAGGCGGCGACGGTGCCCCAGAATCTGGACTGAAATCCAGCCAGGCGTTGAAGTATTCAGAATTCCACGGATATTTGGAGCACTTTAAAACTTTTGAGCCTCGTAGGGGCGGCTATTAGCCGCCCGGAAGGCAGCGAAAGCATACGATAAAATCGAAACGCTCAGGCCCGTTCGTTTCCGGGCGGCTAGTAGCCGCCCCTACGGGCTTTTAACTTTTGATTCACATTGAAAATGAAAAACCGGGGCATGGCCGCATTTACGGCATGTCCCGGTTCCTTTTCTTGTTTTTTCGTCCCAAAGGGACACTTTATTTCACTTGGTAAATCACGTCCTGCACGCTGCCGTCCCGTGCCAGCACCTTTGCCACCACCCGGTCGGAGGTGCGCTGGTAGGGCTTGGCGGGGCCGTTGAGCTCGACGGCCATGGCCCGGAGCTCGTGGATATCCTTCACCGGGAGCTTGGCGGCCTTCAGGGCGGCCTCCAGATCCTTCCGGGCGGGGTTCACGGCGATGCCGTACTGGGTCACCAGCATATCCACGCTGGAGCCGGGGGTGGAGACGGTGAGCACCTTGTCCACCACAATGGACATTCTGGCCCGGCTCAGGGGGGCCACAATCACCGTCAGCTTGGCCTCCTCCGCCACGTCCGTGTGGCCGCCGGAGCCGCCGATGATGATGCCGTTGGAATCCGTGTGGACATTTACATTGAAGTCCGTGTCAATCTCGGTGGCGCCCAGCACCACCACATCCAGATTGGAGGCAGCGGAGCTCTTGGCCTGGGGGCTGGCGTACTGGGCGGCGGTGATCTCCATGTGCTTGGGATTCTCCCGGATGGACTGCACCGCCCGCAGGTCGAAGCACTGCACATCCTGGATGGCCTGGAAGCAGCCCGCCTCCAGCATATCCACCATGTAGCCGGTGATGCCGCCCAGGGCGAAGCTGCCCTTGATATTCCGCTGGAGCATGATCCGCTTGACGTACTCTGCCACCGCCAGAGAAGCGCCGCCGGCGCCGGTCTGGAAGGAGAAGCCGTCTTTCAGCAGGCCGCTGGCGTCAATGGCCTGGGCCGCCAGCTGGGCAATGATCAGGGCGATGGGGTCCTTGGGCATCCGGGTCGTGCCGGAGACAATGCCCTTGGGGTTGCCGATGGCATCCACCGCCGCCACATAGTTTACATAATCTTCTGTAATAGAGGCATCCGTCAGGGGATACTCCATCAGGTGGTCCGTCACCACGATCACCTTATCCGCCTTCATGGCATCGGCAAAGGCATAGCCCAGGGAGCCGCAGGCAGAGGGGCCGTACTTGCCGGAGCAGTTGCCCATGGGGTCCGAGGCCGGGGCCGCCACAAAGGCCACGTCAATGTGGCTGGTGCCGTCCAGAATGTGGGCGGGCCGGGTGCCGTGGGAGCGGAAAATCACAGGCTTTTCCAGAATGCCCTTGCTGATGGGCTCGCCGATGCCGGAGGACATATAGTCCGTCTCCAGCCCGGTGACCACGCCGTTTTGGATGTGGCCGATCAGGGGCTCATGGCAGTCAAACAGGGAGCTGGCGTTTACCGTCAGGTCTTTAATCCCCATGTCCGCGATCTCCTGCAGGACCATGTTCAGCACATAGTCGCCGTTTCGCAGGTGGTGGTGGAAGGAGATGGTCATGCCGTCCCGCAGACCCGCCTTTTCGATGGCCTCCCGCAGAGAATTACACAGTTTCCGCAAAGTAATCTACCCCCTCAATTTCCGACGCGGCCTCCAGAACCAGTCTGGCCCGCTGCACAATGGGCGCGTCAATCATCTTGCCCCGCAGGGAGATGGCACCCTTGCCCAGGCGCTTGGCCTCGGCAATCACCGCGAATACATCCTTGGCGTACTGGATATCCGCCTCCGACGGCGAGAACACCCGGTTCACCGTGGCCACATGGGCAGGGCTGATACAGGCCTTGCCGGAGAAGCCCAGGCCCTTGGCAAACTGCGCGTCCTTTTCCAGGCCCTCCAGGTCCTGCACATCCGTAAAGGGCGTGTCGTAGACCTCGATGCCCGCCGCTCTGGCAGCGCTGACCAGACGGCCACGGGCATAGAGAATTTCCGCGCCCTCCTTGGTCCGCTTGCTCCGCAGGTCCGCCGACAGATCCTCGGCACCCAGGAACAGGCTCATCATCCGCTTGCTGGCCCGGGCGATCTCATAGGCGTTCTCCACGCCCTGGGCGGTTTCCAGCAGGGCCAGGATCTTGGTAGTGCCCACGGGGATGCCAGATTTTCCTTCCAGCTCCGTCAGCTTGTCGTCCAGGGTGCGGATATAGTCCCCGCCGCTGACCTTGGGGGGCATAATCACATTGGGCTTCAGGGGCAGAATCTCCTCCAGATCCTCCTCCCAATAGGGGGTGTCCAGACCGTTGATACGGACGATGATCTCGCATTTGCCGAACTTTAAGTAGGTCAGGGCGTTTTTCAGCAGCTCCCGGGCGGCGTCCTTCTGGTCCGGGGCTACCGCGTCCTCCAGGTCAAAAATCAGGCTGTCCGCACCCAGCAGGCCGCCGTTGCCGATCATGTTGGGGTTATTGGACGGCAGAAACAGCATTGTTCTTCTCATTTACGCATCCTCCCTGGCTGCCCGCTTCACAGCGGTGGTGACCCGCGCCCGGATGGTGCAGTCCAGCGCGCCGTGATCCACGGCGCTGACCGCCGCATTCTGAACGCCCAGCTCCGCCAGCACCGCGCCGATGGTTTCCCGGATGGAGTCCCCATAATAATTTTCCACAGTGGAATTCAGGTCGATCTGAATCCCCTCCGCCGCCGGCTGCACGGTCACGCAGATATCACTGGATTCCAGCGTCCCGGCCATGGCTTCCCGTTTGATGTCCATTGTAAAAAGCTCCTTTCTTATCCGTGCTTTTCGCAGGTATACTACCACATTCCCCTTGAAAAAGAAAGTGTCTTTTGTAAAATTTTTGTGCAAAACGACAAAAACGAGGTTTTTGCACAAAAACAAAATGTGCCGCAGACGAACTGCGGCACGGGAATTTATTCCTTCTCCACCATTTCCTCTTTCAGCTCGCCTCTGCGGAAGAGATAGCGGCGGATGGCGAAGAGGCCGGCGATGCAGGCGACGGACAGGAGGTTGCTCACCGGGTCATCGTGGCTCAGGATGACGTGCCGGGTGATGGCTACGGCCAGAACCTCCAGGATGCTGGCGGGGGTGGTGTCGATGAGCATACGCACAAATTCCAGCCCCACCACAATGGTCAGCACCTCGTGCAGGAAGCCGCTGACATTGGCGGAGGAGCCGGGGTGCCGGATCAGCTCCAGCACCAGCTTGCCGAAGGCCCCCACCAGAACGATCAGGGTGAAGACGGCAATGAGCTTTTCCAGAACGTGGAGCACATGGCGGAAAATGTGCTGTAATTTTTCTTCCCGCAGCTCGGAGCGCTTGATCCGCGCCTCTGTTTTCTCCATGTGTTCGTCGACCTTGCGGTCGATTTCCTGTTGATTGGCCATGGGGGTTCCTCCTTCTTAAGCACAAATCCATTTTGTTTCGTATTTTATTTCGTGGTGATTTGTTGTCATGTTTGCTTTTCTTTCAATTATTTGATTCTGTATCTTCAATAAGGTTTTTCTTGAGTGCCTCAATCGCGCCCTGGTTCTTTCTCAAAAGCTCTAATTGTCTGTACGCCTTTTCTCTTAATATTTTTAACCTTTCCATTTTCGGAACATTCTGTCTGATCAGATCCGCATTTGTATCCTCCAGATTGATCAGTACGACCAATTCTTCCGCTGATGCAAAATCCCGGATATTCGGTGCTTTCCCCTTTATTTCCTTTTCACTTCGCCATTGTGCCGCCGTTTTTCCAAACAAAGCCACATTCAAAATATCCGCTTCGGAAGCATAGGTATACGCCATCTCCTGAGGAGATAATGTTGGCGTTATCAAAAATTCTTTTACAGCGTCCGTATGGATTCGATAGTTTATTTTAGAAAGCTCTCTCTTTACATCCCATCCAATCGCCAGCCGCTCTGCTTCATCTTTCTTTAATCGCTGATAATCTTTGATGATATAAAGCTTAAATTCCGGTGAAATCCAGGAAGCAAACTCAAACGCAATATCCGTATGCGCATAAGTACCGCCATATCGTCCTGATTTGGATACAATGCCTATGGCATCGGTTGCTTTGATCCACTGCTGCGGTGTCAATGTAAAGGCGTTGTCTCCTGATTCTGCTTTAAACCTATCGAATTCGATAGGTTTAAAATTTGGATTATGAATTTGTTCCCACAAGCCCAAGAATGATATCGTTGAATGATTCCGCATCCAGTTTGCCACCACGATAAAGGCATTATCTGGATTTTTATATTTTGCAATATCCGTGAGGGAAATATAAGCGTCTTCATTGACGACATCGCCCATGACTCTGATTTCTGTCCCGTTTGCATCTATTTTCATGTTTTTCATTTTATAAAATCTCCCTCTTCAAGCTGGGCTTGCCTGCTTTTTCATTCATTATGGCGGAGAATCGCTCCGAGGGCAGCACATAGATCATCAGTAATACTTTTTCATTTCCTCGGCCGCCCGGCGGACCTCTGCCTCCAATTCTCTGGCCGAGACCCGGAGGACGCCGGAGCCCAGGGCGGAGAGCTGGATGAGGCCATCGGAGCTGGCGACGCTGACCCGGTAATTTCCGCCGAACTGGGCGGCCAGATTCTGGATATAGGCATCCGCCGTCTCCCCCTCCTGGGTGAAGACCACCTGGATGCCGGCATCCTTGTATTTTTCACTTCCCGGCTGCCGGTAGCTGTCGAACACCAGAATCAGCCGGGTTTTGGTAAAGGACGCGTAGCTGGTGAGCCGGTCTGTCAGATGCCGCCGGGCGGCGGAGAGATCGGTTTTCGCCGTCTCCGCCAGGTCGGTCCAGGCGAAGATCATGTTGTAGCCGTCCACGATCAGGCATTTCTCCTTGGGCTGCCGGATCTCCACCTCCCGGGTGGCCGGGGCTCTGGGGGGCGCATACTGCCTGCGGCGGATGGGGCCGAACTCCCGCTCCATGATTTTCTCCAGCTCCTGGTCGTCCATGGCGGGCAGCACCCGCATTTCCGGCCCCTTTTCCTCCTTGAGGCCACTTTCCAGGTGCATGAATTCCTTCACATGATCCCATTTCACCGTATGGCCCGCGCCGTGGCTGCAAAAGACGGAGTCCGGGGTGTTTTCCAGATCCGCCTCCGGGTCATAGGCCGACTGGGCAATGATTTTTTCCGCGTTGTGGCAGGGCTCGTAGCCCCGCAGGGACAGGCTCAGCTTTCCCCGCCCCTGGCTGTAGGCCGCCACCTGGGCGGCGTAGTCCCGAATTTCCGCGGCGGGGACCTGCCCCTCCAGCACCGCCAGATCGCCCCGGCTCTCCGGGGACGCCATCCGGCCGCCGAAGGCCCGGATATCCGTAATGCCCCGGCCGATCTGGGCCTGGGGCAGCTCCAGCCGGAAATCATACCAGGGCTCCAGCAGCACGGATTCCGCCTGCATAAGCCCCTGCCGGACAGCCCGATAGGTGGCCTGCCGGAAATCGCCGCCCTCGGTGTGCTTTAGGTGGGCCTTGCCCACCAGCAGGGTGATCTTCATATCCGTGATGGGGGCCCCGATCAGCACGCCCCGGTGCCGCTTTTCCGCCAGGTGGGTGAGAATCAGGCTTTGATACCCCGGCTCCAGCACATCCTGGGGGCACACGGTGTCCAGCACCAGCCCGGAACCCGGTTCGCCGGGCTCCAGCAGCAGATGCACCTCGGCATAGTGCCGCAGGGGTTCAAAGTGGCCCACGCCCTCCACAGTATTGCGGATGGTTTCTTTATAGAAGATTCTGGGGTCCTCCAGGCTGATGTCCAGACCGAAACGCTCCTTGACGATGCTGCGGAAGACCTCCATCTGCACCTGGCCCATGATCTGGACCTGAATCTGCTTTCCGTCCCAGGCGATGTGGAGCTGGGGGTCCTCCTCCTCCAGCTGCCGCAGCTTCGGCAGCACCAGCGCCGGGTCGCTGCCCCCGGGCAGGGCCACCCGGTAGGTCATCACCGGCTCCGTGGCCGCCCCGGCCCCCTCCGGCTCCGCCCCCAGACTCTGGCCCGCGAAGGTAGCCGTGGGGCCCGTCACCGCAAGGACAATCCCAGCGGGGACGCTGTCCGGGGTCTCGAACTTCTCCCCGGAGTAGAGCCGGAGCTGCTGCACCTTTTCCGTGCGGGTTTCCCCCGCCCGGTCCCGGTAGCACAGCGGGGCACGCACCGACAGGCTGCCGCCGGTGACCTTCAGCCAGGTCAGCCGGTTTCCCTGGGCATCCCGTGAAATCTTGTACACCCGTCCGGCAAATTCCGGGCCGTATTCCCGCCGGGGACCGAAGCGGTCCAGCCCCGCCAGCAGGGTATCGATCCCCTGAAGCTTTAAGGCAGAGCCAAAATAGCAGGGGAAGAGCCTCCGCTGCCCGATCAGCTGCCGCAGATTTCCCTCCGTCACCGTGCCGCCGGAGAGGAAGCTCTCCAGCAGCGCCTCGTCACACAGGGCCGCCGCCTCGGAAAGCGCGTCCCAATCCTGGGTAAAGTCCACGCAGCCGCCGCTCAAAAGGCTCTGTAATTGGGCGAGAAGGGGCTGCTTCTCCGCTCCCGGCAAATCCATTTTGTTAATGAACAAAAAGGTGGGCACCTTGCAGCGCTCCAGCAGATGCCAAAGGGTCCGGGTGTGAGCCTGGACCCCATCCGTTCCGCTGATCACCAGCACGGCGCAGTCCAGCACCGGCAGCACCCGCTCCGCCTCCGCGGAAAAATCCACATGCCCCGGGGTATCGATCAGCGTCAGGGCCCTGTCCGCCGTCTCCAGGCGGGCCTGCTTGGAGAAAATGGTGATGCCCCGCTGCCGCTCCAGCTGGAAGCTGTCCAGCAGCGCGTCCCCATGGTCCACCCGGCCCAGCACCCGCCGGGCTCCGGACACATACAACAGTCCTTCCGAAAGGGTGGTCTTCCCCGCGTCCACATGGGCCAGGAGCCCCACATTCAGGGGACTTTTTCGGTTTTCTTCCTGGGTGGGCATAAAAATCCCCCTTTCCGCGCAATGATGCAATCATTATAGCATGAAAGGGGGCATTCGCCAACAAATTTCTTTAGCCGATATCCAGCTGGGCGGTAACCTGGTAGTAGTCGCAGGCGTGGGCGGTGTAGTTTTGGACATTCTCCTTGGAGATCATGTTCATTTGCAGGAAGGAGCAGAACACATAGGCGTTGTCGTCCAGAATCTTCTGCTGGAGCTCCACAGCCATTTTGCCCCGCTTGGCGGTGTCAAACTCCTGGGACAGCGCCTCGATCAAAGCGGTCACTTCCTCGTTTTCATAGGCACCGAAGTTGTAGCTCATGCCGGGGGCGCAGCAGGAGGTGAAGAAATACTGAGGATCGCCGGAGGGCGCGGTGACCATGGCGGAGGCGTAAATGTCCCAGCTGGTCATATCCGCCAGGAATTCCCGGCGGTTGGCGGTGCAGTTGATGTCCACTTCTATGCCGATCTCTTTCAGAGAAGCCTGAGCGGATTCGGCCAGCAGGGGCAGCTCCTGACGGGAAGGGTAGGTCAGCCAGCGGATCGTGAGCTTGACACCGTCCTTCTCCCGGATACCGTCGCCGTCGGAATCCACCCAGCCGGCCGCCTCCAGAACGGCCTTGGCCCCCTCCGGGTCATAGCCTTCGGTGGTGACCTTCTCCCCGCCAAAGCCGGAGAAGCCATCCGGGAAAGCGCCGTTGGCGGCAACGCCGTGGCCGTCCAACAGCGTCTTTACAAAGCCTTCCTTGTTGATGCCCATGGCAATGGCCTTGCGGACCGCGGCATCCTGGATAATGGGGCTGGTCATATTCATGGAGCCAAAAAAGGCCCGGGAGGTCTGGATGGAGGAGAACTGATAGCCGCCGTTTTCAAAATTGGGATAGGCCTCATAGGCCATGCCGTAGGCCGCGTCAATGTCCCCGGCCTGGAGGGCGGCGGACAGGGTGTCGCCGTTGCTGATGGTGCGGATGGTCAGCTCGTCCAGCTTGGGCGTACCGTCCCAGTAGGCGGTGTTGGGCACCAGGGTCAGGTGGTCATCGGTGACCAGCTCTTTTACAACGTAGGGGCCGGTTCCGGCGACAATGCCCGCGTCAAAGTCCGAGGCATCCACATCGATGATGCAGCCGTAGGGGTCCCCCAGGTAATTCATCAGGGCGGGGTTGGGCTCGCTGGTGGTGATGGTCAATACCTGGCCGTCGGCCTGGATCTCCACGATTTTCGTGTCGCCGGGTGCCCGGTCATGGGTTTCCAGCAGATGCTCCAGGCACTGTTTGACGGCTTCCCCGTCCATATCCCGTCCAGAGGAGAACTTGACGCCCTCCCGGAGGGTAACGGTCCAGGTGCAGCTGCCGTCATTGCTCCAATCCGCTGCCAGCCAGGGCTCTAAGTCCATGGAGTCCGTATAGCGCACCAGGGTCTCCCCGATGCCGTAGCGGATGCAGGCCCAGCCGTTGTAGGTCCGGTGGGGGTCCACGGTCTCCTCCCAGTTTTCGGAGTTGAAGGTGGTGTCACCGATCACCATGGTCTTCTTGGCAGGGGCATCCGACTGCGCGGCACCCCCGCAGCCAGTAAGCAGAGTCAGGGACAGGCAGAGAAGGATAGCCAGAGAGAGAACTTTTTTCATGGGATGACCTTCTTTCTTTTTTGTTTTACAAATTGGGGGTATACGTGCAACGGGGCCGTTCCACACCCCCCAATTTACAGCACACTGTCAATCAGGCGCTTTGTGTAATCATCTTTCGGGCTGCGGATTACCTCCTCCGGCGTGCCCGCCTCTACAATCCGGCCCCGGTGCATGACCAGCACCCGGTCGGCGAACTGCTGCACCAGGGAAAGGTCATGGCAGATGAAGAGGATGGAGAGGTTCTGCCCCTGCTGGGCCCGCAGGTCGTTCAGCAGATCGAGGATCTCCTTCTGAACGGTCACATCCAGGGCGGAGGTGGCCTCATCGCAGATCAGAAGCTTCGGTTCGATGGCCAGGGCTCTGGCGATGGCCGCCCGCTGGCACTGGCCGCCGCTGGCCTGGTGGGGGTAGCGGTTTGCGAATTCCTTCGGCAGGCCGCACTGTTCCAAAAGGGCCTCTACCCTTTTTCGGGTCTCCTGCTTGGATACCCCGGCATTTCGCAGGCTCTCTCCGATGCCGTCACCCAGAGTGCGGCGGGGGTCAAAGGAATCCGTGGGGGTCTGGAAAACCATCTGCATGGTTTTATAAACCTGGCGCAGTTCTTTTCTCTTCAAATGGGTAATCTCCTGCCCGTTCAGGGTAATGCGCCCGGCGGTGGCATCCAGGAGCCCTGCAATCATATTGACGGCTGTGGTTTTGCCGCTGCCGCTTTCCCCGATGACGGCAAGGCATTCGCCGGGAAACAACGCAAAAGTAATTCCACTGACGGCGGTAAAATCCGCCTGTCCAGGCCTGGAAAAGGTCTTTACCAGGTTTTCCATCTTTAAAATCGGTTCCATTGCCTCACCTCCGCAGCCGGGGCACCGCGGCCAGCAGCTCCCTGGTGTATTCCGCCCGTGGATTGGAGAGCACCGCCTGGGTTTCTCCGCACTCCACGCACACGCCGTCCTTCAGCACCAGCACACGGTCCGCCATGGCGCCGATGAGGCCCAGGTTGTGGGCAACCAGAACAATGGCGGTGCCGAAGGTCCTGCGCACCAGCAGCATCTCCTCCACCACCTGCTTCTGGATGGTCACATCCAGGGCGGAGGTGGGTTCGTCCGCAAACAGGACGCCGGGCTTCAGCAGCATGGCTGCCGCAATGCCCACGCGCTGCTGCATTCCCCCTGACAACTCAAAGGGGTAGCTGCTAAGAATCCGTTTCCCGTCCTCAAAGCCTAGCTTTCCAAGCAGCTCCAGGGCTTGCACTTCAAAATCCGCTTTGGAGATTCGTCCGTGGGCCCGCAGGGTTTCGTACAGCTGGGCCCCCACTGTGCGGATGGGGCAGAAGGAGCTGCCCGCGCTCTGGAAGATATAGCCCAGCTCCGGGCCGCAGAGGGTGCGCATTTCCTTCGGAGACAGGCCGACCAGCTCTTTCCCCCGATACCGGATGCTGCCTCCGGTGACCCGGCCCTCGCTGCCCAGCAGGTCCATGGCCGCCTTGACGAGGGTGGATTTGCCGCTGCCGCTTTCTCCGACAATGCCCAGAATCTCCCCGGAATGCAGGGAAAAGCTTACATCCCGGACGGCGGGCTGCCCCAGATAGGAAATGTCCACATGATCGTATTTTAACAGTTCTTCCATTGGCTACCTCCGGCTCTTGGGGTCTGCGTAGTCCCGGATAGTGTCGCCCAGGAAATTGAAAATCATGACAGACAGGAAAATGGCAATGCCGGGGCTGAAGGGTATCCAGGGGGATGTGGTCATCAGGCTCCGGGTATCACTCATCATGCTGCCCCACTCCGGGATAGGGGGCTTCGCCCCCAGGCCCAAAAAGCTCAGGGCCGCCAGCTCCATCATCATAGTGCCGATATCGAGCACCGCGGTGACCAGGATGGGGCCCAGAATGTTTGGCAGAATATGTTTGAAAACGATTTTTCCGGTACTGCTGCCGGAGAGCCGCACGGCCTTCATCCACTGGGATTCCTTCTGACTCAGGGTCTGGCTCCGGGCGATTCTTGCGTACTTGGGCCAGGAGATGGCCGCCAGGGCGATGATGGCATTTTGCAATCCGCCGCCCAGGGACCCGGCCACCGCCAGGGCAAACACCAGCCCCGGGAAGGCCAGGAATACATCAGAAATGCGCATCAGCACCGTATCCGTCAGGCCCCCCGCCCAGCCGCAGGTAACCCCCACGGCAGTACCCAGGACGGTGACGACCGCCACCAGCAGCAGTGTGGAAAAAATGCTGGCGCGGCTGCCCGCGATCACCCGGGACAGCATATCCCGTCCGTATCGGTCCGTGCCCAGAGGGTGGGCTTTGCTCGGCGGCTGCTTGGCAATGTCCAGGTTTTGCAGGTAGGGGTCATAGGGTGTCAGATACTCCGAAAAGAAAGAGCAGACAATCAGGAGCATCGCAAGGGCCGCAAAGACAATCAGGCGGGTTTTCATTCTGTTTTTCCCCGGTCTCATCCCGCCTGCACCCCCAATCGGATTCTCGGGTCGAGAACGTGGTAGAGAATATCCGTGATCAGATTGACTACCACATAGATGATTGCCATCCAGACCACATAGGCCTGGATCATGGGGTAGTCCCGCATGGTGATGGAATCCACCGCCAGCTTCCCCACGCCGTCCCACAGGAAGATGCTCTCAATAATGGCCGTGCCGCCCAGCAGGCTGCCAATGGACAGGGCCAGCAGGGTCAGAATCGTCAGCATAGAGGATTTCAGAACGCTTTTCCACAGGGTCACGCTTCCCCGCACCCCCCGGGCTTTGGCCCCCAGCACATAATCCTTGTTCAGCTCCTCCAGCACGGTAGCCCGCACCTGCCGCGTATATTTGGCGGACATAGCAATAGCAAGGGTCAATGTGGGCAGGATGGCCCCGCGCACACTCACGCCGCTGGAGACCACCGGCAGCAGCTTCCACCGGATGGAAAACAGCTGCATCAGCAGCAGCGCCGCAAAGAAATTCGGCAGGCTGTTGCCCACAAAGCTGAAAAACCGCAGAAAATAGTCCGTAAACCGGTCGTGCCTCACCGCCGCCCAGATGCCGAGAGGAATGGAAATGACAACCGTAGCGACGATAGACAGCACCGTCAGCAGCAAAGTCGCCGGGAGCTTCGACACAAAGGTGTCAAATACATTCTTTCCGGAAACATAGCTGACACCCATATCTCCCGTCAGCACGCCCTTCAGCCACCTGCCGTACTGGACGAGAAAGGGCTGATCCAGGCCCAGCTCCGCCCGCCTGGCATCGAGAACAGCCTGGGAGACCGCGCCCTTGTCGCCGTAGAGCTCCGTAACCGCGTCGCTGCCAGCGAAGCGCATCATGGCAAAGGACAAAAACGTAATGCCGAGCAATACGGGAATCAGGTGCAGCAGGCGCTTGCCGATATAGTTTGTCAGTTTTCCCATAGCTTTGCTTTCCGCCCCTCCACCAGGAACATGGGGGTGGAAGCATTGTTGATCCGCTCTTCCTTCGTCCACACCTGCTGCCAGATGGTTTCATCGGCGCTGGCCTGGAGCCCGCAGCCCCGCAGCACCTCCAGATCCCACTGGGGGCGGCGCTGCCGGGACAGGGGCGTCTGCCGGGCGATGGCCTCCATGGCATCCACATCCGTACCGGCGGTCTCGTCCCGGACATCGGAGGCGGCCAGCTGCTCCCGGTCCTCGCTGTGGCCCAGCCGGGCCTCCTCGTCCCACAGGTAGCGGTACCAGTTGGCGTCAAAATTGAGCAGCAGCCCGCCGGGGGCCAGAACCCGGGCCCAATGGGCATAGGCCTTCTCGGGATTCGGCAGATTCCAGGTCACGTTCCGGGTGACCAGCACATGAAAGCTGTGGTCCGCGAAGCACAGCGCCTCCGCGTTCATTCTCTGGAAGTCGATTTTCTCCCCCAGAGCCCCGGCGTTCCGCCGGGCCTCCTCCAGCATAGAGGCGGTGTAGTCCACCGCCGTTACCCGGTAGCCCAGCTGGGTCAGGAGAATGGCAAAGAAGCCCGGGCCGGTGCCCACATCCAGCACCCGGATATGCTCCGGGGCTCTCCCCGGGAACCGAGCGGCAATCCGCTCGGAGATGACGCGGCCCCAGACCTGCTTCTGGTCCGTTGCCAGCTCCTCCTGGTTGACATCGGAGTAGCCGGAAGCCCGGTGGGTCCAATAGTGGATATTCTCCTCTTCGTAATTGGCGAACTGTTTCATATCGTATCTCCTGATCAGATATCCGCCCAAAGAGAAGCGCCGCACGGCTTTTCACGGTGCGGCGCTTGCCTCTGGGGCAGGAAAGAATTTAGGGGGTGTTGTTTAACCGTAGCTACATAGTACCATAGGGCATTTCCCCACGGAAGCCCCCTGGGGGGATGTTTTTTGTGGGGTTTCTTTATTTTCTCGCAAAAATACCAAACATGGGCGCGCTTACCAGGTCTGCTTCCCCCAGCACCCGCCGGCCCACCGCCCGATCCGTCCGGCAGTCGGTGAAGCCCAGCCTTTGGAGCACGGATACATCCCACTCCGGGCGTGCTTGTCCCACATCCATTGCCAGGGTGATGGCGTTGTTTTCCGCCACCAGCGCCTCTGTCATGCCCACATGGCCATAGGGGCTGTCCGGGGCCACAGAACAGTTCTGGGTGCTCTCGCTGCGGACATTTTCGGCGTAGTCCGCGTCAAAATTCAGGAGTATTCCACCAGGCTTTAATACCCGATACCACTCGGCATAGGCCTTTTCCGGCTCCGGCAGGGTCCAGGTCAGGTTCCGGCTGAGGACCACGTCAAAGGTGCCGTCCGGGAAGACCAGCTGCTGAGCATCCATCTGCCGGAAATCGATATCCAGCCCCAGGCCGGATGCCATAGCGGAGGCCTCCTCCAGCATAGCGGGTGTCAGGTCAATCCCCATCACCCGGTGCCCCAAATGCGCCATCAGAATGGCGAAAAAGCCGGTGCCGGTGCCAATGTCCAGAATATTTAAGGGTGTTTCGGCAGGCAGCCGGGCCTCCAGCTCCTCCAGCCAGCGCCTGCCCATATCGTTATGCAGTTCGTTTTTCCGAATGGTTCCAAAATCGTGGGACCGCTCCGTCCAGTAGCGCACGACACGATTTTCCATTGCCTGATTTTCCACAGCGCTCTCTCCTAATTTCTATCTGGTATTTTCGATCTATTCTACCTTCCTGAGAACCATTTGAGAAGCCCCCCGGGGGGTTATTTGTGGTGTTTCCGGCAGTCCTCTTGTTTCCTGCCGAGCATACAAAACGCCCCAGCCCATCGGGGCTGGGGACGCTTATCTGTTGAATTTTGCGGTTTGCGCACATCCACGCTTATGCGCCCATCTGGAAGACGATGCCGATGACCGCGGAGGCGGCGATGAAGATAACCGGGTGGAGCTTTTTCAGTTTCGGCACATACCGGGAGGTGACGAACACCAGCAGGAACAGGGCAATGGACTTGAAATTCAGCACCAGGCTGCCAAAATCATAGATGCTGTTCATCTGGAACAGGGCATAGAGCATAATCTCCACACCGGCGGCGCTGATCAGGGCCACGGAGGCGGGGCGCAGGCCGTAGAGGGTGTTGTCCACCACCTTGCTGGCGCGGAACTTATCCAGGAAGTACGCAATGATCAGAATGCAGATGACGGAGGGCGAAACCAGGCCCAGGGTCGCGATGACGGCCCCCAGGACGCCGCCGCCGATGCCCATGGCATCGGTGCCCACGGTGAAGCCCACATAGGTTGCCATATTGACGCCCATGGGGCCGGGGGTGCTCTCGGATACGGCGATCATATCCGCCAGCTGTCCGGCGGTATACCAGCCGGTTTTGGTGGCAATATCCTGCAGGAAGGGCACCGTAGCCATGCCGCCGCCGATGGCGAACAGGCCGGTCTTAAAGAATTCCCAGAAAAGACGCAGATAAATCATTTGCCTCTTACCCCCCACATTGCCAGCAGATTTCCGAGCACACCCGCAATGATCACGGACAGCACCGGAGAGAAATCAAAGAACACCGCCACCAGGAACAGGACGATATACATGACCAGAGTGGCCTTGTCCACCACGGCGGACTTGATCAGCTTGATCACCGCGTTCAGGATGAACACGCACACGCAGACCCGGATGCCTGCCAGGGCGTTCTGCACCCACACCAGGCTGGCAAAATTGTTGATCAGGGCGGCGATAATGGAAATAATGATCAGAGACGGCGCCACAACCCCCAGGGTGGTGACAATGCCGCCGATGTTGCCGGCCCGCTTCCGGCCGATAAAGGTGGCCGTGTTGACCGCGATGATGCCGGGGGTGCACTGGCCGATGGCAAAATAGTCCGCCAGCTCCTTTTCCGTGGTCCAGCCCCGGTTCTCCACCAGCTCCCGCTGCAAAATAGGCAGCATGGCATAGCCGCCGCCAAAGGTCACAGCGCCAATCCGGAAGAACACCAGGAACATATCCAGCAGTTCTCGAAACATGATTTCTCCCTCTTTCGTTTGAATTTCTATCCGGGCCATTATACCACAGCCCACCCCCCGGATTCAACCGGAATAACGCCTTTTTCCACAATGGAAAGCGGTGCTCTTGGGCATACCAGCACCGGGATTGGCAGGAATAAATTGCAGCCCACCTTGACGAAGCAGGTGGGCTGTGATTTCATCCTCCTACCGCGGTTTCCACAGCTCCCGGATAACCTTGCACACCATCTCCATGCGGATGGGCTTGGCGATGTGGGCGTCCATGCCGGCCTGGCGGCAGGACTGGATATCCTCGGCGAAGGCATCGGCGGTCATGGCGGCGATGGGAATCTCGCGGACATGGGGGAGCTTGGATGCCCGGATGGCCCGGGCCGCCTCCCGGCCGCCCATCACCGGCATCTGCACATCCATAAGGAGCGCATCGCAGTTTACGCAACCGCAATGCGCTCCTTTTCATTTGTCCCGCTTAGGACTCCCTATCTGCCCGGAACGGGCGATTTCTTCCAGTCAATGACCGGATTTCATCGGGCCGCTCCGCGGCCTTTTACTCAATCAGGCCGCTTTCCTTCAGCAGCAGCTCGATATCGGTGCCCCGGGTCTTCTTAACCAGGATCTTCAGCATTTCCTTCTCGGCGAAGGACAGCGGCGCCTGGGAGATGGGCTTCTTGTCGATGGCGTAGTAGCAGGCACGCAGCAGCTCCCGGACATCGTACTTGCTGCCCCAGACCTCGGGGACGGCACGGTCCACATTCAGCAGGGTGTAGACCGCCTCCATACCGGTACGCATGGAATACTCGGTGGTGAAGATGGTGTCTCTGGGGGTCTCGGTGAACTGGCCCAGGAAGGCGAAGTTCACAGCGCCGTCGGGCACAACCTTCGGCCGGTCAGATTCCTTTCTCGGCTGGAAGAAGGCGTTGATATAAGGCATATAGCAGGTGGTGGTGTTGCAGGCGCTCTCCGCCAGCTCGGGGATCTCGTCCTCGGGCAGGCCGATGTGGTACAGCCACTCCTGGCAGACCTCTTCACCGGTGCACTCCCGCATGGCCTTCTTGACGAACTGGCCGGGCTTGTTGGTGTTCAGGGCGTAGACCCAGACCAGGACGGTGTCCTTATCCTGGGCACGGAACTGAGGCTGACGGTTGATGGTCCAGCTGAGATACCAGTTGTCGGTGCTGTCCTTCACGGTGACAATGCCGCCGGTGGTCACCTTGCCGGCACGGGGGTCACGCTGGCAGATGTCCATGATGTGCCGGATGATCTTCTCGTCCTTGGTCTGCACGGTGGCGCTCATCCAGTTGGTGGCCTCTACATCGGAGCAGAAGGCCTCCGGGTTGCCGTACTCGCCGTGGGTGGCCTGGGCGGCGATGTTCTTCCACAGGTCCCAGCTCTCGCCGCAGCCGTTGACGATGCCGCTGAGGTCCGGAGCGTGGGTCTGGTCGCCGTAGCAGGAGGTATCGGTGCAGCAGCCGTTGGTGATGAACACCAGGTCATCCTCCACCAGGTCGATGGACTGCTCCTGGCCGTCCTTCACATAGACGATCTTCCGGGCGATCTGCCTGTCGCCCACATGGTCGATGATCACGTTCTTCACGTCCATGCCGAACTCGACCTTCACGCCGTGGCTTTCCAGGTACTTGACGAGAGGCAGGATCATGCTCTCGTACTGGTTGTACTTGGTGAAGCGCAGGGCGGAGAAATCGGGCAGACCGTCGATATGGTGGACGTACCGGCACAGATACCGCTTCATTTCCAGAGCGCTGGACCAGCGCTGGAAGGCGAACATGGTCTGCCAGTACAGCCAGAAGTTGGTCTCCCAGAAGGAATCAGGCAGCACATCGGAGATCTTCTTGCCCTCCAGCTGGCTCTCCGGGGTGATGAACAGCTTGCTCAGAGCCATGGCGGACTCCCGGTCCAGCTTGAACTGCTTGTCGGTGTGGGCATCCTGACCGCACTTGACGGTGGCACGGCACAGGGAGTAGTTGGGATCGTGCTTGTTCAGCCAGTAGTACTCATCCAGTACGGAAACATTGGGGGTCTCGATGCTGGGCACATCCCGGAACACATCCCACATGACCTCGAAATGGTTGTCCATTTCCCGGCCGCCGCGCATATAGAAGCCCTTGGAGATGTCCTTGCGGCCATCGCAGCTGCCGCCGGCCAGGTCCAGCTTCTCCAGTAGATGAATCCGCTCGCCCTTCATCTGGCCGTCCCGGACCAGATAGAAAGCGGCAGTCAGACCGGCCAGGCCGGTGCCGATGATATAGGCGGACTTGTTGTCCACGCCCTGGGGCTTCTCGGGATGAGCAAATGCTTCATAGGTTCCTGCGGAATAATACATAGTCGTTTCCTCCATCATTTTTTCTGCGGCACCCTGTAGGGCACCTTTGTTTTTTCTTATGGCAACAGTATACCCCGAATTTGCCTTTCTGCCCATAGACAGAAAAGAAGGGCTGATAAGGATTTAGACAGTGTAGGAGGAATGCGGAAGTTTTGAACATTTGGAAGGGTTTGATAAGTTTCCCTTTCCTCTTGAAAAACGCCACAAAATCCTGTATCATAGGATGCGTCAAAACTTCTGAATCAAACGAGGTATTTCTCTATGATCGAGCTTCTGAAAGCCGTTCTCTTTGGCATTGTGGAGGGCGTCACCGAGTGGCTGCCGGTGTCCTCTACCGGGCACCTGATCCTATTGGACGAGCTGGTGCAGCTGAACGTTTCCCCGGAATTCAAGAGCATGTTTGACGTGGTGATCCAGCTGGGGGCCATTCTGGCGGTGGTGGTGCTGTTCTTCCACAAGCTGAATCCCTTCGCCCCCAGCAAATCGGCGGAGGAGAAAAAGAGCACCTGGCAGCTCTGGGCCAAGGTCATTGTGTCCATCATCCCCTCCGGCGTGGTGGGCGTGCTGTTTGACGACTGGATGGACGCGCACCTGCACACCTCCACCGTGGTGGCCGCCATGCTGATTCTCTATGGCGTGGCCTTCATCCTGGTGGAGCGGCAGTATCAGGGCCGCCACCTGTCCGTTCAGACCGTGGACCAGATGGACTGGAAAACCGCCATCGGCATCGGCCTCTTCCAGTGCCTGAGCCTGATCCCCGGCACCTCCCGGTCCGGCTCCACCATCCTGGGCGGCATCCTGCTGGGGGCCTCCCGGGCCGCGGCGGCGGAATTCAGCTTCTTTATGGCTATCCCCACCATGCTGGGGGCCAGCGGCATCAAGCTATTAAAGTTCTTCCTCACCGGCGTGGGCTTTGCCGGGTCCGAGGTCGCCATTTTGCTGCTGGGCTGTGTGGTGTCCTTCCTGGTAAGCCTGCTGGTCATCCGTGGGCTCATGAACTATGTCCGGGCGCACTCCTTCTCCGTATTCGGTGTCTACCGCATTATGCTGGGCGTACTCGTCCTGGCCTATTTTGCCTTTGTGAAATAAAAGTACAGTCCCGTAGGGGCGGCTACCAGCCGCCCGAATGTGACCGGAACTGAGCGCTTTGTCTTTACCGCCCCCGTTCGGCACCCTCCGGGCGGCTGATAGCCGCCCCTACAGGGCTCAAAATATTTTGGTCTTGCACAGCACCTGTGGAATGGCAGGTATTTCCGCTGTAGATTCGTATTCATCGCTTTGGAGGTCAATTGTCATGGATTACATTCTGGAAAACGATTATCTGAAGGTTACCGTATCCTCTCTGGAGGCGGAGGTCACCAGCGTTCTGCGCAAAAGCGATGGCGTAGAGCACATCTGGCAGGCCGATCCCCAGGTCTGGGACCGCCACGCGCCGGTACTGTTCCCCCACTGCGGCAAGGTGGTGGACGGCGTGATTCATGCCAAGGGCCGGGACTACCCCGCCAAGCAGCACGGCTTCGCCCGGGATATGGAGCATATCCTTGTGAGCCGCTCCGCCGACACCCTGACCCTGGCCCTGGAGAGCGACACCGAGACCCAGGCCCTCTTCCCCTACGCCTTCCGGCTGGTATCTACCTTCACCCTGGATGGCCCCACCCTGTGCCACACCCTGACGGTGGAGAATGGCGACCAGGAGGAGATGCCCTTCGGCATCGGCTTCCACCCGGGCTTTGCCGTGCCCTTTGACGATCAGCACAAGCTGGAAGACTATGAGCTGCGCTTCGAGAAAATGGAGTCCCCCCTGTGCATCAACAATCTGCCCCACGGGCTGATGCACGGCAACTTCTACTACTTAGGCTCCAACATCATCGCCCTGCCCATCACCAAGGAGCTCTTCGCCAATGACAGCCACTGCATGACCAATCTGGTCTCCGGTACCCTGGGCATCTACGAGAAGGACACCGGCCGGGCCGTGGTCTGCGACATCCGGGAGTTCCCCTACACCCTGCTGTGGAGCATGCCGGGCTTTGAGCCCCGGTTCGTCTGCATCGAACCCTGGCACAGCCTCCCCAGCCCCGAAAAGGGCTCCACCGAATGGCTGGACAAACCCGCCGCCGCCATCCTGGCCCCCGGCGAAAGCTGGTCCACCACCCTGCGGACGAGCTTTGTGCGGTAAGCGGTAAGCAGTCAAAAAATTCCACAGCCTACCCACGTTTTGTGGAATCAGGCTGTGGAATTCTTTTCAGTACTGCGCCGCCTCGGCGCTCTTGAGCTGGAGCTGCAAGCGGTCAGCGATCAGGGCGATGAACTCACTATTCGTCGGCTTCCCCTTGGTATTGCTCACGGTATAGCCAAAGAAGCTCTGCAAGGTGTCCAGATCTCCCCGGTCCCAGGCCACTTCGATGGCGTGGCGGATGGCCCGTTCTACCCGGCTGGGGGTGGTCTGGAAGGTCTTGGCCACCTGGGGATAGAGAACCTTTGTGATGGCATTGATCACGTCCATGTCGTCCACGGCGATGATGATGGCCTCCCGCAGGTATTGGTAGCCCTTGATGTGGGCGGGGACGCCGATTTCGTGGATGATGTTGGTGACCATGCTCTCGATGCTTGTCTTGTCCGGGCGGCGGGGCGCAGGACACCGGAGGCTCTCCCCTCCCCGGATTTCCTCCATGCGCTCCACCAGCACCGTCATATCACAGGGCTTCAGCATCAGATACCGAACCCCCAGATTGGCCGCTGCCGCGGATACATAATCTGTAACAAAGGCGGATGTGGCCAGCGTCACCGGCTTCCGGTCCAGACTGCCGATGGACTTCAGGACACTGAGCCCGTCCTGCTTGCTGAGCATCAGGTCCAGCACCAGGACCTCCGGTTTGCGCTCATTGATCAGCCGGATGGCCTGCTCGCCGTCGCCTGCCGTTCCCACGACCTGGAACCCCTCCGCACGCTGCAGTGCCGATGTAAGCCCGGCGCAAAACTCCTCCGAACTATCTGCGATCAACACAGTTGTTTGATGTTCCATACGTTCCTCTCCTGTCCACTTGAAAATAACCCCATGTGCGGCGTTCCCGCCGTGTGCGACATCATTAATTTAGCACAAAGGATTCTATTTTGCAAGGTCGTTTCGCAACATTCGTTCGTTTCAAAACGACGAATTCCAGGTTAAAGCCGCTAATTCCGAATAAATTCTTCACTTTTCGACAAATTGTCACAGGAAATGCGCGCATTGACGGGGATACCCTTTTGTAGTAAAATGGTCCCAAAATGAAGAAACGAAAGGAAGCATCGCCGTGTTAAGCAGAACAACCGATCTATGCGCCTTTTTAGACGCCGCCCACAGCCAGTACCACGCCAGAGCCTACCTGGTCAATATCCTGGAGCAGCAGGGCTATACCCACCTGCCGGAGGAAGACCACTGGGCGCTCGCCCCCGGCGGAAAGTATTATGTAACCCGTGGCGGCAGCGCCGTGCTGGCCTTCCGGGTGCC
Organism: uncultured Oscillospiraceae bacterium; assembly: GCA_934569045.1. Lineage (GTDB taxonomy): Bacteria > Bacillota > Clostridia > Oscillospirales > Oscillospiraceae > Faecousia. The sequence goes on from CAKTJX010000009.1 coordinate 44,327, forward strand.
GGAGAGGCAGGCAAAAGGATTCCTGATCAGCGCCGCCCATACGGACCGCCCCGCCTTCAAGCTGAAGGAGAACGGAGAGCTGGAGGGGCCCTATCCCCGGCTGGCCGTGGAGCGCTACGGCGGCCAGATTCTCGCCCCCTGGCTGGATCGCCCTCTGAGCGTGGCCGGGCGGGTGCTGGTGCAGACGGAGCAGGGGGCCGAGAGCCGCCTCATTGACATTGACCGGGACCTGCTGCTGATTCCCAACGTGGCCATCCACATGAATCGGCAGGTCAACGACGGCTACAAGTGGAACCCCGTCACCGATGTGCTGCCCCTGCTGGCAAGCCCGGAGAGCAAGGGGCAGTTCCAGGCCCTTTTGGAAAAAGAGGCCGGGGGAAAGATTCTGAGCCACGACCTGTTCCTGTACATCCGCCAGAAGGCCAGCGTGTGGGGGCTGGACGAGAGCTTCCTGTCCTCCGCCGCCCTGGATGATCTGGAATGCGTCTGGGGCTGCTTCCAGGGCTTCCTGCGCGCCGGAACCGGCGGCTCCATTCCCCTGTTCGCCGCGCTGGACAGCGAGGAGGTGGGCTCCTGCTCCGCCCAGGGCGCGGCCTCCACGCTCTTAAAGCAGACCATCTCCCGGATTGCCCAGGCCCTGAACCAGGACGAGAACCGACTGCTTGCCCAGTCCTTCCTGGTCAGCGCCGACAACGCCCACGCCCAGCATCCCAACCACCCGGAGCTGGCCGACAGCGGCAATGCCCCCAAGCTGGGCGGCGGCATCGTGATCAAATTCAACGCCAATCTGAAATACTGCACTGACGGCTTCAGCGCCGCCCTGTTCCGCACCGTCTGCCGGCGGGCAAACGTGGCCACCCAGGACTACTACAACCGCCCGGATATCCCCGGCGGCAGCACCCTGGGCTGCATCTCCATCGGCCAGGTCAGCATCCCCACGGTAGACATTGGTCTGGCCCAGCTGGCCATGCACAGCTGCTACGAAACCGCCGCCGTCTCCGACGCGATGGCCCTGGAGGACGCGATGGCCGTTTACTTCGGGCTGACGCTAAATAGGTCGGAGGAAGGGTTTAGGCTGGAGTAAGAATTCGTCTTCCCGCAAGCCCTAATTTCACGTCAAAGGAGGCACCTCATGAAAAAAACGCCCATTTACATCACCGGCCATCAGCATCCGGATACAGACTCCGTGGCCTCGGCCATTGCCTATTCGTTCTTCAAGCGCTCCCTGGGGATTTCGGCGGTGCCCTGCTGCCTGGGGAAGCTGAACGCCGAGACGAAATATCTTCTGTCCCGGTTTCATTTCCCCGAGCCCCAGCTGCTCACCGATGCCCGGATCACCGTAGGCGAGGTGGCTATGGACCCGCCCACCTATATCTCCCCGGACACCACCATTTTTGAGTGCTTGCAGCAGATGCAGCAGGGGAACCGGACCTACTGCGGCGTGGTGGACGGGGAAAAGAAGCTCATCGGCATGGTCACCAAATCCGATATCTCCGTCATCGGTCTGTACGACACCGCCCGCTCCATCGCCATCATGGCCCAGACCCCTCTGGAAAACATCCGCAAGACCCTGGACGGCCGGGTTGTCTACGATGACCCCGCCATGAAGCTCAACGGCAAGGTCAGCGTGATCGCCATGACGGAGTTTGCCCGTCTGTCCAGCTACGATGTGGCCGGGCGGATCGTCATCTGCGGCTGCGACCCGGAGGCCCAGAAGCAGGTCATCTGCCAGGGCGCGGGGCTGCTGGTGGTGGTCTGGGCGGAGGAGGTCCGGCCCGACGTGGTAGCTCTTGCCAAGGCCCACCACTGTCCCATCCTGATCTCCGGCCACGGCGCCATGAACACCACCCGATACATCTACTTCTCCCCCTCCGCCAGCAAGATCATGAAGACGGAGCTGGTGCGCTTCACCTCCACGGAGCTGGCCGAGGATGTAAGCCGGAAGATGATGCAGTCCCGGTATCACATCTACCCCGTGACAGACCCGGAGGGGCACCTGACGGGCTATGTATCCCGGTATCACATCATGCAGGCCCCCAGCAAGAAGCTGATTCTGGTGGACCACAACGAGTTCTCCCAGTCCGTCCGGGCCATTGAGAAGGCCCAGGTGCTGGAGGTCATCGACCACCACCGGATCAACGACTTCTCCTCCCAGTACCCGGTTCAGTTCCGGAATGAAATTGTGGGCTCCACCTGCACCATTGTAGCCACCATCTTCCGGGAAAACCAGATTCCCATTCCCGTAGACCTGGCGGGGCTCATGCTGGGCGCCATCCTCTCGGACACCCTGAACTTCCACTCCCCCACCACCACGGACAAGGACCGCTCCACCGCCAACATTCTGGCGGCCATCGCGGACCTGGACGTGGAGGAGTTCGCCACGGAGATGTTCACCGCCACCGCCTCCAAGGTGGACACCAGCCCCTCGGAGCTCATCAAAACGGACATGAAGATCTTTGAGGTTCTTGGCTGCAAGCTCTCCATCTCCCAGGTGATCCTGGCCTCCATGGAGGATCTGCACCTGGGCGCGGGAGAAATCCAGGCCGCCCTGGACACCTTCGCGGAGAAGAAGGACCTGGACCTGGCCGTGCTGGCCTTTACCAGCATCCAGGAAAACGGCTCCACGCTCTACTTCGGCGGCAACCGCACCGCCTGGGCCCAGGAGGCCTTCCCGGAGGACCCCAGCCAGGAGCGCACCTTCCACAAGGGTCTCCTGTCCCGCAAGCAGCAGTTGCTGCCAAGGCTCACCGCCGTCATCGAGAAATACGCCTGAGGAGGAAACGCCATGGCGGAATATGAACTGGTTCACGAAATTCAAAACCTCTGCCGCAACAACCAGATGCGGGATGTATTCTTCCAGGAAATCACCTGCGATGACCCGGAAACCTACGTCCGGGGCCTGCTGAAAGGCAAGGAGGTCCAAATCTCCACCGACCCCCAGGCCGACGGGACACTGATTATCCACACCGTTTCGGACGGGATGATGGAGAAGTTTGTGTTTACGAGGCTGTGAGAATGCCAAATAGCAGAAACACCAGGCGTAATTTGCTTGGTGTTTCTGCTTTTTTTCAGGAAACACGCTATATGTCTTTTATCGCAGATATCCATTGCCGCACCCTAAAAATATAATGGATTACGCAAGGGAGTTGGTATTGTGATCAGTTATGAACCCCTGTTTCAAACGATGAAGGAAAAGGGAATTTCTTCCTACAGGCTATTTAAGATGGGCTTTCCCCAATCCAATTATTACGCAATGAAGCACGGGGAAAACATATCAACAAATACGGTAAATGAGCTGTGCATTCTTCTGCAATGCAAAGTTTCCGATATTATGGAATTTGTTCCCGAAGAGAAATAAACGCCCCGGATTTCGTTTGATCCGGGGCGTTTTCTGGTGGGTGCGGGTGTCCACCGGACACCCGCATGGAAATGGGTTCGAACCCCCTCTGAGAGGCAAAAAGAATCAGGTCACCACAAAAGTGGCGACCTGATTCTTGGTGACCCGCCGGGGATTCGAACCCCGGACCCACTGCTTAAAAGGCAGTTGCTCTGCCAACTGAGCTAGCGGATCATGTTGGCTGGGATGGCCGGATTTGAACCGACGAATGCCAGAGTCAAAGTCTGGTGCCTTACCGCTTGGCGACATCCCAATATTTTGACCGGGCACACGGGGTATTATAGCATATTGATTTTGGAAATGCAATCCCTTTTTTACGAGACGGTTTGAGAAATTGAGGATCTTTTGGGCTGCCCTGATAAACGTATCCCCCTGGGGGAACGTCAAGGAAGCCTTCTTCTGCCGGAGAAGGCTTTGGTTTTCCCTGTCGAGGTATCCGGCCCTGCTTACTCTGCGCTTAAGTGGATAAAATTTCCCCGTGCGGGGGATGACCTGTAGGGTTCCCATGCGGCGATCACCGACATAATTTCAATCCACATCCCCCGTGCGGGGGATGACCGGTGTGCTGCCAAAGGCACTGACTCCCCTGACCATTTCAATCCACATCCCCCGCACGGGGGATGACGCAGTGCGTCAACCACGGAGCTTCCGTTCTTGACATTTCAATCCACATCCCCCCGCACGGGGGATGACAACACCGGGAAGCCATGCAGGAGGCCCGGAAAGAATTTCAATCCACATCCCCCGCACGGGGGATGACTCAATCAGCTGATCGTCGATCACGCGCCATTCGTATTTCAATCCACATCCCCCGCACGGGGGATGACTTATAAGATCGAAACTTAAGATCACGAAAATCATATTTCAATCCACATCCCCCGCACGGGGGATGACGTATGATCCAGTAGAATCGGCCTTACTTATGGTATTTCAATCCACATCCCCCGCACGGGGGATGACAGAATGAGAGCCAGAATCATACGATTTGGAAACAATTTCAATCCACATCCCCCGCACGGGGGATGACGGTGATGCTGTCGATCCAGACAGGGTACAGCCTCATTTCAATCCACATCCCCCGCACGGGGGATGACTCATGTATCCCAGTTTTTTATTTGGAAACCGGATATTTCAATCCACATCCCCCGCACGGGGGATGACCCACCTGCGCTTACGTTGCCCGTTATGTTCTCAAATTTCAATCCACATCCCCCGCACGGGGGATGACCCGCATGATTTTTGCGCTCTTCGTTCTGTTGCCAATTTCAATCCACATCCCCCGCACGGGGGATGACGCTGCCGGTGCGGGTGGATCGAGGAGGAGAGTGGATTTCAATCCACATCCCCCGCACGGGGGATGACATTCTTAATCCTGATTCTGTAGCTAAGGATGGTATTTCAATCCACATCCCCCGCACGGGGGATGACGCCAGCGCAGCTGTATCTCCACCGGACCTGTGGCATTTCAATCCACATCCCCCGCACGGGGGATGACTAAGCTGGAGCATTCCCGGCAGCACCCAGTGCAATTTCAATCCACATCCCCCGCACGGGGGATGACCGGGATTCACTCCGCCGGGGCAGATGCCCCGGTAATTTCAATCCACATCCCCCGCACGGGGGATGACATCTTGGCGGTAACCGTGTTCCCATTTCGGTCTCTATTTCAATCCACATCCCCCGCACGGGGGATGACCAACTCTTTCTAAGCGTGACCTGCAACTTTTTTGATTTCAATCCACATCCCCCGCACGGGGGATGACGCGGCCCAATGTGTCTAAGACTTTGGCCCAGTGATTTCAATCCACATCCCCCGCACGGGGGATGACTCATTTTCGGCGTCTTCTCTGCATTTGCAGTTTGATTTCAATCCACATCCCCCGCACGGGGGATGACGCTATAGTTTTTCTTCTCCTGTTAATCTTGCTCTCATTTCAATCCACATCCCCCGCACGGGGGATGACAGCAAACTTATACAAAAAGGCGGATGCAATTTTGTATGTTTGCGACAAAGTTTTGGTACTTTTTCGTTTGTCCCAAAATTTTCAAGCCGGAACTTGCGGAAAATCAGAAAAAGCAGCCTCTGTTTCTGGTGCGAAGGTTTCCGGGTGGGGATGTGCGCCGGGGGTTCGCACAGTCAGAGGAGGAGGGGCCCCTCCGGGTCGTAGCCGGGGTTTACCCCGTAATGACGGATGCGCGTCTGGTAGTTGCTGCCCAGGTTATAGATGCGCAGGCTGTCCTTTTCCGGGTCCATGATGGAAAGGAGCTTCCCCTCCAAGCTCCGGAGCTGGGCCGCGTCCAGGTCGCATTCAAACACGCTGTTCTGCACCCGCTGACCGTAGTTGACGCACTGCTTGGCAATCCTGCGCAGTCGGCGGCGGCCTGCCCCGTCCTCTGTATTGACATCGTAACTGATCAGAACCAGCATAGGCTCACTTCCATAAAAACGGCGGGTAGCCGTCCAGGTCTCCCCGGAGGCAGCGGGCCAGGAGCAGGGCCTGGACATAAGGCACCAGCCCCCAGGGGATTTTCTCCTGCAAATAGGGATGGGTCAGAGAATCCTGCTTCATTTCCTGCCAGGCCTTCAGGAATTTCCGGCGGCCATCCTCTGTCAGCAGAACACTGCCGCTCTCTTCAAACACAAAATCCTTCGCCCCAAGCTTTCGGTTGTTGATACAGCTCAGGACCAGGCGGTCTGCCATGCAGGGCCGGAGCTCCTCCATCAGATCCAGCGCAAGCGAATTTCTCCCCGGGCGGTCCCGGTGGAGGAAGCCCACATAGGAGTCCAGGCCAACCGACTCCAGCGCGGCGGCGCAATCATTGGCAAGCAGGCTGTAGGCGAAGGACAGCAGGGCGTTCATGGGGTCCAGCGGCGGGCGGCGGCTGCGCTGGCGGAAGAAAAAGGTCTGCTTGTCCCCCAGAATCCGATCATCCAGGACGGAAAAATAGGCTGTGGCCGCCGCGCCCTCCAATCCCCGAAGGTTTTCTTCCTCCTGGGTCTGGGCAATATCCGCCTGACAGCCCCGAAGCACCTCGCAGGCATCCTGGAGCTTCTGGCCGTCCAGGCGCAGGCCATGGTCCCGCAGGGTCCGGTGCACCGCCCAACGGCCATTATACACCTTCCCAAGGATCATATTCCGAGCAATCCGGACCCGCTGCTCCGGGTCATCCGCGACGCGATACTGTGTCCGCCGAAGCAATACATTTCCACTGGATTCCCCGGTGACCCTGGCCAGGAAGCGGCCCCTGGGGGTGTGAAAGCGAAGGTTAATATTCCGCTCCGCACAGGCACCCATCAGCGCCGGACTGGCCCCCGGATAGGTAAAGCAGCAGATTCCCTCCAGCGTATGCAGGGGAAAGCGGCCCTTTTCACAGTCCCCCTGGCGAACCACCACATTCTCCCCATCCAGCGCCAGATAGCTGTCCTCAGTCAGGACAAACAAGGTGTTGAGCAGCTTTCTCATGGCAACACCTCCATTCGCTTCAAATAGGCCTCCACAGAGCCCGCCTTCTTCATTTTCGGCAGGCACAGCTCCTTCAAAGAGCAGGCATTGCAGCCCTTCTGGGGGCGAACCTCCGGCGTATAGCCCCGGCTTGCCAAATCGTGCATCTCCTCCAGCGCCGTCCGGACCGTCTGCCGCAGCTCCTGGGTGAAGAGCACCTGCTCCCGCTGGTGGATCTCCCCATAATAAAGGGCTCCGGAATCAATCTGGCAGCACAGCATTTCCTCCAGGCACATCGCCTGACCGCAGAGCTGCGCCGCGTCGCAGGGGTTCTGCTTTGGCTGCCCGTGCTTGTATTCCACCGGGAAGGGCCGCCACAGCCCATCCCAGCCGGACATCACAATTCCATTTGCATCCCGCAGAAATTCCACCGCGTCGCACTGGCCGGACACCCCAAGCTCCGCTGAGGATACCCGCACGCCCCGCAGAATGATCCGGTCCCCCCGCTTCTCGTTCCGGCCCTCGTCATGTACGTTCCGATGCATCAGCTGCCCGTCCACCGTGCGGTAGTTCTCCTGCCACAGATTCTCAATATGAATCAGCGCCCACTGCCTGCGGCAGAACAGGAAGTGCTGAAGGCCGGAGAGCTGGAGGTAATCAGCCTCGTCGTAGATGCTCACCCCATCCGTGTCACCGTGACCCCAGCGGGGATTGCGTCTTCCTGGACTGTAACCATATAGTCATGGAAGCTCCGGGCGACCTGGACTTCCTTCTTGCGCTGGATGGAAACCGCGTCGAAGAGCTTCCAGGCCGGAGCGTTTCCGAATTCGGAATCATGCTTAAAAACGATCAGCTCCCGGACGGCCATATTGCCCCGGGCGGCGGAATGGTCCAGCTCAAACATATTCAGGATGGCCTGCCACAAAAGTTGCAAATCCGCCTCCGAAAATCCGGTGGTCCTTTTTGCCAGATTGGCCGAGACGTAGCCCTCGCAGCGGTAGAGCCCATAGGGAATAATGTATTTGCGGCCCATTTCCGTATTTTTCTGTGCGGCATCCTCCTCTTTGGTAATGGCCACTCTGGTAATCGTCACCTCCTGGGGAATGACAGGCTCCACAGACCGGGCAAACCCCAGCTGCACCGGGCCGCGCACCTGGCCGCAGTTCAGCGCTGCCTTGGTAAAGGTGGTCATAACCGCGCCAAAGGTGCGGATATCATAGAAATTCCGGCACATAAAGTCCCGGATTTTTTCATCCAGCTCCGGGTCCTTTTTCTTGGCATCCTTGATGGTTTTGTCGCTGATGCCCAGATATTCATAGGCTTTGGCATCCGCGCGGTTCAGGGGGACGCTGTCCTTGATGTAAATTCCGAAGCCCGGCTCCCCCTCCTTCACCGCCTCCACATAGCTGCGGATTTTCCGTTTGAGGCACACGTCCGTCACCAGGCCCAGGTTGGTCTCCGGGTCAATGCGGGGCATATTGCCCGCGTCCGGGTCTCCGTTGGGATTTCCGTTTTCCACATCGAACAGGATTACAAATTCATAGCGGTTTTGAATGGCATTCTCAAACATTTTGGTCGTCCTCCTTAATTCTTTTCTGTTTCAGATTTGCTGTAGCGCTTTTGTGTCTGGTGGTAATAGCCCAGCTGGAAGATGCCCTGATCACTCAGACTCAGGTGGGCCGGATAGCTCTCGGTAATGGCAGCTAGGATGCTGCCCATCTGCTTGCTGTAATAGATTCTGAGCCGGTCATCCAGCTTTCGCAGATGCTTTTCCGCCAGCTTCAGCAGCGTGGGGAATACGACCGCCGGAGTCGTACAGGCGGAGGTAAAATACTTGTCCTTAATCGTTGTGTTGATTCCCGGATTGGCCTGTAACTGCAAGCCCTCCAGTACGGAAAACAGACGGCCCAGCAGGTACGGCAGATATTGGGTCTGCGCATTCAGTTCCACAGTGAGTGCCTCCTTATAATCGGGATCATTCCCGTTTCTCATGAGATATGCTTTGATGATGGCCGCCTTCCCACGGGGCACATCCCGCTCCGCCTTGACACGGAGCATGGTCTGCTGGTACAGCGTCGCGGGATACCGGCCCCCTGTCAGGATCGCCCGCAGGGTATCCCCGGCCATTTGCGGGCTTGCCGCTTTGTCTCGGCTTTTCGGGTTCACCGTCTCCCGCAGGAGCCGCCACAGGGGGAGATTCTCGTCCCGGTCAAAGGCAGGGCGCACAATCCGCAGCCTCTCAAAATGCTGTCGAAAATGCTCTGCCAGCGCTCCGAAACTGTCCTGGATAAAGAATCGGACCGAGATTCTGGCAGCGTTCGGTGCCAGCCCCAGCACATAGAAGTGGTTCTCCGGATGGATGGGCAGTGCGTTCCAGTCGCAGCTTTTTCCCGCACAGAGCGCGTCCATAACGCCGGTGAGATCCTGTTGGGTGACTGTATCCCAATCCAGGAAGCAGCTGAACAGATCCTGGTACTGGGTCTGGGCATCCTCCGCCCAGTAGACCACCGTTGTATCTCCAAAGCGCCGGGTGTGGTCTCCATCACTGAGCAGCTGGTTTAGGGCTGTCGTATAGGCGAAGGCCGCATAGCGGCTGATGGGCGCGTTGAGATTCTGCTCCCGATTGTAGGAGCAAAAAGCCGGCGCGTTAAAGGAAATCAGCGCCGCCCCAGAGGACTGGGCGCCATAGACTTTTTTGATGGAGGGATGGACCTTTTCCGGTACGGCCAGATCGCCTGTAACCAGGCACCGCATTTTCATGCCGCCCGCCTCCGGCTCCTGCGCGGCCTGCCATACTCTGTCAAACAGATCATACTGATCCGGCAGCTGTCCCCGGAACGTAAAGGTCAGGTTACCTCCGGCGGTAACCTCCCCGTATACCGGCGCCAGAATCGGGTCTTCCGCCGCGTGGTCCGGGTTCCATATGTCAAAGAACCGGCAGATCGCCTGGGCAAACGCGTCAGCGTGCACCGGCTCCAGCAGATTCCTGTGGAACTTCCCCGCTGCCGCGAAGCAGTTCTTTGCCCGCTCCGGGTTGTCCTTCTGGTCAACCCCCAGCAGGTAGGCGGAATTGTCCCAAAGAAAATTGGGAGAAATACCAACAGTTCGCTTGACCGGGGCGGGCATATCCAAGTAGCGGGGAACCGCCTTTCCCTTTGCATCCGTTGATTCCAGGGGCAGAATGCCCAGCAGCTCCCCCTGCTCCCCCAGGTCCAGGGCGTAGCCAATGCGGACCTGGCTTCTTCCGGGCTTTGCAATGGCCCCTTTGGCCGCCATCGCCTCATAGTATGCGGTCAGCGCTTGCAGAATCATCTCAGCACCTCCCCGCTGTCCGCCTCCGGCACATGGAGCACGCCGCGCTCCAGCTTTGCCCGGAAGAACATGGGTAAAATATTCTCCGGGTCCCGGTAATCCATATCGTAGAGCATCAGCCCCAAATCTCTCGTCTCCTCCGGATAGGCCGTCGGAATCGGTCCCCCGGGCCAGGCTCGGAAAAACGCGGGAAACTCCCGGACGCCGAAACAGGGCTGATGGTAGCACTGTCCCCGCTCCAGACGGCGGCGGAGGATATCGCGGAATTTCCCGGGATTGTCCGACGGGCTTGCCGCCGGAGTCATATCAAACCGGGCCTCAATGACATAGTGAACCCCTCGCAGAACCGTTGCCGCCCGCTGCTGAATATCGTCAGAGGTGCACAGATACAGCTCCGTCTGTTTGCCGCTCATGGCCTCCCGAACTTTTTGGGCTGAAATTCGGCTTTTCACCTCATTTCGGCGGATCGAGGAAAACGCGATTGGGTTCAGAACATAGATGTTTAAAATCTGGTATCGCAGTCCGGGATGCCAGTAAATGCTTTCCAGCAGCCCCCTGGCCGCAGAAGGTGTCATCACATCGTAGCTCATGCGCTCCACCTTCAGTTCCGGGCGGGTGAACAAGGCGTAGTCGCCCCACACCTCCACTTTGATAGACATTGCTTCCCCTCCTTATTGAAATTCTGCCTGGCCGCCTGTCGGCTTCAGGTTCAGTCCGGTTGTTTCCTGGTAATAGCGGAGGTCCTCCAGAACCGCCGCGTTTTCTAAAAGCGGCGTGATGGCCCCCAATTGCAGGTATTCCCGATAGAGCTGCGGGTACACCGAGACACCATAGGGGCCCAGCTTTCGCATCAGCTGTCGGTCCGCGCTGCCATTGCGCAGCGCTTCTATGAGGGCTCTTCCCTGCCCTCTGGGAATATAGATTGTGCAGGTCTCACTTCCGATCATGTGAAAGCGCCTGGAAACGGTCTCAAAAGCCAGCTTTTGAACCAGGGCCATAATGTCCCCGGTATCCCGTTCCCGCTCTCCCTTCAGAAGATAATACAGGGTATCAAAATACAGCGTTACCGCCTCCGGCGAGGCCAAGTCCGCGCAGCGTCCCATTGCCGCCTTTGCCGCCGCGATCTGCTGGGACATGCCCCTTGGAGGCGGCTGTTCGGTTTCAAACAGATGGACCACACTTTCCTCCCGCGGCCGCTTTCCCTCCCGGTTGCACCGGCCTCCGGCCTGGATCATTGCGTCAAGGCCGGCAATCTCTCGGTATACGCAGGGGAAATCCACATCCACCCCCGCCTCAATCAGGCTGGTGGAAATGACCCGGCATATCCTTCCATTCCGCAGGTCCTCCCGCACCGTTTTCAGGATTTGTCCGCGCTGTTCTGCCGTCATAGCGGTAGACAGGTGAAAGCGCCGCGTCTCCGGGAGCATTTCAAAGAGCCTTTGGGCCTGGTCCCGCCGATTCACAATGCAGAGAACCTGTCGTTCCCGCGAGAGGCGCTCCGCCAGGGCATCCTCCGAAAGGATGCCTTCCTGCTGATAAGTAACTCTGCGGAAAAACTGATGATTTTCCGCCCGATCCGGGCACAGCTCCAGAGCCCCCTGGGGAATCCACTGCCGAATCAGCGGCTCCAGCGATGGCTGCGTGGCCGTGCAGAGCACCCCGGTGCAGCCGTAATGTTTCACCAGCTCCGTAATGGCCCAGACGCAGGGGGACAGCAGATCCGGCGGCAGCATCTGCGCCTCGTCAAAAATCAGGACGCTGTTCGCGATGTTGTGCAGCTTCCGGCAGCTGGAAGAGCGGCTGCTGAACAGGGACTCGAAGAACTGGACTGCCGTTGTCAGGATGATGGGCGCGTCCCAGTTCTCGCAGGCCAGCATCCGTTTCTGATCCAGCAGGGATGGCTGATCGTCCTCTGTATTGGGGTAAATCAGGTTGGCGTAGTGGGCCACCACATTTTCCGGGCCGAATATCCCCTCAAATACCTGCTGGGTCTGCTCAATAATGCTGGTATAGGGAATGATATAAATAATTCTTCTCGGCGGGGCCACGTCCTTCCCATGGGCCAGCGCGTGGCGCAGCGCGAAGGCCATAGAGCTGACCGTCTTTCCGCCCCCTGTGGGAACCGTCAAAGTATAAAGTCCCCTGGGAAGGACCCCCTGGTCCATCAGCTGCCTCAGGATCTTGCAGCGGCGCTGATTCAGCGCTCCCTCCGGGTTCCACCAGGGGGCAATAAAATCATCCAGCCGCTTGCCGAGCGTTTCCAGATCATCGCCCAGCTCCCTGTGGACATGTCCCGCGGAGACAAAGGCCTCCGTATCCAGCCAGTCCGCATCCACAAGGCTGGAATACAGCATATGGGTGAAGAAGAAGGATTCCAGAATATCCTGCCTGGAATAGGCCGGCGGGGATGCCTCCGGAATCTGAATTTCCCGTGAAAAGGCGCTGTAGTCATCGATCTGCTTTCCGGGGCGGTATTTGAGCCTGGCCAGCAGGGTGGAGGACTCGTCCGTTCTGCTGCCCATATCCGGCAGCCCCGCGTGATGGCCCGCAATGCAAAAGGCGGCGGGATAATCTCCCAGCCTGGCAGCCTCCAGAGCACCGGCTGTAGAGTGATCCACCCGTTCCTTTCCGCCCCGGAGCCGCGCCTGGGCCCCGGAACCGAACTTTCCAATGTCATGCAGCAGGCCGCACCGGTAGGCCGTCTCCCCCGCCCCAAAGGGCGCGGCAAACTGTTCCGCCAGACGGGCCGTTCCCGTCAGGTGATCTTTCAGGAGCTGAACCCTGTCGCTGTCCGGCAGGGTATGTCCGAGAAACGTGGATTCCATTGCATGCACCTTCTGTTCTCTGCCGTATTTCATCAATACGATCAAATTTCTTTGTTATTTCTATTCTAGCATCTTTTCGCTCTCTTGTATATAGTCAATGTTCATGAATGGGTATGTAATTTATTGTGAAAGTGTTCCAACTTCAACCGCAAAAGACTTGAAAGGAATCCGGGGGCATGTTAGAATAAAATTGTCATCCTTGAGAACCGGGATGTGGGTTGAAATATGAACGGGTAGGGCTTTTGGCCCGCCTCGCGGCACACAGGAACCATCCTGTATGCCGCATTTTCTGTCTTTCCCTGATTTTACCATTGCGGCTGTCCAGTAAACTTCCCTTTCTCTCTCCCCTCCAAAAAATCGTTCGTCCCCTTTTCCCCTCCTTCGGCAGGGTTCTGCCCCCGGCGCAGCCGAAAGCGGCATGTTCCGACGGGGTTTCGCGGGATTTGCAAAAATGCGGGAAAGTTCGTATTTTCTCGATATCGCATTGATTTCTTGACTTTTCCGCCGGATATCTTATAATATCCCCATCATTTGGCGAAACCGTCCGGAAGAGCGCAATTCCGGCAGAGAGAGAACTGCGGTGCCGGGAGGATGTGAAGCGAGTGCGGCGGTTGCTCTCTCTGGTGCTGGTGCCAGGGCTGTTCCTGGCGTCGGTGCTGGCGCAGAATGTATTTGCCACTACCTATGTGATCAACGACGGGGGACGGACCTTTTCCTGCACGCTGTACGCCGGGGATGCCCAGGCGGCGCTGAGCGCCGCGGGGGTGGAGCTGGCGGCGGCAGACGGCTACACCCGGGAGGCGGACACCATCACCGTCCGGCGGGCCCCCACGGTGGAGGTCATTTACCACGGGGTCAGCCAGACCGCCGTCACGGAGGAGGAGACGGTCCGGGCGCTTTTGGACCGGCTGGGCATCGTGCTGGAGGAGACGGACGTGGTGTCCTACCCCATGCAGACGGTGATGCAGCGGGGCATGGTGCTGCGGATCGACCGGGTGGAGAGCCGGGAGGAGACCTTCACCCGGGAGATTCCCTATGAAACACAGATTTGCGACGCGCCTGGGCTGCCGGAAGGGGTTCAGGAAACCCTGGTGGACGGACAGACCGGGGTGCTGCAATGCCGTGCCTGGGTGAGCTATGTCAACGGCGTGGAGACCCGGCGGGAAATATTGGAAGAGCGCCAGCTTTCCCCCGCCGTTACGGAGGTGGTGGCCCTGGGCTCCGGGGCTCCGGTGGAAGAAAAGGCCCAAGAGCTGGAGATCTGCAACGGGGTCATCACCCTGCCCACCGGGGAGAAGCTGACCTATACGAAGGTGGACTACGTCCGGGCCACCGCCTACACCCACACTGACGAGGGCTGCACCACCACCACCGCCACCGGCACCACCGTCCGCCGGGGCACCGTGGCCGTGGACCCCCGATACATCCCCTACGGCACCAGAATGTTCATCGTGGCCTCCGACGGCAGCTATGTCTACGGCCTGGCCCAGGCCGAGGACTGCGGCGGCGACATCAAGGGCGACCGCATGGACCTATACCTGCCCACCTATGCCGAGTGCATCGCTTTCGGACGGCGGCGCTGCACGGTGTATTTTCTGGGGTAAAGGAGGAAGGGATTGCAAATAGACCGGGGCATATGGTATGATAGAGAAAAATGGCGAGTTTGGGGCTTGTGGGGAGATGAATTGACAGTTCAATCTCTCCTCCGGCTCCGATTCACCCCAGAACCAAAGGAGTCCCTCTATGATCAACGTCTGTGATATCACTGTCATGAAGCCCCTGCTGGCGGCCCACGGGTTTCATTTTTCCAAGGCCAAGGGGCAGAATTTTCTGATTGCCCCCTGGGTGCCCGCCTCCATTGCCCAGGAGGCCGGGGTGGATGAAACCGCCGGGGTGCTGGAGATCGGGCCCGGCATTGGGCCGCTGACCCAGCAGCTCTGCCTGCGGGCGGGGAAGGTCTGCGCCGTGGAGGTGGACACCCGCTTAGAGCCCATCCTGAAGGAAACCGTGGGGGAATTTTCCAACCTGGAAATCCTCTGGGGGGATGTGCTGAAGCAGGATATCCCGGCATTGGTTGCCGAGAAGTTCCCCGGCCTGCGGCCCATGGCCTGCGCCAATCTGCCCTACTACATCACCACCCCCATTCTCTCCGCCCTGTTGGAGGCGGACTGCTTCGAGTCCGTCACCGTCATGGTGCAGAAGGAGGTGGCCCAGCGCATCGCCGCCGCCCCCGGGACGGCGGACTACGGCGCGTTCTCCGTGTTCTGCCAGTATTACACAGAGCCGGAGCTGCTGTTTGACGTGCCCGCCAGCTGCTTCCTGCCCCAGCCCAAGGTGACCTCCGCGGTGATTCAGCTGCGGCGGCGGGCGGAAAAGCCCTGGGCCATCGCGGATGAGGCCATTTTCTTCCGGGCCGTCCGCTCCAGCTTCGCCATGCGGCGGAAAAAGCTGTCCAACGGCCTGTCCTCCGGCTTCCCGGAGCTGGGCAAAAGCGGCATAGAAGACGTTCTGCGGGCCTGCGGCTTCCCGGAGAACGTCCGGGGCGAGACCCTGGGCATCCCGGAATTTGCCCGGATCACAAACGAAATCGCCGCCCGGAAGGGGGCAGCGAAATGATTGAGATTCTCTTTCTGGACCTGGACGACACCATTCTGGACTTCCACAAGGCAGAACGGCTGGCAGTTGCCAAAACCTTCCTGGAATTCGGCCTGGAGCCCACGGATGCCGTTCTGACCCGTTACCATGAGATCAATAAGCTCCACTGGAAGCGGCTGGAAAAGGGGGAAATCACCCGGGAGCAGGTGCTCACGGGCCGGTTTCAGGCCCTGTTCCAGGAGCTTGACCGTCCTGTAGATGCCGTGGCCGTGGCCCGGAGCTATGAGCACAACCTGGGCATCGGCCACTACTTTCTCCCCGGGGCTCTGGAGGCGGTACAGGCCCTCCAGGGAAAATATCGGCTGTTCCTGGCCAGCAACGGCACCGCCTCCGTGCAGCACAGCCGCCTGACCAGCGCCGGGCTCTACCCCTATTTTGAGCAGGTCTTCGTCTCCCAGGAGCTGGGGGCCAACAAGCCCGCCAAAGCCTTTTTCGATGCCTGCGCCGCCCGGATTCCGGGCTACGCCCCGGAAAAGGCCATGATGGTGGGCGACAGCCTGTCCTCCGACATTCTCGGTGGAAAAAACGCGGGCATCCGCACCTGCTGGGTAAACCCGGAGCGCAAGCCGCCCCAGGACATCCGCCCGGACTACGAGATTAAGGCCCTGTCTCAGCTCCCGGCGCTGCTGGCGGGGCTCTGACCCGCCTTCCGCTTCCGCCGCCGGGGGTCCGGGGCGGTATCCAGAAAATAATCCGCCGACACATTGTAAAACCGGCACAGGGTAATCAGGTGCCGGATGGGCAGCTCATTGGCTCCCCGCTCATAGCGGGCATACATGGTCTGGGAGGTCCCCAGCACCCGGGCGACCTGAGCCTGGGTCAGGTCGTTGTCCTCCCGCAGCCCCCGCAGCTTTTCTAAAAATGTCCGCACCTGCGGCACCTCCTGAAAACAGATGCCACAAGTGTACCAAAGTAAAGATATTTACTATTGACTTTAGTACATATCTTTACTATAATAGATGTGCGTCGGATATGGACGAAATAACGCAAAATCATAAACAGGTGATTCCGGCGGCCCGGAAGGCATCTCTGCCCAGCTTTCCCCGCCGCCTGATGAAAGATACCCCCGGCTCCCGTTTTTCGTGGGAGCCGGGGGTATCTTTTTCAGTTTTCTTCCAAATCCAGATACATCAGCACCAACGTCTGCCAGCCGGTGTATTTGGAGCGCAGCCCCTTGGGGTTGCGGCCGTATTCCCGGAAGCCCAGATGGCGGTACAGCCCCATGGCGCGGGTGTTGTCCGCCACCACCTCCAGCTCCAGCTGGGCGTACCCTGCCTGCCGGGCGGCCTCGATGCAGCACGCCGTCAGGGCCTTTCCCAGCCCCAGGCCCCAGAACTCCTTCCGGACGCTGATGCTGAACTCCGCCCGGTGCCGCAGCTTCTGCCGGGCGCTCAGGGCGCTCACCGCGGCAATCCCCGCCACAGTTCCATCCACCAGGGCAATGAGCTGCACCTCTCCGGGGGATTCCGCCTTGCTTTTCAGAAACGCGCCCTCGCTTTCGGCGGTAAGGGTGCACTCCTCCGGATAGCCCACCAGGAAGTCCGTCTCCCGCTTGATTTCCAGCAGCGCCTCCAGCACCGCCGCCCCATCCGCTTCCTCCGCGGCGCGGATCAGGCCGGGAAGGCCGTTTTTCAATTGGATGGTTTTTCCGTAACGCATGGGAATTCTCCTTTCGTGGGGCAAATTGGGGGTATACGTTCAACCGGGCGCTCTGTCACTTCGGCAAGCTCCAATTTATCAGAATTTTCCTCATTCTACCACCCACCGTCCAAAAAGTAAACCCTCCTTGACGCTCTCCTCCAGCGGCACTATAATAGCCTTGAAACGACAATTCTTCGGAGGAAAACCATGCAACGTGATCTGACAAAAGAGCCTGTGATTCAATCCATGCTGCTGTTCGCGATTCCCATGATTCTGGGGGATTTATTGCAGCAGTGCTACAACATTGCCGATACATTGATTGTCGGCCATTTTCTGGGGCGGAACGCCCTGGCGGCGGTGGGGTCGTCTTTTACCCTGATGACCTTTCTGACCTCCATTCTGCTGGGGCTGTGCATGGGCAGCGGGGCACTGTTTTCCATTCGATTCGGGCAGCGGGATGAGGGGGCACTGCGGGAGAATATCTGCGCCGCCTTTGTCTTTATCGCGGCGGTCACGGCGGCGCTGAATCTTCTGGCCTATGTCTGCCTGGATGGGCTCCGGGTCTTTCTGCGGGTTCCGGCGGAGGCCTGGGGGGATATGCGGGCGTACTTAGCCGTCATCTTCCTGGGGATTCCCGCGGTGTTTCTCTACAACTATTTTGCGTGCCTGCTGCGGGCGGTGGGCAATTCCGTCACGCCGCTGCTGTTTCTGGCCGTGTCCGCCGGGACAAATATCGTTCTGGATCTGTGGTTCGTCATCGGCCTGAACCGGGGTGTGGGCGGCGCTGCGGAGGCCACGGTGATTGCCCAGTACCTCTCCGGCGTGGGGATGACCGTCTATTCCCTGATTCGCTGTCCCCAGGCCCGGGCCGTGGGAGCGCTTAAGGGCCTCCGGTGGGGGAGAATCCGGGAGGTGCTCTCCTTCTCCACCCTGACCTGCATCCAGCAGTCCATTATGAATCTGGGCATTCTCATGGTCCAGGGCCTGGTCAACAGCTTCGGCACGGTGATCATGGCGGCCTTCGCCGCCGCCGTGAAGATCGACGCCTTCGCCTATATGCCCGTGCAGGACTTCGGCAACGCCTTCTCCACCTTTATCGCCCAGAACTACGGGGCAAAGGAGCGGGAGCGAATCCGGGTTGGCCTGAAGAGCGCGGTCACCATCGCCGTGGTGTTTTCACTCATCGTCTCCGCCCTGGTGTGGGCCTTCGCCGGGCCGCTGATGGGGCTCTTTGTGGAGGCCGGGGAGACGGAGATCATCCGGGAGGGCGTCCGGTATCTGCGCATCGAGGGCGCGTTCTACTGCGGCATCGGCTGCCTGTTCCTGCTCTACGGCCTCTACCGTGCCCTGGGCAGACCCGGCATGAGCGCCGTGCTCACCGTCATCTCCCTGGGCACCCGGGTGGCCCTGGCCTACCTGCTCTCCGCCGTACCGGCCATCGGCGTGGTGGGCATCTGGTGGTCCGTGCCCATCGGTTGGTTTTTGGCGGATATGGTCGGCGCGGTGTACTTTAGAATAAAAAGAGACCAGTTACTGGCCTTTTAATCACCCGGTAGAACGTATAACCCAACAGGGAAGCCTCTACCTTCCCCTTGGGCGGTGCTCCGCGCGGCGAATCAGAAATAAACGATTGCCACCGGCAATCGCACCATAGAACATCGGTACGCAGAACCGGTGCGGAGAAATCTAAGGCGAATTCGTGCAAATTAGCCGGTAATTGGTGCGAATTCGCCTGGGTTTGTACAGGCGGTCAGTCTGTACCGCCCTCATCCACCGCCACGGGCGGTCCCCCATCACTTTTTGTGGTATGGCTGCCACTGGCAGCCATGGAAATTTTGATTCGCTGCGCGACGCACCGCCCAAGGGGAAGGGGGGGCTTCTTTTTTGAGGTTATACGTTCATCCAGCCTCTTTGTTTACATAACTTTTTACTGGCGTAGAAAAAGAGCAGCCGCTCACGCGACTGCTCTTTTCTGGTTTGGTGACCCGTACGGGAATCGAACCCATGTTACCGCCGTGAAAGGGCGGTGTCTTAACCGCTTGACCAACGGGCCTGGTAGCGGCAATCTGATTCGAACAGATGACATACCGGGTATGAACCGGCTACTCTACCAACTGAGTTATGCCGCCATGTGGTCAATGCAATTCCGGCACCGCCGAAACAGCTTCCTTATTATATGCGCAAGTGCCTCATTTGTCAATAGGTTTTTTGAATTTTTTCTAAAAATTTTGGCAATGCTTTCCTGGAGGTGATTGTATGGGACTGTTTCTTCTGGGCGGTAGCGGGTATGTGCTCCTGGAGCTCCTCTACCGAGGCCGCAGCCACATCAGTATGTTTCTGGCGGGGGGCATCTGCTTTCTGCTGCTGGGCAGGTTGGAGGAGGTGCGCCCCCGGCTGCCCCTGTGGGCAAGGCCTCTGGTGGGGGCGGGGATTATTACCATGGTAGAGCTGGCCGCCGGCCTGCTTTTCAACCGGGACTACAGCGTATGGGATTACCGGGGCCAGCCGGGGAACTTCTGCGGCCAGATCTGCCCCCGGTTTACCCTGCTCTGGATTCCCCTGGCAGCAGGGGCCGGATGGCTGTACCGGCGGCTGAGACGCGGCGCTGCGGGCGGATGGGGATGATTTGCTTATTTCCCGAAAAGTCTGCTGAATGCGGCGGTGGTTTTTTCCATCTGCTGGGCGGTTGCTTCCAAAGACTGGATCAGGGCGTTCATTTCCTCAATGTCCAGCTCCTGCAAATTCCTGGCGGCATCGGTGAGGGCGGCAATGCCGTCGTTCACGGCATCGATGTCCGCGGCGGCCAGATTCTCGGCGGCGCCCTTCAGGGAGTCCACAGCCTTATTGATGGTGTCCATATCCACGTTTTCCAGCTGGGCGGCGGTGTTCTGGACGGAGAGGATGATGGAATTCACCTTTTCCACGTCCACACCCCGGAACAGCTGCATCATGGTGTTCACCTGGATCGCCGCGAAGATGCCCACGGCCAGCAGCAGCACCAGCACCGCGGCCAAAAGGCCGGTCTGAATCTTCATCCAGAGCAGCAGGGAGTTTTTTTCTTTCTTTTCAGCCAGTACCGTTTCTTCCATTGGCAGGCCCTCCTTCTATGTAGATGGGTCTATTTTATTGCGGAAGTGGCCCAATGTCAAACAAAATGTCCCCGCCCTTTCGGGCGGGGACAGGAAAAATTACATATCGAAGGGCTCCATGCTCAGCACGGGGTGACCCTTTTCGGACAGGAAGTTCATCAGCTCTTCCGGGTCCTCGGTGCAGACGGTCTCATCGGCGATCATGTCGGTGAAGTTGTCCACGCCGTACATTTCCTTGGCAGTGGCATCCAGGCGCTCGCGGACCTGGTCCTTCAGCTCCTTGGGCATCCAGACGATACGGCCGGGGCCGCCTTCGGCTGCGATGAACTTCTTGGAGGAGATGAACTGCTTGCCGTGGCCCATGAAGCCGGGGGTCTGAACGCCGCCGCCGGTCATAGAGGCCATCTCGGAGAAGGTCATGCCCAGGGGGGTCATGCCGGCGTGCTCACGGCAGGTGATCACAACACCCATGGAGACAGGCTCCACGCCGCAGATACACTCGAAGCAGCCGCAGGAGGTCATGGGGTCCTGGAACAGGGAGTACAGGGTCACGTGCTCCAGAGCGCCGTGAGAATACTTGGACACAGCGGCGTCCACATCCTCATAGCGGCCCAGGTGCTCATCGATGCAGTGCTCCTTGGGAACGATCTGGCAGGGACCGGTGGGGTCCAGCTCATTGGTGGCCTTGGCATCCAGCCAGGACACGGCGCCGCAGAGGCCCAGACGCTCGGGGGTAACGATACATACATGGCTGGGGGAGAAGGCCTGGCACATGATGCAGGTGTAGTAAACGGGCACAGACTCATCGGTCATGGACTTCAGACGGTCGTCACGCTTGTTGAACACGGCGTTGGCGGCAGCCCGCAGCTCCTTGTTCTTCTCGGCGTCCACAACGATGGTGACCTGGCACTTGTCCACAACGGCCTCGAACTCGCTCTTGACCTTAGCGTACAGCACCTCGCCGATGTGACGGAACTTGAAGCCAGCCTCAAAGTCGGCCTTGCTGATACGGATACGGATCATGTCACGCTGACCGGTGTGCATCACGCCCTCGATGCAGTTCAGGTAGGAGTGGAACTTCCGCTCCATAACGGACTCGAAGTCAGGCTGCATGTTCTTGCCGGCCACGTCCACGGTGTAGGACATGGAGATCTTGGAGCCCACGGGGATCTCGTCGATTTCCGGTCCGATGACGGTGATCTTGTGATCCTCCACCTCGGCGGCTTCCTTGGTGTGCACCAGCTCGAAGCAGTCCACACGGGAGCCGTCCACTTCCACCTGCATATCGGGACGGCGAATAATCTCGCCCTCGAAAGCGGAAGCGAAGGACACGGGGATATCGATGTTGGTAATCTTGATCTTGATGTCCCGGGCCTCCAGAGAGGTGGCGTTGAACTTCTCCACGTCAGGCTGCACGATCAGGCTCTTGGGAACACGGTAGATGTTCTCCTGCTCGTTGGTGATGACGGGGAAGCCCAGGGCGATGGCGCCGGCGCCGCAGGCAACGATCACATCGTCCAGAGGGGCGAAGGCGTTGACGAAGGCGGGCACACGCTCCATGGTGTACTTCATCAGGCCGGCAGCGTCACCGGGCTGGATGTTGCCGAAGATCAGAGCGGCACGGACAGCAACGGACACAACGTGGATGACGGAGGTCACGTCCTTGCCCAGGGGGATGACACGGACATTGTCGCCGGTCTTGTAGCCCTTCTCCTGGAGCTGATCGATGATGCCGCCCACCAGAGTGACCAGCATGCCCTGGCCCTGGTAGCTCTTCACCAGAGCAACGGCCTCGTCAGCGGTGGGCGCGGTGCCCAGGATGACGGGAACGCCGGGGATATCGCCGGTAACCAGGGGCACACCCAGGGAACGAACCACGGCATCGGGCAGATGGCCGTAGCAGGGAGCCTCGTAGGGTGCGTCGTTGCCGATGTACTTCAGAACCTCAATGAATTCCGCGCACAGAGCGGTGGCAACGCCGGACATAAAGGCATCGTTCAGGCGGTTGTTGCGGGTCATCAGGGTCTTGACCACGCCCAGGGCTTCCTTCAGCTGGCCCAGGGTCTCTACCTTGACACCGGTGACGCCG
Source organism: uncultured Oscillospiraceae bacterium (assembly GCA_934569045.1). Lineage (GTDB taxonomy): Bacteria > Bacillota > Clostridia > Oscillospirales > Oscillospiraceae > Faecousia. The sequence goes on from CAKTJX010000009.1 coordinate 66,778, forward strand.
TAGTAGCAGGGCAGGGAATAAGCGGTGCCGGGGAAGGACACGGCCTGGCCCTCACCGTACTGTGCGATGGCATTGTTGATGGCTGCCTCGGTGAGGCCGTAAACAGCATCGTTGCCGCCGAAAACTCTTTCAAATAAAGTCACGGTATTTCCTCCTAATTTTCTTCACGATCCAAAATCGCTTTGATTTTGCGGATCTCCTCAATGGCCTCCGGGCTGAAATCGTAGGGAGATTTGCCCTGACGGTCCGCATCGATGATATCCGGGTTATAGTGAATGCAGCCCAGCAGATCCTCCGCCGGGATGGCGCCCCGGACGAAAGCCTCGTCGCTCTCGCCCCGGACCTTATTGGCAACTACGCGCACCTGCTTGACCCCCAGGTCCGCCGCCAGCCGCTTGACATTGCGGTAGGTCTGCACAGACCGGGCGCCGGGCTCAATGACCACGATGAACTGATCCATATTGGAAGCGGTGCCCCGGCCCAGATGCTCCAGGCCGGCCTCCATATCCATAATGACCACATCGTTCTTCCGGAAGGACAGGTTGGCCAGGATTGCCTTGAGCATTACATGCTCCGGGCAGACACAGCCGCTGCCGCCCACGTCTACGGTGCCCATGACCAGCAGCTTCACGCCGTTGATATCCTTGGAATACTTCTCCGGGATATCCGCCACATAGGGGTTCAGCTTGAAGAACTTGTTGGCATCGGAAGCGCCGGTGCGCTCCTCCACGAGAGAGCGCATTTTGCTGATGGGGACGATGGAGTCCACTTCCTCCTGGCTCAGGCCCAAGGCCAGGCCCAGGTTCGCGTCCGGGTCTACGTCGGCGGCGAGGACGGTGCGTCCTTCATCGGCGTAGAGCCGGGCCAGGGTGGAGGCAAGGGTGGTTTTACCCACGCCACCCTTGCCGGTGATTGCTAGTTTCATAGTTTAGATGCCCAGAGCCGCGCGCTTCTCTTCGATGCGGGCGATCATCATGTCACCCATCTTATCGATGTCCTTTTCCACAACGTACTTGGCCTCAACCCACTTGTTGATGCCGTCTTCGCCGCAGAGCAGGTCACAGATCTCGGAGGAACCGGAAACGT
>CAKTJX010000010.1 GCA_934569045.1 uncultured Oscillospiraceae bacterium
TGGATGGAGGTGAACACGTCCTCCCGGACCAGGCGCTCGTTCAGCAGAATGGCGTCCTCGTAGTTGTAGCCTTCCCAGGTGACGAAGCCGATGAGCACGTTCTTGCCCAGGGCAACCTCGCCGCCGGAGCAGGAGGGACCGTCCGCCACGATCTCCTCGGTGTCCACCCGCTCGCCAACCACCACGTTGGGCCGCTGGTTGATGCAGGTGCCGGCGTTGGAGCGGGCGAACTTGGTCAGGCGCAGGGTCTCGGTCTCGCCATCGTCATAGCGCAGGGAGATCGAGTCGGCGGATACGGCGGTGATCACGCCGGGCTTCTTGGCCTTCAAGCAGACTTCGCTGTCCACGGCGGCCTTGTGCTCGATGCCGGTAGCGACAACGGGGGGCTCGGTGGTCAGCAGGGGCACGGCCTGACGCTGCATGTTCGCGCCCATCAGGGCACGGTTGGCGTCATCGTTCTGCAGGAAGGGAATAAAAGAGGTCGCAATGGAAATCATCATTCTGGGGGACACGTCAATGTAGTCGATCATGTTCCGGTCCACTTCGATGATCTCGTTGCGGTGACGGCAGGTAATACGGGCGTTGGCCAGGCAGCCGTTCTCGTCCAGAGGCTCATTGGCCTGACCGACGTAGTAATCATCCTCCACGTCGGCGGTCATGTACTCCACGTCGCGGGTAACAAAGCCGGTGGCCTTGTCCACCTTCCGGTAGGGAGCCTCTACGAAGCCGTACTCATTGATCTTGGCAAAGGTGGCCAGGTAGTTGATCAGGCCGATGTTGGGGCCTTCAGGGGTCTCGATGGGGCACATACGGCCATAGTGGGTGTAGTGAATGTCTCGCACATCGAAGGAAGCCCGGTCACGGCTCAGACCGCCGGGGCCCAGAGCGGACAGACGACGCTTGTGGGTCAGCTCGGCCAGAGGGTTATTCTGGTCCATGAACTGAGACAAGGGGGAGGAACCGAAGAATTCCTTGATGACGGCGGTGACAGGCCGAATGTTGATCAGGGTCTGGGGGGTGACGGAGTCCAGGTCCTGGACGGTCATGCGCTCCCGGATGACCCGCTCCAGACGGCTGAAGCCGATGCGGAACTGGTTCTGCAGCAGCTCGCCCACGCAGCGCAGGCGGCGGTTGCCCAGGTGGTCAATGTCGTCAGGGGTGCCGACGCCCACGGCCACGCAGTTCAGATAGTTGATGGAGGCCATGATATCCTCCACGGTGATGTGGTTGGGGATCAGGTCGGTCATCCGCTCCTCGATGGCGGTCTTCCAGTCGCCATCCTCGCCCAGGGTCTCTACCATTTCCTTCAGGACATTGAAGCAGACCTTTTCCTTGATGCCGTACTCGGCGGGGTCGAAGTTCACGAACCCGGCCATATCCACCATGCCGTTGGAGAAGACAACCACGTTGCTGTCGCCAACCTTGATGACGGCTCTGTTCACGCCCCGCTTGGACAGGTCGTGGGCCTGGGCACGGGAGATGAAGTCGCCGGGCATGACCAGAATCTCGCCGGTCATGGGGTCGGCAATGGGCTCCGCGGCCTCCTGGCCGGACAGGCGGGACCAGATGTCCATTTTCTTATTGAACTTATAGCGGCCCACCTTGCTCACATCGTAGCGGTGGGGGTCAAACAGCAGGCCCTCCAGATGGGCGGTAGCGGTCTCCACCGTGGGAGGCTCGCCGGGACGCAGGCGGCGGTAGATTTCCAGCAGAGATTCCTCTCTGGTCTTGCAGGGGTCCTTCTCAATGGAGGCCAGAATCCGCTCGTCCTCGCCGAACATCTCCTTGATCTGCTCATCGGTCTGGACGCCCAGGGCGCGGATCAGGCTGGTGATGGGCAGCTTCCGGTTCTTGTCGATGCGAACCCAGAAGACGTTGGAATTGTCGGTCTCATACTCCAGCCAGGCGCCACGGTAGGGAATCACGGTGGCGGTGTAGGTGTGCTGGTCGGCCTTGTCCACCTCGTGGCCGTAGTACATACCGGGGGAACGGACGATCTGGGAAATGATGACACGCTCGGCGCCATTGATCACAAAGGTGCCGCCATTGGTCATCACAGGGAAATCACCCATGAAGATGTCCTGTTCGGTAATGACTTCCGTCTCGGTGTTGCGCAGGCGAACCCGCACCTTGATGGGCTTCGCGTAGGTGGCGTCCCGGTCCCGGCATTCCTCGATGGTATACTTCGCCTTGTCTTCCATGGTGTAGTCCAGGAAGCTCAGCTCCAGTTTACCGGAGAAATCGGTAATGGTGCCAACGTCCTTGAAAACCTCCCGCAGGCCTTCCTTCAGGAACCACTGGTAGGAGTCCTTCTGGATTTTCAGCATGTTGGGGATTTCCAGGATCTCTTCATACTTCGCGTAGGATTTACGCATGGTCTTGCCGAACATAACGTCCTTGACCATTGCCATATGGATCATCACAGCCTTTCATCCGAATGTGTGTTGTTGATACGCTTGGAGGCGTTGTCAAATTGAACGAACTTCCCTCTTGACTTTCGCCCCTTCCTGTGGTAAAATGACCATGTTGGAGGGGGAACCCTCAAAACGGCATACTGCCACAGTATGGAACATCATTATAACCGATGGCATTTTATTTGTCAATCGGTTTTTTCTTTTTTATAGGAGAAAAACCACGGTCCAGGAATCATCCTGAACCGTGGTTTTTGCGTTTGACGCCCGGTTGAACGGACAACCCGCTTTGGGAAGGTGGGGATACCCCATCCGGGGTCATACGCTCCACCGAACTACACATACGAATCAATAATGCAAATCAATAGTTAAAATATTCGATATTTCACGGATATTCTGGGCGTTTTATAGCTTTTGAGCCTTGTAGGGGCGGCTATCAGCCGCCCGGAAGGTATCGAAAGCGAGCGGTGAAGACCAAACGCTCAGGCCCGTTCGTTTCCGGGCGGCTGATAGCCGCCCCTACAGGCCCTCAACGTTTGATTCGCATAAAACACTCACTGCCACCGGTCGCACAGCTGGTTAATCTGGTCCGTCAGCCGTCCCACGTCCTTGTTTGTTCTCCCCTTCATGTTCTTGACAATCACGCTCAGGCGGCCCAGCGCCGCAAGGAGCTTCTCGTAGAGGCTGTTCTTCCGGGCGGTGGAGGGCTTGACGGTTTCCGTCTGCACGGGGACGCCCTCCGCCTCGTACTCGAATTTGCCGGAGGCCGCGTTGAAGACCGTGCCGGAATAGGGGGCCGTGGTCTGGAGGCCCAGCTTTTCGTGAATCAGCCCCGCAAAGAAGGTAACTACGCTGTCCTCACCGTGGTTGACGAAGACCCGCCGGGGCTTTTCCTCAAAGGCCTCCAGCCATTCCAGCAGCCCCGCCTGGTCCGCGTGGCCGCTCTTGCCGGGCATGGAGAGGATGCGGGCGTTCACGGCCACCTCTTCATTGAAGAGCTTCACCGTATCCACCCCGCCGTCCAAAAGCGTCCGGCCCAGAGTTCCCTCCGCCTGGTAGCCCACAAACAGAATCGTGCAGTTATTTCTCCACAGGTTGTGCTTTAAATGGTGGCGAATCCGCCCCGCCTCGCACATGCCGCTGGCGGAAATAATCACCTTGGGGCTTGGGTCCATATTGATGGCCTTGGACTCGTCACTGGTCACAGCCAGCCGAAGGCCGGGGAACATCAGCGGGTTCACACCCTTGCGGATCAGCTCGTTGGTCTCGTCGTCCAGGCACTCCGGCCCGCATTGCAGGAAGACCCCCGTGGCCTCGATGGCCAGGGGACTATCCACATACACCGGGAAATCCGGGTGACCCTGTACAAGCCCCTGCTCGATGACCTGCCGAATCAGATACAGCATCTCCTGGGTCCGTCCCACGGCGAAAGCCGGAATCACCAGATTGCCCCCCTGATCCAGGGTGGTCTGGATGCACCGGGCCAGAAACGCCGTGGGGTCCGGGCAGGGGGCGTGGAGCCGGTCTCCATAGGTGGACTCGATCAGTACATAGTCCGCACTCTTAATAAAATCCTTCCCCCGCAGGATGGGCAGATCCTTGTTGCCCAGGTCCCCGGAGAACACCACCTTCCGGCTGGTCTCCCCTTCCGTCAGGAAGACTTCAATAGAGGCGGAGCCCAGCAGATGCCCGGCGTTCACAAACCGGACGGCAATCCCCTGCTGAATTTGTATTCTTTCCCCCATGGGGCAGGGCCGGAACCGCTTCAGGCAGGCGTCCGCGTCGGCAATGTCGTAGATGGGCTCCACCGGCGGCTGGCCCGCCCGGGCGTTCTTCCGGGTGCGCCACTGGGCATCCTGCATCTGGATATGGGCGCAGTCCTTCAGCATGATGCCGCAGAGGTTGGTTGTCTCCTCCGTGGCGTAAATCCGGCCCCGGAACCCGTTCTTCACCAGCAGCGGCAGCAGGCCCGAGTGGTCGATGTGGGCATGGGTCAGCAGAACGAAGTCCAGCCCCGCCGGGCTCACCGGCAGGCTCTGATTCTCAAAGCAGTCCTTCCCCTGCTCCATCCCGCAGTCCACCAGCCCCGCCGCCCCGGCGCACTCCACCAGCGTACAGCTGCCGGTCACCTCATGGGTCGCCCCCAAAAACGTCAGCTTCATATGGCTGCCTCCTTTTTCGTTTTCTGGGAATGCAAATCAATCGCTCAAATATTCAACAGCCCATAGATATTCTGGAACTTTTAATGCCTTTGCGTCTCGTAGGGGCGGCTATCAGCCGCCCGGAGGTTATCGAAAGAGAGCGGTGAAAACAAAGCACTCAAGCCCTGTCATTTTCGGGCGGCTGATAGCCGCCCCTACAGGCCCATTAGTATTATTATAGCACGGTTCGGCGGTTTCGGCTATAAAAAGGAATCCCCCTCCGGCCTGTGCCGGAGGGGGAAAATTCTCAAATCAGAGGTTCGATTACTGAACGCCCTTCTTCTTGTTGATCACAGTCACTGCACCGAAGCCAACCACTGCTACGGCCAGGACGGCTGCGGCCACACCCAGCTTGGCGGTATCGCCGGTCTTGGGGTTGGTGGAGTCGCCGGTCTTGGTGGAGACACCGTTGACCATGACATACAGGTAACGGGCATCGGCGTTGTTGGTGCCGATCTGGACGCTGGTCTTGCTGGTCACATTGTTGACGTTGCGGACGTAAGCGCTCCAGTCGCCTTCCTCGAACAGGCCGGTGATCTTCACGTTCTTGGTCTTCACAGCGGACTCGATGGCGCTGGTCAGACGGTCACGGTAGATGACGCCATCCTGCAGCAGGTAGGTAATGTCGATCTGGGTGTACTTGGAGGTACGGTTGCCGTTGGCGTAGATCTCCAGGTAGACCTTGCCGGACTCACCGGCGAAGTGGGGAACAGCCTGAACCTTGTCGGCATTCCACTTGTACTCGGTGTTGTCGTAAATGCGGGAGCCCCAGACGGTCCAGTACTCAACGGCCTTGCCGCCAACCGTGGTGGGCAGGGTGCCGCCGACGGAATCCAGCCGTGCGCCGTAGTAAACGTCGCGGGTGGTGCCGACCTTGGACAGGGTGCTGTCGGTCATGAACTCGATCTTGCGGGTATCAGCGTTCCACTGAACGGTAACCTTGGCATCGTTGGAGCGAACCTTGGCGCTGTCGTTCTTCACGTCCTTGTCCAGGATACGCTCATAGCCGGCGGTATCGGTGATCTTCAGAGCGGCGAACTTCCGGCCGTCCTGGTTGGCAAAGGTGAAGAAATCGTAGTCGTAGTAATACTTGCCGACTTCCAGCTCATAGGTCTTGGTCTCGGAGCCGTTGACCACGGTCACGGTGACCTTGTTGGGGTTGGAAACGTTCTTCTTGCCGGACAGGGCGATGGTGATGGTGCCGTTGTCGTTGGTGAAGCTCAGGTTGTTGTAATCGGAAACCTGATCGGTGCAGCCAGCCTTGTTCAGGATAGCCTGGGCGTTGTCAGCCTTCAGCGTACCGTCATAAGCAACCTTGGTGAAGGTCTGGTCCTTCTTGCCCTCGACCTTGACGATTACGGTGTAAGTAGGAGTTGTGGGGGTGACGGCCTTCTGATAGCCGCACACGGTGCACTTGCCATTGGAGTCAAATTTGTGAGCCTCGGTCTTGGTGGTCTCGGTGCAGCCAGCCACGTCGCACTTCAGAGTGTGGCCGTTGGCATCGCCAACCTTGCCGTCCCACTTGTAGTCGTGAACATGCTCGGTAGTCGCGGGTACAACCTTCTCAACAGTCACAAGCAGGTTTTTGTCGTTCAGGGCGACCTTGGTAATGGTCCACTTGGAAGCGTCCAGGTAAGCACCCAGGCCAGCTTCATTCATAACCTGGGTCAGGACACCGTAGTCGCTCTCAGCCTTGGGATCGATAGTCTCCAGCTTCTTGGTGCCATTGGCAGCCGCATCGCCGTTGACAGTGACGGTGTACTCGGCAACAGGGGTAACTACCTTATTCGCCTTGGCGGAGACAACAAACTCCTGCCCAGTCACTTCAATCTTCGTGATGGTGTAGCCGTTCTCCGCATCGCTGTTGGTATACGCATCCAGGCCAGCGGCCTTCATAGCCTTGATCAGAGTGCCATAATCACTCTTGGTCTTGTCAACCTGGTCGTCCTCAATGGAAACGGTATTGCTGCCCGTCACAGTCGTACCGTTATCCAGCACAACCTTAAACGTATAGTCCTTTGCGGCCTGGACAGCAACGCCGCTGTCTGCGCCGCCGTCATCGTCTGCAAACGCAAACACAGGCATTGCCGCAACCAGCATGATCGCTACCAGCAGCAGGCTGATCAGCTTTTTGCTAACTGTCTTCATAATGTTTTCCTCCTAATGAAATATGGAATAGGTTTGCCGGTACGCACCAGCGGTTAGGTGAAAGTCCCCAGCCGATGGTGGTTGGCTCCGGGTGCTTTCGTTTTGTAGCTGTATTATATACTGGATTTTCCGATTCGTCAAGAGGAAAATTACAAAAAATTACAAAATTAATTACAAGCAAGTTACGGAGGTCTGATTTCTATGTTTCTATTTTCCAAGCAGGCAGATTTTTCCGTAGTTTTCCATCACTTTTGAGGATATTTTCGCATTATTTTGTCACTTTGGTTACAAAATAATTGTAACATTCCTGTTTCCCGCCGCCCTTGCGAAATGGGGAGAAGTGTGTTATGCTCTTTGAAAAGCGAATTACAAGCACAAAGCCCGTAGGGGCGGCTACCAGCCGCCCGGAAGCGGCATGGGCTTGCGCGTTTTGTTTTCACAGTTCACTTTCGATACCTTCCGGGCGGCTAATAGCCGCCCCTACGAGGCTCAAAAATTATGGAACGCTCAAAACATCCGCGAAATTTGGAATATTTCAACGATTGATTCACAGAAATGATAGCGCAGCAAAAGTTGAAGGCCAGTAGGGGCGGCTACCAGCCGCCCGGAAGCGGCATGGGCTTGCGCGTTTTGTTTTCACAGTTCACTTTCGATACCTTCCGGGCGGCTAATAGCCGCCCCTACGAGGCTCAAAAATTTTGAAAATGCTCAAAATATCCGCGAAATGAGGAAAAATCCCATGGCAGATAATTACACCCGGAAGCCGAATCGGCTACAAAATTTCGATTACAGTGCACCTGGAATATACTTTGTGACTTTCTGCACACACAGCAAAGAGAAGTTGTTCTGGAATTCAGACGAATTTCAAGACGGACTGTCCCCGGCAGGATGCCTGTTAAAGAAATGTATTCTGGAAATTCCGACACATTATCCATATGTCCAAGTGGAGGCCTATGCCGTAATGCCAAATCATGTGCATTTACTTCTTCGTATCACTGAAGACAATACCTCCTCACTATCTACGATTGTTGGTCAGCTAAAACGGTATACTTCCAGGCTTCTAGGATTGGGAGTTTGGCAAAAAAGCTTTTACGACCATGTCGTGCGTAACGAGAGCGATTTCCAGAGAATATGGGAATACACAAATTATAATCATTTGAAGTGGAGCGAAGATTGCTTCTTTGACATACAAAGCCCGTAGGGGCGGCTACCAGCCGCCCGGAGGCGACATGGGCTTGCGCGTTTTGTTTTCACAGTCCACTTTCGATACCTTTCGGGCGGCTAATAGCCGCCCCTACGAGGCTCAAAAGTTATAAAACGCCACAAATATCCGTGAAATATCGAACTCAAAAATTTCGTTGTCAATTTCAAAAGAAAGGACCCGCCCCATGAAAGACACCGACTGGGAACTGCTGCATGAGCTCTATAAGAACCCCAACATGACCAAGGTCGCCAATGTGCTCTATATCACCCAGCCCTCCCTGACGAAGCGGTTACAGCACATTGAGGCGGAATTTGATGTGACCATTGTAGAGCGGACGCCCAAGGGGCTGGAGTTTACCCCGGAGGGGGCGTATCTTGCCCAGCAGGCGGAGGTGTATCTGCGGTTTCTGAAGCAGACCCGGAGCCACCTGGAAGAGATGCAGGACTCTGCCGCCGGGATGATCACCATTGGCTCCTCCTACACCTACAGCAAATACACCCTGACGGATCAGCTGATCCGCTTCCGGATGGAGTGCCCTAACGTGCGCTTCCAGGTTCAGACGGTGCACTCCGGGGATCTGTTCCGGCGGATGCTGGACGGCACCGTGGACGTGGCCTTTGTCCGGGGGGATTACGAGGGGGCGGTGAACCGGGTGCTGCTGGGCCGGAACCGGGCCTATGCCCTGACGAAGGAGCCCCTGGCGGACATTCAAGATTTGAAAGATATGCGCCGCATCTGGTACTCCACCAACGAGGAGTCCCTGACCTTGCTGGATACCTGGTGGACCCAGCAGTTCGGGGAGAAGCCCCCCAGAGGCCAGGTCATGGGCTATGTGGACGTGGTGTGGCAGATGGTCCAGAAGGGCCTGGGCTACACCCTGTGCTTCCTGCCGGAGGAATACACCAATCCCTTCGGTCTGTGCCTGACCCCCCTGTCCTATGCGGACGGAACCCCCGTCAGCCGCAATACCTGGATGCTGTACCCCAAGGAGAAGCGGCTGCCGGAGAATGTGGAAAAATTTGTGGACTTTATCCGGCGGAAACGACAATAAAGGAAAATTCCCCTGGCCTGTCGGCCAGGGGAAACGTCTGTCTGGGCTTAGAAAATAGGCACAACCGCGCCGGAGTAGGTCTCGTTGATGTAGTCCTTGACCTCCTGGCTGGTGAGGGCCTTGATGAGGGCCTGGGTCTTTTCGGTCTGCTCGTTGCCCTCCTTGACCACCAGCACATTGGCGTAGGTCTGGGCGGACACGGAGTTGGGGTCCTCGGTGGCGATGGCGTCCGTACCGGCGTTCAGGCCGGCGTTCAGGGCGTAGTTGCCGTTGATGACGGCCAGAGCAACGGAGTCACGGACACCGGCGATCTGGGCGGCCTCCATCTCCACGATCTCCACACCCACAGGGTTCTCGGCAATGTCCAGGGCGGTGGCTTCCATGCCCACGCCGTCCTTCAGCTTGATCACGCCGTTGGCCTCCAGCAGCAGCAGGGCACGGGCCCGGTTGGAGCCGTCGTTGGGAATGGCGATCTTGTCACCGCTGGCCAGGTCGGCAATGGCGGACTTGGTGCCGGCATAAATGCCGAAGGGCTCATAGTGGATGGCGGCCACGCTCACCAGATGGGTGCCGTTCTCGGCGTTGAAGGTGTCCAGGTAGGGCTGATGCTGGAAGTAGTTGGCATCGCACTCGCCGTCTTCCACCACATTGTTGGGCACCACATAGTCGGCGTACTCGGTAACCTTCAGGGTCCAGCCGTCCTTGGCCAGGACTTCACCGGCCACCTTCAGAATCTCGGCGTGGGGCGTGGGGGAAGCGGCAACGGTGATGGTCTTGTCACCGGCGCTGCTCTTGCTGCCGCAGGCGGTCAGCACACCCAGGCACAGAACCAGGGCAAGTACAATAGAAATGGTCTTTTTCATTTTTCATTCTCTCCTTTTCAAAGGCTTTTATTTCAGCGGGGTATCCCGGTGAAAACAGTGGATATTGGGGAATTTTAGAACTTTTGCATCTCGTAGGGGCGGCTACCAGCCGCCCGGAAGGTATTGAAAATAGACAGTGAAGGCGAAACGCTCAGTTCCGGTCATTTTCGGGCGGCTGGTAGCCGCCCCTACAGGCCCTCAGGGATTGATTTGCATTGAATGAAAGACTCTTTTAATTCTTCTTCCGCAGCCGCTTGTCGCACTTATTGGCAATGCGGGTGCCCAGGGACTGGAAAATCTGGACCAGGATAATCAGGCCGATGACCGCCGCCCACATGACCAGGAACTTGAAGTTATAGTAGCCGTAGTTAATGGCCATCTTGCCGAGGCCGCCGCCGCCGATGATACCGGCCATGGCGCCGTAGCCCAGGATGGTTGCCACGGTGATGGTGCCGCCGGAGATCAGGCTGGGCAGGGCCTCCGGGAGCAGAACCTTCCGGACGATCTGGAAGGCGCTGGCGCCCATGGACTGGGCCGCCTCAATGACGCCCTGGTCCACCTCCCGCAGGGAGGACTCCACCATCCGGGCCACCAGCGGGAAGGCCGCGATGACCATGGGGGGAATCGTTGCGGTGGTGCCGACCTTGGTCCCCACCAGAACCTTGGAAAGGGGCAGGGCAATGATCATCAGAATCAGAAACGGCACGCTGCGCAGCAGATTGATCAGGCCGTTCAGCACCGCCATAAGCCACCGGGGCAGCGGGCGGATGCCGTCCCGTTCCCCCGTGACCAGCAGCACGCCCACCGGCAGGCCGATCACATAGGCAAACAGCACTTCCAGGACCAGGGAATACAGGGTCTCCCACAGGGCGAAGCCGTATTCACTGGTGATAATCTCCATCTGCGCGGCAACCTTGGCCGCATCGGAAAACAAATCAAACATGCTCCGTTACCTCCTCCGCGCTGACGCCGTCGCAGCTGTTCAGGAAATCCAGAATCTCCCGCTTCTTGCCCGCGTCCTCCGGCAGGGTCACCAGCATGGTGCCGAAGGCCTTGCCATCTACATTCCGGGTGGCCGCGCCCATGATGGACAGCTCCACGCCGGTCTTCTTGATCAGCTGGGCGAACACCGGGGCCTCGGACGCGCCGCCGTTGAAGGCGATGCGGGCAATGGGCAGCCCGGGAACCAGCGCGGGCTCCGCCACAGCCGGACTCACCAGCCGCCGTCCCGCCTGGGACTGGGGATTGGAGAACACCTGCTCCACAGAGCCGATCTCCGCCACCCGGCCGGAATCCAGGATGGCCACCCGGCCGCAGATCTGCTCGATGACAGACATCTGGTGGGTGATGAGAATGACGGTGATGCCCCGCTCTTTGTTAATTTTTTGCAGCAGCTCCAGAATCTGGCCCGTGGTCTTGGGGTCCAGGGCGGAGGTCGCCTCGTCACACAACAGCACCTCCGGGTCGGAGGCCAGGGCACGGGCGATGGCGATGCGCTGCTTCTGTCCGCCGGAGAGCTGCACCGGGTAGGCCCCGGCCTTATCCGGCAGGCCTACGGTCTCCAGCAGCTCCTGGGCCCGGACCCTTGCCTGGGCCTTGGGTACCCCGGAGAGCTCCATGGGGAAGCAGATATTGTCCAGCGCCGTCCGCTGCTCCAGCAGATTGAAGCTCTGGAAGATCATGGAAATCTTCCGCCGCTGGGCCCGGAGCTGCTTCTCCTTCAAATTCATCAGGTTCTGTCCATGGAACAGGACGTCGCCGCTGTCCGGCCGCTCCAGCAGGTTGATGCAGCGCACCAAGGTGCTCTTGCCCGCGCCGGACAGGCCGATGATGCCGAAGATATCCCCCTGCTCTATGGAAATGGAAACATTTTGCAGCGCGTTGACCTGGCTCTCACCGGAGCCAAAGGTCTTGTTGAGCTGCCGCAATTCAATGATTGCCGCCATGGTATTCCTCCTTGTCTTCAAAAACAGAAACCGTCCTTGTGCCTAAGCACAAGGACGGACAAAATCCGTGTTACCACCTTGTTTCGCCCCCGCCTCACGGTCTGGGGCCTCCGGGAGTACCGACATACTCCTGCGCGGTAACGGGCGCACCCGTCAGAGGCTCAAAGCTTCACCCCTGCGGCTCCGGGACCATGTTCGGCAGTTCCCTGCGTACCCCTTCTCACCGGCCGGGGCTCTCTGGACGCGCTTTCCTGCTTACTCTTCCCATCTTTGCCTTGCTCTTGTTGGCTTGTGGGGACATAATACCCCACAAAAAGCCATTTGTCAATGGGAAAACGCAAATTGGCTTCAAGGGAAATCTGTTCGCCTGCTATAAGATTCCCTGATAATCCAGCAGTTCCAGCACGCTCTGGCCTCTGGCCGTCAGCGCCAGACTCCCCCGCACCGGGCAGGCAAGATACCAGTCTTCCCGGCAGCCGGAGAGGGGCTGCTTATAGTCAATGGAGATAAGATTCTTCTTTTCCAGCACCTGCAAGACGGGGGTCATATGGGGCTCCCCCTCAAACAGGGGCTCCTCCCCGTCTATTTTCCTGCCCACCGGCAGGAAGGGGGTCTGGGCCAGCCGGTCCAGCAGTGCCAGCTCCGGCTCCGTCAGGGTAAGGCTCCTGTCACAGCCGCCGCAGCCGGAGCAGCCGCCGGAGCAGCCGCCGCAATGGGAACAATCGTGCATGATTTTCCTCTCTTACAGTGTTTTTGCGTGGCGCTTGATGGCCTGGAAGGTCTCATCGCTGATGACGTGCTCCATGCGGCAGGCATCCGCCGCGGCGGTCTCCTCCGAGACCCCCAGATGCACCAGCATCTTGGACAGCACCGTGTGGCGTTCATAGATGGTCTCGGCCAGGGTGCGGCCCTTTTCCGTCAGCTGCAGGCCGCCGTCTCTGCCCACGGTGATGTAGTTCTCCTCCCGGAGAATGCCCATGGCCCGGGACACGCTGGGCTTGGAATACCCCAGATACTCCCCCACATCCACAGACCGGACAAAGCTGCTCTCATGGCTCAGCACCAGGATGGCCTCCAGGTACATCTCGCCGGATTCGTGTACACTCATATTGGTTCCTTTCTATCGCCGGAAGCAGTATGCCCCGGATGGCGTTGCTCTATGATTTGAAGCGTTCTGTTCCTTATCTATCGTATCATATCACGTCTCAACCGTCTTTGCAACCGCCTTTGTGGCGACAATATCCACGCCGGTTCCGCAGACGTTTTGCAGCAGCACATCCCCGATCTCCACCGGGGCAGAAGCGGTGCAGGCAGCCAAAGCGGCCATCACGTCAAAGATTCTCCCCTTGGGGATATCGGAGGCGGTCTTGCAGGACACCACCGGGGCCGTGCCATTCAAAACCCGCAGGGTGCTGGTGACGATGCGGCGGGGGTCCACCACTTCCTTCCGGGCGTACTCCGCCCCCCGCTTGCAGGTATTGCCGGTGACAGAGACCGGCTTCCCGTTTTCCAGCTCCACCCGGAGGGCGCAGCCCATGGGGCAGCCGATGCAGGTTAAATTCCGTACTTCCATGGTCATCCCTCCTGGGTGGTCAGTTCTATGGAATGAAGGTTCGGGTGCGCCGCCAGCATTTCCGGCGTCAATACCACCTGCTCCATCTCTCCGGGGGCCAGAACAGGCCGCTTCCGGCGCAGCACCGGCTCCCCGTTAAGAGACAGCACCACAGCCCGGTTTTTCATCACCTGTCCCACCCGGAACCGGACGGTGAGATTTTCCCGGACCCTGGCCGGGTCTAAAGATGCGGGCACCGTATAGCGGATGCCGCCGGAGACGGCAATGGGAATTTCCCGCCCCGGCTGCTCCCCGGCGCGCAGGAATTCCGCTGCCGCCCGGCCCGCGTTGGCCGCCTCCTGGGACACAAAGTCCACCAGATCATGGACGTGGAGCACATTGCCCGCGGCAAATACGCCAGGCACGCTGGTTTCCAGCCGCTCGTTCACCGCCGGGCCCCCGGTAACCGGGCTGAGGCGGACACCCAGGTTCCGGGAAAGCTCATTTTCCGGAATCAGGCCGCAGGACAGCAGCAGCGTATCGCAGGCAATTTCTTCCTCGGTGCCGGGGATGGGCTTCCGGTTCTCATCCACCTGGGCCAGAGTGACCCCTGTCAGGCGCTCCTTGCCATGGATGGCGGTGACGGTGTGGCTCAGCTTCAGAGGGATGCCGAAGTCCTCCAGGCACTGGACGATGTTCCGCTTCAGCCCGCCGGAATAGGGCATCAGCTCCGCCACCACCTTTACCTTGGCCCCCTCCAGGGTCATGCGGCGGGCCATGATGAGGCCAATGTCGCCGCTGCCCAGGATGGCCACTTCTTTTCCGGGCAGGAAGCCCTCCATATTCACCAGCCGCTGGGCGGTGCCCGCGGTATAGATGCCCGCGGGGCGGTAACCCGGAATGTTCAGGGCCCCCCGGCTCCGCTCCCGGCAGCCCATGGCGAGAATGACGGCCCCGGCCTTGATTTCCGTCAGGCCGTCCTCCCGGCTGACGGCGGTAACCACCCGGTCCGCCGAGATATCCAGCACCATGGTATTGAGCCGGAGGGCAATGTCCCGGGAGCGGACCTGCGCCGCGAACCGGGCGGCATACTCCGGCCCTGTCAGCTCCTCCTGGAAAGTGTGCAGGCCGAAGCCGTTGTGAATGCACTGGTTCAGGATGCCCCCCAGCTCCCGGTCCCGCTCCAGAATCAGAATGCTCCTTACCCCCGCGTCATAGGCGCTGACCGCCGCGGCCAGCCCCGCGGGGCCGCCGCCGATGATGACAAGATCAAATTGCTCCATGGCTACCCCTCGCTTTTCCCGGTTCCCGTGATCAGAAGGGAGCCGTGGCCTGTTTTGGTAATCTCCTTCTGGCTGACCCCCAGCTCCCGCGACAGCAGTTCCATGACCCTGGGGGAACAGAAGCCCCCCTGGCACCGGCCCATCCCGGCCCGGGTCCGGCGCTTGATGCCGTCTAAGTCTCTGGCCCCCAGGGGGCGGCGGATGGCATCTAAGATTTCCCCCTCGCTGATCTCCTCGCACCGGCAGATGATCTGCCCATAGGCGGGGTTCTCCCGAATGAGGGCGGCCCGCTGCGCTTTTGTCAGCTTCCGGGGGTCCAGAATGCCCTTCCGGGTGGGCTCAAAATCCACTTTTTCCTGGAGTCCCAGGGCCGCTGCCGCCTGATCGGCAATTTCTTTGCCGATGGCCGGGGAGGCGCTGAGCCCCGGGGACTCGATGCCCGCGCAGTCAAAAAAGTGCGGCGCGTCCCCCGGCTCCCCAAGAATGAACTCGTGGCCGTCCTCATGGGCCCGGAGACCGGCAAAGGAGGTGATCACCTGCCGGAAGGGGATGTTCTCCACGCTCTGCCCCGCCTTCTCCGCCAGATCGGAGAGCCCTGCCTGGGAGGTGGCGGTGCACTCCTTATCCTCTAAGTCCTCCGCCGTGGGGCCAACCAAAAGATTTCCGTGGACGGTGGGGGTCACCAGAACCCCCTTGCCCTTAGCCCCCGGCAGGCGGAAAATGGTGCTGGAAACCAGATTCCCAGCCGCCTTGTCCATCAGCATATACTCCCCCCGCCGGGGGGTGATGTGGATTTTTTCCCGGCTGACCTGGTTGTGGAACACATCGGAGTAGAGCCCCGCCGCGTTGATCACCGCCCGGGTCTCAAAGCGCGCCCCTTCCGCAGTTTCCACAAGGTAGTGGCCATCCTGTGGAAGAATCCGGGTAACCCGGGCGTTGAACCGGAACTTGACCCCATTCCGGGCCGCGTTCTCCCCAAAAGCATAGGTCATGCCGAAGGGGCAGACGATGGCCCCGGTGGGGGCCCAGAGGGCAGCCACCGCATCCTGGGAAAGGTTGGGCTCTTTTTCGCGGAGGGCCTGGGCATCCAGGATTTCCAGCCCCTCTACCCCATTCCGGAGGCCGTTTTCATAGAGGGCCCGGAGCCTGGGCAGGTCCTCCTCCGCCAGGCACAGCACCAGCGAGCCATTGCGCCGGTAGGGAAAATCCAGCATTTCCGCCAGCTCCGGCAGCATCCGGCTGCCCAGAACATTGTATTTTGCCATTTTCGTACCGGCCTTGGCATCAAAACCGGCGTGGATAATGGCGCTGTTGGCCTTGGAGGTGCCGCAGCACAGGTCATTCTCCCGCTCCAGCAGCAGAAAATCCCCCCGGTACCGGCTCAAAAACCGCGCCGCCGCACAGCCCACCACGCCGCCGCCAATGATCACAGCATCCAACATAGCACATTCGCCTGCCTTTCTTTTTGTACATTATACCGAAAGACGGCAAAAAAAGCAAGCCTCTCCTCCATTGACTTCTCCCCCATCTGTGGTATACTGAACTTATCACAGAGAATATAAGGAGGGCACACACAATGGAAGAAATCAAGAAATACTGGGACAGCCTGGACGGGCTGATGCTGATTCGCAAGCGGGAGCTGTTCCTGGGCGGCATGCTCTGCGTCATGACCGGCCTCTCCGCGGGCCTGCTGCTGTCCCCCAGAAAAACCGTGGTCATCGGCAAGCAGACCCAGCCGGAGGAGCCGAAGAAGAAAAAGCACCTGCTGGGACGGCATTGATTTGGTTGTTGCAGAAATCATAGCTTGCTGAGGAAATGAATTGACAATTGACAATGAACAATTGACAATTGTGGTGTCCCTGCGGGACAAATTTTAAATTTTTCAAATCATTTCCGAAGGAAATTCCTTAATTGTCAATTGTCAACTGTCAATTGTCAATTTCCCCCATTTTTATCGCTGAATGTGAAAAAGGGCTGCCGAAGCAGCCCTTTTTTGCGCATTTTACAGCTTTCCAATCGTCTCAATCAGATAATCCACAAATTCCGCCGCGCTGTGCTGGCCCTCCTTGGGGCCGACAACCATGGCGCCCTCGCCTCTGGTGCACAGGTCCAGTGCCTTTTCCAGCTTGGCGTTGGCCTGGGCATAGCCCATGTGGGCCAGCATCTGGCCCATGGCCCGGATCAGGCTGCAGGGGTTGGCGTAGCCCGCCTTGCCCGCGGCGCACAGGCCCGGCGCGGTGCCGTGGATGGCCTCAAACAGGGCGTAGCGGTCACCGATGTTGGAGGAGGAGGCGGTGCCGAGGCCGCCCTGATGCTCTGCCGCCACATCGGTGACAATATCGCCGTAGAGGTTCGGCAGCACCACTACCTCAATGCCCTTATTGAAGTCCGGGTCCAGCATCTTGGCGCACATGGCATCCACCAGCCGCTCCTGAATCCCGATATCCGGATACTCCTGGCCCACCTCCCGGACGGCCTTGATGAAGTTGCCGTCCGTCAGCTTGACAATGTTGGCCTTGGTGACGATGGTCACATTGTGCTTGCCGTTCTTCCGGGCGAACTCAAAGGCGGCCCGGGCGATGCGGCGGGAGCCCAGATGGGTCTGCACCTTGAAATCCACCGCCAGGTCCTCGTCCACCTGGATGCCCTTGTTGCCCCAGATGTATTCGCCCTCGATGTTCTCCCGGAAGAAGGTCCAGTGGATGTTCTTCTCCGGAATGTCGATGGGCCGCACGGCGGCATACAGGTCCAGCCCCCGGCGCAGCAGGGAGTTGGCGGAAACCAGATTGGGCAGGCCGTCCCCGGCTCTGGGGGTGACCATGGGGCCTTTCAGAAGCACCTGGCACTTCTTGATCTCCTCCAGGCACTCCTGGGGCAGGCTGTTCAGCTTTGCCACCCGGTTTTCAATGGTCATGCCCTCAATATTGCGAATCTCAATCCGGCCGCTTTTGATCTCGTCCCCCACCAGCGCCTCCATGACCTTCAGGGCCAGAGGCATGATCACGGGGCCGATGCCGTCGCCGGGGAGGATGCCCACGGTAATCTTTTCCAGCTTCCCGAAATCAATCGGCTCCTGGGCGTTTTTCATATTGTCAATGCGCTTGTAGTCCTGGCGAATCAGCTCGCCAAAGGCTTCCTGGGCTTTTGCAATGCTTTCTTCACGGGTCATTTTATTTTTCCTCCATTTCCGCAAGTTCTTTCTTGAGGCAGCGCAGCTGGCCGCCTGCCAGCACCACATCCACCTCGTTATCGGTTAAGTCCAGATTGACCTGGAATTCAAAATGTCTTGTCACATTTTTCACGGTGACGCGCCGGGTAGGAATCTGATCCAGCAGGTTTTCCATTTCCAGCTCGTCCCCCTGCTCGATGCTGTCATAGGCAGCGGGGTCGGCAAACAGCATGGGGATGATGCCGTGGTTCACCAGGTTTCCCTTGTGAATCCGGGCAATGCTCTTGGCAATCACGCAGCGGACGCCTAAATACATGGGGTTGATGGCAGCGTGCTCTCTGGAGGAGCCCTGGCCGTAGTTCTCGCCGCCGATGATGATGCTCTGGCCCATGTCCTTCGCCCGCTGGGCAAATTCCGGGTCATAGCGGTTGTAGCAGTATTGGCTCATTAAGGGAATATTGGACCGCATGGAGCTGAACTCGGCGCTGGCGGGGGTGATATCGTCGGTGGACACATTGTCCCGAGCCTTCAGGCTGACCCCGGCCTTCAAATACTGCTGGGGCACCTCCGGCACCGGCAGGAACTTGATGTTGGGGCCCCGCTTGATCTCCACCTTGGCCCCCTCCTCTTCGGGCAGGGGCGGCAGCAGCATGGAGTCATCCACAATATAGTGCTCCGGCTCCTGGATTCTGCCGAGGATGGCGATATCCTCCCCCAGAATCTCCTCCGCCGTGGCGAAGGTGCCTTTGATGGCGGTGGCAGCGGCGCTCTCCGGGCTCACCAGGTAGATTTCCGCCGTGGGGTTCCCCGCCCGGCCCTTGAAGTTCCGGTTGGAGGTCCGCACCGCCACGCCATTGGTGGGGGGCGTCTGGCCGATGGCGCAGCAGGGGCCGCAGGCGATTTCCAGCAGCCGCACACCGGCATCCACCAGCATATCGATGTAGCCGTCCCGCAGCAGCTCCTTATATGTCTGGCGGGAGGCGATGCCGCAGGTGCAGCTCACGTCCTCGTTGACATGATGGCCCTGGAACACGGTGGCCGCCTTGGCAATGTCCGCGTAGCTGGCGTTGGTGCAGGAGCCGATGAACACCTGCTGCACCTTCTTCTTGGGCACCTGGGTCAGGGGCAGCACGTTGTCCGGCAGATGGGGGCAGGCCATCATGGGCACCAGGGTGCTCAGGTCCAGCTCCATCTCCTCATCGTACTCCGCATCCTCGTCCGGCAGCAGCTCCCGGTAGGCATCCGCCCGGCCCTGGGCCGTCAGGAATTTGCGCACCTGCTCGTCCGCCGGGAAGATGGAGGTGGTGGCCCCCATCTCCGCGCCCATGTTGGCAATGGTGGCCCGCTGGGGCACTTCCAGGGCCGCCGCGCCGGGGCCCACATACTCATAGACCTTGCCAAGACCGCCCTTGACGGACTCCCGGCGCAGCATCTCCAGAATGATCTCCTTGGCGTTGACACCGGGCTTTAATGCCCCCACCAGGTTCACCTTCACCACCTTCGGCATCTTCAGCCGCATGGGCACGCCGGTCATGGCCGTGGCCACATCCATGCCGCCCACGCCGATGCACAGCATCCCGATGGCCCCGCCGTGGGGGGTGTGGCTGTCGCCGCCCATGGAGATCTTCCCGGGCACCCCGAACCGGGCCACATGGACCGCGTGGCAGATACCGTTGCCGGGACGGGACACATAGACGCCGAACTTCTTGGCGGCGGACTGCAAATAGATGTGGTCATCCGGGGTCATGTTGTTGACGTACAGCAGGTTGTGATCCAGGTAGCTGACAGAGCACTCCGTCCGCACTCTGGGCAGGCCCACGGCCTCAAAGGCCAGGTAGGTCATCACCGCGTTGATGTCGTGGGTCAGGGTCTGATCCACCTTGATGAAGACCTCCTCCCCCGGCACCATGGAGCCGGAGACGAAGTGGCTCTCGATGATCTTGCGCGTTAAGGATTTTCCCATGTTGCATTCCTCCTGATGCGCCCGGCCCGCCGGGCTCTTTTTTCTGCCTTCATTATACCGGGCCACCCCGGGCAAAAGCAAATATTCAAAAGGAATGTCCCCATTCCCTGGGGGAATAGAGGCTTACACCTCCGGCAGTTTCGCGCCGGAGAGGCGGCATACCGTCTCCACAAAAGCCTTCACCTGGGGCAGCTCCAGCTCCCGGCGGCGGAAGACCAGATAGGTGGCCCTTGTAAAGGGGGTCCCGTCCGCAAAGTGCAGGGGCTCCGCCACGCCGTCAAATTCCGACAGGCAGATCTGGGGCACAATGCTCCAGCCCACCCCCGCCTCCACCATGGAGACGCAGGCGGACAGGCCGTTCATGGTCAGGTTGGTGCTGGGCTCCAGGCCGTTCTCCATAAGCCAGCGGCTTTTCTGGCTCATGTGCTCCCAGTTGCTCTCCCGGTCAATGTAGCTGAGCTGGGAAAGGGGAATGTCCAGGCTGTTTCTTGGCCGGATGAGGCACACCGGCTCCTGCTCTAAGAGCACGCTCTCCCCTTCCCAGCTGTAGCTGCCCCGGACAATGGCCAGGTGCAGCCGTCCTTCCTGGAGCTGCCGGGCGCAGTAGGGGCTGTGGTCGCTGAACACCTGCAAGGTAACCTGGGGATAGTCCTTGGTGTACTGGGACAGCACCCCCGGCAGCCGGTAGGTGGAGTAGTCCAGGGAGCAGCCGATGCGCAGGGTACCGCACACCGAGTCCCGGTCCCGCTGGTACAGCTCCCTCAGGGCCTCGAAGTCTTTCACCGTCCGCTGGATGGTCTTCCGCGCCGCCTCTCCCGCGGGGGTCAGGGTCGCCCCGTGCTTCCCCCGCAGGAACAAGGTTGCCCCCAGCTCCGCCTCCATATTTTGCAGCCGCTTGCTCAAGGTCGGCTGGGTCAGATACAGCAGCTCCGCCGTCCGGGTCAGATTCCCGGTATCCGCCAGCGTCAGAAAGATTTTCAGGTCCTTGTCGTCCATGGTTGGGCTCCCTTTCCTGTTTTTCTTTTCAGTATACCTGCTTTCAGAAACAAAGGCAAGAGGCCGCTCTCTATGCGAAGCAAAAGTTGGGGTCGTAGGGGCGGCTACCAGCCGCCCGGAAGTGACCGGGCCTGAGCGCTTCGATTTCACCGCTCTCTTTCGATACCCTCCGGGCGGCTGGTAGCCGCCCCTACAGGGCTCTAAAGTTTTAGAATTTCCGAAATGCCCACGGAATCGTATCGATTTGTGCGGTTTTTGTTCTTCTTATCTGGGAATATACAGCGTCCCGTCCATGATTCTCCTTGCCGTCCGCTGAACCGCCACGCCGGAGACCTGGATCTGATCCAAATCCCCCTGTGCCCCCTCCACATAGGGATACATGGTCATCACCCCCGAGGGGTGGCCGATGCGGACGGAATCGGAAACCGCCTTTGTAAGCTCCGCTACGATGGTTCCGGGCACCTTTGCCGCCACACTGATGGCGGAAGCTGCCGTCAGGGGGCATGCCTTGTGGCACTTGAAGACGCTGATGACCCGGGCGCAGATGTCCATTTGCTCTGCCGCCGCCCGGCTTCCGTCCAGCGTCTCGTAATCCTGGGCCCGGGACACAAAGCCCACCTTGGGCACCGCGGGGCTGTTTTCCGTGGCATCCCGGAGATCCTTCGCAAAGCCCAGCCTCACGCAGGCCGCGCCCCGGATGGCCTCCAGCTTGTCGCTGAGGGCGGCGTTTCCGTCCACCTGGGCAGGGCTCTCCCCGCAGGTTGCTCCCAGATCCTCCGCCCGCACCAATACGATGGGGTTGGACACATCCAGGATGGTGGCCTCAATTTTACCCAGCGCCCCCAGGTCCAGCCACTCCCGCGCCGCGCCGGTGGGGAAGAGCTTGCCGGTCTTGGCCCCGGCGGGGTCCAGGAAGTTCACCTTCAGCTCCCCGGCGGTGCCCGCCACCCCGGCGATGGCGCAATTGCCCTCGTTGTTGAACTGCCCGTCCTTCACCGGTACCTCTACATCGATGTATTTGTCAGTGTTCAGGTTGTACATATGCACAACGGTGGTGGGCTCCGTCAGGTGTGCCACCAGCCCCATCTCCACGGCAAAGGGCGCGGCGGCGGCGGTCATGTTGCCGCAGTTGCTCTTGTAGTCAATCCGGGCCTTGCCCACAATGGACTGGCCCACAAGATAATCCACATCCACCCCGGGACGGCTGCTCCTGTTCACCACCACAATTTTATTGTTGCTGGAAACGCAGCCCCCCAGCCCGTCAATCTGCTTGGGGTCCGGGCTGCCCATGGCCTGGACAAAGATATCGTCCCATTCTTCCCGCCCCGGCAGGTCCTCCCGCAGGAACATACAGCCCTTGGACGTCCCGCCCCGCATGAATACACAAGGAAATTTCCGCATTGTAAAGCCCTCCTTTTTGGATGGAACCATTGTAGCACGGAAGGGATTCATTTGTAAAATGAATGGATTTTATGGATATGCATTCACAGGAGGAATTGAGCGTTTGGATGAACGTATCCCCCGGAGGGAAACGGGGCTGTTGCAAAATAGGCATTTTCGTAGGGGCGGCTACCAGCCGCCCGCGATCTGACGGAATTGCGCGTTTGATCGATACGCTCTGTCCCGAAAGTCGGCGGGCGGCTAATAGCCGCCCCTACGGGTTTGCTATTTTGCAACAGCCCCACTTCCTTTTTAGGGTATACGTTCAACATGGCTGTTCGACACCCCCCATTGGGGATACTGTGCACCCGCGTCAAAATCCGCGAGGGTTCAAACGATTTGCGTTGTCCAATCAGAAAAAATCCCCTCTGCAGAATGGCAGAAGGGATTTTTTCACGCCGCCCAGTTGTCTCCCGTTGCGTAATCAATCGTCACGCCGGGCTGGACGTTATAGCAGTAGACGTTGAAGCAGATGCCCTCGCCGCTGTCCTCCACGGACCAGGCCTCCATGAGGACGCCCTCCGCCACCAGGTCTGTGCCGCTGAACATGGGGGTTACCCGGTAGAGCACATGGTTGCCGGTTTCGTGGATGTAGTCCGCCACCATGTTTTCAAAGGGCAGCATGCCAGTGACATTTAAATATCGGGTTCCGGCGATCAGGTTCTGCTTATTGGCGTTTTCCGCCGTCAGCTGGTAGCCGATGAGATGGCACCGGTTATACAGGTATTTTCCGTCCACAAAGTCGTATTTCGCCACCTGCCAGCCCGAGGGCTTTACGGAGCTGATGCTGCCCCGCGCCTCTGTGGGCATCAGGTCCTGGCCCACACAGGCCTCCGCCGGGCCGCAGCGACCCAGGCCGTCTAAGGGCGAATAGGTCTCATAGGAGGTTGCTGTATAGTCACGCTCCGTGAAGAAGGGCTTGTTGTTGTTGATGGCCACATAGGCCTCCCCGGAATAGGCGGGGATATTCTCCAGGGAGATAACCTTCCCGGTGCCAAAATAGGTCTGATACAGGAAGGACAGGCCCAGGATCACCAGCAGGAGCAGCAGCTCCGGCAGGGTCCGGACCTTTCCTTTTTTACGCTTCGCCATTTGCACTCTCTCCTTTTTCATAGCGCCGCAGGGTGATCTCCGGGTGGGAAAAGCCGGAAAATTCCGTCTCCTCCGTACAGTGCCAATCCCCTGCCGGAAGCTGAAACTTCTCATCCGATGGGTAATCCCGGTTCCACAGGTACAGCATAATTTCCTCCGCAGCGGCATTCTCCGTCGGCATCTCCCAGAAGCAGGCGGCCCCCGCCGGCACGTCCGCCAGGCTTTCCACCGGATGCAGCCGCGCCTCCGGGAAGTCCCGGAACAGCGCCGCGCTCTCCGGCCGCAGCCAAACCTCGCCTCCAGCCCGCTCCAGAATGTCCCGGCACACCTCCCGATCCCGGCTGCACCGCCGCCCATTGAACCGCAGGCCCATGGAATTGTCCACACAGGAAATCAGGATCAACGTTATCCCCTCCCAAAAGCAAACGCATTTTCGGTTATTCTAGCATACTTTGGCGGGAAATACAAGGGCGGGGAATAAAGGAACATATACCCGCTTCCAATATTTCCAGAATTTTCTGCATCGTTTCCTCCGGAATCCCGCATTTTTCTGTTGAAATTCCCCGAAAAAGGTGATAGGATATTTCCATTCCAAAAAGAAGGAGAAACCACATGAAGAAAACCAAGCAACCCTTAAACACCTGGGCCTTCCTGGGGATCTATCTTGCGATCCTGGCTGTGTTTGTCGGCGTGTACGCGCTGACGAAGGCCATGAACAAGCCTGCCCCCGTTGTGGGCACAGGGAGCTATACCCCCGGCACCTATACCGGCGTGGGCCCCGGTAAGAACGGCGATATCACCGTTGAGGTGACCGTGAACGAAAACACCATTCAGTCCGTCAAGGTCGTCAGCCATGACGAGACCCCCGGCCTCAGTGACGGGGCCATTGCGGACATTCCCGCGAAGATCGTCGCCACCCAGAGCCTGGGCGTGGACTCCGTGTCCGGCGCTACCGTGTCCAGTGAAGGCATCGTAGCGGCTGTTGCGGATGCCGTGGCAAAGGCAGGCGGCGATGTGGACGCGCTGAAGAACGTGGCCATTGCCGCAGGCGAGCACACCACCAAGAGCCTGTCCGCCGATGTGATCGTGGTGGGCGGCGGCGGCGCGGGTATGACGGCCGCGGCTCGGCTTGCCGAGCTGGGGCAGAAGGTCATCCTGTTTGAAAAGGCCTCCTTCCTGGGCGGCGCCATCTCCGTATCCGGCGGCAATCAGGTGGTCATGGGCTCCGAGCTCCAGGCCGCCAACGGCGTCACCGATGACAGCGTTGCCTCCATGGTGGCGGATTTCCAGGCCAACGGCGCCAACAAGAACAATGAA
Organism: uncultured Oscillospiraceae bacterium; assembly: GCA_934569045.1. Taxonomy (GTDB): domain Bacteria; phylum Bacillota; class Clostridia; order Oscillospirales; family Oscillospiraceae; genus Faecousia. The sequence continues at coordinate 24,637 of CAKTJX010000010.1, forward strand.
GAAATCCTGACTCTCTTTGCCGAGAACGTGGGCTCCGCCACGGACTGGCTGGTGGAGCACTGCGGCGTGGGCTTTGAAGACGGCCTGCACCAGCTGGGCGAATACAGCCACAACCGGGAGCTGGCCTACACCGGCGGCGGCGCGGGCTTTGCCGAAACCATGCGCAAGACCCTGTCTGACAGCGGCGTTGAAATTTACCTGAGCACCAAGGTGGAGTCCCTGGTCACCGAAAACGGGGCCGTTGTGGGCGTCACTGCCGTTTCTCAGGACGGCAATACCGAGTACACCGCCTCTGCCGCCAACGTCATTCTGGCCACCGGCGGCTACGGCAACAACAAGGATATGCTGACGGATGAAATGAAGTCCGCCCTGTACTACGGACCTGCCACCTCCACCGGCGAGGGCATCCAGATGGCCCAGGCCCTGGGTGCGGCAACCGCCAACATGGAATACGGCAAGCGCTACCCCAACGGCATCGAAGTGGACACCGGCATTGCCAAGTCCACCATTGCAGGCAACATCGTGGGCTGGACCATGAGCGCCATTCTCGTAAACCAGGAGGGCCAGCGTGTGGTCAACGAGAAGGCCAGCAACCGTACCATCCTGGAAACCGAGCTGCAGCAGACCGGCGGAGAGCTGTACCTGCTGCTGGATTCCGAGACCTTTGAGGTCTGGAAGACCAAGCTGGACCACGCGGGCATCTCCGAGGGCGATATTGAGAAGTACCTGGAGGCCAACGGCACCACCACCCCCGTTTTCGCCCACGGCGAGACCCTGGAGGAGGCCGCCGCCGCGGCGGGCATTGACGCGGATGCTCTGAAAGCCACCGTAGAGCGGTACAACGGCTTTGTGGCCGCCGGGGTGGACGAGGACTTCGGCCGGAGCGCCGACTACATGACCATGGCCATCGGCGCGGGCCCCTACTACCTGATCGAGCAGAAGCCCCGCTTCGCCACCACCATGGGCGGCCTGGTTGTAAACACCAGCATGCAGGTGCTGGACACCAACGGCTCCCCCATTGCGGGCCTGTACGCCGCCGGTGAGAACTGCGGCCAGGTCATGGGCGACGACTCTCCCTCCGGCGCCAACAACGCCTGGGCCATCACCTCCGGCAAACTGGCCGCCGACGCCATCGGGGCAAAATAAATTACAAACGATAGCAAAAAATGTCATTGCGGGCTTTCCGCAATGACATTTTTTTGCATATAAATTGGGGTTTGTCGAAGTAACTGAGTGCCCTGTTGAACGTATGCCCCCGGAGGGAGACCCCAACCTTCCCCTTGGGGAAGGTTGGGGCTCCTTTTTTGAGGGTATACGTTCAACCGGGCACACAATTACTTCCACAAACCCCAATTTGACAGTTCCTACGCTTCCTCCACCTCTTCGGAATTCAGATCCAGCACCTGGCAGATGAATTCCGCCTCCGGGGTTTCCGCCTGGTAGCGGTCCAGGATGCGCTTGGCCACCATCTCGCCGTTTTCCCGGGTGGCGCCGGGCAGGAGGACCAGGAACAGGTCCAGGCCCCGGCGGGTGAAGGGGTCGCCGCCGCGGAGGGCGCCGGTGAGTACCGTCTCCATCTTCTCCATGGCCTGGGCCCGAAGGGCCGGGTCCTGGCAGTCCAGGCGGAGGGAAAGCAGCTGGGCCTGGCCGCCCCGGCGCAGGTCCCGCAGCTGACGGCGGATGAACTCCCGGAACACCGTATTGTCGCACCGGGTCGCGCCGGTGCCCCGTCCCTCGCTGCCGACCAGCGCATGCAGGATGCGGCTGCCGTCATCGGGGGCCGCGGAGAGGGCGGCCTGGGCCTCTTCTCGCTCCAGCTCCAGCTCCGGGTCCAGGGCCGCGTCCTGCAGCCCCTCGCTGACCTCGTCATAAACCTGGAGCGCCTGTTTTGCCTGCCCGTCCAGGCGCAGGGACAGCATGGCTAGGGACGCGATTTTCTGGCTCTCCGGCAGCCATTTCCGGGCATCCAGGCAGAGCTTCTGGGCATCCCGATACCGTCCGGACTCCGTAAGGCCCTGGGCACCAAAAACAGTCAGATCTTCATACCGCTGCCGCAGCTGCTGGCAGGGGGTATCCCGCCACTCTTCCCCGGCGCACTCCGGCAGCAGATCGCCGGTGTACAGCTCCGATGCCTGCATCGCCAAGTCCGGTGCGGCAGCCCCATCCGGGCACTCCGTGGCCTGGGCAGCCAGCGCGTCAAAGCGCTCGAAATCCACCATCGTCTCCCGGTCCGGGGCCCAGAAGTAAGTGCCGGTATTATTATAGATCAGCCGCTTGCCGTCCTCCAGCCCCAGCTCCTCCAGGGCATTCCGGGCGCGGCTGATGTTGTTTTGCAGGGTGCTCATGGGGTTAATGCCCTCAGCCTCCGGCCACAGCCAGTCGATCAGCTCCTGGGCGGGAACGCCCCGCTCCCGGTGCACGATCAGATAGGCCACCAGAATCCACAGCCGCCGGGACCGGCCGGACAGGCTGATCACCCGGGGTCTGGGCAGCCCCGGTCCATAGATGGTGAACTTGCCAAGCATTGTCACACGAATCGATCTATCCATGACAAATACCTCTTTCTTGTAGGTGGTTGTTGTTTCTTTCTATATCTTGCCTATTATACTTCAATAAGTAAAAAATTACAATCCATTTTTTGACACTATTTATACAGAACCACCGTGTCCCCTTCCCGGATGCATGTCTTTCCGTCAGGGATAATGGGCTGTCCGTCCCGCAGCACCGTGGCAATGATCTGATCCTCCGGCAGCCCCAGCTCCCGGATGGATTGGCCGATCCACGCGTCTCCCCGGTGGATTTCCCGCTCCTCCAGGGTTTCCTCTCCGCTGGGCTCATAGGGGGGTACGCTGAGGATCAGGCTGTCCCCCGGCAGCAGCTGGGTATCCCCCCGGGTGACAATGCTCTGGCCCTGCCGCTTCAGCAGAATCGCCAGGGAGCCTGTGGGCAGCGGAATCTCCCGGATACGCTGATAGGCCCAGGGGTGCGCCTCGGAGATCTCCACCCGGGTCAGCTGCATGACGCTCTCCTCCTGATAGTCGTTGAAGGTCCTGCGCACATCCAGGCTGTCGTCCACCATGCCGAGCTTTCTGGCCGCCCAGGGCAGGCTCCCTCCCTGCACCGCCGCGGAGAGCAGGGTCACGATGAACACAATATGGAATAGGTCCCGCCGCATACTGACCCCCGCCGCCACCGCCATGATGGCGAACACCGTGCTGGAGGCGCCCCGGAGCCCCGCCCAGGCCACCAGCAGAATCTGCCGGATAGAGCAGCCCACGGGCCGCAGCAGCACATAGCAGGCAATGGGCCGGGACAGGAGGGTGACCACCCCCATCACCGCCAGGGCCATGGGGATATTGGCCGGCATCTGCCTGGGGAAGCTCAAAAGGCCGATGACAAAGAACACAGCGATCTGGGCAAGCCTCGTCACGCCATCAAAGAAAGAGATCAGGGCCCGCTTCTGCTTCATGGGGCTGTTGCCCAGCAGCAGGCCGTAGAGATACAGGCTTAAATAGGCGTTGCCCCCCAGCAGGCTGGAGGCCCCGTAGCACAGCAGCACACCCGCAATGAGAAAAACCGTCTCCAGGCCGTCAGAAATCCATTTTTCCAGCATTTTCCGGCTGGCCCAGGCGGTCAGCGCACCAATGCCCAGGCCCACAGCCATCTGCCGCAGCAGCATCCAGAAGATATTTCCCGGCGCCCCCGCCCCCAGGGCCGAGGCGGCGATCACCGTGAGCATATAGGCCATGGGATCGTTGGAGCCGCTCTCCACCTCCAGCAGGGATGCCGTGCCGTCCTTCAGGTTCAGCTTGTGCTTTCGCAGAATGGCGAACACGCTGGCCGCATCCGTGCAGGACAGCACCGCGCCGATCAGAAAGCCCTCCTGCCAGGAAAACCGCAGGAAGAAATGCAGGAACACCGCGCTGAGCCCCGCCGTGGCCGCCACGCCCAGGGTGGACAGCGCCACCGCCTTCCCCGCCACGCTTTTGGCGGCGCTCCACTTGGTATTGAAGCCGCTGTAGAACATGATGAACACCAGGGCCACGGAGCAGACGGTCTCCGCCTGGGAAAAATCCGAAAACTGAATTTTCAGAATCCCGTCGCTGCCGAAGAGCATGCCGACAAACATAAAGAGAATCAGCGCCGGCAGCCCCAGCCGGTCCGAAAATTTCTCCGCCGCCACGCAGAGAATCAGCACCGCAGCGATCAATAGAATCGTTTGGGTCATGGGAAATCTTCCTTCCTGATTATTTAGAATAATTTTACCATATCGCCTGTTTTTATCAAGGCCGCCAGAGCATTGTTTCAAAAAGGTTCAAAAAAGCGCCCATTCCAAGCGGAGGAATGAGCGCTCATTTTACCGTTTCGCCAACCCATACGACCGGAACGGCTGGATATACCGTTCGTGGCTCAGCGGCTGCGGGCGGGCGTAGACGCCGGAGACCAGGCCCAGCATGGCGTAAATGGTGACGGTGGAGGAGCCGCCGTAGCTGATCAGCGGCAGGGTCAGGCCGATAACGGGCATAACGCCGATGCACATGCCCACGTTGATCATCAGCTGGAACATCAGAGCGGAGGCCGCGCCGTAGCAGATCAGCCGCCGCATATAGTCCTGGCTGCGCATGCCCACCTGAATGCACCGGGCAATGATCAGCAGCTCCAAGATCATAATGCCGCAGCAGCCGAAGAAGCCCAGCTCCTCGCCCACGGAGGAGAAAATATAGTCCGTGTGCTGGGCGAACAGCATGCCGCCCTGGGTACGGTTGCCGTTGAACAGGCCCTGGCCCGTCAGGCCGCCGCCGGTAAGGGACATCAGGTTGATCTTACTGTGATACCGGGCGCCCAGGCCCTGGGCATCAAAGCTGGGGTCAATCAGGACCATGATTCGCTCCTGCTGGTAGGTGCCCAGCAGCGGCCAGGCGATTGGCACCATCACACCAACAGCCACAATGGCGATACCGAACCAGACCATGCTGACACCGCCGGCAAAAGCCATGCCGATGAAGATGAACACGAAGATCAGCGACACGCCGGCGTCGCCGGACAGCACCATGTTCAGTCCCACCAGGATGCCCAGGTGCAGCACCATGTGTATGACCGAGGGAATGGACGAAATATCATTCTGATGGGACGACATGACCGAAGCCATGATCAGGATATAGGTGATCTTACAGATTTCGGCGGGCTGAATCATAACGGGGAACAGGGGGAATTTCAGCCAGCTCCTGTTGCCGGTATTGTTGTCCGTGCCGAAGGGGATCAGCAGCAGCAGCAGGAAAATATTGAAGGCCACCATGGCCATCCGGTTTTCGGACATGGTATCCGCGTCAACGGAGGAGACGATGGCGTACATCATGACCCCCAGGGCAATGGCCGCCAGCTGAATGATGATATACTTTGTATTGCTGCCGAACTTGGCCGCGCTGGTGGCGCTGGCCATAACGACACAGCCGAAGCCGGAGGTGATCAGGCACAGCGTCAGCAGCACCCAGTCGCCCTTGGACTTGAAATCCTTTAATTCTTCCAGAAATCGATGCAAAATATCAGCTCCTTTGCTGGGGATTATACCAGTTTTCCACAGGAAAGTAAAGAGACGTTGTGTGAATAAACTGTGGATACGAAATCCGCCGCCGCGGTGTCACGCCCGCGGCGGCAGGAAAAAACAGGATCAGCTGATCCGCACGGCGGCGACCACCAGGCGGCCATTGTCCAGGGTGTATTCACAGGTGGACAGGCAGATCATCTTGTCGCCGTACTTGGGGGTCAGGCCGGTGTCGTAGAAGCTCAGCTTCTTGCAGGTGGAGACGAAATTGTCGAACTCCTGCTGGTTGGCGGCGTTCTCAAACCGCTGGTAGGTAAAGCCCTCGCCCAGGTTGGCCGTGGTCTTGAAGACGGCGAAGATCTTGTAAACGTGGTACTGCACCTCGCCGGTCGTATGGTCGAAGGTGTCGAAGAAGATCAGGCTGTTGTTCTCCCAGGCGGTCTTGTCCGTGTAGGCATTCAGCGCGGCGAACATGGTGCCGTCCTTCATATTGTGGCCATACATGGTGATGTTGTCACTGGGGGCGAAGATATCGCACTCCTCCCGGGCATAGATGCTGCCGCGGGTGCTGTTTTCCCCGTTGTAGTTCCGGTACAGGTAGTAGTTGGCGTTGTCCACAGAGCTCTGCATCACGGGGTAATCCAGCTTGGTACCCTCAATGCGCAGCCAGCCCACAAAATCATTGTTGGGGTTCTTTTCATAGTAGCCCTTGTAGTCCCGGGTCAGTGGGTAGGTTTCCTCCGGCTCCAGGTTGTTGGGGTCGGGGATAAACTCCGTGGTGTCCCCGGTGGGGTCCGTGGCCGCGGTGGTTGCCGCGGTGGTCGCCATGGCATCCTGCCGGAGCTTGTCGTAATCATCCTCGGACTTCTTTCCCTCCAGGAAATAGGACCCCAGGTACACGGCGCTGCCGATCAGGGCCAGGGCCAGCACCACAACAATGGCTATGTAAACGCCTTTTTTCATAGAGCATCCTCCTTGGGCGCAAAGAGGCGAAAACAACTCTTTGCCAAAATGTAACTATCTGTAACCATTATATCCCTGCCGCCCGATTCTGTCAAGCGGGGAAAGGGCCGAATATATTAACCTTTTCTTAAATAAAGGAAAAATCATCCAACCAGGTAGGCCATGCCCAGGATGTCCCGCTGCTCCTTGTAGCGCTGGCCCTGCCGCCAGGTGCCGCCGGTGGAGGAGCCGGACTCCAGGTTGACCTCCGTATTGGGCAGGTCCTTCGCGATATCCTGGTCCGCGTAGCCGATGCCGTCCCACCACAGCCGCTTCAGCCAGGTCATTTTCCGGATGGGCTCCGCGCTGCCATAGGTATAGCACAGGTTCAGGTCTTCCAACGCCGTGCAGCCGAGCAGGGGGGTATAGTCCCGGCAGAGGGTCTGGAACATTTCCAGGAAAATCAGGTTTTTGCAGCCCTCCAGAGGGGAAATATCAGAAATCCAGCTGTCCGCGATGATCAGATACTGAAGCTTCGGCATATACTCCACCCATTCGCAGGTTGTGAGCTTCATGTGACCCACGTCCACGGCAATGATATCCGGGCAGTATCTCAGGTTGTCCATTTGCCCCTGATACACCCGCTGGCCGGTTTTCACCGGGGCGAAGAACAGGCTGTCCGTCCGCACCCGGACCTCGCCCACGTCCACCGTCCACACAAAGCGCACATCCTCGTGGCGCTTGTCCAGGGCGTCCATAGTCTCGTTGTCCAGGCCGCAGTCCGTCATGATCACCTTTTGCAGCCGGGGGAAGTAGGGCAGCATTTCCTCCAGCGCCGCCGGGTCCTCCATTTCACAGCCGGTAAGGTCCACTTCCTCCACGTCTGTCCGCAGATGCATGGGGCCGAAGTCCGCCTCCCACAGCAGGAAGGTATCCGGGAAGGCATCGCACAGCGCCTCCATTTCCGCCTGGGTCAGCCCGCAGTCCAGCATTTCCGCTTCCTTTAAATTGGGATAGCAGGCCAGCAGCGCCTGAGCCCGGTCCACCGTCAGCTGGAAGCCGCTGAGCAGCAGCAGCTTCGTCCCCGCATCCATGGGGATATCCTGGTTGCCCAGGCTGTAAAATAGGGTCAGCTCCGGGAAGTCCTGCCGGATCTGGGCGATTTTCTCCGCATCCGGCAGCTCCATGGTCAGAAGCAGCTGCTCCGCCTGATGCAGGTAAGGAAGGTTCTGCCGCAGCTCCGCCACGTCCAGGGTGTCCAGCTCCAGAGCCTCGGTATCCGGGTCCCACAGCCTGCCCCCCAGCGCCACCTGGTAGGCAACGTCGCAGTCCGGCCGCAGGGCCATCAGGGCCTCCAGCGCCCCATAGTCCCGGCAGCCCATGGCATCCACCCGCTTCAGCCCCGTCACCAGGGCCAGCGCCTGGGCATCCGCCTCCGTCAGATCGGCAACCGTCACCTCCTGGGTGTCCGGCTCCAGATACTGCCCCTGAAAGGGCACCAGCCACTCAATCCGACAGGCGGGAAGCGCCTGCCGAAGGGCTTGGTATTCTTCCACCGTCACCCCGGTATTGCGCAGGTTCACTTCCTTCAGATTCGGAAAGTTCCCCAGCCGGGAAAATTCCACCCCCTGCACCCCGGAAAGGTCCAGCGTCTCCGCACTCCTCCGGTAGGGCTTCCCCGCCAGAACACAGTAATTCCGATTGAACAGATACCCCGCCGCCGCTGCCACTACCGCCAGCACCACCACAACCATGGCAAGCACGACCCCCATCCGTTTTCTGGTCTTCATCCCGCTTCCTCCTGCTTTCCCCCGCTCATGGGAGGTATTATGTAACCATATTATGCCTGCCCTGCCAGAAGAAGTCAAGGCATTTCCGGGCAAAATGACGCAAAAACATTTCTCTTGCTTTTTCCCGGCGGATATGCTATTCTATACGGGCTGAATGTTTCCATCCGCGCAAAAAATGCCGGTGTGATGGAATGGTAGACGTAGTGGACTCAAAATCCACCGCTGGCGACAGCGTACCGGTTCGAGTCCGGTCACCGGCACCAAGAAAAGGGATACCCTGCTGGGGTATCCCTTTTCTTATTGCCCTGTGGCCGGACTCGAACCCATCTAAATGCAATAGCCCGGTGGGCTATTGCCAAACGCTGGCTGAAAAAGAAAATTTCGGAGCAGAAATAAACTGTACAATCTTTAAATATTCCATTATAATAAAGCCAACATGCGATACCCACAGGAGAAGGGATGGAAAAAATATGATAGAGAGCAAACAGCAAAAGCGAATGGTACGGCTTTTTTTAGACACGCACAGGTACCTTCGGATTTCACCGGCAACTCTCGTGTATTCGATGTTCTTGGATAACGAATCCTTCGCGTCCATGATGCATGAGGTCGGTACATCCATGTTCTCCCAGGAGGAAGCGGCACTTGCCGAAACGATCCGCGGTACTGAGGACCCCCAGGCTCTTGTCCAGCTTCTCCGGAAGCCCATGCAGTGGAGCAGTCGGTGTCTGTTACGAGATAAGATATTGGAAAACGAGGCATGTACGCTTCCACTGATCAAGCAGAGAGCGCTGACCTCCATGCAGGACCACTTTATTGAGTCCGCTGCAGAGATTTTCCTGCAAGCAAGCGAAAACGTAAGCGAATGGGTTATGGAAAATTATAAGGCCTTTCGCTGTGAATACGCCCGCAGCATATTCAGCCTGGTGGTCGGCTTTCGCGGAACACTGGATTCCATTCCCTTTCTGACGGAAGAGGCCAAACGTCTGGAGCAGACCTATCCAGAGGAAAGCTACGACCAGGGGCCCTATCTGGCCGTGCAGGAACTGGTTGCCCGCTTTTGGGGATAAAGAACGTCCGAACGCCGACAGAAATTTTCCTGTCCGGCAGAGCCGCAAAAACACCAACCCTATGCAGCGCGCATATTGATTTTCGGGGACAAGCCTGGTAAGATAATCCCAAAATCAAGGATCGGAGATGGCAGCATGAAACAGACAGATGACCTGCGGGAGGAATTGATGGAGACGACGGATCTGCGGCGGTTCCTTGCGGAAAATCAGCAAAGCTTCCATACAGAAAGCATCGGGGCGGCCCTGAACGCCATTTTCCTGACACGGGATATCAGCAAGGCGGCGCTGGCCAGGTCCGCCGGGATGAGCGAGGTATACCTGCACCAGGTATTCTCCGGCCACCGGACGCCCTCCCGCAGTCGCCTGATCTGCCTATGCTTCGGCCTGTCCGTCTCCATGGAGCAGACCCAGGCGCTGCTGCGGCAGAGCGGCTATGCCCAGCTCTATCCCAAAAACCGGCGGGATGCCATCATCCTCTACGGTCTCCACAACGGCCTGCCCCTCTGCCAGGTCAACGACCAGCTCTTTGACGCGGACGAGGAACCCCTGTACTGAGCCCGCGCCGTCAGGAAGCGCTCCCATTTCTCTCCGCCCATAAGAAAACACAGCGGCCCCGGTCCCGCTTCCCTGCGGTTTTGGGCTGCTGTGTTTTTATTTTTTCTGTGCGGAAAGCTGTTCCTCCAAAAGGGCGAGCATATCGTCCAGGGTTTTGCGTTTCTCGGCAATGTATGCCGGGCCGTCCGCCTGCCGGGTACTGCTGGTCCGGGTGCCGTCCGGCGCATAGGTAAACACCTCGGCATCCGTCCCATTTAAGGCGATAATATGATTGGACCGCTGGCCGTTCCCGTAGAATTCGGTATACTCCAGATATCCGTGATCCGCCTCGGTATATGTGCAAAAGCGGGTGCCGGAGGGGAGGTACAATTCCTCCATCGTATACCCGTTCGGTGACTGCGTAACCGTCCGCAGGCGATAGCTGCCAGCCAGACGGTTCTGGGTTGCGCTGTTTCCAACCTGTACATAAACTTTCACGGTGGTCGTGCGTACCGTACAGTTGTTGGAATCCTTTGCGGTATCCTCCTGCACTTCCAGCCGCGGCGGCAGGGGCTCGACCGGGGTCGTGGTGGCCTCCGTGGCTGCCATCGTGGTCTCCGTCGTCGTCTCCGGCTGGGTTGGCTCTGTCTGGGGCAGCGCCGTCTCCTGGGGAAGCGGCATTGCGGTCCGGTCCGTCCGCAGCCCAGACAGGTACAGCATGCCCGCCCCCAGCACCAGCGCCGCAAGCAGAACCGCCGCCTTCCGCCGGAATCTGGGGGGACGCATAGGCTTTTTCGCAATCTGGCTCCTGGCGCAGTGGGGGCAGAAGCTGGCCTCCTCCGGCAGAGGCATACCACAATAGATACAGTGCTTGCCCATAATCGCTCCCTCCAAACCGGGACCCTTTCCATCATAAAATTCAGGACAGCCTTCGGGCCCTGGGCAGAGGCGGGTCCAAAGGCTGTCCGGCAGCGGGGATTCCAAAACGCTCCCGGCTGCTGTTATTAGAATACACGAATCCGCGTTCAAAAACAATTAGCTGGCTGCATAGTGTTTTGAAAAAATTATTCTGTGTTTGTGCTGTCCCGTCTGGCGGCAATGGCTCCGGCAACGTCCCAGGTCTTGGTTCTCTCAAGGACGTTTCCCTCTTCGTCATACACACCGACATCCGCCATCTTCCCGTCAGACGACACAAGATGGTAGGCCCATCTTCCATTGGGGTAAAGCTCGGTGTACTCCACATAGCCATTGCTGCCGGTAAAATACGTCGTCTTAAGTTCCCCGCGGGTCCCGTTTTCTTGCTGCATCCGGACCGGAGGCTGCGTTGGTGCGGGAGCGGTTGTCCCCTCCGGGGCTTCCGTTTCCTCCGGGACCGTTGTCTCCTCCGGGGCTTCCGTTTTCTCTGTCGGCTCCGTTTTCGGCTGGATAGCCGCCGTGGTTTCGGCCCGGACGGCGGGCTCTGTTTGAGGCGGCTCTGTCTGTGCCGTCTCCGCCAACACAGACAGGTGGGATTCCGCATTGGGCGCTTTCTGCCACGGCTGGAACCAAATCAGTCCGATGGCGCACAAGGCAACCCCCGCCGCCAGAAGTCCGGCAATCCATCCGCCCAGCATCCGGCGGCGCTTCGGCGCGGGGGGAGAAAGTGGCTGCTTCTCCAGCTGGCTTCTGGCGCAGTAGGGGCAGAACGCCGCACCCTCCGGCAGCTCTGCCCCGCAGAATTTACAGTGCTCCATATTATAACGCCTCCATCAGCGCCAGCACATTCTGATAGCGCCGCTCGGGGCTGATCATGGTGCATTTCTGAATGACCCGGCCCAGCCTGCCCCCTGCCAGCTCCACAGAGGGGTGCTTTCCCGTGCACAGCAGATTCATGAGGATGCCCAGCGCGTAGATATCCGTCCGGCAGTCCGTCTGGGCGATTCCATACTGCTCCGGGGCCGCGAAGCCCGTGGTGCCCAGGACCTGGGTATCCTGGCAGTTGGCATCCTTCACCAGCCGGGAGGCGTCAAAGTCGATCAGAACAGCCTGATCCCCCCGGAGAATCACATTCTCCGGCTTTACGTCCCGGTGTACCGCCCCAAAGCTGTGCAGCACCCACAGAGCCTCGCACAGCTGCAAGGCGATTCTCCTGGTCTGGGCAGGCGTAAACAGTGCCCCCTCCAAAAGAAAGTCCAGGGAATCCCCCTGGATGTACTCCTCCATCACAGCTGCTCTGTCCCCCTGGCAGCCAACCTCCATAATCTGGGGCAAATAGGGGCAGGAAACCGTCAAAAGCTTCTTATAAACATCAGCGTTGCCGATATAGTCGCGAAAAACGAACTTTGTATGGGTACGTTTATGCCGCACCAGGGAGACGGTGCCCCGCTGGGTGGATTTCAAAACCTGAACGGTATCGTACTCCTGGGCCACGCTGGACAGCAGATATTGATAAATGACAATCCCGTCCCTTCATATCCATCCTCTCTTGGAAAGCGATGGATCAGATGGGTATAGTATACAAAAGAAAACCGGGCTTGTAAAGCCCTCAGGCTGTCAAAAAGAGGCTGCCCCAAAAGCACCTCCTGCTCCACCGCGCCGCGGTGGCAGCCGGTAAAGGCAGTGAGCAGTACAAACACCAGAATCAGAGAAGGCAGCTTTTTCATATCGGTGCACCCCCATATTCTTCAAAAAAGCCCTTGACCTAAAGCTTGCTTTAAGTGGTAAAATAGGGTTGAAACTCTTAAATATCATACCCTTCGGCGGCGGTTTTGTCAATTGCGCCGGATCGGGCAGACAACACAGGAAAGATCATTTTCAGGGGGTATTCATATGAAGTACGCAACAAAAGCCCAATTTGAACAGGCAAATGTATTCGGCACCGGAAGTGCCAACACGGCCTATGCCCAATATTTTATCGGAGATTCCTTTCTGAAGCCCCTGACGGACCCCAAGAAGGGGCTCTTTGCGGCCAACGTGACCTTTGAGCCGGGCTGCCGCAACAACTGGCACATCCACCACGCCACCCAGGGCGGCGGCCAGCTGCTGATCTGCACCGCCGGAGAGGGCTGGTATCAGGAGGAAGGCAAAGAAGCTGTCTCCCTCTACGAGGGCAGTGTTGTCATGATTCCCGCCAATGTCAAGCACTGGCACGGCGCGAAAAAGGACAGCTGGTTCAGCCACATCGCCGTGGAGGTTCCCGGCGAGAACTGCAAAAACGAGTGGTGCGAGCCGGTGTCCGATGAGGAATACGGGAAGCTGTAAAAAATGCGAAAAAATAAGCCAACCGGCGGAGAAGGAATTCCACACTCTCCGCCGGTTGGCTTATTCACCCCGCCAGGAACTGGAACGACAGGGCCAGGTGCAGCCTGGTGTTCCAGTCGTCCAGGTCCAGGTTGGTGATATCGTCAATTTTCTTCAGGTGCTTCAGCAGCGTCGTTCTGTGGACGAACAGCTTGTCCGCCGTGTGGGTGACGCTGTACTTCTCCTCCACAAAGGTCCGCAGGGCCGCGGTGTACTCGGTGCCGTGGGCAGCGTCGTATTCCATCAGGCGGATCAGGCCCGGGCAGCACAGGTGGTGCAGCAGGAAACGGCGGGCTGGGGTAAATACATGGTCATCGGGAATGTACATCACCCGGGCGCTGTACTCCGTCTCATCTGTCCGGAACAGGTTGCACAGCAGCGCGGGCACCGTGCCCGTGCGGTTGTGGATGGGGTACTCAAAAATTTCCCGGCTGTTGCGCTGGCGGATATAGTCCGGGTCTGTGAGAATATCGTCCACCACATAGTTTGGCGTGCTGCCCACCAACGACATTGCCGCCATCTCCGAGAAGGTGGGCGACCGGATGCTGCTCATGGGCGGCATTGACTCCGTCATCGACCGGGAGGATGCCACCAATGTGTCCCTACGGGACGAAATGAAATGGCACGCTGCGTTCTTTGCGGCGTGCCGTTCTATTTTCAATCATCCCGAAGGGACACCACATCCGCCCGAAGGGCGATTTCATCCGGTCAAAGACCGGATTTCACCTGTCGCGAGACAGTTTTCACCCAGCCAAAGGCTGGATTTCATCGGGGCGGCTGCCCTTTACAGGGGCTCCTTGTTCTTGACGGCAAGCCGCTCCTGTGATATGGTTACTCCATAAATATAAAGAAAGGAACTTTCTGTATGGAATATACCTCTCTTTCCCAGGCCGCAGAGGCGCTGGAAAAATTGCAGCAGACCATGGCCGCCTATCGGCAGGCCTCCGGGGTTCTGGGGCTGGATGCCGCCACCGCGGCGCCCAGCGGCTCCTGGGAGGGCCGGGGCAAGACCATGGAGGTGCTCTCCAAGCTCTCCTACGACCTCACCGCCGACCCCCAGAACGGCATTCTCTACGACTACCTCACCGCCCACCTGTCCGAGCTGACCCCGGTGCAGGCCCGGGAGCTGGAGGTGCTGCGCAAGGATTATGACCGGATGCGCCGCATCCCCGCGGAGGAGTTCGTCCATTACCAGGTGCTCCTGAACGAGGCCGAGGCCTCCTGGCACAAGGCAAAGCCTGCCAATGACTTTGCCTCCTTTGCCCCCTACTTGGAGCAAATCGTTGCCTACTGCCGGAAATTCGCCGCTTACTACAATCCGGACATGGACCCCTATGATGCCCTGCTGAACGAATACGAGGAGGGCATGAATCAGAAAACCCTGGATGGCTTCTTCGCCCAGCTCCGCGCCGCCATTGTACCCCTGGTGGAAAAAATCAGCCAGGGTCCCCAGATTGACGACAGCTTCCTGTACCGGCACTACCCCATCGGGCAGCAGCGGGACTTCAGCGACTACCTGATGGAGGTCATGGGCATTGACCGGAACTACTGCGCCATCGGGGAGACAGAGCACCCCTTCACTGACGGCTTCAACAACCACGATGTGCGCATCACCACCCATTATCACGAGGACAACCTGGTCTCCTCCATGTACTCCGTGATTCACGAGGGGGGCCACGCCCTGTATGAGCTGGGCTGTGACGACTGCTACAACTACACCGTGCTGGGCGGCGGCGTATCCATGGGCATCCATGAGAGCCAGAGCCGGTTTTACGAGAATCTCATCGGCCGCAGCCGTGCCTTTGTCCACGCCATCTTCCCCTACCTGCAAGCCCACTTCCCGGAGCAGCTGGCGAACGTCACCGAGGAGATGTTCTACCGGGCCGTCAACAAGGCCCAGCCCAGCCTGGTGCGCACCGAGGCAGACGAGCTGACCTACTGCCTGCACATCATGGTCCGCTACGAAATTGAGAAGCAGCTCATTGCGGGCACCCTGGAGGTCAAGGATCTGCCCCGGCGCTGGAACGAGCTCTACCGGCAGTATCTGGGCATCGAGGTGCCCAATGACAAAGAAGGGTGCCTCCAGGACTCCCACTGGTCCTTCGGCGGCATCGGCTATTTCCCCAGCTATGCCCTGGGCAGCGCCTACGGGGCCCAGATGCTTGCCTGCATGGAAAAGGATCTGGGAGATGTGTTTCAGTCCGTAGAAAAGGGGGATTTGGCCCCCATCACCACCTGGCTGCGAACCCACATTCACCGCTACGCGGGCTTCCAGAAGCCCGGTGCCCTCTTCCGGCAGGTCTGCGGCGAATTCGACCCCAGCTATTACACAGACTACCTGACGAAGAAATACACGGAGCTCTACAACCTGTAAGGAGGCCTCTATGGAACTGACTGCCCAGGATATTGCCCGGCTGCTGCCCAAGCGGGACGAGAACGCCCACAAGGGGGACTTTGGCCGCCTGCTTCTGCTGTGCGGAAGCGTGGGCTTTACAGGGGCCGCCTATTTTGCCGCCATGGGCGCCCTGCGGGTTGGGGCCGGGCTTGTGTACCTGGGGGTTCCGGAGAGCATCTACGCCATTGAGGCAATGAAACTCAACGAGCCCGTGGTCTTCCCCCTGCCGGACCAGGGGGGCCGCCTGACCGATGCCGCCATTCCGGAGATTCTGGAGCGGCTCCCCCGGATGGACGCGGTGCTCATCGGCCCCGGCCTCGGCACCGGGGAGGGGTGCTTCCGGGTTCTCAAATCCGTGCTGACCCACGCCGCCTGCCCGGTGGTGGTGGATGCCGACGGCATAACCCTGCTCGCCGGGCATATGGATATACTGCGCGGAAGAGAGGCCCCCACCGTCCTCACCCCCCACGACGGCGAATTCCGGCGGCTATTCGGCCCCGTCAGCGCAGACCGAATGGCCTCCGCCCGGGCCGCCGCCCAGGCTTCCAATTCCATCGTGCTGCTGAAGGGCCACCGAACCTGCATTACGGACGGGCTCCGGGACTATCTCAATCCCACCGGCAACCCCGGCATGGCCGTGGGCGGCAGCGGCGATGTGCTCAGCGGCATCCTCGCAGGGCTCCTAGGCCAGGGCCTGGAACCGCTGGAGGCCGCCACCTGCGCCGCATGGCTCCATGGCCGCGCCGGTGACCTGTGCGCCCGGGAGCTGGGGGAATACGGGATGCTGCCCTCGGACATGCTGCTCACCCTTCCGCGACTTCTGAAATAAGGCGGAGATTCCTTTGCGCAAACACTTCCTGCTGCTTCTGCTCCCCATTCTGCTCTGCGGCTGCGCAGCCCCCCGGGAGGACCCCGGGCTCCAGCTGCGCAGCACCGTTCTCGAAAAAGGCTGCTCCTTTGACGCGGAGATCACCGCGGACTACGGGAACAGCCTTTCCGTCTTCACTGTCTCCTGTCAGGCGGACCCGGAGGGGGCCGTCACCTTTACGGTCACCGCCCCGGAGGGCATCTCCGGCATCTCCGGCACCCTGGCTGCGGGCTCCGGCAAGCTCCATTTCGCGGACAAGGCTCTGTCCTTCCCGCTGCTGGCGGACGGGCTTCTTGCCCCGGTCAGTGCCCCCTGGATTTTCGTGCGCACCCTGCGCGCCGGCAATCTCATTGCCTCCGGGAAGGAAGGGGAATTGACCCGGCTCAGCATTGACGACAGCTTCCGGGATGATGCCCTGCGGCTGGATATCTGGCTGAACCGGGAAGATACCCCGGTGCGGGCGGAAATCTTAAGCCGGGGGCAGAAATATCTGTCACTTTCCCTGACAAACTTCCGAACAGAGTCGGATTCTGACGCATAGTATCTGATAGCCGCGCCGTATAAATCCGGGGCGCGGGTGGGAAAATAGTACCAGCCGCGTTACATAAGGGCCCAACCGGTAGCGCGGAAAAGATATGCACGGAGTGTGAAACCATATGGACAGTACAGTTAAACGGGGCGACATTTTCTACGCGGACCTTTCCCCGGTGGTGGGCAGCGAGCAGGGCGGCACCCGTCCGGTGCTCATCGTCCAGAACGACACGGGGAACCGCCACTCCCCCACCGTCATTGCCGCCGCCATCACCAGCCAGACCGGCAAGGCCCGCCTGCCCACCCACATCAATATCGCCGGCGGCAGCGTGGGCCTTTCCAAGGATTCCGTCATCCTCTTAGAGCAGATTCGCACCATCGACAAGCGCCG
This sequence comes from uncultured Oscillospiraceae bacterium, assembly GCA_934569045.1. GTDB lineage: Bacteria > Bacillota > Clostridia > Oscillospirales > Oscillospiraceae > Faecousia. The sequence goes on from CAKTJX010000010.1 coordinate 41,976, forward strand.
CCTCCGGGAACACATGGGCCACCTGAACGAGGCCCAGATGTCCATGGTAGACGACGCCATTGCCGTCAGCTTCGGACTGCCGGAGATGAAATAATTTAAACCTGGGGCTGTTGCAAAATAGCAAACCCGTAGGGGCGGCTATTAGCCGCCCGCCGACTTTCAGGACAGAGCGTATCGATCAAACGCGCAATTCCGTCAGATCGCGGGCGGCTGGTAGCCGCCCCTACGAAAATGCCTATTTTGCAACAGCCCCTTGGTCTGTACGAATTCGCCCAAGCTTGTACGGACGATCGCCTGTACCGCCCCTCATCAGTCAGGGCTTCGCCCTGCCAGCTTCCCCGGAGGGGAAGCTGGTTCCCTTTTCCCCCCGTTCACAGAATTTTTTCTTTCTTCTCTCTTTACAGTCTTTCCAATTTACGGTATAATACAATTATTCTTTTGAAAAGGAGCTGAAGACCCATGACGGATCAGGATACTCTGACCTTCAACGTCCCCGATGACAAAGAGAACATGCGCCAAATCCTCCGGAGTGTGTTCGAGGCCCTGACCAAAAAGGGATACAACCCCGTCAACCAGATCGTCGGCTATCTGCTCACGGAAGACCCTACTTACATCACCAACTACGGCAACGCAAGAAGCATGATTTGTAAGATCGACCGGGACGAGCTCATGCAGGCGCTGGTGCGCGAGTACCTTTTTGAGCACAAGTAACCCCGGCTAAGGGGCTTTTGCCGCGGGCAAAGGCCCCTTATTTTGCACCTTGACAGCTTCATACGTCTCCTCTTTCCTGCGCCAATGTTACGCTTATTTTTGTGAAAGTCAAAAAGTTCCTAGAAATTCCAGCACTTTTTTGAAGGCAAGGCTTGACAGGATTGTTACAATATGTTACAATCCGATTACATTTTCAAGGAGGTACCCATCATGGCTGAAGAGAAAGCAGTTCTCATGTATAAAGGGCATCCGCTGATGCGGAAGGATAACCTGATCTATTACGGCTCCATGGCCGACAGCTATATCGTCATGCTCCAGATTCTGGACAGCAAGAAGGTCAACGACACCGACATGGCCACCCGTGTTTCCGTGCAGTTGCAGCTCACCGATCCCGCTGCCAGAAGCAGAGACCGCATTGTAAAAAGAAGCGAAAAGGGCGATCTTTACACCGCGCTGGACGTTGGCTGCGTCTGGCTGGAGCGGGCCCTGGCCGGTAAATAAACAATCCCTGGCGCTGCCGATTCCCGGCAGCTTTTCACCGCAAGATGGAGGTTACGCATGAAGTTTTCCAAAAGAATCGTTTGTATGCTTTTCACCGTAATGCTCCTGGGTACAGCCCTTTCCGTCCCGGCCTTCGCCGCGGAAAGTGACTGCATCCAGGGCATTGCTTTTGTAAACGCCGATGCTCTGCGGCTGCGCAGCGAGGCATCCACCGGCTCCAAGGTGCTCGCCAGCGCCGCTCGCAATGAGGTGGTCATCCTGCTGGAAAAGGTGGGCCAGTGGTATCGGGTCAGCTACAACCTGACGGAAGGATATATGCACAGCAGCTACTTAAATGCCGCCGCCCGGGAGAATGTGGAGCTGGGCTACGGAAAGGTCACCGCCTCCGCGGTGAATCTGCGGCAGAAGCCCGCCACCACCGCCGCCTCTCTGGGCACCCTGGCAAGGGACACCAAGTGCTACATCATCGGTGTCAACGATGGCTGGTATAAGGTCATCGCGGGCAAGAACATCGGCTACATCCGCAGCGACTATCTGGCCCTCACCGAAGCGCCCTACGAGAACAAGGTATCCGGCAGCAGCCCGAAGTTCTTCCGGCTGGGCAAGTCCACCGGCGTGACCCCCAGCGCGGCGGCCCTCACCGGAACCGCCAGCAGCCCCTCCTCTTCGGCCTCCGCATCCGTCACCGGCAGCGCCATTGTGGCCGAAGCGAAGAAGTACATCGGCGCCCCCTATGTGGCCGGCGGCGCCAGCCCCAGCGGCTTTGACTGCTCCGGCTATGTCTACTACGTTCTGAAAAATCTGGGACTCGCTCCCGCCCGGACCCCCGCCGCCCAGATGAACATGGGCGTCACGGTTTCCAAGGGCGATCTGCAGCCCGGAGATATCGTCTACTTTATCACCGCCTCCTCCGGCATCGTGTCCCATGTGGGCATCTACACCGGAAACGGCCAGTTCCTCCACGCCCCCAACTCCCGCTCCACCGTGTCCTACTCGGACCTGACCACAGGCTATTGGAGCGAGCACTACTACAGCGCAAGACGCATCGGCTAAAAAATATATACCCGGAAACGATTTTTCACGCTTCCGGGTATTTTTTATGCAAATCAACGGCTGAGAGCCCGTAGGGGCGGCTATTAGCCGCCCGGAAGGTATCGAAAGTGCATGGTGAAGCCGAAACGCTCTGGCCCGGTCACTTCCGGGCGGCTGGTAGCCGCCCCTACAAGACTCAAAAGTTTTATATTTTTCAAAATCGCCATAGATTTACAAATATTTCTCCTACTAATTTGCATTTTTATTGTCTTTTTGCAAATACTAGCCCAAAAAGGAGGGAATCCAATGGCGGATAACAAACGGGGGCGGGCAAGCTTTGTTCTGCCCCATCCGGCGGTGGTCACCGCCTGGGCAAGCGTTGCCGGGAAGAAGGAAGCGGAGGGCCCCCTGGGTCACTGCTTTGACGAGACCAGCCGGGATACCTATTTTGGGCAGAAAACCTGGGAGCTGGCGGAAAAGACCATGCAGGAGAAGGCCCTGCGCATCCTGCTAGACAAGGCAGGATGTCAGCGGCAGGACATTGATCTGGTGTTCTCCGGGGACCTGCTGAACCAGTGCATCGGCTCCGCCTTTACCATGCGCAATACGGGTCTGCCCCACCTGGGGCTCTACGGGGCCTGCTCTACCATGGCGGAGAGTCTGCTGCTGGCCGCTATGGCCGTAACTGCCGGGGCGGCGGACCGGGTGGTGGCCCAGACCAGCTCCCACTTTGCCTCCTCGGAGCGGCAGTACCGCTTCCCCCTGGGCTACGGCGGCCAGCGGACTCCTACGGCCCAGTGGACCGTTACCGGCTCCGGGGCGGCCCTGGTGTGCAAAACGGGCAGGGGCCCCCGCATCACCGCCTGCACCGTCGGAACCGTGACGGATTTAGGCATCCAGGATGCCAACAACATGGGCGCCGCCATGGCCCCGGCGGCCCTCGCCACCATCCGCCAGCACCTGGAGGATCTGAAAAAGCAGCCGGAGGACTACGATCTGATTGTCACAGGGGATCTGGGGCAGTACGGCAAGGAGCTGCTGATGGAGCTTGCCCGGAAGGAGGGTCTGAGCCTGGGCGGACGTCTGACGGACTGCGGCTGCCTGGTGTTCGACAACATCCGGCAGGACGTCCACGCCGGGGGCTCCGGCTGCGGGTGCAGCGCCATCACCCTTTGCGGCGACCTGCTGGACAAGCTTCAAAAGAAGAAGCTGAAAAAAATTCTCTTCTGCGGCACCGGGGCCCTCTTGTCCCCCACCTCCACCCAGCAGGGGCTGCCCATTCCCGGCGTATGCCACGCCGTCGCCATGGAAGGAGGGGACTGATATGGACTATCTCAAGGCATTCCTCATCGGCGGAGCCATCTGCCTGGTGGGGCAGATTCTCATTGACAAAACCAAGCTCACCCCCGCCCGGATTCTGGTGAGCTACGTGGTTGCCGGGGTCATTCTGGGGGCGGTGGGTGTCTATGGCCCCTTCGCCGAGTTCGCCGGGGCCGGGGCCGCCGTGCCCCTGACGGGCTTTGGAAACACCCTGGCCAAGGGGGTGCGGGAGGCCGTGGACCAGCAGGGCCTCCTCGGCATCTTCACCGGGGGGCTGAAGGCCACCGCCGGCGGCATCACCGCCGCCATTGCCGCGGGTCTTCTGGCCGCGCTGCTCTTCCGCCCCAAGGATAAATCCTGATTTTCCGGGCATACTATCCCCGCGGCAAAAACCGCATTTCTTGAATAGGAGGATTTCGTAATGAATAACAATCAGAACCGTAACCAGAACCAGCAGAATCAGCAGAACCAGCAGCAGAACCAGAATCAGCAGCAGAATAAGAACCAGCACTGACAAAACGGCCTCCCCAAAACCGGGGAGGCTGTTTTCGCCTTCCCCTGGGGGAAGGTGGCCCGCCGATAGGCGGGTCGGATGAGGTGCGGGACGCAGAACCGGTAAGGAGGAACCTCCGCAGTCTTGCTCCGCTCACCGGAATGGGGAACTGCCTGGGATGGTCCCGCATCGGTTCTGCTTGCCGCCCCTCATCAGTCACGGCCCAGAGGGCCGCGACAGCTCCCCAGGGGAAGCCATTTCTTTTTACATCTCTACAAACTCCCCCAGATGGAAGAAGTAGAGCAGCGCTTTTTTCACCGGCTTTTTGTATATCCGTTCCAGCGCCTCCCGGTAGGTCTCTACCTGGATGCGGTAGCGCTGGGCGGCTGCCTGGAGGGTGTCCTCCGTGACATAGTCCGTTTTGAAGTCCAGCACAGTCATGCCGTCCGGCTCCACGATGGCACAGTCCACCACGCCCTGGAGAAGCACCCGCTCGCCCTCCAGGCCGGGGCCGTACTTTTCGCCGTCGTCCAGGATGGAGAACTTGAATTCCCGCAGCAGCTCGCCCCCCAGCCGCAGCTTCCAGCCCAGGTCCGACTGGAAGAACCGGGCAATCTGCCGTACATTTACCAGCCGTCCCTCGTCCTCGGTCAGAAAGCCCTCGCTGACCATCCGGGCAATCTCCCGGCGGACGCTCTTTTCATCGCCACAGGCCTCAAAATGGAGATACTGCATGGCCCGGTGCATGGCGCTGCCGTAGGCCCTTCCGTCCCGGACGGGGCCCGCGAAGCTGGGTGCCCGCCAGACGCGCAGCGTCTTTTTCTCCTCCGGGGCATCCTGGGCCGCCTCCAGGTCCTTGTCCCGGCCCTTCCGGCCGGTGGCCGTCTGCTTGGAAGGGGCCTGGGTGGCCGCGGCGTAGGGGTAGCGGAAGCAGAGCTGCCGGTGCAGCTGCTCCACCGCCCCCTCCGGCATGGGCTGCCGCACAGGCGCGGCGGCCAGGGTCTCGCTCTCCGGCAGCAGGTCCTGCCCCGGCAGGACACGAATCAGCCAGGGATATTGGCTGTCGCTGCCAACCTCGTGGCTCCCCGCCACGGCCCGCAGGGTTCCCGCCTCCGGGCGGTTCAGGGCCGCCTGCAAAATCCAGCGGCCGAAGCACATACTCTCTCCGCTCTGGGCCTTCACCCCCCGCAGGGAGAGCTCCTCCCCCAGCGAGAGCATCGTCTTTTCGCTGGCGGCAGCATAGGTCATGATCAGGCGGTCCTTGGGCCGGGTCATGGCAACGTAGAGCACCCGCATTTCCTCGCTGACCACCTCCCGCCGAATCTGGGCGGCAATGGCTGCCTTGCCGAGGGAGGGGTAGCGGATGCGGCGGCCCTCGTCCGCAATCTGAACCCCCAGGCCTAGGGTCTTATGGCACAGGAGCTGGTCCTGGGTGTCGCTGATGTTAAATTTCCGGGACAGGTCACACAGGAACACCACCGGGAATTCCAGGCCCTTGGAGCTGTGGATGGTCATAATCCGCACCGCCCCGGGGTCCTGAACGGCAGTGCGGGACACACCCTTCTCCTCCATCCGGTCCAGGTGATCCAGGAACCGCTCCAGGGTGCACAGCTGCCCCTGCTCGAACTCCGCGGCCATGAGGTAAAACTGCCGCAGATTCTCCTTTGCCCCATCGCCGCCGGGACCGGCGGCATAGATGCCGTCCAGCTCCGTCTCCAGGAAAATCCGCTCCAGGAGCTCCGTCAGCGTCCCCAGCCTCGCCAGCTCCCGCAGGCGGCCCAGGAGGGACAGGAAGTCCTTTGCCTTCGGCATCCCGCTTTCCAGCAGGGCGTCATAGAAGCAGCCCTGTTTTTCTCCGCCCCGGATTTTCGCCAGATCGTCCGCCGTAAAGCCGAACACCGGGCTTGCCAGGGCGGCAAGCAGGGGGATATCCTGCCTGGGGTTGGACACGGTCTGCAAAAGGGCGCGCAGCGCCGCAATCTCCGGCGTGGCCAGCAGATTGCCGTCCGCGTCCGTGCTGCACCGGATGCCCGCCGCCTCCAGGGCCTGCCGGTACTCCCCGGCCACAGGCCGCACAGACCGCAGCAAAATCACAATGTCCTCCGGGGTCACCGGGCGGAAGCCGTCCCCCTCCCGGATGGGCGTTCCCTCGTCCAGCATCTGCCGGATGCGGCTGGCCACAAAGGCAGGCTCCGTCTTTGCCTTGGCAACCCCCGTCAGGGTCCACAGCTCCACCGCGGGGTCCGGCAATAGCCTGTGGGGCACGCCCTCTGTCAGGGCCTCCGCCTCCCCGTAGTCCAGGCCGCCTGCCTGGGGGGACATGCACTGGCGGAACACATGGTTCACCGCCTCGATGATCTCCGGGCCGGAACGGAAGTTCTTATTCAGCTGCACCATCCGGCCCTGACCCGGCTGCGCCGTCTCGGCGGGGCCGAAGGCATTGTATTTTTCCAGGAAAATCCCCGGCTCCGCCTGGCGGAACTGGTAGATGGACTGCTTCACATCGCCCACCAGGAAGCAGTTGTGCCGCTGCCCGGTCAGGGCCCGGAAAATGGCATCCTGCACGCCGTTGGAATCCTGATATTCGTCCACCATGACCTCCCGGAACCGGCGGCCCACCTCCAGGGCTGCCGCCGTAGGGCCGGAACGGTCCGGGCCCAGCAGCAGATCCAGGGTCTTGTGCTCCAGGTCCCCAAAATCCAGCACATGGCGCTGCCGTTTCAGGCTTTCATAGCACTCGGAGAACCGCCGCACCAGCAGGATGAGCCCCCGCTGCACCTGCACGCATCGGGCCGTATCCTCCAGAATCTGGGCGGAGCGCTGGGAGAAAAGCTTCTCCTTTGCCTGCAAATCCGCCTTGAAGCGGTTGCGCACCGCCTTCACCGCGTCCCTGGTATCGATATCGATGTCCTTTTTGGGGAAGGTCAGGCTCCCGTAGTTCAGGACAATCCGCTGGGATACCTGATCCCAGGTCTGGCTCTCCCGCAGAAATTTCGCCTGGTTCAGGGTTTCTGTCAGGTTGGCGTTGGTCCTGGGCCAGTCCCGGCTCAAGGCGACGCACCGCTCTAAGTAAGGGATGCGTTCATCCAGCCAGGAGAAGAGGTCTTCCATGAGGGTTCTTCCCCACAGCGTCTGCCCCGCGTCCTCCGCGCGCTCCTGGGCAAGGCTCAGACAGTGCTCCAGCCAGCGCGCCGGGTCCGGGTGGCACCGGGCCTTCTCATAGACCTTGAGGATGATCTCCTCCAGCCGCTTGTCGCTGCGGCCCAGGCCCTGACTGTCGGAAAAGGCCCGGAAATCCGCATCCTCCGAAAGCTCCTCATAGGCGGTGTTCAGGAGCTTTTCCATGGCCTGCTGCTGCAACTCCCCGGCGGCGGGCTCGTCCGCCACCCGGAAATCCCCGTCCAGCCCCAGCCGGTAGGCGTATTCCCGCAGAAGGTCCCCGCAGAAGCCATGCACCGTGGAGATTTTGGTTAAGTACAATAGCTGCAGCTGCTTTTGCAGCCGCTTGTTTTCCGGGTCCTGGGCGATGCGGTCCGTCAGCTTGGCGGCAATTTTCATCCGCAGCTCCCCCGCCGCCGCCCGGGTGTAGGTGATGATCAGAAATTCATCCAGGTCCGCGGGGTCCTTGGCATCCGTCAGATAGGACAGGAGCCGGTCCACCAGCACCTTGGTCTTGCCGGAGCCCGCCGCCGCGCTGACCAGCAGGTCACCGCCCCGGTTTTCCACCGCCAGGCGCTGCTCCGGCGTCAGTTTTTCAGCCACGGTTCTTCACCTCTCCTTCCACCGTCTCCCAGAATTCCTTGGGGGTGATGCCCCGGAAATCCCTAGCCTGGTCCGCCCCCGCCCCATGGCACACCGCCCCATAGGGGCAGAACTGGCAGGGGTCAAACACATTGCGCCGGATATAGGGGTTGGGCTCCACACAGCCGGAGGCCACATCCTCCACGCACAGCTTCAGACGCAGGAATACATAGTCCTTCAGCGTGCGCAGCTGGTCCCGGTCCGCCTGGAAAATCTTGGTCAGCACCTTCTCCTGGGTGTTCTCCGGCTCCATGGCCTCCAGCACATCCCGGTCCGACAGCACCATGCCGCTGCGCTGCCACTGTTCCAGCCGCTTATCCAGAATGGCCTGCTCGTCCCCCCGGCTGCTGACGCTGACATAGGGCACCCGGGCGGGGAAATACTCCACCCCCGCGCTCCAGGCCTTCTGCCCGAAGAAGGCCTCGCCCCCCTGCTCCAGGGCAAAGAGGTAGATGAGCATCTGCATGCCCACCCCCTGGGTCACATCGCACAGGTCAAAGCTCTTTCTGCCGGTTTTGTAGTCCACCACCCGGAAATAGGGGCTGCCGGGGCCCTGCCACAGGTCCACCCGGTCAATCTTGCCCTGGAGCTGGGCCGGCATGGCATCGTTGGGAATGGAGATCCAGGGCAGCGCCCCATCGGCCCCAAAGGCCACCTCCACGCCTACAGGCCGGAAGGCCCCGGTATGCAGCTCTCTCCACAGCTCTTCCACAATGCGCTGGAGTTCCTGCTCGTTGCGCTCCATAATCCGCTGGACCCGGCTGGAATCCAGCACCCGGAACCGCTCGCGCCGGTACTGCCGGGACAGCTCCCCGGCAATGCGCTGGCAGTCTTCCAACGAAACCGCGCCGAAGCCCCCCTGTTCGTTCACCTGCCGGACGGTCTGCTCCAGCACCGCGTGGACAAAGGTGCCGAATTCCGCCGGGTCAATCTGAGCGGGCTTGCGCTCCTTGGCCTTCAGGCCGTATTTGAGGAAATACAGCAGCCGGCACTCCCCCTGGGTATCCACCTGGGAGGCGGAGAGCCGCAGCTCCCGGCCATAGATGGCCTCCAGCCCCGGCTTGGAAAGGGCCCCCATGGCGTAATCCCGGCGGCACAGGGTATTTTCGTAGCTCTCCTCCGCGTCCAGGGCCCGGGCGGCCTCCGCCTGATCCCACTGGGCCAGCCAGATCCCCGCCTCCCGTTTCGATGCCCCGGCAAACTCCGTGCCCGCCTGGGCCCGGCGGGCAGCCCCCGCCATCTTTTCCAGGCGGCGGAAGAGATAAGAGGGCTGATCGTCCCCGCAGAACACCCGGATACTCTCCCGGGCCCCGCAGAACACGCCGTAAATCTCCGCAAACTCCTCCTGAATACCCTCCAGCGCACCGCCGGTCAGGGGCACCCCCAGCTTTCGCAGGGCCACCCGCTCCTGGTCTGTAAGCACCCCTTTCGCCCCGCTGTAGCCGGGGAATGCTCCCTCTTTGGCTCCCAGCACCAGAAGATGCCTGCATTCATGGCAGCGCAGGGCGCTGACGGCGCCCATCTGCACCGCGTCCAGCACCGGCGGGATGGTGCCTACATCGTACTGGCTCAGCAGCAGCCGCAAAAGCCGCTGGAACTGCTCCGGCTCCCAATGGGTCTGGCCCAGGACATCGTACATCTGCTCCAGCGCCGACACCAGGATTTCCCAAAGCTGATTGAGAATCTGGGCCTGCCGGTTGTCCCCCTGGTTATCCAGCCGGTCCGCCAGCTCGGCTAAGCGCCGCTCCAGCTCCAGCTGCTCCAGGAAGCGGTACAATGCCAGCACCTGTGCGGAGAGATTTTTCCCGTTCTCCACGCCCTTCCGCAGCTGCTCCAAGGGCTCCGCGATCCGCTGCCGCAGTTCATTGAGCTGGGCCAGCCGCTGACCATCCGCTTCCGTCATGGGCTTTCCCTCCAGCTCCTTGGCAAGGCCCTCCGGGTGCTTCTCCCAGGGGGTGAGCCACTGCTTGTCCCGGACGGTCCAGAGGTAGACATAGTTTTCCACCATGTCGCACTCGTCGGGATTCACCGGCGACAGGGCCGAGCGGAGGTATTTCTGCATGGCCTTGGGTTCAAAATCCGAGCAGGCCGCCTCCAGGGCCGACAGCACCGTGGAGATGACGCTTTTCTGCAAAATGTCCTCCGTACCCGCCTGGTAAACGGGGATGCCCATGCGCCGGAAAATCAGCCCCACGGGCCCCGTGTAGGCCGCCATGTCCGTAACCACCAGGGTAATGTCCCGGTAGCGGCAGCCGGCACGAACCAATGCCGCCGCCTGGGCGGCCGCCGCCATGGTCTCCTGCCAGACGCCGTCGGCCAGGCAGGTTTGCAGCGTCTCCCGAGCAAAGCTCTCCCGGATGGGGCCCTGAAACAACCTTTGGCGCGCCAGCGCCAATGCCGTCTGGGGCTCCTCCAGCCGCTCCACCCGCACCGGGATGCCCAGCCGCTTCGCCATCCGGTACAGCTCCCCGGCGGTCTGCCCCGGCTTTTCAAAGGCCAGCAGGGGCGAATCCACCTCGTCGCAGTTCAGCGTCACCGTCACTTGGGGGCTGAAGCGGATCAGGTGCTCCAGAATCGCCATATTCTGCCGGGTAAAATCCGGGAAGCCGTCTATGTAAAACACATGGTTTTCGCTGTAATCGCAGTCCTCCAGCTTTTCCAGCAGCCAGGTCATCTGATCTCTGGGGTCCCGCCTGCCCTGGGCGCAGAGGCCGTCATAGGCCTCCATAACCATGGAGAGTTCCTCCAGCTTCTGGGAAAAGCTGCCGGTGCTGGCGTTCGCCGCCTGCTTCAAATCCTCCGGGGTGATGCAGCAGCGCTTGAATTCGTCCACCGCGTCCACCAGCTCTTTTAGGAATTCCGGCTTGCTCTCCAGGGCCGCATAGGCCTTCAGGCGGCTGGCCAGCTGCCGGGTTGAAGCCGCCATGGCCACCACCCGTCCGCCGCTGTCCAGGCAGGCCTGCCCGGCACAGCCCACACTCTCCGCCACACTCCGGCAGAGGCGGCTGAAGGACAGTACCTCCGCATACCGGCTGGCCCGGTCCCCCGCCGCGGCGCAGAGGCAGCGCTCCATCTCATGGCTGATGAGCTCCGGCACCAGCAGCACCCGGCCCCCCTGCCCCTGGGCCGCGTCCCGGCTGATCTCCTCCAGAATACGCCCACGCAGGGCTTTCCAATCTGTTCCCAGCAGCAATCGCAGCATGGCAGCCACTCCTTTCTGTTACTCTCCGTTCTGATTGCATCCATGTAAATCGACCACAAAATTAGTAATTCTTCGGATTTTTGAGCAAATCAAAACATTGTGAGCCTTGTAGGGGCGGCTACTAGCCGCCCGGAAGGTACGAAAAGCACGCGGTAAAAGCAAAACGCTTTATCCCGTCAGCTTCGGGCGGCTAATAGCCGCCCCTACAGGCGCTCAGATATTTTATACATTATCCGTTATTTCCTGTCCAATAAACCGGACAGTTTCTCGTCCAGCCAGGTTTCCGCCTGGCCCAGCTTTTCCAGGAAGAAAAACCGAACCGGTCTCTGTTCGCCAGACCAGACGGGCTCCGCGATTTCTCCACAGGCCTTGGGGAAGACCACGCCCCACCAGTTGTGGCCCTGCCCCGCTCCGATGGTGACGCGCAGGGTCTCATAGATTCCGGCGGGCAGGGCGCAGTCCTCTCCCTGCCTGGTCTCAAATCGCTCCCGGCCAAGGCTGATCCGGACCTCCTCCGTGCCTCCAGCTGATCGCAGGGCAGCCTGCGCCGTATCCCGCAGGGCCGGAAGGGCCCCTTCCAGAGAATCCCGAGACACCGTATCCAGTTGACGCAGCACCGCATCCCGGACCAGAAGCTTTTTCGCCTGATCCCCTCGGCTGTCGGAGGCCGCCACCACATGGAGCCGGACCACATCCCGCTCCAATACCAGCTTGGAGGCAAGCAGGCTCCCCGCCAGGAAGCACACCGCCGCCAGAAGCAGACTCACAAGCTTTTTCTTCATAAAGAACACCGCCCAGACAAATATGTGTCAAGTCTGGACGGTTTCTTCGGATTTTATACAGCTTACACGGGCTTTGCCAGGAAAACCTGGGGATAATTGTCCTTGAGCATATTGCAGACCACCGCGCCGTACTCAAAGGAGGGCATGATGGCAAACACCGCGCTGCCGGAGCCCGTCATCTGCTGGCACAATGCCCCATAGGTATTGCAGATGGACTTGATGTAGTTCAGCTCCAGGTGCTCCGCGGTCACCACGGGGTCAAACACATTGTAGACGTTCTCCGCCACCTTGTTCAGGTCCCCCGCCAGCAGAGCCGTCTCCATAGCCCGGTTGTCCGGACGCATGGGGATGGCCACAGTATCGATCTTTTTGTACAGCTCCGGGGTGGACACGGAGAACTCCGGCTTGCACACCACGAACACGCAGTCCGGCAGGTCCGGCAGCTTCCGCAGCCGCTCCCCCCGGCCTTCCACCATGGCGGTGCCCCCCACCACGCAGAAGGGCACATCGCTGCCCACCTGGGCCCCCAGCTCCGCCAGGGCAAAAATAGACAGCGGCGCGTCATAGTGCCGGTTCAGCGCCCGGAGCACCGCCGCCGCGTCGGCGCTGCCGCCGCCGAGCCCCGCCCCGGAGGGAATCCGCTTGGTAATGCGGATGGCAAGGCCATCTGGGTCAATCTTCAACGTATCGCAGAACACCTGGGCCGCCTTCCAGGCCAGATTCTCCGGCCCGCAGGGAATATCCTCCCGGGAACATTCCAGCACCCAGGGCTTTCCGGTGCCCACATCGATCTCCACATCATCCCGCACGGAGATGGTCTGCATCACGCTTTGCAGGTCGTGATAGCCGTCCGCCCGCTTGTCCAGTACATCCAGTGTCAGATTTACCTTGGCAAAAGCGCCTTCATAAAGAGTGGTCATGGTTTTACGCTCCTTTTCCGTTTCTGAAACCCATTATACCGGATTCTTCGCCAAAAAGCAATTGCCGAATATTCCACGGGAAATCGGACAGACTAAGGCTACATTCATAAAGGAGGCATTTTCGCATGGATATGATTGCGCTGATTCTGGCAGTCATCGGCTGCGTCAACTGGGGCCTGGTGGGCCTGTTCCGATTCGACCTGGTAGCCTGGCTCTTCGGCGGCTCCGCCAGCGTCCTGAGCCGCATCATCTACACCCTGGTGGGCCTGGCGGGGCTGTGGTGCATCACGTTCTTTTTCCGCAAGGCCGCGTTCCGGGACGCGGAATAAAGGGTCTGCCTGGGCAGGCCCGGCGAAATCCAGCCTGCGGCTGGGTGAAATCTGCCTGACGGCAGGTGAATCCATACCGTGGCCGGACGAAATCGCCCTTTGGGCGGTTATGGTGTCCCTGCGGGACGGATTCAATAAGCTGTCATTGCAAGCCGGAGGCGCTTGTTTGCAATGGCAGCTTGTTTTTTCGTTGTTGACATTCTCCGCGAAAGTGTGTATATTGTGTTTATTCATTAAGTACACTTAGAGCAAGACAGGATGTGAACCATGGAAATCATCATCAGCAACAACGCGAACAAGCCCATCTATGAGCAAATCGTCTCACAGATGAAGGCAATGATCATGAGCGGAGAGCTGCAGTCCGGAGAAGCCATTCCCTCTATGCGGGCATTGGCAAAGTCCATCCATGTAAGCGTCATTACGGTTCAAAAGGCCTATGAGGACTTGCAGAGAGACGGCTTTATCGAGACCACGGTGGGGCGGGGAAGCTTCGTATCCGCGCGAAACAAGGAATTTTATCAGGAGGAGCAGCAGCGCATCGCGGAGACGCATTTGCAGGCCGCCGCGGAAATCGGGCGCACCAGCAATATCTCCCTGGGAAAGCTCGTGGAGCTGCTGACCCTATTTTATCAGGAGGACGATTGATATGGAACCTATTTTAGAATTGCGTGATGTGTACAAGGCCTTTCCAAATTCAGGCTTTGCTTTGGACCATGTGAACTTCTCCCTTCCATACGGGTCTATTCTGGGGTTTGTGGGAGAAAACGGTGCCGGGAAAACCACGACCATTGGCTGTATCCTGAACACCCTCGCCAAGGACAGCGGAACCGTCCGGCTGTTCGGACAGGAAATGACCGATGCGGATACGGCTCTGCGTGAGAAAATCGGCGTTGTCTATGACGGTGATAATTTCCCCACCTACTGGACAGCCACGCGGTTGGCCGAGGTCATGGCGGGTATTTACAGACAGTGGGACAATGCGCTGTTTCAGAAATACCTGACTGACTTTCATCTGCCCCCAACACAAAAAATCAGCCGCTATTCCAAAGGCATGACCATGAAGCTTGCCATCGCCGCCGCTCTGGCGCACCATCCGCAGCTGCTCATTCTGGACGAGGCCACCGGCGGGCTGGACCCCATTATGCGGGATGAAATGCTGGATGATTTCCTGGAATTTGTGCAGGAAGAGAACCATTCCATTCTGCTGTCGTCCCATATCACCAGTGATCTGGAAAAAATCGCGGACTACATTACATTTATCCACAATGGAAAGATCATTCTGACCGCCTCCAAAAACGATCTTTCCTATCACTATGCCGTGATGCGCTGCCGGGAAAGCCAGTTTCAGGCCCTGGACCGGGCGGATATTCTTGCCTACCGCAGACGGGACTATCAGGTGGACGTGCTGGTTTCTGACAGGGAGAAAGCAGCAAAAAGATACAAAGACGCGGTGATCGATCCTGTTTCGATTGAGGAAACGATGCTGCTGCTCGTAAAGGGGGAACGGGTATGAAGGGATTATTGAAAAACAATTTCTACGCGGCACTTTCCAATGGGCGGATTCTTGCTGGAATTCTTCTTTTGCTGGGATCTTTTGTTGTGGTCATAGGCCGAAAGATGCCCTCCGCGCTGATGTTCTATATCCTGTTGGCGATCATCGGATTTTCTCTGAATTTTCTTGCGAGCATCCGAAAAGAATGGGGAACCAAATGGGGCAAATACAAGCTGACCCTGCCCGTCCGGCGCTCGGAGATCGTGCGGAGCTACTTCTGGAGCCTGCTGCTGTGGCTGGCAGCCGGAATGCTTTTTGCGGGAATCGGAACCGCCCTCTCGATTGCGCTGCATGGCTTCTTTTTAGACCGGGCCACAGACGTATACCTGCTGTTCGTGGTAGGCGCGGGAATCAGTCTGATGACGGCCGCGATCTTCTTTCCGCTCCTTTATTGGGGCGGTGAGGCCCGCAACGAGGTATCTCTGGGCATCAGCATTCTCTGCGGTGTCGGACTCACACTGGGACTGATCGCCCTTGAAAACGCTCTGTTTTCCGCGCCGTTGACAGCCGCGCAAATCGTCCTGGGCGGCGAGTTGATCCTTGGGTGCGCAGGGCTGGCATTCGCCCTTTCCTATTTTATAAGCGTTTCCATTTTCCGACGAAAAGAATACTGACGATATAAAAAGAGAGCCAGCCCGCGCTGACTCTCTTTTCTTCACTCGTTTGGAACAACACAGTCAAGGAAATGGGGGACACCATCCGTCAGACTGATATTGCAGCTTACATGATAGGGAAATTCAGAATGGCTGTCCAGAACCAGAAGTCCTGCTCTATTTTGAGACTTTCCACCATCGTCCACGCCTACAAAGCAGAAGACACCGTTCTCATTTTCACCATACGCGGATGTGGCAGACTCCCTATGCGCCGCCACAAATGTACGGCCAAGCTTATCAATACATGCCTGAATGCCAATTTTTCTTGCCGCTTCAACGCTTAACATATTGTTCTGCCTCCTTTATCATAGAAAATCATGGAACATATCCATTGTAAAGGTAATTTCAATTCCTGTTCTTCCAGAAATCAGTTTGCTCTCCGGCTGCCCAATTCTCTTTAGAGTATCCCGGTCCTGGGGCGATGGGATCGGCGTGTCCTCTCCAGGGTGAGAATGTCCAATGATTACCAAACGTCTGCTCAAAAGCATTTCCACAAGCACATCGTCGAAAGCACACCGGACGCTTTCCCCATGGAAGAGAATATCCTCCGTCTTTCCGCGGAGGACCGCAAACTCATGTCCGGTCTTTGCGGTCAAATAGGCAATATCCTTCATTGTCAGATGGAGACGTGAAAACTTTGCCCAATCCCCAGGGTGCGGCACACGGTCCAGCATCGCCTGCCTATGCGCATCCAATCCGCCGTTTCCCTGTCGGATTGCCGCAAGAGATGTCCGCATGGATTGGGTTGAGAGCAATTCCAGCACATT
The DNA here is from genome assembly GCA_934569045.1 of uncultured Oscillospiraceae bacterium. Taxonomy (GTDB): domain Bacteria; phylum Bacillota; class Clostridia; order Oscillospirales; family Oscillospiraceae; genus Faecousia. Next base: position 58,039 of record CAKTJX010000010.1, read on the forward strand.
TACACCAGCCTTACAATATTGTGTGGAATTGTTTGAATTCCATCTGTTCACTTATATTATATGGACATTTTCATAGGCTGTCAAGATGATATAATCCCATTTTTCTGATTCAGCAAAATGGATAAAGGGCAGCATGAACACAAAGATCATGCTGCCCCGACTTTTTGCGTACTATACCGTTTTCCTACGGATTCTCAGTATTTCACCCGCACCACACAGCTGACAGTCTGGCCGTCATACTTTGCAGTGATCTTTGCGACACCTCGGCCCATGGCGGTGACAACGCCGTTGCGGACCATGGCGATGCTGGAATCGCTGGTGGACCAGGTGACATCCTCAGCCTTCAGGTCGCAGTCCAGCTCCAGAGTAGTATACACACCCAGGCGGCCGAAGGTGATATCGGTTTTCTTCAGCTTCAGGGTAGTGTTGCCGGAGGAGGTGGCCTCGGTGGCCTCTTCGGTGGCTTCGTTCTCGGCCTCGGTGGCCTCGGTGGTGGGCTCTGTCTCCTCGATGGCGACGGTGACGGGGCACTTCAGGGTCTGGTCGCCGCAGGTGATGACCACATTGGTGGTACCGTTGCCCACAGCCGTGACACAGCCGTCAGCGTTGACGGTAACCACGCTCTCATCTTCCGAGCTGTAAGCCAGGGAATCGGTAGTATCCTCCGGGGTGACCACCACATTCAGCAGCCACATCTGCCCGGCGCTCTTCAGCGTCTCCACGCCGGTGGACATAGCCAGGCCGGTGCAGGGCACGGTGGGAGCCTCGGTTTCTTCCGTGGCGATGGTATCCATGGTTTCGGCAGCAACAGTAGGAGGCGTGGTCTCCTTGCCGCTGTCTGCCTTCTTGCCGGGCAGCAGGAACTTGACAGCCAGGAACCCCGTTGCCAGCAGCACCAGGGCAATGAAAATCACCAGCACCACCACAAGACCCGTATTGGTCTTGTGGGGCTCATCGTAATCCGGGGCAGAGGAGTAGTAGTCCGTATCGTCATCCTCGGCGCTGACGGAAGCGGACTTGTCCGTATTCACCGCATCGAAATCGAAGACCCGCTTGTTTTTCGGGGCCTTGGCGTCCTGGGGCTTGGAATCCAAGTCCTTGGTCAGATCATTCAGGTCAAAATTCTCCAGCTCCGCCGGGTCCACGGCAGGCTCCGCAGCCGCACCATCCGGCCGCCAGCCACAGATGGGGCAGCAGGGGGCAGTATCCTGGAAGGCGGTGCCGCACACTTCGCATGTAATCCGATTCATGGAATCTCCTCCTTACGGGAGCGCCCGGAATCCCACAATTTTCCTGTAGTTCGGTGCTCCTGAGATATATTCTCTCTATTATTGACGGATTATACCACTTTTCTTTTTGGAAAACAAGAGGCTTTCGGCAAATTCTCCTGGGAGCGCCGGAATATTTCCGGACAAATGTGAATTTTTCTGGATTTTCTCCGTCAACCGCAAAAAGAATGTTGATTTTTCCCCGGTTTTATTTTATGATAAGGGGGTTAAGGAGGCGAATTTTATGTCTGAATCCAATCTCGTTTCCCCTCTTTTGGATGGCTTTGCCCTGGGCGCGCCCATGAGCAGCCGTCCCGGCGTGTGCTGCTGCCCCGCCATGAAGGAGGGCTCCGATCAAAAATATATCGTAAAGATCCTCTCCATGCCCGCATCCCAGACCCAGCTGGATGCCTTGCTGGTCACGGGGGCCTACAAGGACCCCGCCGCCGCCCTGGACTACTTCCGCCAGCAGGCGGATGACGCCGCGGCAGAGGCGGAATTCCTGCAAAGCATGGCCGCCCTGGACGGCTTCCAGAGCTACGATGGCTGGCAGGTCAGCCCCATGAAGAAGAATCGGCTGGGCTACCATGTCTATCTGGTCAGCAAGTATGGCCGGACTCTGGAAAAGAATCTGCGCCGCACCGCCATTACCCATTTGCAGGCGGTGAATATGGCGCTGGACCTGTGCGGGGCTTTGTCCCTGTGCCGCCGGGCGGGCCACCTGTATGTGGACCTGAAGCCCACCAACATCTTCGCGGATGAGAGCGGCCACTACCGCATCGGGGATCTGGGCTTTGTCTCCACCAAGTTCCTGGACTACACCTCCATGCCGGAGAAATACCTCAGCGCCTACTGTGCCCCGGAGGCAAAGGACCCCATGGCGACATTGAACCTGACCATGGATACATACGCCCTGGGCATGATCCTCTACCGCATCTACAACGGCGGGAAGCTGCCCCAGCTGCCGGAAGACCCGGCCCAGCCCCTGGACCCGCCCACCTACGCCGATGAGGATATGACCCAGCTCATTCTGAAGGCCGTGGCAAGAAAGCCGGAGGACCGCTACGCGGACCCCGCCGACCTGGGTCAGGCTCTGGTTGCCTACCTCCAGGCCCACAGCCCGGAGGACATCCCCATTGCCCCGCCCGCCCCCCAGGAGCCCGCGCCCCAGGCGGCGGAAGCGCAGCCCCAGGATGCCGCGGCAGAAGCCGCCACAGCAGAGGAGGCACCCGCAGACGAACCGCCCGCAGAGGCGCCATCCGCGGAAGATGCGCCGGAGGAACCGCCGGTTTCCACAGATGCCATTCTGGAGGAGCTCTCCGAGGATTCCCTGCTTTCTGATCTCACCTCTGATATGCCGGAGGCCTCCACCCCGGAATCGGACCCGCTGACGGACTCCACCATCCGCATGGATTTCCAGCAGGTAGCTGCCGCTGCTCCCACAGAGGATGTGCTGGACCAAGGCACCGTCCGCTTCTCCCCCGCCGCCGTTGCCGTGGCAGAAACGCCTGCCGCCCCGAAGCAGCCCGCCGAGCCGGAGGATGATGTGGTATTCCCCGTCATCGCCCCCAAGGCCCAGGAGGATGCCTTCGACCTGGACAGTGAGCTGGATGCCGTAAAGGATCTGCTCCAGACCCCCAAATACCCCAACATGACCCCCCGGCCCGTCCGCAAGCCCGTCATGCAGAATGTGACCCCGGTGGACGTGGAGAAAAACCGCCGGGGCAAGGCCCCGCTGGTCATCTCCCTGCTGCTGGTGCTGGCCGTGGGCGTTGGCTTCTTCTCCTACTGGTTCTATAACAATTTCTATCTGCTCACCGTCAACGGCATTCAGGTCACCGGCACCCAGAACGAAATGACCGTCACCCTGGATACGGAGATTGCTGACAGCCTGCTGACGGTTTCCTGCACCGATGTTTACGGCAGCACCCTGTCCTCCCCGGTCTCCGGCGGCAAGGCGGTGTTCACCAACCTGAGTCCCAACGCCCTGTATAACGTCCTTGTGAACGTAGAGGGGCTGCACAAGCTCACGGGGCAGATTTCCGACGTCTTCACCACCGAGGGCCAGACAGAGGTGGTGTCCCTCACCGCCGTTGTCGGCCAGGAGGAGGGCAGCGTGCTGCTGAACCTGACCGTCAGCGGCCACGAGCCGGAGGGCTGGGTTGCCTCCGCCGCCTGCGAGGGGGAGGACAACATCATGCAGAACTTCACCGGCCACTCCGTCACCCTGAAGGGCCTGCGGGTGGGCAAGGAATACACCATCCGCCTGACCACCTCCGACAACTCCCAGCTGGTGGGCGAAACCAGCATCAAATTCACGGTGCAGAGCCTGGTTTCCGCCAGCAACCTGGCTGTCATCTCCCGGCTGGACGGCGATCTGACCATCGGCTGGGACGGCCCCGCCACCCCGGTTGCCAGCTGGACCGTCCGGTGCTACGCCGACGACTATGACGAAACCCAGACCGTCACCAGCACCATTGCCACCTTCCGGGGCACGGTGAACGAGAAGTCCTACACCGTAGAGGTCACCCCTGCCGGAATGACCCAGCCCACCCGGCTGACCATTTCCGCCAACCCCATCAGCATCACCGCCTTTGACGTGACGGAGAATGAGGATGGCGGGCTGGACGTAACCTGGAGCTTTGAGGGCAAGGCCCCCGCTGACGGCTGGCTGCTGATGTACTCCCTGAACAGCTCCAGCTCTTCCAGCGTAGTCAAGTGCAGCGAGGCCAAGGGCACCATCTCCCCCAAAATCCCCGGCACCACCTACAACCTGACTCTGCAGCTGACGGATGACACCTCCATCTTCGGCGGCACCAAGAGCTACACCACCGCCAATTCCGATACCTTCTCCACCCAGGGTCTGTCCGCCGACAAGATCAGCTCCAAACTGCTGAAAACCCCCGCGGACAGCCATTGGCTGGCGGACAACCTGAGCTCTGACGACTACACCGATACCTTCCAGTCCGGGGACAAGCTCTCCATGGTCCTGGAAGCCACCGCCAAGTTCTATGTGAACCACGAGGACATCAGCGTCATGTACGTCTACCGGGATGCCGATGGCAACCCCATCCCCAGCCTAGTCTCCACCGACACCATCGACTGGTACGACCTGTTCTTCGACGGCAACTACCAGCTGGGCGAGCTGGACCTGCCCAAGACCCCCACCGAGTCCGGCAGCTACTCCGTCACCGTCTACTTCAACGGGGCACCCGTGGCCAATAACAATTTCACCATTGCGTAAAAGCCATTTGTGTAAAAGAGGTGGCGCTGCAAAAACCGCAGCGCCACCTCTTAATTTTTAATCGTCCCGCAGGGACACCACAACCGCCCGCACGGGCGATTTCGTCCAATCTACGATTGGATTTCACCTGTCGCAGGACAGATTTCACCCGGCCGAGGGCCGGATTTCATTGTCCCAGCCATGCCCATTTCTTTCTCACTTCTTCGGTTCCTCCGCGTGGCCGTTCTGATAGGCCCGGCGGATTTCCTCCGGCATGCTCTCCGGGGTCAGGTTTTTCACCCGGTCCTCATTGCCGTCCTGAATGGCCTGGTCATAGTACCAGCACTTGTAGGTCAGCATATCCAGCACCTGCCGCATCCGCGCCAGCTCCGCCTCCGCTTCCGCCTGCTGCTGCTCCAGCAGCGCCTTGCGCTGGGCATAGGTGGCGCTTCCCTGGGCGCACCACTGCATAAACTGGCGGATGTTCCGAATCTCCATGCCGGTTTTTTTCAGGCACTCAATCATCCGAATGGTCTCCAGCTCCCGGTCCGTGAATTTCCGAATCCCGGCGGACCGCTCCATGTGGGGAAACAGGCCCTGATTGTCATAGTAGCGCAGGGTGGAAACCGGCAGCCCCGTCTTTTCCGAGACCTGACCAATGGTGTACTCCATAAGCAATGCTCCTCTTGCCCGGACTCCGGGCTACTTTTTTACCATCATAGCGCATTTGCCGGAAATACGCAAGGCCTATTCCAGCTCCGCGCGCAGCTTTCCCAGGGCCCGCTTCTCAATGCGGGAAATATAGCTGCGGCTGATGCCAAGCCTCTCCGCCACCTGCCGCTGCCGCAGAGGCGGCCCCCCGCCAAGGCCATAGCGCAGGCAGATCACCTGCCGCTCCTGCTCCGTCAGGCATCGGGCCACCGCCCTGCGCAGCAAAACCACCGTCTCCCGCCCGCTGACCTCCTCCACCAGGTCCGAGTCCTCACTGATCACATCCATCAGCGCCAGCGGTGCCCCATCCGCTCCGGTCTCAATAGAATCCGACAGCGAAACATCCTGGGCGCTCTTCCGCTGGGCACGGAAATACATCAGTATCTCATTCTCCACACACCGCGCCGCATAGGTCGCCAGCCTCGCCCCTTTGGAGGCATCAAAGGTGGTAATTCCCTTGATGAGGCCAATGGTTCCAATGGAGATCAGATCCTCTTGGTCGGCGGTCTGGGCGTAATATTTCTTAGACTGGTGATGCCCGCGGTGTGCTTGAGGGGTGTATAGACGGCCTCATAGGTGCTGCCCAGCTTCAGAAAAATATCGAGATGAATATCATCCTTGGTGCTTTCTCTCTTAACAACAACCCTATCCAGAATCGTTGCCACCAGCGCCGTATCGATTTCCCCAGTGAAGCGCAACGCCACGTCCAGCGCCCGCCGGATGGCCGGGATATCCAGTTCTTCGGAAGTCCTGTTTTCTTCCTCCTGCCGGATGGCGGTCAGCTTTCCCTGGCACTCCAGAATCTGGGCGTTGAAGGCATCGTTGCGCTCCTTGAATTCCTCCACCGTCAATGC
>CAKTJX010000011.1 GCA_934569045.1 uncultured Oscillospiraceae bacterium
AGACTTAGGCCGTTGGCCCCGCACAGAAACACATCCGCCGTCAGGCAGCGTTTCATAGCCCGGGTCTTTCCCTCGGGAGTCGGCTCGTCATTCCGGTCAATGGCCTGGTAATTTCCCGCCTTAATGGCATCGATGAGACCGATCTGCTGGGCGGACAGGCAGCCGCCCCAGCCAACGGTGGAACCTTCGGGAATCAGCGTCAGTGCCTTTTCCAATGCCTGGGTTTTATCCTGGCAGTAGTAGGCCTCAAAGCCCCGGCTCTGGAGATTTTTCACCAATACCTGTGAACGCTTATCATAATAATTCTGCTTCGGTGCTGCCATACCTGTCCTCCCTTAAAAAATATGTTCGGCTGCTTCTATGATTTTGCGGATGTCTTCATCCCTATGGGCATCGCTCAGGAACATGGCCTCAAACTGGCTGGGAGCGGCATAAACTCCCCGCTCCAGAAGTCCCAGATACCACTGGCGGAACCGATTCAGATCAGAACTTCTGGCACCTTCGTAGCCGGTCACCGGCTTGTCTGTAAAGAACACCGTAAGCAAAGAGCCTACCCGGTTTACCTGGGCAGGAACCCGGGAGAGTGCCTTCTGCAATCCCGCCTGGAGCATAGCCCCCTGCCGCTCCAGCCGGTCGTAAATCTCCGGATGGGAACTCAGGATTTTCAGCTGGGTCAGACCCGCCGCCATGGCCACGGGATTGCCGGACAGAGTGCCCGCCTGATAGACCGGCCCCAAAGGCGCAACCATTTCCATCAGCTTCCGGCTGCCGCCGTAGGCACCCACGGGCATACCGCCGCCGATGATCTTGCCATAGGTCACCAGGTCCGCTTTCACCCCGAAATACTGCTGCGCGCCGCCGGGGGCCAGACGGAAGCCGGTGATCACCTCGTCAAAGATCAGCAGCGCGCCGAATTCGTCACACAGCTGCCGCAGGCCCTGCAAAAAGCCTGGCTGGGGCGGGACAACGCCCATATTGGCGGCCACAGGCTCCACAATCACCGCGGCAACCTGGCCCCGGTTTGCCTCCAGCAGGGTACGGACGCTGGCAAGATTGTTGTAGTCCGCCGTCAGGGTGTCCCCCGCCATCTCCTTGGGCACGCCTGCGGAATCCGGCGCACCGCCGGTGAGGGCGCCGGAACCGGCCTTCACCAGCATGGAATCGGAATGGCCGTGGTAGCAGCCAGCGAACTTGATGATCTTGCTGCGGCCTGTGGCACCCCGGGCCAGCCGCAGGGCGGACATCACCGCCTCCGTGCCGGAATTGACCATGCGGACCATCTCCACACCGGTCATTTCGCACACCAGCTGGGCCATCTCCACCTCAATGGCGGTAGGCGCGCCGAAGCTCAGGCCCCGGCGGATGGACTCCGCCACGGCCTTTTCCACATCCTCCTGACAGTGGCCCAGGATCAGTGGGCCCCAGGAGCAGATCAGATCGATATATTCGTTGCCGTCCACGTCCCAGACGTGGCTGCCCAGGCCCTTTTCCAGAAACCGGGGATAGGTGCCCACGGACCGGCAGGCACGGACGGGGGAGTTGACGCCGCCGGGCATGACCTTCTGGGCCGCGTCAAAAAGCTGTTCGGAACGTGTCATTCAGCCCAGCTCCCCTTCCCGCATGGCCTTGGCCAGCTCTTTGGCGAAATAGGTAATGAGGATATCCGCGCCGGCCCGGTAGATGGACAGGGCGCTCTCGCACATGACCCGGTGCTCATCGATGAGGCCCGCCTTTCCGGCGGCCTTGATCATGGCATACTCGCCGCTGACGGAATAGGCGGCCATGGGCAGGTCAAAGGCATCGCTGCACTCCCGGATGATATCCAGGTAGCTTAAGGCCGGCTTGACCATCAGAATATCCGCCCCCTCTTCCACGTCCAGGGCGCACTCCTTCCTAGCTTCCTTCCGGTTGTGGGGGTCCATCTGGTAGCCCCGGCGGTCCCCAAAGGCGGGAGCGGAACCGGCGGCATCCCGGAAGGGGCCGTAGAACGCGGAGGCATACTTGGCGGAATAGGACATAATGGGGGTATCCACATAGCCGTTCTCGTCCAGGATGTGGCGAATGGCGGCAATGCGGCCATCCATCATGTCCGAGGGCGCCACCATGTCCGCACCGGCCTGGACATGGGACAGGGCCGTTTTGGCCAAGACCTCCAGGGTTTTGTCATTGTCCACCGTGTGGTCACACAAAATGCCGCAATGACCATGATCCGTATACTCGCACATGCACACATCGGTGATCACATACATCTGGGGGAACTTTTCCTTGATGGCCCGGATGCCCTGCTGGACAACGCCGTTGGGGGCCCAGGCAGAGGAGCCGATGGCGTCCTTATGGGCGGGGATGCCGAAGAGCAGCACCCGGCTGACCCCCTGGGAAAGGCACTCTTCAATCTCCTCCCCCACCCGGTCCGGGGAATAGCGGTACTGTCCATCCAGAGAAGGAATGGACTCTTTGATATTCTCCCCTTCGATGAGGAACAGAGGGTAGATCAGACTGTCAGGGGATACCCTGGTTTCCCGCACCATACGGCGCAGATTGTCACAGGAACGAAGCCTGCGGGGACGAATGGACATTTCCATGATACAATTACTTCCTTTGTAATAGGGATATTATGTTATCGTGCGTTGCGCGCGATGCATTCCAGCAAAGATTCCATGGTGGCCTCCTGGGAAACCACAGTGGAAATCCCGTAGTTTTCCGCCTCCGCCTGGGTCTGGGGGCCGATGCAGCAGCCGAGGACATTTTTTAGGTCCCGGTCCGGCAGGCTCTCCACAAAGCCCCGGACGGTGGAGGCACTGGTAAAGGTGACCAACAGCTCTTCCCCCAGCAGCGCATCCAGCTTTTCGGGATCGGGGGCAGCGTAGACCGTATCGTAGCAGGCCGCGTCCTCATAGGGGATGCCCCGCGCCTCCAGCATCCTGGGCACCGCATCGCTGCCCTTGCTGGCACGGCACAGCAGCACCGGGCCGGAGATTTTCTCCAGAGTCTGGGCCAGATGGGCAGAATCATAGGGATGGGGCACAATATCCGGGCAGAGTCCGTGCTTTTCCAGAGCCTCCGCGGTCTTGGGGCCGATGGCGGCCAAGGTGATGCCCGCCAGCGCCCGGGCATCCTTCCCCGCCCCGCGCAGGTGCTCCCAGAAGATTTCCGGGCCCGCGGGGCTGGTAAAGACAAGGCAGCGGTAGGCATTCAGCTTCTCAATGGCCGCATCCAGAACGGGTGCGGGGTCTCTCGGCACGGTGCGGATGCAGGGATAGTCGATAACCTCCGCGCCCAGGGCACGGAGCTTCTCCGTTAGAACACCGCTGCGGTTTTCCGGGCGGGTAACCACCACGGTTTTCCCCTTGAGGGGCAGACGGTCAAACCAGTCGAACCGGTCAGACAGGGCGCAGACCTTGCCCACCACGATGATGGCGGGGCTCTTGATGGCCTCCTGCTCCGCGTCCCGCGGCAGGTTCTCCAGGGTCGAAATCAGCTTTCGCTGGCCCGGCAGGGTGCCCCGCTCGATGACGGCGGCGGGCATATCCGGCTCCATGCCGGCCCCCAGCAGCCCGTCACAGATTTTCGGCAGGCTGGTGACGCTCATGAGAAACACCAGGGTGCCCCCGGTGCGCCGCAGGGCATCAAAATCGATGTGCAGCTGGGCCCCCGCCCGGGCGTGACCCGTGATGATGTGCAGCGAGGAGCAGAAATCCCGATGGGTCACCGGGATGCCCGCATAGGCAGGCACGGACAGGGCCGAGGTCACACCGGGAACCACCTGGAAGGGAATCCCCGCCTCCTCCAGCAGCTCCAGCTCCTCGCCGCCCCGGCCAAAGAGAAAGGGGTCGCCGCCCTTGAGCCGGACCACCCGCTTGCCCTCCTGTGCCTTGCGCAGCAGGATGCGGTTGATCTCCTCCTGGGGCACCAGATGATGGCTGGACTCCTTGCCCACGTCAATTTTTTCCGCGTCTTCGGGGATGAGGGACAGAATGGCCGGGCTTACCAGCCGGTCAAACACCACCACCTGGGCATGCTCAATTGCCCGGCGGCCCTTCTGGGTCAATAGGCCCGGATCTCCGGGACCGGCCCCTACCAAAATGACACTGCCCATATTATTCTCCTTCCTTCAGCCGCAGCGCTAGCTGGGTACCCAGCATCTCGGCACTTTCTTTTGGGCCCTGGGTGGTGCCCCGGCGCATGACGGTTTCGTCCTCACTGACATACAGGCCGGTGAGCTTCAGCGTCTCGCCCTCCACCTGGGCATAGGCCGCCACCGGAGAGGTGCAGCCGCCGTTCAGGGCACGGACAAAGGCCCGCTCTGCCAGGGCGCAGCAGGCGGCGTCCGCATCGTGAAAATTCTTTAACGCGGAGGCATCCGTCCCCTTCCGGGCCTGAACCGCCAGAATGGCCTGACCGGCTGCCGGAAGAATCTCCTCCACGGAAAAATACCGGCTGATCCGGTCCTCCAGTCCCAGCCGCTTCAGGCCTGCCGCCGCCAGAACCAGGGCGCAGTACTGCCCATCGTCCAGCTTTTGCAGCCGCGTCTGCACGTTGCCCCGGACGGGCCGAATCTCGAACTCCGGGTAGAGGGCCTTCAGCTGCAACTGCCTCCGGCGGGAGGAGCAGCCGATGGGCTTGGTCTTATCCAGCTCCCGAACCCCCTTGGGCAGCACCAGCGCGTCTCTCGGGTCCGCCCGCTTGGAAAAGGCCACCAGGGGCAGATCCTCCGGGGTTTCCATGGGCATATCCTTCAGGGAGTGCACCGTAAAATCCGCCCGGTTCTCCCGCAGCGCCAGATCCAGTTCCTTGACGAACAGCCCCTTGCCGCCGATCTGATCCAGGGTTCTGTCCAGGATTTTGTCGCCGGTGGTCTTCATGGTCACAAGCTCCAGCTCCGCCTGGGGAAAAGCCGCTTGAACCGAATCCATAACCATCCGGCTCTGAATCACCGCAAGCTTGCTCTCCCGGCTGCCAAAACGCAATTTCATTCCAGTTCCTCCAATACCTTTCGGATCTCCCGGGCGGCCCGGGCGGTGCGGTGGTGGTCCTTTCCTGTGGACACTACACCGGCAATCAGGTTCTCCCCCGTGCAGATGGCCGGGAAATAGAAGCTGCATTCCTGCTCACAGTCCGCAACGGAAACGGGAATGCCCAGGCGCTGGGCCTCCTGCCACACCGCGTGGTTCACATCCCGGTTGTCCGTGGCCGCCACTGCAATGGCCGCCCCCTCCAGATCGCCGGGGGCATAGTCCCGGGCCTGCCACTCGATGCCCTCGGCGCTGCACTTAAGCTCCGGGGCGATGACCACAATCCGGCAGCCGAACAGCCGCAGGGAGGCAATCCGCCGGGAGGCAATGGTTCCCCCGCCGATCAGCACCACCGTTTTCCCGGACAAATCCACAAACAGGGGGAACCGCAGATTCCCCTGGGCCGCGCTCTGCCGCTTCTGCCACTGGCAGAACCGCTCCAGCTCCTCCGCGGCAATGGTCTCCATGGCGGTGATTTCCTCCGGGGTTCCGGGGCCGCCGGTGCCCAGGTCATCGGTGTCAAAAAGCTTCATTTTTTCCCCGCAGGCCGGGTCAATATCTCTGGGAACCGCCAGATCCACGGCGGCCTTCGGCAGGCGCTCCAGGCCCGCCAAAAGCTGGGCGGTGACGGTATAGTGGGGGCTGGTGGTGGCGGACACCAGGGCATCCGCGCGTTGAATGGCCGCAAGCCGATCCTCATAGGGCACCGTGCCGCAGCCCCGGGGGACCACCGTCTCCCCGTGGCGGTAGGTGCGCAGGGTCACAGAAACCTCCGCCCCGGCATCGTGGAGAATTTCCGCCGCAAGGCGGCCCATCTGCCCGTTGCCGATAACCAGAATTTTCTTTCCTTCCAGGCCGCCAAGCTCTTGTTCCAGAATCTCCCGGCACCGGGTTCCCATAGAGGGGGTTCCCCGGCGCAGGTGCACCTCGGTTCTGGCCCGCTTTCCGGCGGTAACCGCTCTGCGGAACAGAGCGGCCAGCGCAGGGTCCGCGGTTTCCTGCTGCTGGGCAAGCTCCATGGCAATGCGAACCTGGGTAATGATCTGATCCTCTCCCAAAATCTGGGAGTGGAGGCCGCAGGCCACCTCCATCAGGTGCTTCGCCGCGTCCATCCCCACCCGGGTGGTAAAGTAGGGCTCCAGCGCCGCCTCCGGCGCATCGGCCCCCCGGCACAGCAGCCGCCAGGGTGTGAGCTCCGGGTCGCCGCTGAGATAGATTTCCGTCCGGTTGCAGGTGCTGAGCAGCACACAGCCATCCACTCCCGGCTGTACCTTGAGCCACGTCAGCATTTCCAGGACCTGCTGCCGGGAGAAGGCCAGCTTTTCCCGCAGCGCGACCCCGGCCCCGTGGCAGTCCAGGCCGGACATCAGCAGGCTCATCGCTCCCCCTCCTTCACAATGACCAGGGAGAAATAGCCGGTGGTCTTGTCCAGCGCCCGGAAATCCGGGTAGACATGTTCATTTTCCATGCTGCAATTCTCCACCATGGCGGCGTTGCCCAGCATATTCTTTTCTTCCAGGGTCTTTTTCAACTCCAGGATGGCGGAGCCCGCCTTCATAAACACCTTGTTGGCCGGTACATCCAGCAGCTCCTTTGCGTCGTGGGAAGCCGGGATCACCAGCAGGGGCTCACTGCCCTGGCACAGGGAGATATTGAGCCGTGCCGCGGCGGCACAGAAGGAGGGCACGCCGGGCACAACCTCTACGGCGTAGCCCATGGCACGGACCTTCTCGTGGATGTACATATAGGTGGAATACACGGTGGCATCCCCCAGGGTGATGAAGGCAACCTGCTTGCCCTCCTCCAGGTAGGCGGCAATTTTGTCAGCCGCTTCCTGGTAGGCCTGCTCCACCGCGGCCCGGTCACGGGTCATGGGGGTGGAAACAAGGATGGGGGTTTTGCCGTTCAGATGGTCCCGGATAATATTCAGGGCAGTTTTATCCGCCTTGCCCGTATCCGGGGCCAGAATGATATCCGCCTGCTCCAGCACCCGGGCGGCCTTCAGGGTCAGCAGCTCCGGGTCTCCGGGGCCTACACCCACGCCCCAGAGCTTTCCCTGGGCGTGAAGGGCCTCCACCGCCGCGGCACAGTGCTGAACAAAGAGATCCCGAATGGCGGGGCACTCCCCCAGGCCCTTCAGGACGCATTGGACTTCATAGCCCTTTTCCTCCAGATGTACCTTCCAGGAATCCTCATCTCCTGCCATGTCATTCCGGGCATGGTCTCCGGCAACCAGCATAAAGGGGGCCAGCAACACCTTTTTGATTGCGGGACAGGCGGCCAGCTGCTGCTCCACCCGCTCCAGGGTGGGATATCCTTCCACCGTGCCGACAAATACATTGTCCTGCCGATCCTGCAAATTCTGCTCCAGCTGGCCGTAGGCCGCATTGGCAAAATGGGGCGTTCCGTGGCCCATGAGCACCAGCGCCTCATCCGCCGCCCTCTGGGGCAGCCAGGCAAGCAGGGCATCCGCCACCTTCTCGTAATCCGCCTGCTGGTCCAGCAGGGGCTCCCCCACCTGGATATTCAGCCGCTGCCGGTAGGGCTGCAGCTGGGACAGCAGCTTCTCATATTCCTCTCCGTGCATCACATGGGTAGGCTGCACCGCGATATGGGTAAAGCCCTCGCTTTCCAGCCTTGCCATGGCCTGGGACACGTTATCAATGATGAGATTGTCCCGGGTGCGCAGCTTCTTCAGAATGATGGAGCTGGTAAAGGCCCGCCGGACCTCCCAGCCCGGAAACGCCGCGCCGATGGCGTTTTCCGCAGCCTGGATGGTCTTTTCCAGGGTATCGTGGTAGGAGGTTCCGAAGGATACAACCAGAATCGCTTTTTTCATTGTCTTTTCCTTTCTCTCACGGTTCCGGCATAAAAAACGCAGCCCATAGGGCTGCCCGATCGATTTGAGATCCAAGCACCGAGCACCGCAGCCTTGTTGTTCCCAATGCAGTCAGGTTTCCTGGCTCCAGATCATCGCGCGGCGCGCCTTCTCAGGTTTCCCCAATGGCATATGCGCCAGGCTCCTCTGTTACAGTGACGGGTTCGCTCCGGCCTCGCACCGGATTCCCTGTGTTCCCCTTCGGGATTCTGCATTGTTTTCCGCGGCAACGCCGCAGACATTTTTTCTTGTATAGGATACAATATTTTCCCCCGGCTGTCAATCATTTCACTGTACCAACACCAAAATGTCCCCGTCAATTCCACGAAAAGCCGCTGCCGCGGTTCCTTTTCGGCCCGCGGCAGCAGCCTGAATCTACACATTAATCTCTCTATTTTTCCTTGATCTCCCTGACAAAGGGGAGCGCCGGCATTCCTTTCCCCTCCGCCACCGCGCACAGCATCCGCGCGAAACCCTGTGGGTCCCGAATCTGGTACTGCATATGGTTGAAGCCGACAAACACAGGGAAATTCCCCTGGGGATATGCTTTCCGCACCGCATCCCGGTATTTGTAATGCTCCTCCGCGCTGCCAAAGGCAAAATAGGTTTGCTTTTGCAGCGCATCCAGCAGCGGCGGAAAGGGCTTCTCCTCCAGGCTATCCGCCATCTGGCGGCGCAGATTGCCCCAGCGCAGGGCCTTGCCCGCCGCGATAAAATAGGGCTTGATGGCATCATCGTCACACCACAGGATCTTTTTCAGCGTCCCGCCTTGGGACCAGTACAGACTTTTGATTGCCAGATATAAAAAGGGCACCATGATCCGGCGGGTCCCCTTCCCAATCCGGGCAAACTGCCCGCCATCGAAGAAAACGTGGGCAGCAGGCAGTTGGGTCTGCGTCAGAAACGCCATGGCGAGGTCCGCGCCGATGGAGGAGGCCACCACCAGGGCCAGCCGCTTCACCCCCTGGACGCGCAGAAATGCCTCCAGCTGCCGCACCTCATCCTCCTTACTGACATACTTCTGTCCCGCACAGTAGACGGTCGCAGTGGGCAGGATGCAGAAATAGCGCTGGCACATAAAGTTTGCCACCGGCTCGCTGCTGGCACCTGTGACGCCCATTGCGTGGAAAAACAAGACCGCGGGGTTCTTCCGATCCCCCAATGTTTCAAACTGCATTTTGTTTCCCCCAGACGTTTCCGCATTCCTTTTCCAGGGCCCGCCAGGCCGGATATTCCGCGCCGTTCTTGTCAAAGAACTTCTTCAGATCCCGGTTCAGCGCCCCCATCTCCTCCACAGCGTTCATGGCGTGGTCGGAAACGCAGATTTTCCCCAGGCTGGTCCAGCACAGGAGCTTAAAAAAGCGGAAGCTGGTTTTTCGGAAGGCGGGTCCTTCAAAATTCTGATCCTCCTTCGGCAGAATTTCATGCCCGGCATTGTGGATGGCCCGGTAGCCCTCGATGATGGCATCGATCATGCGGTTTAAATAGGCATCGTCCCGTTTCAGCTCTTTCAGGTTTCCGCCGGTTTTGTAGCAGACAAAGGCCGCCGGGAGCACAAAGGCGGCGTGACACAAAAGGAAGTCCCCCATATTGGGCTCGTAGGTGACCTTATACTTGGTTCCGGCAAAAATTTGGCTAATCAGCGCCTCGTTGGAGTCCGCGCCCCGGAGCTGGCCGATGGTGATTTTGTGCAGATCCGCGGAGGAGACATAGGTGCGCTCCCGGTGCCCTGCCGAGCTGGCAAAGGCAAACATTACATTCTTCCCCGGCAGTAGCCCGGCAATCTCCGATGCGCGCACATCGTTGCCCACAAAAACCAGATTTTCCGTCCGGTTGGCCCGCAGGGTATCCAGGATGCGCTCGATCTGGGTATACCGGACCGCAACGAAAATCACATCATATTTGTCCTCCGGTGCAAGCTCCGTCACCACCGGAATCCGGGCGACAGAGGTATGGGGGAACAGCTGGCTTCTGATCCGCAGACCGTTCTTCCGGATTTCCTCCGCCCACTCTCCCCGGGCCAGCAGCGTAGTTTCCTTCCCGGCGGAACACAGGTCATTTGCCAGATTGCAGCCCAGCACCCCCGCGCCAAATACCAAAATTTTCATAGAAAAGCCTCCTATCGATTTCTCCGGTAGCCCGCCGCGTCCCGGTATTCCGGGTGCGCCTGGAGATATGGGTCTCTATCCCCACAGATGGTATAGTCACATTTGCAGCCGTTGGCGCAGGTGGTTTTCCGCACCAGTTTCGCGTGGATCAGCTCCATGGCCGCGAAATCCGGATTGCACAGGGCGGGCATCACCTCCAAAAGGCCGTGCTGCCTGGCAAACTCCGCGGCGGGACAGGCGGTGAACTCGTAGTAGATGGGGCCATCCTTCGCAAAGGGCGCAACCTGCATCTGATAATCCTTCCATTTGTCGCACTGGCGTTTGGCGTTGCAGAAGGATTGATACATCAGCTTTTTAAAAAAGGGTCTGTTGCAGTCCACAAACCTGGAAAGGACACGGAAAGCGGGCAGAAGCAGATTTTCCTCCATCTGCTCAATCTCGGCCAGGCTCGTAACCTCCCGGCACACCGCATAATAGGTCATCAGAGCGATGCAGTCGTAATTGCCCCCGGTGCCATTGTGGAAATTTTTCTTGCCGCCCAGGTCACGGCGCCAGTCTGATAGGAACTGCACATACTGCCGCTGCACCCGCTCCCAGACTGCTTCCCGCTCCGCTTCCGGATAGTGCAGGGCAATCTTCGCCTGAATCTGCTTTTTGCAGGCCTTGGAGTACAGCACATGGCATGTGCGGTCAAACTGTAATTCGCTGTCTTTCATAGGCACTCCTCCCATTCATTCTGCCTCTGCAGGAGTTAGATATAGCTAACTTATACCTTTTGGAAAAGCCGCCTGACGGCAGCTTTTTCTTTTGCGATTAGACGCTTACATCCTAACAATGTTTCCGGGAAAAGTCAAGGGGGGCGGGCAGGAAAGGTGCGCCGCAGCCAGAAAGCCGCGGCGCACGCCTGTAAAATTACTCGGCGGAAGACAGGTTCTCGGTGGCGAACAGCTCGATGACGTTCTTCATGGTCGCCTCATCATAGTTCTCCGCGATGCCAGCAGCGTTCCAGTAGGCGTAGCTGCCCTCGAACCAGCTCTGCAGGTCGTCCAGGCTCTCGGCGTAGCGGAATTCCAGGTGATAAGTTGTCTCCATGGTGTCCGGGGAGAAGGCGAAATAGGTGAATTCCCCGGAATCCGCATCCTCGCTCTCATAGAAAATGAAGCCGTTTGTAGGTGTGGTAGAACACCTGCTGGCCCTGGGCATCCAGCCCAGTGATGGTGTGGCCGTCCATGACGAATTTGGCAACACCGCCCAGGAAATAACAGTTAAAGGCCATGCTGTCCGGGTCCGCCGAATACTTTTCTGTTGCCTCCGGACCGTAGGGCTCCGCCATGCACATGGCAAGCAGCATATCCGTGGCAGCCTCGGCGTTTTCGGCGCCAACCAAAGGCGTGGTGGCATCGATCCACATGGAGCGGTATTCCGCCTTGGAAAGCTCCGGGAACAGCTCCACATAAGTTCCGCTGATGGTCGTCAGATAATCCCCCGCAGCCGCCTGCTGGCCGACCGTGGTGGGAGCCGCCGTCTCCATCTTCCCCTGGGTGCAACCAACCATGGACAGCAGACACAGGGCACACAATACAAAGGCAATGATTTTCTTTTTCATAACGCACCTCCTAGAGTTTGGTTAGCTTTCGCTAACCAGCGCATACTCTATCACATTTCCCTTTTTGAAACTACTCCATTTTGGTTCCGCTTCTCTGTTTTGCCGCTGCGTTTGCAGCCCACAAACAGCAAAAGCGGGAGCCTTGCCAAATAGCCGCAATGCTCCCGCTTCCTACTTCATTCGTCCCGAAGGGACACCACTTCCGCCCGGAACGGGCGATTTCACCCAATCGCAGATTGGATTTCACCTGTCGCAAGACAGATTTCACCCAATCAAAGATTGGATTTCATTTCCTAGATCGTCCAGTTCTGGCTTCCGGTCTGCAAATCCACCATGTGGGCGTACAGCCCATGCTTTTCATAAAGCGCGCTGGGGCTGCCCTGTTCGGCAACCACGCCGTCGGAGAGCACCACGATCTTGTCCGCCCCCGCCACGGTGCGCATCCGGTGGGCGATGATCAGGACGGTCTTGTTCTGGATCAGGCGGGACAGGGCCGTCTGGATCAGCGTTTCATTTTCCACATCCAGGCTGGCAGTAGCCTCATCCAGCAGGATGATAGGCGCGTCCTTCAAAAAGACCCGGGCAATGGAAATGCGCTGCCGCTCGCCGCCGGAGAGGGCGCAGCCGTTTTCTCCGATGGGGGTATTCCACTTATCCGGCAGCTTCTCCGCGAATTCATCACAGTTGGCAAGCCTTGCGGCGGCCAGCACCTCCTCGTCTGTGGCATCCTTCCGGCCCAGGCGGATGTTCTCCAGTATGGTATTGTCAAACAGGGTCACATCCTGGAACACGATGGAATAGAGGCTCATGAGCTTCTCCGGGTCGATGGCGGAAACCTCCATGCCGCCGACGGTGATGCTGCCCTTCTGATAGTCCCAGAACCGGGCGGCCAGCCGTGATACGGTGGTCTTGCCGCCGCCGGAGGGGCCCACCAGCGCCGTAACCTGGCCCTGCTTGGCGGTAAAGGACACATCCTTCAGAACCGTCTCGCCGGAATTGTAGGCAAAGCCCACATGGTCAAAGGCGATGTCATAGCCCCGGTTGGTCAGCTCCTCGCTGCCGGTCTGGATGGGGTACTCCAAAATCTCGTTCATCCGGGCCACATTGGTGCGCATAGCAATCACCGCCGCCAGATTCTGCAAAGCGCCCTGCATGGGGTCGTACAGACGGGAGGCCACCAGCAGGAACAGGAACAGCGTCAGCACATCGATCTGCCCCCGCAGCAGCAGCATGGAGCCCGTCAGGGCCACAGAGGCGATGCCCAGCTTTAAAACCATGCCGGCGGAGGTGACAAACACAGCATTGGTCAGTTCCGCGGAAACGGTCTGCTTTTCCACGGCGCGGATTTTTTCCGAGAGGCCTGTGAGATAATCGTTTTCCGCGTTGCTGGCTTTCAGGTCCCGGATGGACTCGATATACTCCTGGATGCCATCGGCGCAGGCCATTTTCACCGCCATTGTCTTGGCCTGCACCCGGTCCTGGATGCGGTAGCTGCCCAGCAGGATGGCAATGGACACGGGGATCACCCACAGCGCCGCCAGCGCCATCCGCCAATCAAAGACGAACAGGCCCAGGGCAATGAGCACCGTAGAAATGAGTGACCCGAACAGGCCGGGGATGAAATGGGAACAGGTCTTCTCCAGCACCTCGCAGTCGGCCATAATGGTGCTGGTCAGGTCTGCCAGGTCCCGTTTGCCGAAAAAGGACAGCGGGAGCTTCCGCAGCCGCTCGGCCAGGGCCAGCCGCCGGACGCCGCTCTCTTTATAGGTGGTAAAATAGGTTCCGTTATACTGGAACCAGGTGGTCAGGAAAATCAGCGCGAAGCAGGCAATGCAGCCGCAGACATAAAAAGCGGTTCTCCCCCCTGCTGTACCCGCCATCAGGTCTCTGACCAGGAAATAGAGCAGGCTTGTTGGCAGCATGAAGGCCACGTTCTGAAACGCACAGGCCAGGATTCCTTTTACCAACCCCCGGGCGCCCTCCGGGGAGCTGGCGGTGGCTTTCTGAATTTTTTCAATCATGGTTATCCCTCCTTCGCAACCTTCCACTGGACGGAGGACTGGTAGTCCCGCCACATCTGGGCGAACTGCCCCCCTGCCGCGCACAGAGCGTCCTTCGTGCCGGACTCCACAATCTGCCCATCCCGCACCACATAGATGCAGTCGGCGTTCACAACTGTGGACAGCCGGTGGGCAATCATGATCACGGTCTTGCCCTTTGCCAATTCCGCAAAGGCCCGCTGGACCTTCGCCTCGTTATCCGGGTCCGCAAAGGCTGTGGCCTCGTCCAGAATCAGGATCGGCGCGTTTTTCAGCACGGCTCTGGCGATGGCAATGCGCTGCTGCTCGCCGCCGGAGAGGTAGACGCCCTTGGTGCCGATGACGGTGTGGATGCCCTCCGGAAATTTTTCGATAATGTCCATGCACTGGGCGGCCTTCAGAGCATCCAAAACCTCCTCCTCGGAGGCATCGGGTTTGCCGAGCTTTACATTGTCCAGAATGCTGCCCTTCAGCAATCGGCTGTTCTGGAACACGAAGGACACAGTATCCATCAGCTCTTCTTTGGGGATATCCCGCACATCCGCGCCGCCAATGCGGATGGCGCCGCTCTGCACGTCAAAGAAGCGCACCATCAGGCTTGCCAGCGTGGATTTGCCGCCGCCGGAGGGGCCCACCAGCGCCACGGTCTGGCCGGGCTGAACCCGCATCGAAACGCCCTTGATCACGTCCGTTGCGCCATCATAGCTGAAATGCACATCTTCCAGCACCACGGAGCTGTCCTTGGGGTGCTTCGGCGTGCCGCTGACGGAGACGGGGGCCGCGTCCAGCACGGAATCAATGCGCTGCAGGGCATCCTTTACGATCATCTTGTTTTCGCTCATGTACATGATCTTGGTCAGTGTCAGGGAGATCACCGGCGTAATGATAATGTAAAACAGCAGATTCAGCAGAAACTCCGGCGTAACCCCGTTCTTGGTCAGCAGCAGCCCTCCCGCAATGAGGAAGGCGAACACGCCGTTGATGGCGGCGGTATAGAACATCATGGGAAGGCGCAGTTCCTTGGTATAAGCGACAACCCATTTTTCATATTCATCGATGGTTGCCTTGAATTTCTTAAAGGAGAATACGGACTGCCCGAAGGTTTTCACCACGGGGATGCCCCGGACATACTCCACCGCCTCCCCGGACATGGCGGCGAGGGCGTTGCCGTACTGGCGCATCTTCTCCGCCATCCGAGCGCCGGTCATAGTGGCCATAATGCCAAAGGCCAGCAGCACCGGGGCCAAGCTCAACAGGCCCAGCCGCCAGTCAAACACGAACAGCAGCACCAGCAGCCCTACCGGGGTCGCCATGGCGCTGTACTGGTCCGGCAGCTGGTGGGCAAGGTAGGTTTCCGCCGCACCGGTGCTCTCCTGAATCACCTTGCGCAGTCTGCCGCTGCCGTAGCTCTCCGTAAAGCCAAGGGGCAGCTTCGCCAGATGCTCCGAAACGCTGAGCCGCAGATTCGTCGCCACCCGGAAGGCCGCCAGATGGGAGCACAGCAGGGCGCAGATATAAATGAGGTAAGACAGCACCGCGAACAGCACGGCTATCCAGCCGTAATGGGCGGTGTGCACGGCCTGGGAATAGTCCGGCGCGGCGTTCAACACATCCCGCAGGATCATCCAGATGTACAAAAACGGGACCAGCGCCACCAGCGCGCTGAGGGCCGCAAGAACCCAGGACGCATAGGTGAAAAACCGGTGCCCGCCCGCGTATCCTATCAGCCGGGAAAAATCGGATTCTTTCTTCAATGAGACCACCATCCTTCTGTGTTTAGGTTAGCTTCAGCTAACCACCGTGTACTCTACCACATTTTATCTCATGGAACTACTCCATTTTGGTTTGACTGCTCTGTTTTGCCGCATTCCTTGCGTTGGCGCGGTACTGGGAAGGGGTCACGCCGTAGCGCTTGCGGAAGCACTCCGAAAATTTCCCGGCGTTGTCATAGCCTGCCCCCTGGGCGATCTGGGTCACAGGCTTTGCGCTCCGCACCAGCTCCACCGCCGCCTGCTCCAAGCGGTACTCCTTGATATAGTGGTAGACGGGCACCCCATAGATCTGCTTGAACAGCTTCTGCAAATGGGACACGGAAATTTCGTGCTCCGCCGCCAGCTGGGCCAGGGACACATATCCCTCCCGGTCCGTCACCAGATGGTCTCGGAGATGGCGGACAAGCTCCGCCTGCTTGGCGGAGTAGTACGGATTCTCCTCCTCTCCCCGGGGCACACGGCCCAGGAGCATCAGCAGCTCCAGAACCTTGAGCCGCAGAAAAGGCAGGTCCATATAAGCCGCGTTCTCGTAGAGCTCCCGGAAGACGTGTTCGCAGCGGGGGCCGGCGGGGCTGTACATATACCATTTGTTCCCCAAAAGATTCTGCTTCAGGGCGGAAAAATCCACGGAAAACGCCGGGGCGTTCCGCTCCACCCAGCGCTGGGCGGCGGCGGGGTCCACCTCCAGGCAGATTCCCTCATAGTAGCCCAGGGGGAAAAAGGACTCTGACCGGGAGCCATGAACCCCGTCATAGCAGCTGATGGCCATGTCCCCCGGCTTCAGCAAGACCTGATCCCGCAGGGAAAAGCTGGTTTCAAACCGCCCGCCCACGCAGAAGTTGATTTCCAGCAGTCTGGGCTCGGTGCGCTCCTCCGTATAGGCCTCCATTTCCAGCCGCATCCGCATGGCGCGCACCCCGTCCAAAAGCGAAAACAGGTGGATTTCGCCGCTCCCTGCCGCGGTTTCAAAGCCGCCGGTCTGGCCGGGGCGGCACAGGGCTTCCGATGCGGCATCGTGGGCAACAATCTGAATCACAGCGAATTTCCTTTCTCCGGATTCTTCTTGTGATAGCCGCAGTCACAGTAGGGACCGCCGGAGGCCAGGGTGTATTCCCGGACAAAACGGGACGCGCCCCCCGCCTCGCTCATGGTGTAATCCAGATGGCAAAGGACCGGGGTCAGATCGTAGAGTCCCAGCTTTTTCATCAATGTACAGATGCCGCATTCCGTGAACCGGCACTCATAGCCGCTGCCGTCGGAATAAGGGAGATATTCCATATTCCAGGAGTAGGGGTTCCGGTCCGCGGCCTTCAGGGCTGCCGTGGCCTCCATCCCGGCCACGTCCTGCCGCGAGAATTTCTTCTTCCCACTCTGGCGGCAGAACCAGCGCATGGGCTTTGTCATCATAGCCTTAGCGTAATAGTCCGTCAGCTTCTCCACCTCCGGGCGCTTTGGGCTGGACAGCACAAAGGACCCCAGCATGGCGCAGTTCACCACGTTCATTTTGAAGCGGTCCGCCTTTTCAAACTCCGGCAGCTCCCTGATGATCTGCCGGTATTTTTCCTTTGCCTTTCGGGTAATCTGCTTTGCCGTGTCCGCGTCATACCCAAAGGTCTCCGTCAGCTGCTTCCGAAACGAATTTCCGAACAGGGCCCACATTCCGGCGGGCATTCCAAAGTACTTCATCTTCTGCCTCCTGATTCCTTTTGTGGTTCGGGACTTGGTTAGAAGTCGCTAACCGCATTCCTTTGAAAAAGCCGCCTTTCGGCAGCGCCTCTTCGTTTGCTCTATGGAAACCACTTATTGGAACGATTATAGTATATCTTCCTCTCGATTTCAAGACCTGCAAAAATATATAGAGAATACTACAAATGCGAATCAAGCGTTGAGGGCCTGTAGCAACCTATTCATGCAAAAACTTTACTTCTTATCTTTCGGACAGGGCCCCGTCCAAAAGCTGAAAAGAAATGATTTAGCATTAACAGCCTACTACGATCCCTCAACTCTTGATTCGTATTGTAAATATTGTATTTCAAGGCTTGTAAAAAGAAGTCCTATCCTCTATACTTGTTTGTGTCTTATGCAAGGGAAATAAAATGGATCGGAGAAATTTATGCGGCTGTTGTTTGAAATGGATCAAAAAGACTATAATCCCGCAGGGCGGGCCTTTGTCCGGCCATCTGTCCGCGGTATTCTTCTGCTGGATGGGAAGGTTGCCATGGTGCACAGCCTGAAATTTGACTATTACAAATTCCCTGGCGGCGGCATTGAGGCCGGAGAGACAATGGAGGCGGCGCTGCGGCGGGAAGTTTCCGAGGAAGCGGGGCTGCTGGTGATTCCGGAGAGCATCCGAGAATACGGGTTGGTTCATCGGGTCGAAAAAAGCGATCAGCCGGACGTAGAGATGTTTGTGCAGGATAACTTCTACTATCTCTGTCAGGCAGAGCCGCAGATCGGGCCACAGCACCTGGATGATTATGAGGCGGAGGAACGCTTTACCTTGGAATATGTGGAGCCAGAACAAGCCATCCGCACAAATCGCTTTCACGACCACGGCCCCACAGATCAGCAAATGTTGGAACGGGAAGCCAGAGTTTTGGAGCTGTTGCAGCAGGAAGGGTATCTGCAATAACCGTTTCCCCTCTCTTTTGTCTTGACTTTTGAAAACGAGATTGCTAAAATAGCCCGGTCTGAAAACAAATGTTGATCTGTGAGAAAGAGGCCGCCAATGCCGAAAATTCTGATTTTGGAAGTTCTCATTTTTATCGCCGCAACCACCCTCTCCTTTTTCTGGAATACCCGCGCCGCTGCCGGAGGGGTGCAGAACCGGGTGCTGGACTATCCGCCTGCGATCTTAGCCCGATGCCGGGAGCTGGGAATTGTGCCGGAGGTGACGGAAGAAGCCCGGTATGACACCCGGAAGGTGAAAAGCGTATTTTTCTATATTCTGCTCCAGACCTGCCTCATTTTCTTCCTGGGCCGGGCACAGAGTTTTTTGGAGGCCTGGCTGGAAAGCTATCTCATGTGGGTTACCCAGCTGTGGTTCCAGAAGCTTTTCATGGGCTGCGGCTGGTTCTGCCACTCGGACAGGTGGATTATTCCGGGCACAGAGGACTTGAGAGACGTCTACCAAGACCCCAAGCCCCACATCCAGGCCGCCGTGCTGGGCATGAGCACCCGGGCCATTCTGGCCGCGCCGGTGGGCTTTCTGGTGACGCTGCTGATCGACCTGACATAATAAAAGAAACACTCCGAAGGGAAAGCCCCGGAAAAGGGCTCCTTCGGAGTGTTTTGCTACCGGTAAAAAAGCTTTTGAATGGTCTCGTCCAGGGACGTCTGGTCCACATAGAACTCCATGAATTCCTCGCCGTGGACGGCTTTTCCGTCAATGGTCTGGAAGGGTCCAATCTTCGCCTCCAGCAGGGTATCCGCGATTTTTTGCAGCTGGCTTACGGAATAGTCCGTCTGGAAGGAATCTCCCAGTTTCAAGGTCAGCTTGGTCAGAAAATTCGGGTCCGCCTTGGCGCTGGCCATCAGGCGCTCCATCAGAGCGGTCATATACTGCTCCTGCCGGTTCATCCGGTTCAGATTCGTCTGGTCGCCCACATCCTTCCGACCCCGGACATAGACAAGAGACTCCTCCCCCTGCAGGGTCACCTGCTGACCCTTCACCAGGTTCGGATGGTCCGGGAAATCCTCAAGGACCGTTACGGTCACGCCGCCTACGGCATCATTGACCGTGGGCACGGAGTCCATGGTAAAGCTCATATAGTGGTCAATGGGGGCGCCGCCCAGCAGTTTGGAGACGGCCTTCTTGGCGTTCAGGCAGCTGTCGGAGCCGCCGCTGCCGTAGGTGTGGGCCAGAGCCAGCTGGCCAGTAAAGCTGTCTGCCTCGTCCCCGAATACACCCAGACGGGTGATCTCCGTCATGGTGTCCCGGTTTAAAAGCAGGGGCGAGCAGGTATTGGTATCCCGATCCAGAACAAGCAGCAAATTAAAATCCGACTGCATGTCGTTTAAATAAGCGCGGCTGTTGGTGGGGTATTCGTTTTTATCCAACCCTAAGACCAAGATGGTCTCCAGGTTTTCTTTTCTTTGGGGCTTGGAAGCCTCCACGGTGGACGGTACCGTGCTCCCCGCCTCCAGAGAAGGAGCGGAAGGTGCTTCCGCAGGCTTTTTGCCGCAGCCGCCGAAAAGAAAAATAGCGCTCAGGGCGAGCAAGCCCACCCTGAGTGCTACCTTGGAAAGCTTAGTTCTTCTCAACCAGGAAAGCAACGGTGCCAACGCCGTCCAGCTTCACGTCAACGGAACCGTCCTTGTTCACCGTGACGTTCTCCAGGGGCAGGGGAACCCACTTGCCATCCACAAACCGCATGACCACAACAGTGGCGCCAGCCTTGACGCCCAGCTTGAAGTTTACGGTAATGGTGGTGCCTTCGGTCTCGAACAGCTTGGCCACATCTTCAGGCACGGAGACGTTCACCAGGTCACGAACCACAAAGTTCGCAACGGGGGTGGTGACCTTCGCATCCTCCAACACGGTCTTCAGCTCGGGAACAGCCTTCTCCAGGGATTCCGCCTTGGCGATCACATCGTAGGCCTCATCCATTTCCTTCTTGGTCTCTTCGGACAGAGCCTTCTCCTCGGAAATGGAGACAACCTTGATGTCAGCAGCCTTGACTTCCGCCTTGGTGCCGTCAGCAGCCTCTACAGCGGCAGCCTTGGTAACAGCGGGGGCTTCCTTCTGCGTGACACTGGGCGTAAAGCTGTCCGCAAACACTGCCATAGACAGGGCTGCAACCAGCATCACGCAAGATACTACGCGTACAAGATTCTTCATGTTGTTTACCTCACCTTTCTAAAGATTATAGAAATACCGGAATCCGGTAGATCTACCTTATGTACTATCAAGCAGGGCCTTACCCCCGCTGCATAGCCGTTTTCATGTTCTCCAGGGCCAGGTCCGCGGCGCCCTCCGGCACCAGATCCCAGTTTGGTTTTCTGGCACCCATATTGTGGCAGTCGGAACCAAGCATCTGAATCCAGCCCTTTTGAAGCAGCTCCATATACTTCTTCTTTTTTCCAAAGCCATGGAACGCCGAGGCATTGAGCTGCATCAGAATTCCCTCGTCGTGGAGCTCCTGCCACAGCTGTTTGGGCTGATCGGCGTAATAGCGGTCAATATGGGCAAGCACGATTTTCAGTTCCCGGCACTGGGCCAGCTGGAATACGTCCTGCTGCACCTGGGCATCCCAACGGCAGAAGGGCATCTCCAGCAGGAGAAATTTCGTGCCCGAAATGGTCAGCTTCTCCAGGTCATCGCATTCGCAGATTCCCGGGAAATACTGCACCTCTGCCCCCAGCTGCACATGGGGCGTCTGGTCATCCAGAGCATCCTGCAATCGCTGCCAGGAGCCTTCCCGCCGCTCTAAAAAACGCCGGGGGCTGTTCTGATTGGCGTAAAAGTGGGGCGTCAGCACCAGGGCATCCACCCCCTGACGGCGCTCCTCCAGGAGCATCTGCCGACTCTCCCGCAGGGAGCCGCTGCCGTCATCCATCTTGGGTAAAATATGGGTATGATAATCTGTCATAGCTCTGCGCTGTTTCTCGGGGGTCAGGCCTTCTTCTCACTCCCGGCATAGGAGCCGTAGCCGCCTTTATAGTAGCCCTTCTTCTGGACATTGGAATCCGTCATGACAAAGCCCAGGATTTTGGCCTCCGCCAGCTTCATCTGGCGCATGGTCTCATCCAGCGCCCGCTTGTTGCAGTAGTTCTCCCGCACCACAATCACCATGCCGTCGGTCAGGCGGGAGGCAATCTGGGCATCGGTAACCTCTCCCACGGGGGGCAGGTCCAGGATGATCACATCCGCCACATTCTTCATGGCATCCACGGCCAGCCGCATCCGCTTGGAGGACAGCAGCTCTGCCGGATTGGGGGGAATATCTCCCGCCGTGATGATCCGCAGATTATCCATGGAACCGTACTTCTGCAGGACCTGTCCTCCATCGGCCGTGCCCATCAGCAGATTGGTAAAGCCGGGGGCCGGAGCCAGCCGGAGAATTTTGGAATAGGTGGGCAGACGGAGATCGCACTCGATCAGCAGAACGTTCTTGCCTGTCTGGGCAATGGTATAGGCCAGATTGATCGAGGTCGTGGATTTGCCCTCTCCCTTCAGGGAGCTGGTAACACCGATGACCCGGCAGCCAGAGGAGGCATCCGGCAGGCTGAACTCCAGATTGGTCCGCAGACGCTTGTAGGCCTCTGCCGCGCCGAAGCCGATATTGGCACCCACCACGCTGCTGGCGGCAGCTCTGGTGGACTTCTTTTCATTCGCCATGGGTTACACTCCTTTCTCCGCGCGCTTGCCCGCGGCGGCATAACCGCCATAGTAGCCGCTTCCCTCGTCCGCCGCCGTCAAGTCCGGGATGGTAGCCAACATGGGCAGGCCATAGGTCTGGGTCAGATAGTCGCCGCTGTGAATCTTATCATCCATCAGGTAGGCAACGGTGACCACGCCGCAGGCCAGCACGGCACCCAGCAGGAGACCCAGAACCGTATTCTTAGTATAGCTGGGAGAAGAACGTTTGGCAGGCACCACGGCATTATCCACAATGCGCACAGAGCAGCCATCTACCACGGCAGCGATCTTCTCCGGCAGGATGGTGGCGATGGTGTTGGCCAGCAGCTCCGCCTCCTTGGGATCGGTGCTGGTGACCTCTACGGAGAAAATTTCCGTAGAATTCACGGCGCTGGCGCTGATCATGCTCTTCAGCTGCTCATAAGTATAAGAGACGCCGGACTGCTCAATCACATCGTTCAGCGTCGTGCGGGTGTTCAGGATGACGATGTAAGTATCTACCAGGCTCTTTGCGGCGGTCAGATCCGAAGCGGAAATGCTGAGCTTGCTGCCAGCCAATGAGATATCCGAGCTGTTGACGTACATCAAAGCATTTGCCTTGTATTTGGGGGTCACAAGAACAGTGGTGTACCCCAGCGCCAGGCCGGCGCAGACCACAGCCGTCAGCACAATTGCGACAATGTGGCTCCACATGGCCCGCAGGAGCTCCAGCAGGTCAATTTCGTACTCTTGTTCCTGGTTCTTTTCTGGCATAGTTCTCTCTCCAACCTATCCTTTTTCACTTCCCGGAGAACGATCAAGCACTCGCTCCCCATTCTGTTTTCTCGGGTCAGTATAACATACCGGCCCGAGAAAGTCAACGAATATGCGTAAAATTTTGCAATTTCAGCATTTATCTGGTTTTCCGTCAGACATCAATGACAGAATTGGGGATGATGACTGCCGCAATGAGATACGCAACGATTCCCGCGCCGCCGGCAAGACCCACAATCGCCCAGATCAGGCGGATCAGCGTGGGGTCGATGCCGAAATATTCACCCAGGCCGCCGCAGACACCGCAGATCATCTTGTTGGTATTGGATTTATAGAGCTTCTTGTTCATAATGGTTCCTCCTTACAGAATCGTATTGATAAATGTAAAAATTTCCTGGTGGATTTCCTGAATCGGGCGCATCTGCCCGTCCCGGCAGCAGTCCACCGTCTGCCAGCCGAGATACCGCGCGCAGAATTCCGCCGCCTCCCGGCTTCGCTGCAAATAGCCAAGGTCTCGCTCATGGATGTCCTTGCGGCTTTCATCCCCGCTGTAGCGCTTGGTCATCAGCGCCTGGCTGACCTTGGGATCTACATTTAAGTAGATCACCTGATTGGGGGCAGGAATCCCCAGCTTTTTGTATTCAAAGTCGAACAGCCACTCCAAAAACGGCTCCCATTGCTCCCCGGGGAGCTTGCTGCACTGGTGCACGGCGTTGGAGGTGGTGTACCGGTCCGCGATGATCACGCCCCGGTCGTAATCCCGGCCCCAGCCCTTTTTGTAGGACGCGAACCGATCCACAGCAAAAAAAGCACTGGCGGCATAAGCATTCACATCCTGGGGGTCCGTGCCGAACTGGCCGGACAGGTACATTTTCACCAGCGCCGAAGAATCGGACCCGTAGTCCGGGAAGGACACCTCCCGCACCGCGGCCCCCTGCTCTGTCAGCGACTTCGCCAGAAGCTTCGCCTGGGTCGCCTTTCCGCTGCCATCCAGGCCCTCAATCACAATCAGCTTTTTCTCCATCCGCCGAACCACTCCTCTTTTCGTATCCGTCATCCTTATTATACGCCCCGCGTCAATAGGGGGCATTTTCTTCATCATACCCTTTCCGGCGGCAGAATGCAAGAGATTTTGTCTCCGCAGAAAAGGAAAGCGGCACGGACCTTGCTTTGGTCCGTGCCGCTGGTTGCTTTTCTTACTCGATGCCGGTGACAGTGTACTTCCCGCCGCAGGCGGCGGTTTCTGCCAGAACGGTATCGGGAACGGCCTCGGTGAGCGTTACCTCGGCGGTCTTCGTATCCTTGCTGACCTGGGCGGAGGCAACCTGAGGCAGGGCCTCCAGCGCGTTTCTCACCCGGCCCTCACAGCCGGAGCAGCCCATACCATCGATGTGAATAACCTTTTTCATACTGATTTTCTCCTTTTTACGCAATGGATTTTACGGTGTAGCCCGCGTCCTCCACCGCTTTCTTCAAAGCGGAATCGGCAACAGGCTTGGTCAGGGTGACGATAGCGGTGCCCGCCTCGTGATCGGCCACGGCAGAGGAAACGCCATCCAGACCTTCCAGCGCCTTCTGCACCGCCGCCTCGCAGTGGTGGCACATCATGCCCTTGATGTGGATGGTCTTCTCCAGAGAATCGCTCTGCTTTTTTGCCTTACGCTTGTGGTCATGGCTGGGATCGTACAGCTTGCACAGGTTCAGCCGCAGGGCATTGGTCACCACGCAGAAGCTGGACAGGCTCATGGCCGCCGCACCGAACATGGGATTCAGGGTCATGCCCAGGCCCACAAAGCAGCCTGCCGCCAGCGGAATGCCGATGGTGTTGTAGAAGAAGGCCCAGAAGAGGTTCTCGTGGATATTGCGCAGGGTGGCCCGGCTCAGGCGGATAGCAGCGGGCACATCCAGAAGGCTGCTCTTCATCAGCACCACATCCGCCGCGTCAATGGCCACATCCGCACCGGCACCGATAGCGATGCCTGTATCTGCCCGGGTCAGGGCCGGAGCATCGTTGATGCCGTCACCAACCATGGCGACCTTGCCCTTGGCCTTCAGCTGACGGATCACCGCCTCCTTGCCATCGGGCAGAACCCCGGCAATGACCTGATCCACACCGGCCTGGGCCCCGATGGCCTGGGCGGTACGCTGGTTGTCACCGGTGAGCATCACCACACGGATGCCCATGTTTTGCAGCTCCTTCACCGCCTGGGGGCTGTCCGGCTTGATGGTGTCCGCCACCGCGATCATACCCACCAATGCCCCGTCATAGGCAAACAGCAGGGGCGTTTTGCCCTGCTCGGCCAGGGCGTGGGCGCTGCGCTCCAGTTCTGCCGGGACGTCAACCTTCTGAGACAGGAAGCTGAGGCTGCCGCCCAGAAGGGTTTTCCCCTTCAGAACCGCCTGCAGGCCGTTGCCGGGAAGGGCGGCAAAATCCGCCACGTCCTCGGCCTGCATGCCCTTGTCTTTCCCCGCCTCCAGAACAGCCTTTGCCAGGGGGTGCTCACTCTTGGCTTCCAGCGCCAGAGCCAGGGACAGAAGCCGCTCCTCCGCCACACCGGGGGCCGGAACCACATCCGTCACCTTGGGCTGGCCGCTGGTGATGGTGCCGGTTTTGTCCAGAACCACAATATCCGTCTTGCCGGTCTGCTCCAGGGAGACCGCCGTTTTAAAGAGGATGCCGTTCTTGGCGCCTACGCCGTTGCCAACCATAATCGCCACAGGCGTTGCAAGGCCCAGGGCGCAGGGACAGCTGATGACCAGCACGGAGATACCCCGGGCCAGGGCGAAGGAAAACTCCCGGCCCAGCAGCAGCCAGACAATGGTAGTGACCACCGCAATGGAGATCACCGCGGGGACGAACACGCCGGACACCCGGTCCGCAATCTTGGCGATGGGGGCCTTGGTGGCCGCAGCATCGGAGACCATTTTGATGATCTGGGAAAGGGTGGTATCCTCCCCTACCCGGCTGGCCTGGCAGCGCAGGAAGCCGGACTGATTGATGGTGGCGGCGGAAACACTGTCGTCGGGGACCTTGTCCACGGGGATGCTCTCGCCGGTCAGGGCGGACTCGTTCACCGCGCCGGTGCCCTCCAGCACCACGCCGTCCACAGGGATGCTCTCGCCGGGGCGGACCACAAAGATATCCCCCTGCTTGACCTGCTCAATGGGCACCGTGACCTCCCGGCCCTCCCGCAGCAGGGTAGCCGTCTTGGGGGCCAGCTTCATCAGGCTCTTCAGGGCATCGGTGGTTTTGCCCTTGGAGCGGGCTTCCAGCATTTTGCCCACGGTAATCAGGGTCAGGATCATAGCGGCGGACTCAAAATAGAATTCGTCCATATAGGTCATGACCCCGGCCATATCCCCATGGAGCTGGGCATCGGTCATGGCAAACAGGGCGTAGACGCTCCACACAAAGGAGGCCATGGAGCCCAGGGCCACCAGGGAATCCATATTGGGGGACCGATTCCACAGAGCCTTAAAGCCGGAAATGAAGAACTTCTGATTGATAACCATGATGATCCCAGCCAGCAGCAGCTGCACCAGGCCCATGGCGACATGGTTGCCATCGAACCAGCCCGGCAGCGGCCAGCCCCACATCATGTGGCCCATAGAAAAATACATCAGCACCGCCAAAAAGCCGATGGAGGCAATGAGCCGCCGCTTCAGCTTGGGTGTCTCGTGATCCGCCAGGGCCTCTTCCGCGCTGCTGGTGCCGGCCTGCTCCTGCCCCTTCACCGATGCGCCGTAGCCCGCCTGCTCCACGGCCCGGATAATGGCCTGGGGCTCGGCGGTACCCTCCACGCCCATGGAGTTCGTCAGCAGGCTCACCGCACAGCTGCTGACACCGGGCACCTGGCTGACCGCCTTTTCGACCCTTGCCACGCAGGCGGCACAGCTCATGCCGGTTACATCATATTGTTTCATGTTTCTCCTCCTGCCTTTCCAGTTTTCCCGCTTTGGAGAAAGTTATTTCATGAGTTTTTGCAGAATGGTCACCAGCTCATCGATGACCTCGTCCTTACCCGCCCGGATATCCCGCGCCACACAGCCCTCGATATGGTGGGCCAGAATCTCCTTATTAAAGGCGTTCATGGCGGCGTTGACGGCAGCGGACTGGGTCAGGATATCGTAGCAGTACGCGTCCCGCTCGATCATGGCCTGCAGCCCCCGAACCTGGCCCTCAATGCGCTTGAGGCGGTTCAGGAGCTTTTTCTTCTCCTCCTCCGGACGCATGGTGGTCTTCTCGGTCCCTCCGCAGCAGCACTGGTGCTCTTCCATTTTGCATGACTCCTTTCATATACCCCTTGGGGGTATTTGCATTATATACCCCCAAGGGGTATTTGTCAAGAGGGAAAGATGATAAAAGGATGCGCCGCAGTCAAGCTTTGCGGCGCACCTTGCAGTTACTTTTCGTTCTTCAAATTTTCCTTCGCCACCGACAGCATCAGCTTGATGCGGTTGAGCTGGTTGACCTCGCTGGCGCCGGGGTCGTAGTCCACAGCGGCGATGTTGGCCTGGGGGTAGTTCTTCTTCAGCACCTTGATGACCCCCTTGCCCACCACATGGTTGGGCAGGCACGCGAAGGGCTGAATGCAGATCACATTGGGCACCCCGGAGGTGATCAGCTCAATCATCTCCCCCGCCAGGAACCACCCTTCGCCATACTGGTTGCCCAGGGACAGATAGGGCTTTGTCATCTCCGCAATGCGCTCAATGGGCACCGGGGGATCAAAGCGCTTGCTCTTTTTCAGGGCATCGATGGCGGGGCGGCGCAGGGCCCGGAGAATCTGGATGCCCGCCTTGGCGGTAATCTCCGCGCCCCAGCCCGCGCCCAGGTACTCATGGCGGTACTTGCCGCCCAGCAGGCAGTAATTGAAGAAATCCAGCATATCCGGCACTACGGCCTCGGCTCCCTCGGCCTCCAGCACCTCCACCAGATGGTTGTTGGCCAGGGGCATATATTTGACCAAAATTTCTCCTACGATGCCCACCCTGGGCTTGCGCAGGGTTTCGTCAATGGGCAGGTTGTCAAAGGCCTGGACAATCCCCCGGCAGACCCATCCATAGGAATAGGTGGTGTCCTTGTCTACCAAAGACTCAATGCAGATTTTTTTCCACTTCTGGTGGAGCTCCTCGGCAGAGCCGGGAACCTTCTCATAGGGGCGGACCCGGTACAGGCAGCGCATGAACAGGTCGCCATAGACCAGGGCATGCACCGCGTCCAGGATGAGGCCGGGGGTGAACTGGAAGCCCTCGTTCTTCTCCATGCCGTTGGCATTGACGGAGATGACAGGGATCTGGCTGTAACCCGCCTTTTGCAGGGCCCGGCGGATGAAGGCCACATAGTTGCTGGCCCGGCAGCAGCCGCCGGTCTGGGTCATCATAATGGCCAGATGGTCCGTATCATACTTGCCGGAGAGCACAGCCTCCATGATCTGGCCCACAACGGTGATGGAGGGGAAGCAGGCATCGTTATTGACGTATTTGAGCCCCGTATCAATGGCAGTGCGGTCATCGTTGTCCAGCACCACCACATGATAGCCGTGCTTTTCTAACACCGGCTGCAAAATCTCAAAATGGATAGGGCTCATCTGGGGGGCCAGGATGGTATAGCCCTCCTGCTGCATTCTGGCGGTGTACTCCACCCGCTGGAAATCCACGCTCTGAGGCTGGGCGGTGATCTTCTCCTCCCGGCGCATCTTCATGGCGGCAATCAGGCTGCGGATACGGATGCGCACCGCCCCCAGATTGTTCACCTCATCGATTTTCAACAGGGTATAAAGCTTGTTGCTGCCCTCCAGAATCTCATTGACCTGGTCCGTGGTCACCGCGTCCAGGCCGCAGCCGAAGGAATTGAGCTGCAAGAGCTCCAGATCGTCCCGGTTCCGGACGAACCGGGCGGCGGAATACAGCCGGGAGTGGTACACCCACTGGTCTACAATCCGCAGATGCTGGGTGTCCTCCGGCTCCGGCAGGCTGTCCTCCGTCAGCACCGTCAGGCCGTAGGAGGCGATCAGCTCCGGGATGCCATGGTTGATCTCCGGGTCAATGTGGTAAGGGCGGCCCGCCAGGACAATGCCGCTGCCGCCCTTCGCCTCCATCTGCTTCAGGACTCTCTGGCCCTCGGCTACGATATCGGCCTTGGCTTTTCGCTGCTCTGCCCAGGCCAGACGCACGGCCTTCCTTGTTTCGGAGGCGGGGATATCCCACTCCTCCTTGCAGACCTTGATCAGCCGCTCCGCGGCGATTTTCTCGCTGGTAAAGGCCACAAAGGGACGGATATAGCGAATCTTTCCCTCTGTCACCGCCTCCACGTTGTTTTTCAGATTCTCGGCGTAGGAGGCCACCATGGGGCAGCTGTAGTGATTCTGGGCATCCTTATGCTCCTGGTATTCATAGAACACGCAGGGGTGGAAAATGGTGGTAATCCCCTGGTCAATGAGCCACTGGACGTGGCCGTGGGCCAGCTTGGCCGGGTAGCACTCGGATTCCGAGGGTATGGAATCCATGCCCAGCTCATAAATCTTCCGGTCCGAGAAGGGGGACAGCACCGCCCGGATGCCGAGATTGGCAAAGAACGTAGCCCAGAAGGGGTAATTCTCATACATATTCAGCACCCTGGGCAGGCCCACGGTGCCCCGCTCCGCCTCTTCTTCCGGCAGAGGCGGATAGGCAAACATCCGCTGGCGCTTGAATTCCACCATGTTGGGGGCCTTCTCCCCCCTGTCCGTCCTGCCCGCGCCCTTCTCGCAGCGGTTGCCGGTGATGTGGCGGCGGCCGCCGGGGAAGACGTTGACGGTGAGCATGCAGTGATTGGCACAGCCGCCGCAGCGGGTGGTCTTGGTGGTGTAGGTCAGCTCCACGATTTCATCCAGGGGCAGCATGGTGGTGCCCTCGCCCCTGTCGTGGCTCCGGGCGATGAGGGCCGCGCCGAAAGCACCCATGAGCCCCGCGATATCCGGGCAGACCACCTCTGCCCCGGCGATGGACTCAAAGGCCCGCAGCACCGCCTGATTGTGGAAGGTGCCGCCCTGGACCACAATGTGGCTGCCCAGCTCCTTGGCGGAGCTCAGCTTGATGACCTTGAACAGGGCGTTTTTGATCACGGAGTAGGCAAGGCCCGCAGAGATATCCGCCACCTTGGCCCCCTCCTTCTGGGCCTGCTTCACACTGGAATTCATAAACACCGTGCAGCGGGTGCCCAGGTCCACCGGGTGCTCCGCGAACAAAGCCTCCTTGGCGAATGCCTCGGCGGTGTAGCCCAGGGAATTGGCAAAGTTCTCAATGAAGGAGCCGCAGCCGGAGGAGCAGGCCTCGTTGAGCATAATGGTATCCACCGCTCCGTTTTTCAGGCGGATACACTTCATATCCTGGCCGCCGATGTCCAGCACGCAGTCCACCGCCGGGTCAAAGAAGGAGGCGGCGGTGCAGTGGGCAATGGTCTCCACCTCGCCCTCGTCCAGGGCAAAGGCGGATTTCAGCAGGGACTCGCCGTAGCCGGTGGAGCAGCTGCGGGCAATATGGGCAGAGCCGGGGAGCTTCGTCTTCAGGTCCCAGATGGCGGACTTGGCGGTTTCGATGGGGTTGCCCTTGTTATTGGCGTAGAAGGAGTACAGGAGCTGGCCCTCCTGGCCGATGAGCACCATTTTCGTGGTGGTGGAACCGGCATCGATGCCCAGATAGCAGTCGCCGCAGTAGGTTTCCAGGGGAGCCTTCTCCACCACCGCCTGGGCATGGCGCTGGCGGAAGGCCTCGTAGTCCTCTTTGGACGCAAAGAGGGCCGGCAGCCGGGGCATTTCAAAGGAGACTGTAACCCCCTGCTCCAGCCGGTGAATCAGATCCTCCAGCGCCACGGCATCCCCCTGGCTTTCCTCCAGAGCGGAGCCCATGGCGGCGAACAGGTGGGAGTTCTCCGGGTCCACCACATTTTCCGGGGTCAGCTTTAATGTGCGGATGAAGGCCTTCTTCAGCTCCGGCAGGAAGTGCAGGGGCCCGCCCAGGAAGGCAACGCAGCCCCGGATGGGCTTGCCGCAGGCGAGACCGGAAATAGTCTGATTCACCACCGCCTGGAAGATGGAGGCGGCCAGGTCCGCCTTGGTGGCGCCCTCGTTGATCAGGGGCTGAATATCCGTCTTGGCAAATACGCCGCAGCGGGCGGCGATGGGGTAAATCTGCTGGTACTTTTCCGCCTCCCGGTTCAGACCGGCGGCATCGGTTTGCAGCAGCGCCGCCATCTGGTCGATAAAGGAGCCGGTGCCTCCGGCGCAAACGCCGTTCATCCGCTCCTCCAGGCCGCCCCGGAAATAGATGATCTTTGCGTCCTCGCCACCCAGCTCAATGGCCACATCAGTCTGGGGGTAGAACTTTTTCAGCGCCCCCGCCACGGCCACCACCTCCTGCACGAAGCCGATGCCCATGGCTTTCGCCAGGGTAATGGCCCCGGAGCCGGTGATGTTGGCCTGGAGGGCGCAGTCCCCCAGCTGCTTTTTTGCGTCCTTCAATAACTCCGCCAGAGCCCCCTGGGTGTTGGCCTGGTGGCGGGCGTAATTTCCATATAGAAGCCGGTTCTGATCGTCCAGAACCGCTAATTTTACCGTTGTCGAGCCAATATCAATTCCCGCGCGATATGTATTCATTGTATTTCTCTCCGTTTTTCCAGATATGGATAATCACGGTTATTTTATTTTTCATTTGTGAACCCAATCTAAACAGTTCTTTTCGGTTTCCTGAACAAAGGGGCTGTTGCAAAATAGCAAGATCGTAGGGGCGGCTATTAGCCGCCCGCCGACTTTCGGAACAGAACGTATCAATCAAACGCACAATTCCGTGAGATCGCGGGCGGCTGGTAGCCGCCCCTACGGGTCCCAGCTTTTGACTCGCATTGAAAAAGGCGTGTTGCCGTCAGTTTCTTTGCAACACGCCCTTATTCAGCTCTGTTCTTCCGGCTTTTTGGACGGTCCCAGCCGTCCCTCCGCCGCGCAAGTTTTGACGTAGGCCAGGAAGTCGGCCTCCGGCAGGGGCTTGGAGAAGTAGTAGCCCTGGATATAGTCGCAGTCATTCTCCCGCAGGAAGCGGACCTGGGCCTCGTTTTCCGCACCCTCGGCTATGACCTTGATGCCCAGATGGTGCACCATCTGGATGATGCCATTGATAATGGTGCAGACCTTGGGGCTGGTCTCGATCTGGCGGGTAAAGGTCATATCCAGCTTCAGAATATTGAAGTCATACCGCCTCAGCATTCCAAAGGAGGAATAGCCGCTGCCAAAATCATCCAGAAGAATCTTGGTGCCTGCCAATTGCAGCTGCTCCAGAATGCCGGCCCGGTCGCTCTCCAGGGCGGCATAGGAGGTCTCCGTGATCTCCAGGCGGATATCCCCCTCG
The DNA here is from genome assembly GCA_934569045.1 of uncultured Oscillospiraceae bacterium. Lineage (GTDB taxonomy): Bacteria > Bacillota > Clostridia > Oscillospirales > Oscillospiraceae > Faecousia. Next base: position 31,911 of record CAKTJX010000011.1, read on the forward strand.
TGAACACGGTCGCTGTGCAGCAGCTCCACCAGCCGCTGCATCATCTCCTCATCGTAAAAATCCATCCAGGACAGGTTCACGGACACCGGCACCACCGGCGTTCCCTCAGCATAGCACTGCTGGGCCACCTTGGCCACCCGGTCGGCAACGAACCAGTCCAGCTTGGAGATATGGCCGCCGTTTTCCAGCGCGGGGATAAAGGCCACCGGGGACACCAGCCCCCGCTGGGGATGCACCCAGCGCACCAGGGCCTCCGCAGAGATCAGGTTGCCGGTAGAGGCCTCTACCACGGGCTGATAGTAGACCTTGAATTCCTCATTGGCAATGGCGGTTTCGTACTCGCTCATGAGCTCCATCTGGTCGATATAGATCCGGCGCATGGAGTCGTCGAACACGGCAAAGGGCTGCATATGGTCGCTGAGGATGCTCTCCTCCGCCAGCTTAGCCCGGTCGATCATGCTGATGACGGAAACATCCCCCGCCTCCACATGATAAATGCCGCAGTAGCCATAGAGCTTCATGCCCCGGCCCTTGAACTGGATATTCAGCTCCAGATCCCGGGACAGGGTATCCATATTGATATGATCCTGACGAACCAGGCAGGCGAAATGGTCCGTATCCAGCCGGCCGGAGACCGCCGGACGCCAAATCATGCCGATACGCTGGTAGAAATCCTGCAAGATGCTGTCGCCGCCCTCGAAGCCGAAGAGCTCGTTTGTGGCCTTGAAGTTCTTGATGTCCAAAAACATCAGGGCGTATTCGGTGCGGTCCTGGGCATTGTGGAGGACATTCTCCGCCATCTGGATAAAGCCGCTGCGGTTATAGCCGCCGGTGAGCTCATCCTTATAGTCGTGCTCGTACAGGGACAGGATATTGTGAACCCGGTTCAGAACAATCTCCGGGCTGAAGGGCTTGGAGAAGAAGTCCACCGCGCCCAGCTTATAGGCGTGCAGGATTGACGCATCGGAGGAATCCCCGGAGATCACAATAACCGGGAGATTGTGCAGCATATCCTTTTTCTTCATATAGTCCAGGAAACCGAAACCATCCAAAACCGGCATCTGGATATCCAGAAGCACCAGGCGGTAGATCCGCTCCTGGGATTCGATCATCTCAATGGCCTGTCTGCCGTTCTCCGCCTGAAATACCTGGTAGCGGTCCTGCAAAATAAACGCCAGCAGCTCCCGGTTAATGGGGGCATCGTCCACGATCAAAACATTCGATTTTTGCATATATGTATCTTTCCTTTTCTGGGCCGTATCCGCAAACGGTCGGACCGGCCGATAATCCGGCAGTGGGCCTCTGCCCGCCGGCGCCTCCGGGGAATCGGGGGTGTATGGCAGCATTTTTCTGCCACCGGGTAAGGAATTTTTATTTCGCGGACTGGTAGGCGTGGATGGTGTCGACAACCAGGCTGTAGGCCTTTTCAACCTCGTTGACCAGGGCCGGGTCTGCCGGGGCGGTCTGGGGCCGCAGCTGCTCTGTCAGGTCAGACGCCTTTCTTTGCAGCTCCGTAAAGGCCAGGTTGGCCGCCACGCCCTTCAGGGTGTGGGCCGCCCGAAAGGACTCCGGGATGTTCCCGGCGGCAACGGCGGTACGCAGGGTGTCCATGGTGCCGTCCTCCAGGAAGCGGAACATAAAGCGCTCTACCATGGATTCCATCATCAGTCTGCTCTTGGCATCGTCAAAGCTGCCGTGCATCTGATCGTAGCATTCTTTCAGGGTCATTGGTTTAACCTCCATATCTCTGTCGCAATGCCGCCGCTGTGAGAAAATAGCAGGCAAAAAGCGGCATTTATCATACAATTCAATTCATAAAGTACATTTATATTCATTATACACACGGCTTTGGAAAAATCAAGGTGCTTTCCATAAATATTCCAAGGAAAATCTTTTTCGTCAATTTGAAGAAAAGCCGTTGATTTTTGCGTAAAGAAATGTATAATAATTTCGTAGATAAAAGGTTCCTGCTGTAATTTAGATTTCATCCAGATTCCATGTGGAGGCCCTATGAATAAATTAGACAACTTTCTGACGCAGATTCTGCCGAAAATTCTTTCGGTGATCCTGGCGCTATTTGTTTTCTTTTCCATAATCGAATCCAATCTGAACCAGGGCTGTGCCCGGGTTATCAATTACACCGCATTTGTCCGGGGCAACAGTCAGCGGATTGTGAAGCTTCAGATGATGGGGGTGCCCTGCTCCGCCCAGGTCAGCGAAATGGAGGATATTCTCAACGAGCTGAAAAACGGCGGCTCCACCTACCGCCTGTCTTCCCTGCAGAGTGTACAGTACCAGAAGGATCTGGCGGTGCTGACCCAGTATTGGTTCGTTCTGAAGGACGAGCTGACCCGCATTGCCGCCGGAACCACCACGGACGCCCAGACCCTCACCATCAGTGAGCGGTTCTATGCCCTTGCCGACACGGCGGTGATCTCCGCGGAGACCTACTCGGACAATGTGGCCCGGGATCTGCTGATTGTGGAGTACGCCATGTCCATTTGCAGCCTGCTGCTGATCGCGCTGCTGCTGTTTAACTCCTTCCAGAACCGCCGCCTGTCCAACGCCAACTCCGAGCTGTCCCACACGGCCTACCTGGATAAGCACACAGGGCTGCCCAATAAGAGCCGCTGCGAGGAAATCCTCAACTCCTCCGAAATTCTGGACGAGCAGACAGCCTGTCTGATGTTTGACCTGAACAATCTGAAAAAGATCAACGATGCTCTGGGCCATCAGGCCGGCGACGTGATGATCAAAGGCTTTGCCCACCTGTTGCGGAAAGCCGTTCCCATTTACGATTTTGTGGGCCGGTACGGCGGCGACGAATTTGTGGCGATCCTGACCAACGTTTTCCCGGAGGATGTGGAGCGCTTCCTGGAGAAGCTGAAGCAGATGAGCGAGGAATACAACCGGTCCGGCACCCAGTTCATGCCGGTGATCCCCCTGAGCTATGCCGCGGGCTACGCCCACTCCGCCCAGGTGGACCCCAAAAATATGCCCACCCTGCTGCGCCAGGCGGACTACAATATGTATAAGAACAAAGCCGCCATGAAGGCCGCCATGGGGCAGGATGCGTCCAGCAGGTAGCGGGGCTGGGCCCCGGTGAAATCCGGCCGGAGGCTGGATTTCATTGGAACTGCTGCATTTTGCAACAGCCCTAGGGTATATTCTCCGTATACCGGCAGGCGGGGTAGGCGGTGCAACCGTAGAAGGCGCCGAAACGGCCGCGGCGCTGTGCCAACGGCGCGCCGCAGCGAGGGCAGAGCTTTTCTGCCATTCCGTTGGTTTCCGGCTCCCGGGCGAGCAGCTCGAAAACCTGCTGATTCATCCGGCAGTCGTTCAGGGCCCGGTGGGCTCCAAAGGTAGAGAGGCTGTAGTGCTCCGCCAGCGCCGTCAGCCGATAGCTGGGGAGCCCCGCCAGACGGCAGCGGGCAAAGCGCAGGGTATCCACATAGTCATTGCCGGGAACCCGGCCGAACCGAACCATACAGTCTCGGTTCAGAAACCGCAGGTCAAACCGCTCGATGTTGTGGCCCACCAGCACATCATCCCCGAAAAACGACAGAAAGGCCGGGAGGACTTCCTCCATGGTCGGCGCGTCCGCCACCATGTCGTCGGTGATGTTATTCACCTGGCTGGCGGCATAGGGAATGGGCCGCCCTGGGTTTACCAGAGAGGAGAAGCTGTCCACCAGCTGCCCATCCCGGACCTTGACCGCGGAAATCTCGATTACATCGTCACTGGTGCAGGAGATTCCTGTGGTTTCTAGGTCAAAGAGCACATAGTCCGGCACATATCTGTTTAAATTCTTTCCTTGGGTGCTTGAAAGCATGGCTTCGCTCCTATTTTCTTTGGCCCCGGGTCAGGCCTCTTTTTTGTCAAAGGTTTCCGCCACCTGGGTCAGCAGCTCCCGAATCTTCAGGTGCTGGGGGCAGATTTTCTCGCATTGGCCGCATTTTACGCAGTCCGATGCCCTGCCGCCGTCCTGGGTGTGGACGCCGTAGTAGAATTCACCGTTCCAGTCGTTGTAAATCTGGCGGGCATTCAGGACGGCGAAAATATCCGGGATGTGGATATGCTTCGGGCACCCGGCCTCGCAGTAGCGGCAGGCCGTACAGGGAATCAGGTGCATTCCCCGGAACACCTGGCGAACCTCCGCGAGAGCCGCCTGCTCCCGATCATCCAGCGGCTGAAAATCCGCCATGTAGGCCGTGTTGTCCCGCACCTGCTCCAGAGAGCTCATGCCGGAGAGCACCATTTTGATGCCTTCAAAGCCCGCGGCGAAGCGGATGGCGTAGCTGGCATTGCTGCCGCCGTGGAGATCATCCAGAATTTTCTGGGCCCGTTCCGGCAGCTGGGTCAGTCTTCCGCCTTTGATGGGCTCCATAACCAGCACGGGCTTGCCGTGCTTCCGGCAGACATCAAAACAGGCCCCGCTCTGAATGGCCGGGTCGTCATAGTCCAGGTAGTTGAACTGGAGCTGGACAATCTCGATTTCCGGGTGATCCGTCAGAATCCGGTCCAGAAATTCCGCCGTATCGTGGAAGGAAATGCCCACATGGCGGATTTTTCCCTCCGCCTTCAGGGCGAAGGCCGTCTCATAGGCCCGGCACTGCTGGTAATGGGCGTAGTTCTCCCGGCACTGGGAGTGCATTAAGTAGAAATCAAAGTAGTCTACCCCGCAGTCCGCCAGCTGGGATTCAAACAGCGGGCGGATATCCGCCTCAGTCTTGAAATAATTCCCGGAGAGCTTGTCCGTCAGAAGATAGTGTTCCCGGGGGTGACGGCTGGTCAGGCAGGTGCGCAGGGTCGTCTCTGCCCTGCCATCCAGGTAGCCCCGGGCTGTATCGAAGTAGTTGAAGCCCCGCTCCAGAAACAAGTCCACCATGTCGCAGGTTTGGGGAATGTCAATCTCTCCGTCCTTCATGGGCAGGCGCATAAAGCCAAAGCCCAGCTTTTTTTGCATCTTTTCCATAGCTCCGCTTCCTCTCTCAATCCTTTTTTCTTGCCAGCTCCAGAATACCGGACATTTTTTCACAAATTGCGCCGTAATTTTCCCTTCTGTGGGGTTTTAAGCAATTGGAGCAGTCCTTGATGCCCTTGTCTGTATAGGTAAAGCTGCCGCCGCATCGGTCGCCCAGGGCGTACAGGGGGCAGTAGCAGAACAGGCAGCTGAAGGTCTCCGGGTCCGCGTTCTTATGGCAGGGAAAATACTCGCACTCTCTGTTCTGAAAAAAATCGTAATGAGGCATCTTTATTCCTTTCCCGGGCTCCGGCCCGCGGCCGCCGTCCAGGGGTAGACCTGGGGCGGCTCCAATGTAAATTCCATAGCTTCCCCGCTGACGGGATGGGTGAAGGTAAGCCGATAGGACCACAGGGCGATCTCGCAGGGGTCCTCCAGCGTGGAGTACTTCCGCTCCCCCACCAGGGGCATCCCCCGGCTGGCAAACTGCACCCGAATCTGGTGCGTCCTGCCCGTATGCAGGCGGATGCGGACCCTGCTGAGCCCGTCATAGGCTGCCAGACGCCAATAATCCAGCACCGCCTCCTGGATTCCCTTCCCCGGCGCCGATGCCACATAGGTCATCCGCCGGGCCTTGTCCCGGCCCAGCAGATCCCGCATGGTGCCGCTTTCCTCCGGAATCCCGTGGACCACTGCCAGATATTCCTTGCCGAATTCCCCCTCCCGGACCTGCCGGGACAGCTCAGAGGCGGCGGAAGAAGATCTTGCCAGCACCATCAGGCCGCTGACCACCCGATCCAGCCGATGGACCGTGCGCAGATCCGCCTTGGGGTCCCCCAGGGTCTGCCGCAGCAGCTCCGGCAGACCGCCGGGCTCATCGGTGGAAAGCACCCGGGCGGGCTTGACGCAGACCAGAATTTGTTCGTCCTGATAGACAATTTCCATGGGCTTCACCTCGCTTCTCTCATTTTACCAGAGGATACGCGTATTTGCAAGAAGCTTTATCCCCAGCGCCGCACCGCCTCCAGGCTGAGCCAGGCCAGCAGCATGCCGCCGGGCAGCGGCCCCAGGCACCGCAGGCCCAGGGCGCACGCCAGAGCCGCAAGCAGAATCCATCTTCTTTTCATATCCCCGCCCCCTTTGATACAAAAAGTATATGGGCGGCGGGGCTCAAAAAGCAGTCAAAGCCGGGCAGCCGCCGGAGAATTTCTTCCGGGGCTGCCCGACTGTTTTCTCTTCGCGTTCTTTACCCGAGGGCGGGGGCGGCCACCCGCATGACGGTGCGCTGGTAGGCCGCAATGCCCTTGGCCAGCACCTCCATGGCCCGCTCCAGGTCCTCCTGCTTCAGCACGTAGGCAATCCGCACCTCATTGATGCCCTTGCCTGGGGTCTCGTAGAAGGGGGCGCCGGGGGCGAACATTACGGTATCCCCCTTGTCGTCAAAGCTTTCCAGCAGCCAGTGCTGGAACCGGTCCGCATCGTCCACCGGCAGGCTGGCCATCAGATAGAAGGCCCCCATGGGCTCCTCCACCACCACACCGGGAATCTGCCGCAAGCGGGCAATCACCGTATCCCGGCGGCGCTTATACTCCTGCTTGCATTCCCGGAAGAATTCCGGGTCCACGCCGTACAGGGCCGCCGCGCCCACCTGGTCGATGGTGGCCACGGAAAGGCGGGACTGGCAGAACTTCAGCAGCGCGTTTTGCAGCTCCAGATTCTTAGTCACCACGCAGCCAACCCGGGCGCCGCAGGCGGAGAAGCGCTTGGACACGGAATCGATGATCACCAGGTTGTCGTCAATATCCGGGAAGCGGGCCATGGTGGGCACGCCGAACTTTTCATCGTAGCAGAACTCCCGGTACACCTCGTCGCAGATGAGGAACAGATCGTGCTCCTTGGCGATGTCCGCGATCATCCGCATCTCCTGCTGATTCAGCACCACGCCGGTGGGATTGCCGGGGTTGGTGATCAGGATGGCCCGGGTATTCTTGGTAATCAAGCTCTCAATTCGCTCCCGCTTGGCGTAGCGGTAGCCCTCCCAGGGGTTGGTGGGCAGGGCACGGATGACGCCGCCGGCGGCATGGACAAAGGTGGTATAGTTGGGATAATAGGGCTCCGGGATGATCACCTCGGTATAGGGGTCCAGAATGCTCAGGCAGGTCAGCAGCAGGGCCTCGCTGCCGCCGGTGGTGATCAGAATATCCCTGGGCTCCAGCTCCACACCCAGGCGGGCATAGTAATGCTGCACAGCCCGGATGAGCTCCGGATTTCCGGGGGACGCGTCATAGGCCAGGGTCCGGGCATCGTACCGGCGGACGGCCTCAAAATAGGCCGGCGGCGTGGCAATATCCGGCTGACCGATATTCAGATGGTAAATCTTCTTGCCCCGCTGCTCTGCCGCCACGGCCAGGGGGTGGAATTTGCGCATAGGGGACGGTTCACATCGGTTGGCATTGATGGAAATTTGCATTTGTATCCCTCCAAAGGTTCAGAGCGAAACGCTCCTCTTTCTATATTCCAAAACCAGGCGGCGGAGCTCCGGGCTCAGGGCCGCCAGGGCAATGAGATCGGGAAAGGCCATCAGGCCGTTGACGATTTCCGCCAGCAGCCACAGGGTTTCCGTTCGCAGGACGGCCCCCAGAATCACGCCTGCCATCTGCATCCAGACAAAGCGCTTCCAGAAGCCGGGGCCGAAGAGAAACTGGCCGCACCGGGCCCCGTAAAGGCCCCAGCCCAGCACCGTGGCAAAGGCGAACACCGCCAGAAAAACTGTCAGCGCTGCCGCCGCCCAGTCCCCGCAGACGGTGCGGAACACCTGGGCGGAAAGGCAGGCTCCCTGGTCTATCCCATAGGGGATGGGCAGGCCGCTTGCCAGCACTGCAAAGGCCGTCAGGGAGCAGATCACCAGCGTATCGGCAAAGACCTCTATGAGCCCCAGCATGCCCAGCTCCACAGGGTGCGCTGCCTCCGCCGCCGCATAGGCCATGGAGGCAGTGCCCATCCCGGCCTCGTTGGTGAAAATTCCCCGGGCGCAGCCGGTGCGCAGGCTGACAAACGCGGAACCGATCACGCCGCCGGTCACCGCTCTGGGGTGAAACGCCCCCTCAAAAATGGAGGCCGCCACGGCAGGGAGCCGCCCCCGGCACCGGACCAGCACCACAGCGCACAGCAGAAGATACCCCACGGAGGCCGCCGGAACCAGCCGCTCCGCCGCGGCCCCGATGCGCTGGACCCCGCCGAACAGTACCGCCCCCACCGCCAGCGCCATCAGAACGCCGATGGCAAGATTGCCAAGCACCGTCTCCCGTCTGCCCACGGTTTCCAGGAGCCCATTGAAGGCAGCCACCACCGCGTTGACCTGGGTGGCGTTGCCCACGCCGAAGGCGGCCACAACGCCGAAGGCGCAGTAAACCGCCGCCAGGAAATGAAGCTTCGGGGGCAGGCCCCGGGTGATCATGTACATGGGCCCCCCGGCGGTCTCCCCATCCATGCGGACGGCATAGCGCTTGGCCAGAGTCACCTCCGCGAACTTCGTCGCCATGCCCACAAGGCCGCAGAGCCACATCCAGAAAACCGCGCCGGGGCCGCCCAGGCAGATGGCCCCCGTAACGCCCACAATGTTCCCGGTGCCGACAGTGGCAGCAAGGGCGGTACACAGGGCCTGGAAGGAGGTCACGCCGCCCCCATCCCGCCTTTTCCGCAGGCCGGAGAAGGCTCTTGGGAGCAGCGTCAACTGGGGGAAGCCAGCCAGGAGCGTCAAATACAGTCCGATACCCACCATCAGCACAACCATCGGCGGGCCCCACAAAGAATCATATGCATGGCGCAGAAATTGCAGCATGATACCTCCTAAGAATAGCACGCTTTCTCTCTTTCTGCAAGATAGAACTTTCCTTTTTTCACCTTCGACCAAAAAAGCAGCTGCCGCAGGAAGCACGGCAGCTGCTTTTGTAGTGTATTTTCTATTCCCAGGTCGCCCAGATTTCTGGGCAGAAGCCAACGGTTGCCTGCTTTCCATTGCGAACAACGGGGGTTTTCATCAGGCTGGAATCGTCAAAAACCTTGTCCTCTTTTGAACGCTGGTCAGACATATATTTCATATTGGTGACCTCCTGGGATTTGTTCTCCCAGTCGATCAGCTTATCAATGCCGCCGACGGCTCGCAGGACACTGTCAAATTCCTTCCCGGACATCCCATAGCGCTTCAGGTCGATGGACTGAAAGGGAATCCGGCGTTCCTTAAAATAGCGCTCCGCCTTTTTGGTGTCAAAGCATTTGCTTTTTCCGAAAATCTGTATATTCAATAATTTACCTCCATCAGGCACAGCCCCTGAGGCGGGGCCATGAAGCCCGCCGCCTCCCGTGGGCCGCCGAACAGCGCCGGGATGCTCTCCGCCGTCCGCTCCCCCCGGCCAACCTCTACCAGCGTCCCCACCAGAATCCGCACCATATTGTAGAGGAAGCCGTTTCCCGTCACGGTGATCTGGAGCTCCTGCCCTTTTCGCTCTATTTCCAGGCTGTCCAGGCGGCGCACCGTAGACTTTTTCATCTTCCGGTTGCCGCAGAAGGCGGAGAAATCATGCTCCCCCAGCAGCAGCGCCCCCGCCCGGTTCATGGCTGCTGCGTCCAGCTTTTCCGGCATGACCCAGAGATAGCGGCGCTGGAAAACGCAGGGCTCCACACTGTTCCAGATGCGGTAGCGGTAGGTCTTCCGGGAAGCGTTCAGTCGGGCGTGGAACCGGGGGGCCGCCTCTTCACAGGAATATATGCCAATGTCCTCCGGCAGATACCTGCGCAGCGCTTCCAGAATTTTTTCCGGCGGCATGGGATTCTCGCAGTGGAAATTAGCGATCTGATGGGCCGCGTGAACCCCGGCATCGGTGCGTCCGCTGCCGGAGACCTCGATGGGTTCTTCCAGAATGCGGCTCAGGGCCGTCTCCAATTTCCCCTGAATGGTGCCCTCCACCCCGGGCAGGCGCTGCCAGCCCCGGTAGCGGGTGCCGTCGTAGCAGATATCCAAGCGCAGATTACGCATAGTCCTCCAGTTCCTCTCTTGCCTCCCGCTCGCTGTCGGCGGAAAACAGAAATCTTCCTCTCGCGTCATAAACCTGAATGTGTCCGTGGACATAGCGCATAGAATACATAATCGTCACCATCCGATTTCCGGGGGGCCGCCCCTGATCTTTTGTGACTACAGTATCCCACATTCTCTGTCCAATAAGTCGGACTTTTTAAGAATCAGCCGGACTTTTTTCCAAAAAGCTTCTGCTCAATCCAGCCGACGGTGTATTCGTAGATCTCCTGTTTGTTGATCTCATTGAGAATCTCATGGCGGCACAGGGGGAATATCCGCTTGGTCACATCCTCCATGCCGGCCTTTTGGAATTCCTCCGCCGCCTGGGTGACACCCTTGCCGTAATTGCCCACGGGGTCATCCCCGCCGGCGATAAAGAGCACCGGCAGCTTCTTGTTCATTTTTGCCAGATTCTCCTTCTGCTCAATGAACCGGATGCCCGTCAGCATATCCCGCAGCAGGCCGGTGGTGGCGGTAAAGCCGCAGCTGGGGTGGGCAATGTAGGCATCCACCTCCCGCGCGTCCCGGGTCAGCCAGTCGAATTCCGTCCGGGGGTGCTCCACCCGCTTATTGTAGCCGCCGAAAACCAGGGCTTGCAGACGTTCGCTGGGGTTCTTCTCCCCCACCTTGTTGCAGGCCATCTGGCAGATGCCGATGGCGGCAGGCAGCAGGGCCCGGGGCTGCCAGCCGGTGCCGCAGATCACCGCCGCGGCAATGCCGCTGTCGGGATAGCGCTCCAGAATGGTCCGCGCCATGAAGGAGCCCATGGAGTGGCCGAAGAGCACATAGGGAAGCCCGGGGTTCTCCGCCATGGTCTTTTCCAGAAGCTGGTAACTGTCGCTGACGGCCATGAACCAGCCGCCCTCGAAATAGCCCTGGGTTCCTTCCTCGCCTACGGTCTGGCCGTGGCCCATGTGATCCTCGGCCACCACCAGATACCCCAGGCTGTTGAGGTAATTCGCGAAATCATCGTACCGCTCAATATACTCCGCAATGCCGTGGACAATCTGCACCACCGCTTCGGGGCTCCCCTCCGGGGTCCAGCGGCAGCAGTGCAGAGCGCCAATGCCATTGGAGGGAATGGAAAATTCAGTCCGCATGTTATCCCTCCACCGTCTTGTATCCTGCATCCGCAATGGCCTTGGAAAGCGCCTCCGCGGACGCGGTGCCCTGAACCGTCACGGTTTTTGCCTTCAGGTCTGCCTTGGCGCTTTCCGCGCCGGGGACCGCCAGACAGGCCTTCTCCACCCGGGCAGCGCAGTGCGTACACATCATACCTTCTACATGAATCACCGTTTCCATTGCCGAAACCTCCTGTAATCCTCCGGGAAAACCGGAATCTCATCATTTTCTGCCGGGATGGAGTGCAAAAAAGGATTGACACCATTCCCGCCGTATGGTACTATTCTACCATATGTTTTTTAGAAAACAAGTGGCACTTTTTTGCTGCCTCCCTATATCGCAGCCGATTTATGAAAGGATCAACCATGAATATCAAAGTGACTTCCGACAGTACCTGTGATCTTCCGGCCGAGCTGCTGGAAAAATACAAGATTGACCTGGTGCCTCTGATTATCATGAAGGACGATCAGGAATTTCTGGACAATGTGACCATTACGCCCCCGGATATCTTCCGCCATGTCTCCGGCGGCGGGAATATATGCACCACCGCCGCCAGAAGCGTGGCCGTGTACCAGGAGCTTTTCGCAAAATACGCGGAGGACTATGATGGCATTGTGCACATCTCCCTAGGCTCCGGCTTCTCCTCCAGCTGCCAGAACGCCCTGGTGGCCGCCCAGAAGTTCCCCAATGTCCGCGTCATCGACTCCGAAAACCTATGCTGCGGCCAGGGCCTGGTGGTTCTGAAGGCCTGCCAGCTGGCGGAGCAGGGTCTGGAGCTGGAGGAAATCGTCCGGCAGCTCCAGGACTATATCCCCAAGGTGGAGATCAGCTTCATGCTGGACCGGCTGGACTATCTGGCCAAGGGCGGCCGCTGCTCCACCGTTACCGCCCTGGGAGCAAACCTGCTGAATCTGAAGCCCTGCATTGAGCTGCAAAGCGGCAAGATGGGCGTAGGCAAGAAATATCGGGGCCACTACGACAAGTGCCTGGCAAGCTACATCAAAGAGCGGCTGGGGGACCGGGAGGACATTGACAAAAGTGTTCTGATTCTGGCCTACACCCAGATTGACCCGGCATATCTGGCTGCCGCCAAGGAGATGTTGGCCCAGTACGCCGATTTTGACGCAATATACGAAACCGTCGCCGGGTGCACCATCTCCTGCCACTGCGGGCCCAACACCCTGAGCCTGATTTTTGCGAGAAAATAACGAATACGGCCACCGGACGCTGCTTCGGTGGCCGTTTTGCGAGGGAAGCTATGAACGAACATCTTCTTCTTGACCTGGCCACAGACCTTGCCTATGAGGTGGCCCTCAGCGGCGCGGAAACCTACCGCGTGGAGGAAACCGTACGCCATGTGCTCAGCGCCTACGGCCTGACCCCGGAGGTTGCGGCGCTGCCCAACTATCTGATCGTCAGCGTCCTGTCCGAAAACGGGGAGCCCATCACCCGGATGCGGCGCATCGGCCCCCACGGGAACAATTTTGACGCGGTGGAACGGCTCAATGCCCTGAGCCGCCGCATCTGCGCGGAGCGCCCGGCCCCGGAAAAGGCCCTGGCACTGCTGGAGGAAACCAGGCGTTCCGTCCAGTACTACAGCTTCCCCATGATCCTGCTGGGGCACTTTCTGGGGGCCGCCGGGTTTGGGATGCTGTTCGGGTGCAGTTTGCGGGATGCTTTTTTCTCGGGACTCTGCGGCATTCTGATTGCCTTTGTCTCCCGGTTCGCCGCCAGCGTGATGGGCAATCCCCTGTTCACCACCCTGTCCGCCTCCTTTCTCATGTCCTGGCTGGCCTACGGGCTGAATATCGCGGGCCTCATCCAGAATTCGGACACCGTGATCATCGGCAGCATGATGATCCTGGTGCCGGGGCTGATTTTCACCAACGCCCTGCGGGACATGATCTATGGCGACATCAATTCCGGCATCAACAAATGCGTGCAGGTGCTTTTGATCGCGGGAGCCATGGCCCTGGGGTCCGCCGCCGCCCGCAATCTGACCATCCGGCTCTGGGGAACGCCCCAGATTACCGAAGCGGTGCGCTACGGGATTCCCATGCTGTGTCTGGCCGCCCTGCTGGGCTGCGTTGGCTTTTCCATCCTCTTCAACATCCACGGCCCCGGCATGCTGCTGTGCGCTCTGGGGGGAATCGCGGCTTATGCCGTCTACGAGGGAATGGTACGGCTGGGCTTTCCGTCGGAGACGGGCATCTTTGTGGGCACCACCTTCTCCGCTCTCTACGCGGAAATTATGGCGAGAGTCCGCAAGTATCCCACCATCTGCTATCTGGTGGTCTCCATTATCCCCCTGATCCCGGGGGCCAGTCTGTATCACACTATGCGTCTGGCCGCCGACGGGGCCATGGATCGGTTCGCCGCCCAGGGTTTTTTTACGGCGGAGGAGACGGGAATCATGGCCGCCAGCATCATTCTGGTGTCCAGCCTGGTCAAGATTTACATGGGCTGGAAGCAGCTGCGCAAGGGGCCCCGGCCGGCATCCAAAATTCGATAAACAGCAGAAGAACGCACAGCCGCCAATCCCGGCCGTGCGTTCTACTGTTTTTATAGGGCCCCCAGAACCTTACCCAGGCTGTCGTGGATGACCAGGTCCGCCCGGTCATCATAGGGTGTGGCATCCCGGTTGATCAGCACCAGGCGGTTCCCCCGGTAATAGCGCAGGAAACCCGCGGCGGGATACACCGTCAGGCTGGTGCCCGCCACCAGCAGCAGGTCTGCCTGGGCAATGGCCTCCACCGCCCCCTCCACGCATTTTTCGTCCAACCCCTCCTCATAGAGCACCACATCCGGCTTCACGATTCCGCCGCAGGTGCAGCGGGGGATGCCGTCACATTGCTTGACAAACTGGGCCGGGTAGAACTTGCCGCATCTGACGCAGTAATTCCGCAGAACGGACCCATGGAGCTCATACACCCGCTTGGAGCCCGCCTTCTGATGCAGACCGTCAATATTCTGGGTCACCACCGCGCTGAGCTTCCCCTCCCGCTCCCATTTTGCCAGCGTAAAATGGGTAATATTGGGCTCCACGTCCAGGGGCATCATCTTCTCCCGGTAAAACCGGAAAAAATAGTCCGGGTTGCGCAGATAGAAGCTGTGGCTGATAATGGTCTCCGGGGGATAGTCAAACTTCTGACTGTAAAGCCCGTCCACACTCCGGAAATCCGGAACGCCGCTCTCAGTGCTCACACCCGCGCCCGTGAAGGCAACGATATTGTGGCTTTCCTCTATCCATTTTCTAAGGGTTTCGATCTGGTCCATAGGAACACCTCCATATCAGGATGGTAGCGCGGTTTTGAGATTCTGTCAATACACTGTTTCAAAAAACAGGCCCTGACGCATTGGCCGCGTCAGGGTTGATTTTATTGGTTCTCCTGATCCTCCTGCTCCATTTCCCGCAGGAGTTTCTGGTCCTTTTTCGAGGAGAGGTCCAGCTTTTCGTACATGTCCGGGCGGCGGGCGCGGGTGCGGCGGAGGGACTGCTTGCGGCGCCACTGGTTCACCTTTTCGTGGTTGCCGGAGAGCAGGATTTCCGGCACGGCACGGCCATGCCAGACGGCGGGGCGGCTGTACTGGGGGTATTCCAGGAGCCCGGAAAAATGGCTCTCGTCCTCAAAGCACTCCGGGTCCGCCAGGACGCCGGGGACCATGCGGCACACCGCATCCGTCACCGCCATGGCGGCGATTTCTCCCCCGGTGAGGACAAAATCCCCCAGGGAGAGCTCCTCGTCCACGCATTCATCGATAAAGCGCTGGTCGATGCCCTCGTAGTGGCCGCAGACCAGGATCAGGTTGTCCAGCTTGCTCAGGCGGATGGCATCGGCCTGGGTGAAGGTATGGCCGCAGGGGGACATATAGACCGTATGCACCGGGCCTCCGGCCTCGTCACACACCGCCTCCCAGCAGCGATAGATGGGGTCCGCCTGCATGATGGCCCCCCGGCCGCCGCCGTAGGGGTAGTCGTCCACCTGGTTCTGCTTGTTGGAGGTGTAGTCCCGAATCTGGTGGGTCTCAATGCGGATGAAGCCCCGCTCCTGGGCCCGGCCCAGGATGCTCTCGGAAAGCACGTCCCCCAGGGTATCCGGGAAAAGGGTGAGAATGTCAATCCGCATCGGTTTCCATGCCCTCCAACAGCTTTACCTCCATCCGGTTCCCTTCCAGGTCTGTGGAAAGAACGAACTCCTTCACGGCAGGAAGCATATATTCCCGTGCCCCCTTCACCACATACACCTGGTTTCCGGGGTAATCCAGCACCTGGGTCAGCTCGCCCACCTTCTCCCCCTGGGAGAAGACCTCCATTCCGATCAGCTCCCCGGCGAAAATCACGTCATAGGGCACGTCCTCCCGGTAGATCTCCACAGTCTTTCCCCGGAGGGCCTGGGCGGCCTCCATGGTATCCACGCCTTTCAGTTTTACCAGGTTGCAGGTATTCTGAACCCGGCAGGCATCGATTTCGTAGTCTCTGCCGCCGATACGGCACCGGGTAAAGTCAAGCAGGTCCTCCGGGCAGTCCAGCCAGGGGAGCAGCTTCACCTCGCCCCGGACACCGTGGGTATTCACAATTTCTCCGGCTTCAATAAACGGAAGTCTCATAGGGGTTCTCCTTTATCTTCAAATCCACCATTCGGGCGTAAGCTCGCCCAAGGTGACGATTTTTTCGTGTTCATAATCCAGCATGATCTGGATATCCTTATATTCCCCCGGCATCAGCTGGGTCATCAGCTCCCGGCAGGCTCCGCAGGGCGCACCGGTTTTGCCGCTGGACATTACAGCCAGAACCTTGGAGATGCGGTGCTCCCCACAGGTGAGCATATGAAAAATGGCATTGCGCTCCGCGCAGATGCCCAGGGTACAGGCAGTATCCACGCAGACACCTGTATAGATTTTCCCGCTCTCCGACAGGATCGCCGCGGCCACACCGCCGGCCTCCACAAAATCCGAAACCGCCCGCCCATTCTGAACGGCCTTGGCGGCCTCATACATTGTCTTCCAAATTGCGTCCATAGCATCTCCTTTTTCTGCGCAGATAAACGAAAATGCGTGACGATACCGCCACGCATAGCCGTTTAGTCCACAATCTCCACAGTAACCTTTTCGCCAGTGCGCTGGGCTACCGTCTTGATGATGGTACGGATCTCCTTGGCGATCCGTCCCTGGCGGCCGATGACCTTGCCCATGTCGCCTTCGGCCACATGGAGCTCCAGCACCTTGCCCTCTTCGTCAGAAGTTTCGACAACGGTAACTGCCTCCGGGTTGTCCACCAGGCTCTTTGCCATATACAGCAAAAGTTCCTTCATTGTGCCACTCCTTCAGAAAGGGCTTACAGAACGCCGGCGTTCTTCAGCAGGCCCCGAACAGTGTCGGTGGGCTGGGCACCGTTCTTGATCCAGTTCTGCGCCTTCTCAGCGTCCACGGTAACGGTGGCGGGAGAGGTCAGAGGGTTGTAGGTGCCGATCTCTTCGATGCAGCGGCCATCACGGGGAGAACGGGAATCGGCAACAACGATACGGTAGTAAGGAGCCTTCTTGGCACCCATTCTTCTCAGTCTGATCTTAACCATGAAAGTTTCACCTCCATAAAAAATCTGAATATATATCGCAAAGCAAATCGCTTTCAGCGAACGAAAGAAATTACATGCCGGGGAAGCCCATGCCGCCGAAGCCCCGCATCCGCTTGAGCTTCTTGGCCGCGCCGGGACCGGAGAACTGCTTCATCAGCTTGCGCATCTGCTCAAAAGACTTGAGCAGCTTGTTCACGTCCTCTACCCGCAGACCGCAGCCGGCGGCAATACGCTTCTTGCGGCTGGCCCCGATGATGGCGGGATTCTCCCGTTCCTTGGGGGTCATGGAGAGGATGATGGCCTCCGTATGGGCCATGGCCTTGGGGTCCAGCTTGATATCCTTCATGGAAGCGCCGCCGGGCATCTGGGCCAGAAGGTCTTCCATAGAGCCCATGGATTTGAGCTGCACCATCTGATCGTAAAAGTCCTGGAGGGTGAAGCGATTGGTCCGCATCTTTTCCTCCATCTTGGCTGCCTGCTTGGCATCGTAGGCCTTCTCCGCCTTTTCGATGAGGCTCAGCACATCGCCCATGCCCAGGATGCGGCTTGCCATCCGGTCCGGGTGGAAAACCTCGATATCCTCCAGCTTTTCGCCCACACCGGCGAACTTAATGGACTTTCCGGTGACGGCCTTGACAGACAGGGCCGCGCCGCCTCTGGCATCGCCGTCCAGCTTGGAGAGCATGACGGAATCGATATCCAGCCATTCGTTAAAGGTCTGAGCCGCGTTCACCGCGTCCTGACCGGTCATGGCATCCACAACCAGCATGATCTCATTGGGCTTGACGGCGGCCTTGATGTTCTTCAGCTCTTCCATCAGGGCCTCGTCCACATGGAGCCGTCCGGCGGTGTCCAGAAAGACCATGTCATAGCCGCGCTGGCGGGCGTAGAGCACCGCCTCTTTGGCGGTAACAACCGGGTCCTGGGTGCCCTTCTCGAAGACGGGGATGCCCAGTTTTTCGCCGCAGATCTTCAGCTGCTGGATGGCAGCGGGACGGTACACGTCGCAGGCCACCAGCAGCGGGTTCCGGCCCTGGCGCTTCATGAGCCCTGCCAGTTTGCTGCCGTTGGTGGTTTTACCGGCGCCCTGGAGGCCAACCAGCATCACCACTGTGGGGCCGTTGGGATTGATATTCAGGTGCTTGGTCTCCGCGCCCATGAGCTTGCACAGCTCCTCATTGACGATCTTCACGATCATCTGGGCGGGGGTCAGGGACTCCAGCACATCCGCACCGACACAGCGCTCGGTGACGGACTTTGTAAAGTCCTTTACCACTTTATAGCTCACGTCTGCTTCCAGCAGCGCCATGCGGATTTCCCGCATAGCCTCCTTCACATCCGCTTCTTTCAGACGGCCCTTGCCACGAAGCTTTTTGAAGGTGGAAGATATTTTTTCAGTCAAGCCTTCAAATGCCATACTTTACTCCTCAAGTTCCTTTGCCGCCGACAGGATCTCCCCTGCCAGACTGGCTACCTCCGGGTCCGGCTTGCTTTGCAGCACCCGCGCAGCCTCTTGAATCCGCTGGGCCGCGGCGCGAACCGCCTCGTCCCGGCGGAGAAAACCGGTTTTTGCCTCCATGTTCCGAAGCAGGGTCTCCGCCCGGCTCAGGTTATCGTAAACCCCCTGGCGGCTGACACCCAGCTCCTGGGCAATCTCTCCCAGGGACATATCCTGATTGTAGCGCATATCCAGACAGTCCCGCTGCCGCTGCGTCAGCAGTTCGCCATAGTAATCGAACAGCAGGGTCATTTCTACGCTTTCCACGATCCGGTCCTCCCCTGTCAAGGTCTATTCCTTGACAGCCTGGATATCATACACGAAAAAGGCGTCTTTGTCAAGTATTTTTCCTTGACAGTTCCGTTTTATTTTACCCGATACCACCGGGACAGCTCTTTGACCTTCAAAAAGCCGATTTCTTCATACAGCGCAATGGCCTTTGCGTTGCTGCCCGCCACCTCCAGCCGCAGAGGGACACCGGGGCATACGGAGGCCAGCGAGTGCAGAACCCGCCTGCCCGCGCCGGGCCTGGCGGCGGCGATGGCCTCGATGCAGTCCTCACGCAGATAGCCGATGCCCAGAAGTTCCCCCTGGTGGTGGACAAAATAGGCCCCGCCCTCCAAAAGCCGCGGCTCGTCCCGGCTTTCCAGGGTGCCGGCGTTGTCCACATTGGCCATGGCCTCATTGTAAAGGGCCCGCCACCGGGTCACCGTGGCCTCCGTTACCGGAAACAGGGATTCAATCAGGGGCTCCTCCACATTGGGAATGCCCCGCATTTCCAGAACGGCGGTATGCAGGGGGTATTCCTCCAGAAGTTCCCCGCCGGTCGCGTAAATTTTCTCCGCCCCACAGGCGGCACAGAAGGACACGCACTCCTCCAGCAGTGCCTTGGGATTCCGGGAATCCCGCAGATGGATATAGGCCTCTCCCCGATAGGGGATTTCCTTCAAAATCAGGCTGGCAGCACCGTTTTCCGTGGTGAACACCGGGAAATCTTTCATAGTTTTCTCTCCAAAATCACAGGAATTTTCGTTCCTTTCTCTGTTGCCTTTGGCGTTTTTCGTGCTATAATATAGAAAAAGCAAGAGAAAAGGAAGCATTTTATGATTGCGAATTATCACACCCACACCCCCCGGTGCAACCACGCCCAGGGCAGTGAGCAGGAATATGTGGACGCGGCGCTCTCCGCCGGGCTGAAAATTCTGGGCTTTTCGGATCACACGCCCTATCTGTTCCCCGGAGACTACTACTCCACCTTCCGCATGCGGCCGGAGGAGCTGTCCGGCTATGTCGCCACCGTAAGCGGTCTGCGGGACCGCTATGCCGGCCGGCTGGAAATCCATGTAGGCGTAGAGGCGGAATTCTACCCCAAGTATTTTGACGCGCTTCTGGACTTTCTCCGGGCCAATCAGGTGGAATATATGATCCTGGGACAGCACTTCGTGGGCAACGAGCCCGACGGCAGCTACAGCGGACGGGAGACCACGGACAGGGAAATTCTGGCCGCCTATGTGCGTCAGAGCATCGCCGCCATGGATCGGAACGTTTACACCTACATGGCCCACCCGGATATCCTGAATTTTACAGGAGAACGGAGCACCTATGACGAATGGATGGGGCTGCTGATCCGGGAGGCAAAGGATCACGGTCTACCCCTGGAATTCAATTTCCTGGGCTTCCGGGAGGGCCGGAACTACCCGGATGCCCGGTTCCTGGAGCTGGTGGCAGAGGCCGGACAGCCCATGGTCCTGGGCTGCGATGCCCACCAGCCGGAGGCCCTGCGGGTCCCCGACACCGAGGCCAAAGCAAGGGCCCTGCTGGACAGCTTCGGAATTCCCATTCTGGAAACCGTACCCCTGCGGCTTCTCTCCGTCTAACTTAAAAAGGGCGCGTTGCAATCAATCGCAACGTGCCCTTCCCTTTTTCGATTTGTCCCGAAGGGACACCAAAACCGCCCGGGACGGGCGATTTCGTCCGGTCTCAGACCGGATTGCACCTGTCAAATGACAGATTTCACCCAGCCAACGGCTGGATTTCATTGTGGCTGCCGCAAAATGCGGCAGCCACTTTCTTACTTGCCCTTCTCGGCCTTCTTGGCGGCCTTGGCCTTTGCCTTGGCTTCCTGGGCCTTCTTGGCCTCGGCCTTGGCGGCCTCGGCGGCGGTCTCGTTGGTGGACATAGCCCACTTGGCGATCTCCAGCCGCACCTGGTCGGCACCGGTCTCGATCACCAGGTTGTTTTCCTTCACGTTGACAACAGTGCCGACAATGCCGCCGATGGTGGTGATCTTGTCGCCGTTCTTTACGGAGGAACGCATCTGCTCTGCTTCCTTCTTCCGCTTGTTCTCGGGGCGGATGAGCATGAAGTAGAACACGGCCAGCATGAGCACCAGAGTGATCAGCATGCTGCCCATTCCGGTAGAGCCGGTAGCAGTCAAAATAGTCATTGGGACGAACTCCTTTGTATGTGATAGAATTTATTATACCATCCGGAGCGGAAATTGCAAGGACAATTTACCCTCCAACAGAATATTTTTGGAATAAGGGTATCTCTACCCTCAAAGAAGCCTCGCAGAGTTTGCCGACGAAAGTCGGCAAATAAAATGGGAATCATTTTCCGTCGGGGCGTGTACCTGACAGAAAATACTTCTCAGGCTGCAAGTGTGCGCCCGCAGGGCGTGCGCGCAGCAGACTGCAAAAGTTTGGTGGAAAGTCCGTAAGGACTTTTCACCAGCTATAGCCCATTGCCTCGCAGCTCCACGATCTGGTCCCGGAGGACGGCGGCGTACTCGTATTCCATCATCTTGGCCGCCTCCTTCATCTGCTTTTCCAGGCGGGCGATCTCCTTTTCCTTCTCCGCCTTGGTCATCTTGATGCCGCTGCGGCCCTTCCGCTCGGCGGTGGGGGAGGAAATCTCGATCAGGTCCCGGACGGACTTGATGACGGTTTTGGGGACAATGCCGTGGGCCTTATTGTAGGCATCCTGGATATCCCGGCGGCGGGCGGTCTCGTCCATGGCGATGCGCATAGAGGGGGTCACCGTATCGGCGTACATAATGACCTTGCCCTCGGCGTTTCGGGCGGCACGGCCCATGGTCTGAATTAAGCTGGTCTCGCTGCGCAGGAAGCCCTCCTTGTCCGCGTCCAGGATGGCAACCAGGCTCACCTCCGGCAGGTCCAGGCCCTCCCGCAGCAGGTTGATACCCACCAGCACGTCGAATTTCGCCAGCCGCAGATCCCGGATGATCTCCATTCGCTCCATGGCCCCGATATCCGAGTGCATATACCGGACCTTAATGCCCGCCTTTTGCAGGTAGACCGTCAGGTCCTCTGCCATCTTCTTGGTCAGGGTGGTCACCAGCACCCGCTCGTTTTTCGCGGTACGGGCGTTGATCTCCCCAATGAGATCGTCGATCTGTCCCTCAATGGGCCGGACCTCTACAACGGGGTCCAGCAGGCCCGTGGGCCGGATCACCTGCTCTACGATCTGGCCGGAGCGGGTCCGCTCGTACTCGCCGGGGGTGGCGGAGACATAGATCACCTGGTTGATCTTCTGGTCGAACTCATGGAAATTCAGGGGGCGGTTGTCATAGGCCGAGGGCAGGCGGAAGCCGTAGTTCACCAGGGCATCCTTCCGGCTTCGGTCCCCGGCGTACATGGCCCGGCACTGGGGCAGGGTCACATGGCTCTCGTCAATGAACATCAGATAGTCGTCCGGGAAATAGTCCAGAAGCGTCGTGGGCGGCGTGCCGGGGGCCCGGCCCTGGATCACCCGAGAATAGTTCTCGATGCCGTTGCAGAAGCCGATCTCCGTCATCATTTCCAGGTCGTAGGCGGTACGCTGGGCGATGCGCTGGGCCTCGATGAGCTTGTTCTCCGCCCGGAACTTCTCCACCTGCTGATCGCATTCCTTCTGAATTTCCAGCATGGCCCGCTGAAGCTTCTCCTTGGAGGCCACATAGTGGCTGGCGGGGTAGATGGCCACATGGTCCACATACCGCTCCACCATACCGGAAACCGCGTTGATCTCGCTGATGCGGTCAATCTCGTCCCCAAAAAATTCCACCCGGATGGCCCTGCCGGACCAGTAGGCGGGGTAGACCTCCAGGGTATCCCCCCGGACCCGGAATTTATTTCGGGAGAAATCAATGTCGTTTCGCTCGTAGCGAATTTCCGTCAGCTTTTTGAGTATTTCGTCCACGGGCCGCTCCTGGCCCACACGCAGGGAGATGACCATGCTCTTATAGTCGATGGGGTCACCCAGACCGTACAGACAACTGACGGAGGCCACAATGATCACATCCCGCCGCTCAAACAGCGAGGAGGTGGCGGAGTGGCGCAAACGGTCGATCTCCTCGTTGACGGAGGCATCCTTTTCAATATAGGTGTCCGTGTGGGCGATATAGGCCTCCGGCTGGTAGTAATCGTAGTAAGAGATAAAATACTCCACCACATTGTGGGGGAAGAACTCCCGGAACTCCGAGCACAGCTGGGCGGCCAGGGTCTTGTTGTGGGCCAGCACCAGGGTGGGCCGGTTCAGTTTCGCGATGACGGACGCCATGGTAAAGGTCTTGCCGGAGCCGGTGACACCCAGAAGGGTCTGCTCCCGAAGGCCCCAGTTGACGCCGTTTGTCAGGCCCTCGATGGCCTCCGGCTGGTCGCCGGAGGGCTTGTATTCCGAAACCAGTTCAAAATGATCCATTGTTCTGCCTCCTTACAGCAACAGGCATTCGTTAAATCGTTCGTCGGACATGGCAATGGACACATAGTCGTCGTCCGCCACGATGATGTGATCCGCCAGGGTGATGTCCACCGCCCGCAGGGCCATGGCCACACGGCGGGTAGTCTGGATATCCTCCGGCGAGGGCACCGCCAGGCCGCTGGGATGGTTGTGGGCCAGCACCACCGTGGAGGCGTTGACCCCGATGGCCGTCTCCACCACCTTGCGGATGGAGACTCTGGCGGAGTTGGCGCCGCCCTCCCCCAGCTCCTTGCAGCACAGAAGCTTACATTTGGCATCCAGGCAGAGCAGAAACACCGTTTCCAGCTTCCGCCCGAAAAAGCGGGGCACCAGGTACTCCGCGCACTTTTCCAGGGTGGGCAGCACCGTCACCCGGCTGGAACGGTCCGTCATGTAGAAGCGGCCCATCTGGGGGATCAGCGTCAGCAGCAGCGCCGCGTTCTCCCCCACCCCCGGCACCTTGCACAGCTCCGCGGGGCTGGCCTCCAGCACCTGGGAGAGGCTGCCGAAGTGCTCCAGGAGCTTATGGGCAATGGGGTTGGTATCGGCTCTTGGGATGGCGTAAAAAAGCAGCAGCTCTAGGGCCTGGATATCGGAAAAATGATCCAGCCCCTCCTCCTGAAACCGCTTCTTTACCCGCGCTCTGTGGCCCTCGTGCATGGGCGCTGCCTCCCTTCAAAAGTAACACTTGCTATTTTCCAAGAAGTTCGCTAAAATGATGGAAAAGAATTGTCGAAACCTGCCGGGAAAGTTTTTCCCAAATCTGCGCATGCTATCACTGTCAGGAGGACTGTCATGGACAATCAAACCTTACACATAGAGATGCTGGATCTGATCGTCGCCCCCTGCTTCTGTGTGAAAAACGGGGTCATCCAAGAACGCAACCAGGCCGCCCGCAATCTGCCCCTGGGCGAGAAGATCGCCCCGCTTCTGAAAACCGGCCAGGAGGAGTACGCCGCCTACACCGGCGGCTGCCTGTACCTGACACTGAACATCGGCGGCACCGTCTTCGGTGCCGCTGTCCAACGCGTGGAGGATGCGGATCTGTTCCTGCTGGAGGGGCCGGAGGAAAACCAGGAGCTGCGGGCTCTGGCCCTGGCCGCCAAGGATCTGCGGGGGCCCCTGTCCGGGATTCTGTCCACCGCCCAGCAGCTTTCCGAAAGCTGCACGGAGGCGGCTTCCCAGCAGCTCAGCGCCCTGAACCGGGGGCTGGCCCAGCTGCTGCGCATTGTGGGCAATATGTCCGCCGCCTCCGCGGGCGGCTTCCACCCGGAGCTGCTGGAAATTACCGGGCTTTTTCAGGAGATTTTTGAAAAGGCCGGAAATCTCCTGGGGGAGATCGGTCTGGAAGTACGCTACCAGGGTCCGGAGCACCGGCTCTACTGTCTGGCGGACCCCCAGGAGCTGGATCGGGCCGTGCTGAATCTACTGTCCAACGGGGCAAAGTTCACCCCCAAGGGCGGCACCATCACCGCCAGCCTGACGCGCCAGGGCCGCATGCTGCGGCTGTGCGTCCAGGACACCGGCTCCGGCATCCCGGATGACATCCGGGGCAGCGTTTTCCGGCGCTATCTGCGGCAGCCCGCCATTGAGGATGGCCGGTTTGGCCTGGGGCTGGGCCTGGTGCTGGTCCGCGCCTGCGCCAGCCATCACGGCGGCACGGTGCTCATAGACCATCCACCCCAGGGCGGCACACGGGTCACCATGACCATTGCCATCCGGCAGGACAATACCGGGACGCTCCGTTCCCCGGTGCTGCGGGTGGACTATGCCGGAGAGCGGGACCACGGGCTCATTGAGCTCTCCGAGGTGCTGCCGGCGGACTGCTACAAAGAACTGTAAACTTTCTCCCTGCGAAACGCGGGGAGGATTTTCATTTTATTCTCGCCAGGAATGGGTCCTTTTTCACCAGGGCGATGCCGTTGCCCTCCTCCCCCAGCACCAGCAGCTCCGCCCCCGGCGTCAGGGAGAAAACCTCCATGGCCTTCTCCGGCAGGCGGAATTCCCCATTGGGGCCGAGGGTCACCGCGCCGAAGCAGTGCTTCCCCCGGGGTGGAATGGGCAGGAGCGCCGTCTCCGAGGGGTATTGCACCAGATCGTCCAGGGTCACATCGTAAAACCTCGCCAGCGCCACGCAGTTTTCAATGTCCGGGGCGGATTCCCCGGTCTCCCATTTGGAAAGGGCCTGCCGGGATACGCCGACCTCCCCGGCCACCTGCTCCTGGGTCAGGTGTCTGCGCTTGCGCAGCTGCAAAAGATTTTCGGAAAGCATGGCCTGCCTCCTCTCGTTTTCTCCTATTATACAGAGCCTCTTTTTAAAATGCAACCGGGGCGAACATTTTTCCCGTGGAAATGTTCGCCCGCCTTGGTGGACTTTTGGAAGCGTCTAACGTACAATTTTTCAAAAAGGAGGCATTCGCAATGGAACATATATTGGAAGTAACCAACCTGTGCAAGCGATATCCCGGATTTTCCCTGGAGGATGTTTCCTTCTCCCTGGCATCCGGGCAGATTATGGGCTTTCTGGGGCGGAACGGTGCGGGGAAAACCACCACGCTGAAATCCATTCTGGGACTGGTGCACCCGGATGGGGGCACGGTGCGCGTACTGGGGCAGCCCATGGATGCCCCGGGCATCCGGGCAAAGGTGGGCTACGCCGCGGGCGGCGCTGCCTTTTATCCCCGGAAACCCCTGGGAGCCATAGGGGCGCTGACGCGGGAATTCTATCCCCAATGGGACGAGGCGGCTTATCAGCATTATCTGGAAATCTTCCATCTGGACGAAACCAAGCAGGTCCGGCAGCTGTCCGAGGGCATGAAGGTGAAATTCCAGCTGGCCCTGGCCCTTTCCCATGGGGCAAGGCTGCTGATCCTGGATGAACCCTCCAGCGGCCTGGACCCGGTATCCCGGGCGGAGCTGCGGGATATCTTCAGGCGGCTGGCAGGAAAAGGCACCGCCATTCTCTTCTCCACCCACATCACCACAGACCTGCTGGACTGCGCGGACCGGATCACCTACATTCAAAACGGCCGCCTGCTGGCCTCCAAACCGATCGGTGCCTTTCTGGCAGACCACCCGGACTGCGGCACGCTGGAGGAGATCATGGTCAAGCTGGAAAAGGAGGATATTGCCCTATGAAGCAGCTGCTGAAAAAAGAATTCACCTTCAACGCCCTGCCCATCTGCTATTGGTTCCTGGCCTTTTCCCTCATGACCTGGATTCCAGGCTACCCCATTGCCATGGGCAGCTTCTTCCTGTGCCTGGGGCTGTTTCAGTCCATGATGAGCTGCCGGGAACAGAACGATCTGAGCTATACCCTGCTGCTGCCGGTGAGCAAGGGGCAGGTGGTAAAAGCAAATTATCTCTTCAGCATGGCATTGCAGCTTGCCTATATGCTTCTGTGTGCCCTGTTTACGGTTCTGCGGACGGTGCTTCTGCCGAACGCGGCAGTCTACACGCAGAACGCCATGATGAACGCCAATCCCGTATATCTGGGAAATCTGCTGCTGGTCTTTCTGTGCTTCAACCTTCTGGTGCTGGGGCACTACTGGAAGACGGGGTACGATCTGGGGCGGCCCTTTGTGTTCTTCTCCATTGCGGCATTCCTGGTTGTGGCCCTCGGGGAGACGCTGCACCATCTGCCGGGGCTGGAAATTCTGAACGCCACGGACCGGGGGCTGGGGATTCAGCTCTTGGTGCTGGCGGTGTGCGGGACGGTCTATGGGCTGGGAAGCTTTGCCGCCATGGGAAAAGCGGAGCGGCAGTTTGAGACGGTTGACCTGTAGAGGATGAAATCGGGCCGGAGGCCCGGTGAAATCTGCCCTGGCAGGTGAAATCCGGCCGTTGGCCGGACGAAATCGCCCTGTCCGGGCGGATGCGGTGCCCCTTCGGGGCGATTGAAAATAGTTTGGGTGCGTTGCGGTTTCGCAGCGCACCCGCTTTTTACTTGAGATACTTCTTCAAATACTGCCCCGTATAGCTTTCGGGGTTCCTGGCGACCTCCTCTGGGGTGCCGCAGGCGACCAGGGTGCCGCCGCCGTCGCCGCCCTCCGGACCCAGGTCGATGAGGTAGTCCGCGGTTTTAATCACGTCCAGGTTGTGCTCGATGACCAGCACCGTATTGCCCGCCTCTACCAGCTTGTTCAGCACCTCAATAAGCCGGTGCACATCCGCCGCGTGGAGGCCTGTGGTGGGCTCGTCCAGAATATAGATGGTGCGGCCCGTGGCGGTGCGGCTGAGCTCCGTTGCCAGCTTGACCCGCTGGGCCTCACCGCCGGAGAGGGTGGTGCTGGCCTGGCCCAGCTTGATATAGCCCAGGCCCACCTCCACCAGCATCTGGGCCTTCTTGCGAATCTTCGGCAGATTCTCAAAGAAGTCCACAGCCTCTTCACAGGTCATGTCCAGCACCTGGGCAATGTTCTTGCCCTTATAGAGCACCTCCAGGGTCTCCCGGTTGTACCGGGCCCCGTGGCAGACCTCGCAGGGGACGTACACATCCGCCAGGAAGTGCATCTCAATCTTCACCAGGCCATCGCCGGAGCAGGCCTCGCAGCGGCCGCCCTTCACATTGAAGCTGAAGCGACCGGGGCCGTAGCCCCGCATTTTGGCATCCGCCGTGGAGGCGAATAGGTCCCGGATATCGTTGAACAGGCCTGTGTAGGTGGCCGGGTTGGAGCGGGGGGTTCGGCCAATGGGGCTCTGGTCGATGTCAATGACCTTGTCCAGATTCTCCAGGCCCTCCACGCAGCGGCAGGCCCCGGGGCGGCAGCGGGCATGGTTCAGCTTGGAGAGCAGGGTCTTGTTCAGCACCTCGTTGACCAGGCTGGACTTGCCAGAGCCGGAAACGCCGGTGACGCAGGTAAAGGTTCCCAGGGGAATCTGCACGTCAATATTTTTCAGATTGTTTTCGCTGGCCCCCCGGACCGTCAGGAACTGTCCGTTGCCGGGGCGGCGGGTCTCCGGCACGGGAATCTTCTTTTTGCCGGACAAATATTGGCCCGTAATGGATTCCGGGCAGTTCAGCACATCCTGTAATGTGCCCGCCACCACGATATTGCCGCCGTGGCTGCCGGCCCCCGGGCCCACATCCACAATATAGTCCGCGGCGCGCATGGTGTCCTCATCGTGCTCCACCACGATCAGGGTGTTGCCCAGGTCCCGCAGGTGCTTCAGCGTGGCGAGCAGCTTATCATTGTCCCGCTGGTGCAGGCCGATGGAGGGCTCGTCCAGAATATAGAGCACGCCCATGAGGGAGGAACCGATCTGGGTTGCCAGCCGGATACGCTGACTCTCGCCGCCGGACAGGGTTCCAGCACCCCGGGAAAGGGTCAGGTAGCTCAGGCCCACATCCGTCAGGAACCGCAGCCGGGAGGTGATCTCCCGGACAATCTGCTGGGCCACCACGGCCATATTGCCCTCCAGCTTCAGGTTCTCCATGAATTCCAGCTCCTGACTGACGCTCATGCGGCAGAACTGCATGATATTCAGTCCGCCCACCGTCACCGCCAGAGCCAGCTCCGACAGCCGGTCGCCATGACACTTGGGGCAGGGGGCCGTGGTCATGCACTCCTCCAGCTCCTTCCGGGCGGAATCGGACTGGGTTTCCCGGTAGCGGCGGGAGATATTGTTGAGGATGCCCTCAAAGGGCTGCTCCAGAACACCCATGCCGTTGCCCCGGTTATAGGTCATGTGCAGCTTCTCGCCGCCGGTGCCGTAGAGGATCACCTGCATGGCATCCCGGCTCAGGTTTTTCACCGGCTCCGTCAGGGAGAAGTGGTACTTCTGAGACAGAGCCTCAAAATACATGCGGAAAATGGAATCCGTACGGGCGCTCTGCCAGCCGGAGGCCTGAATGGCCCCGTCAAAAATGGACTTCTCCTTGTCCGGGATCACCAGGTCCTCGTCCGCGATCAGCTGGAAGCCCAGGCCCGTACAGCTGGGGCAGGCGCCATTGGGATTGTTGAAGGAGAACATCCGGGGCTCCAGCTCCGTCAGGCTGATGCCGCAGTCCTCGCAGGCATAATTCTGGGAGAAGCTCAGCTCCTGATTCTCCTTGGGCAGCTGGATGATCACCAGGCCGCCGGAGTGGGTGCAGGCCGTCTCAATGGAGTCCGTCAGGCGGCGGCGCAGGCCCTCTTTCAGGACAAGGCGGTCCACCACCAGCTCGATGGTGTGCTTTTTGTTTTTCTCCAGCTTGATCTCTTCCGTCAGGTCGTACAGGATGCCGTCCACCCGGACCCGGGCGAAGCCCTGCTTCCGGGCGTCTTCCAGCACCTTGACATGCTCGCCCTTCTTGCCCCGGATCACCGGAGACAGCACCACGAACCGGGTTCCCTCCCCCAGGGCCTCCACCCGATCTACGATCTGGTCGATGGTCTGGCGGCGGATCTCCTTGCCGCACTTGGGGCAGTGGGGCACGCCCACTCTGGCCCACAGAAGCCGCAGATAGTCATAGATTTCCGTCACCGTGCCCACGGTAGACCTGGGGCTCTTGGAGGTGGTCTTCTGGTCAATGGAAATGGCAGGAGACAGGCCGTCAATAGAATCCACATCCGGCTTCTCCATCTGGCCCAAAAACTGCCGGGCATAGGAGCTCAGGCTCTCCACATACCGCCGCTGACCCTCGGCATAGATGGTATCAAAGGCCAGGCTGGATTTCCCAGAGCCGCTGAGACCGGTGAACACCACCATTTTATCTCTGGGAATGGTCAGATCCACATTTTTCAGATTATTTTCCCGGGCACCCCGGACAATGATTTTGTCGTTCATAGAACCCTCGCTTTTCTGTTCCGTAAGGTTTATCCCAGGTATTATACCACATTCTTTTTTATTCTACAAGTGATTTTCAAACGAAAATTCGGAAACCCCGCCGCAGCTCCGGGATGGAGCCGCGGCGGGGCCGATGCTGTTATTGCGAAGGTTATTTCACCGTCAGGGTAACGCCCTTGGTGTCGTAGGAGCTGGTAAAGTTCTTGCCGTCGGCGCTGACACAGCGG
>CAKTJX010000012.1 GCA_934569045.1 uncultured Oscillospiraceae bacterium
TTCTCGTAAGCAATCTTGGAAGAAATGACATCCTTCTTAGAGGACTTGATGTTGGGCATTGATTACACCTCCTCACAGCAGTATTTCATACAGTCCCGTATTATAGCGGAAAATCCATTCAAAATCAACCCTTTTTTGAAATTTTTTCTGGCGGGGGTCTTTTTCTTCCCTTCCCCCGGCGCACTTCCCTTTTGGTGAGGCTGTCAAGCCCCAAATTTTTCACAAAATTTCTCCACAGGTAAAATTGCTTAGAAACCGAAAAAGTTACGAAATGGTTTCAAAATGTAAAACTTTTATGTAAACGCTCTATCTTTTTCCACAGGGATGTGGGATTGTGGAAAAGTCCTGTGGAAAAGTCTGTGGAGAATGTGGAAAACTTTGAATTCTCCACAGCTATTTTCCCCGGCCGCCTGTTTCGGCGGGCTGTGTAAAAATTGCGTCAAGGGCGGTCAGGAATCCGCCCCCCGGCGACACCAGGCCCCAGCCTGCTTTTTCCTCCAATTCAGCGCAACCGGACGGTTCTTCCTCAAAAGGTTCGTTTTTTCCCCCGTCTTCTTTTGACCCCGCCGGGGCTTCCCTCCGCGGCGGCAGAATTTTTGTGAATTCCACCAAATTTTCCGCCGTATGGGATTGGCCGGGCCGGGAGATACTAAGGGGGTATTCCCAAAAATGGAAACCAGGAGGAGATCATGCAGGGAAAAGTAGATATCAGCGGCATCAGCACATCCCGGCTCCAGGTTCTAACCCCGGAGGAGACCACCGAGCTGCTGATCAAAAGCCGCGGCGGTGACGAGCTGGCCCGGCAGAAGCTCATTGAGGGCAACCTGCGGCTGGTGCTGTCGGTGATCCAGCGCTTTGACAAGCGGGGCGAAAGCCCGGACGACCTGTTCCAGGTGGGCTGCATCGGCCTTATGAAGGCCATCTCCAATTTTGACCCCACCAAGCAGGTGCGGTTTTCCACTTACGGCGTTCCCATGATCGCCGGCGAGGTCCGGCGGTATCTGCGGGACAACAGCGTAATCCGGGTCTCCCGGTCCATCCGGGACGTGGCCTACAAGGTGCTGCAATGCAAGGAAGCCCTCACCGCCAGGCTGGGCCGGGAGCCCACGCTGGAGGAGATCGCCTCCGCCCTGGAGTTGCCCCGGCAGGAGGTGAGCCAGGCCCTGGACGCGGTGTGCGCCCCGGTGAGCCTCTACGACAGCGTGTACTCCGACGGCGGGGACCCCCTGACCGTTATGGACCAGGTCCAGGACACCCGGAACACGGAGCCAAACTGGATGGAGCACATCACCCTGGCAAACGCCTTCCGCCGCCTGTCGGACCGGGAGAAGGAGATTCTCTCCCTGCGGTTCTACCACAGCAAAACCCAGATGGAGGTGGCCGCCCGGCTGGGCATCTCCCAAGCCCAGGTGTCCCGGCTGGAAAAGGGGGCCATCTCCGCCATGCGCAAGGCCGTCAGCGTCACCCTGTCATAAAAGAGAACCGGCACGCATAGCCTAACCCAGGAACTTTTGGGAGGGGTGGCCATGGGTGTCAAATTCACGCAGCTGCAATGCAAGGAAGTGATCTGCGTTGCCAACGGGGAACGGCTGGGCTTTATTTCGGATATTGTGGCGGAGGTGCCAGAGGGGGTCATCGCCGCCATCGTTGTCCCCGGCCCCTGCAAAATCTGCGGCGTTGCCGGGCGGAAGGACGACTATGTGATTCCCTGGGCCTGCGTCAAAAAGGTGGGCCCCGACATCGTGCTAGTGGATATCAAGCCCCACGAATGCCGGGTGCCCCGGCCGAAGCCGAAATTTCCGCTGTAAAATCCCGGGTTCCCGCCAGAATGCCCAAAGGAACGCCCCGCGGCCCCGGAATTTTTCTTTTCTTTCCCGAAAAAAATTCTTGCAAATTGGGTATTCTTCGGATATAATATTCCGGCATGGGTTTGCGCCCATAGCTTAAAAAACCACACACCCGGGGATCGCCGGGCCCCTGTACCCATTCGGGCGGGCACGGCGGGATGATCGGGGTGGAGGAAAAACAAAAGGAGAACTGTAAAAATGGCTGTCGTATCTATGAAGCAACTGCTGGAGGCAGGCGTTCACTTCGGTCACCAGACCCGTCGTTGGAACCCCAAAATGGCCCCCTACATCTACACCGAGCGCAATGGTATCTATATCATTGACCTGCAGAAGACCGTAAAGAAGCTGGAAGAGGCTTACAACTTCGTGCGTGACACCTCTGCCAACGGCGGCAACATCCTGTTCGTGGGCACCAAGAAGCAGGCCCAGGACGCCATCAAGGAAGAGGCTGCCCGCTGCGGCGGTTACTACGTCAACGCCCGTTGGCTGGGCGGCATGCTGACCAACTTCCGCACCATGCGTACCCGGATCGACCGTCTGGCTCAGCTGAGAAAGATGGAAGAGGACGGCACCTTCGCCATGCTGCCCAAGAAGGAAGTCATCAAGCACCAGGCTGAGATCGAGAAGCTGGAGAAGTACCTGGGCGGCGTGAAGGAAATGAAGAAGCTGCCCGCTGCTCTGTTCATCGTTGATCCCCGCAAGGAGCGCAACGCCATTGCCGAAGCCCGCAAGCTGAACATCCCCATCGTGGCCATCGTGGACACCAACTGCGATCCCGATGAGATCGACTATGTGATTCCCGGTAACGATGACGCCATCCGCGCCATCCGCCTGATCGCCGCCGCCATGGCCAACGCCGCCATCGAAGGCCGTCAGGGCGAGGACACCGCTGTGGAAGAGGCTGCTCCCGCTGCCGAAGCTCCCGCCGCTGAATAATCCCATACAGATTTTAGGAGGATACCAAAATGGCTTTTACTGCTCAGGACGTTAAGAAGCTGCGCGAAATGACCAACGTTGGCATGATGGACTGCAAGAAGGCACTCCAGGCCACCGATGGCGATATGGACAAGGCTGTGGACTGGCTGCGTGAAAAGGGCCTGGCCAAGGCTGCCAAGAAGGCTGACCGGGTTGCCGCCGAGGGTGTTGCCTACG
Organism: uncultured Oscillospiraceae bacterium; assembly: GCA_934569045.1. Classification (GTDB taxonomy): domain Bacteria; phylum Bacillota; class Clostridia; order Oscillospirales; family Oscillospiraceae; genus Faecousia. The sequence goes on from CAKTJX010000012.1 coordinate 3,000, forward strand.
CTGCCGTTGTGGACGGTGTGGGTGTCATCATCGAGGTGAACTCCGAGACTGACTTTGCCGCCAAGACCGACGCTTTCCTGGACCTGGTGAAGAATCTGGCCGTGGTCGTTGCCAAGCAGAATCCCGCCGATGTAGAGGCCCTGAAGGCCTGCACCTACCCCGGCTCCGAGCTGACCGTTACCGAGATCATGCAGGAGAAGGTCATGGCCATCGGTGAGAACATGCAGATCCGCCGCTTCGCCCGCTTTGCCGACAACACCTCCGTTGCCTATGTGCACGCTGGCGGCACCCACGGCGTTCTGGTGAACCTGGCTGTTGAGGGCGGCATTGACGCCACCGAGATCGGCAAGAACGTTGCCATGCAGATCGCCGCTATGAACCCCAAGTACTGGGACAAGTCCCTGGTTCCCCAGGCTGACGTGGACCACGAGCTGCAGGTTCAGGTTGCCCTGATGGACAACGATCCCAAGATGGCTTCCAAGCCCGCGCAGGTGAAGGAAAAGATCGCCGCCGGTAAGATGAACGCGTTCTTCAAGGACAACTGCCTGCTGCAGCAGGAGTTCGTCCGCTCCGACCTGTTCCAGGGTGACGTTGCTGGCTACATCGCCGATGCCGCCAAGAAACTGGGTGGCAAGGTGACCTTTGTGGACGCCATTCACTACGTCAAGGGTGAGGGCATTGAGAAGAAGGTTGATGACTTCGCCGCTGAAGTCGCCGCTCAGATCGCCGGCGCTGCCAAGTAAGCTTTCCTGACGCAAAAAATCCCTGCCGTGCATTTGCCCGGCAGGGATTTTTCATGTGCCTTTTCGTTGCATTCCGAGAAAGACTATGCTATAATTTACATAAAACAGAAATGGGGGAAACTTCCAATGAACCACGGAGAATACGCGGCAGAGCTTTTTTGCAGCGGCTACAACTGCGCCCAGGCGGTGGCCGTTGCCTTCTGCGATGTCACCGGCATGGATGCGGACCAGGCGGCCCGGCTTAGCTGCGCCTTTGGCGGCGGCATCGGGCGGCTGCGGGAGGTCTGCGGTGCCGTCAGCGGCATGATGCTGGTGCTGGACAGCCTGTACGGATACGCGGAGCCCGGAAACGATGCGCTCAAAATGGCTCACTACAAAATCGTCCAGTCCCTGGCCAATTTCTTCCGGGAACAGGCCGGGAGCATCGTCTGCCGGGAAATTCTGGGCAATCCCCCCTCGGACCCGGCCCCTACCCCCCGGACGGCGGAATTCTACCGCACCCGGCCCTGTGCCCGGCTGGTAGCTCTGGCGGCAGACATTCTGGATCAGTACATTGCGGAGCGGGAGGAAAGCCATGCAGACACCCATTGACAACCAGACCCGGATTCCCGCGCAACAATGGCGCTATGGCCTGCGCGCCTCCGCCAAAACCGGCTGCGGCTGGATCGCCGTCTATAACGCCCTCATCGCCCTGGGGGAATCCCCCCTGCCGGAGACCATTATCGAGGCCCTGGAGCATCAGCTCCCCCTGATTCACGGGACCTTCGGCACCAATGTCTTAGGCCCTGCCCTGCTGCTGAAAAAATGGGGCTATGACGTGACCCTCTGCTCCGATCTGAACAAATTCGATTCCCTGTGCCGCCAATCCGATGTAGGGATTCTCTTCTACTATTGGCGAAAGAAATTCCGCGTCGGCGCCCATTTCGTGGCCCTGAAGGCCACCCCCCAGGGCTTTTGCGGCTACAACACCTACACCACCTCCCAGGGCCCGGACGATTACGGGGAAAGTCTTGCCGATTACCTGCGCCGGCAAAGAAATTTCGGTTGTGTGCTGACGTGCGTGCGGAGGAGAGCGGAGCGGTAAATTGAGTTCCGCAGAACTGTTTCGTAGAACGTATACCCCCGGAGGGGAGCCCCTACCTTCCCCTGTTTGCAAACCTTTCCCCATGCAAAAAGTGCTCAATCCCACTCCCGGAATTGAGCACTTTTCTTTTATTCCTCTTCCTGCGGGAAGAGCAGCGTGGCCTTGAACAGGTCCCCGTCCACCAGCAGCTCCAGCGCGCCGTGCTGGAGCTCCATCATACTCTGGGCGATATTCAGCCCTAAGCCGCTGCCCTCCTGGTTGCGGGAGGCCTCGCCCCGGACGAAACGCTCCATGAGCTCATCGGCGCTGACGTTCAGCGGGTCCCGGGAGATGTTCTTGAAGGAGATGCACACCTTCCCGTCCACCGCCACCATGTCCACATAGAGCCGGGTGCCCGGCTGGGCATACTTGACGGCGTTGCTCAAGAGGTTACTCATAGCCCGCCAAGCCAATCTGCCGTCAGCGTGGATATACAGGGGCTCCTTGGGCTGCCGGAATACGGGCATCAGCTCTGCCGCCGCCAGCTTGTCTGTAAATTCTCCCAAGGCCTGGTTGACGGTCTCCACCGCGTCCATCTTGCTAAGCTCCACGGTGATGTTGCCGGTGGATGCCTTGCTCAGCTCAATGAGATCGTCAATGAGCCGCTTCATCCGGCCGGACTGCCGGGACAGCACCTCCAGATAGGCCTGCCCCTCCGCCTCCGAATGGGGCTTTTGCAGCAGGTCTACATAGTTGATAATGGAGGTCAGAGGCGTTTTGATGTCGTGGCTCACGTTGGTGATCAGCTCCGTGCGCATCCGCTCGGAACGCATCTGCTTCTGGGCCGCCACCAGCACCACGTCCGACAGGCCGTTGAGCTCCCCTGCCATATCCTTGAAGCCGCCCACCATGAGCTTGTCGTCCACCTTCACGTCCAAGTCGCCGCCCCGCATCCGCTTCACCGCTTCCAGCAGGGTTCCAAACACGCTGGCCCCATAGAGCACCACCGCCATGGCGGCAAGGAAGCTCAGCAGCAGCAGGAAATTACTGTCGGTAATCAGCCCCGGGAAGGTGCAGCCGCCCACAATCAGGCCGCCCACCAGCCATTGCCAGCTCAGCGGCAGCAGCTCATAGAGCCGCTTGATCCAGCCCAGGACCTTCCCGAGAATTTTTCCCAGGAAATGCCAGAGCTTTTTCACCTGCGCCCAGCCCCAGAGCAGCAGCGCCAGGGCCACCTTCCAGAGAATGCGGTAGGCCCAGCCAATGCACTTCCAGCCAAAGTGCCAGCACCAGCACACCCCCCGCCAGCACAGCCCGGTGACACTGTGGTGCCACCAGTAGTACCCCGGTGTCTTGAACTGGGCGGCGCAGGCAAAGCAGAAGCCGACGAAGGCCAAACAGCAGGCATAGGCCCCGTAGCCGTAGCAGGCAAGCATCAGCTCCATGCTCTGCTGCATCAGCCAGTCGGCCCCTTCCATGCCCAGATACACATACAGCGCCGTCAGGCCAACCACTGCCGCCAGATAGATTTCCAGCGGCAGGCAGTTGAGTCCGCCGGGGCGGGTTTCCTCCCGGCCCGGCTTTCGCCCTGCCACAATGCACAGGTACACCGCAAGGACCGCAAACAGCAGCAGGCTCACGCCCAGCATAACAATCACCAATGTCTGGTGCCGCCAGACCATCCCCGCCAGGGTCCAGAGCCGGGACTCCATGGACATGTCGCTGTTTGCCATATCAATGTGGAAAACAACGGTATAGTCCTCTGTTGTGCGGATGTTCTCTCCTTTGTAGGCAAAACCCTTGCCCTGACTGTTGTAGCCCGCGTAGGCGAAGATATCCCCATCCTTTATGGTGGGGGACTCCTGAAGGAACTGGTTTTCTACCGCTTCCGTCTCCTCCTCACTGTCCACAAAGGTGGGCCCTTTCAGGATGGAGGGATAGCGGATTCCCGCTCGGACAATGCAGGTGAGGTCCGGGAAATTGCCCACAAGGGCCTCTGTCTGTTCCACGACTTTTCCCTGGCTGTCCAGAATTTTGTAGTCATAGGTCATGTAGGCCAGGACGCGGTCCAAATAGCCATAGTTCTCCCGCAGGTACAGGTCATCCGCCTTTCCCAAGCTTTTCGCGAGGCTGCGGGTGACCAGCGCCTGGGCATCCACCTGCAAACTGTCCTCCATCCATTCCCGCTGCTTCTGCTCCGGGGACTCATTGGGGCCCAGGTTCAGTGTCATAAGCCCCACAATTCCCGCCGCACAGAACAGGGCACTGGTCAGGCACAGGGCGCACAGCAGAATGGCCAGAAACTTGAAGACAATATGGTTCCTCATTTTTTCTCCCCTTCCAGCTTGTAGCCCTGGCCCCACATGACCTTCAGGTAGCGGGGCTCGGAGGGATTGATTTCGATTTTCTCCCGCAGGTGCCGGATATGCACCGCAACGGAACCCTCGCTGCCCAGGGCCGCCTCCTGCCAGACCGCCTCGTAAAGGGTTTTGGTGGAGTAGACCTTGCCCGGGTTGGACATGAGCAGGTGGAGAATGGCGTATTCCGTGGGGGTCAGGCTCACGGGCTCCCCCTCCACCGTGACGGTTTTGGTCCGGTCATCCATGGAGATGCCGCCGATGGTCAGGGTCTGCGCGTCATCGGCCCGGGCGTCCATCCTGGCGTACCGCCGCAGCTGGGAGCGAATCCGGGCCAGCACCTCCACGGGCACAAAGGGCTTGGTGATATAGTCGTCCGCGCCCACGTTCAGACCCAGCACCTTGTCCTCCGTTTCGGATTTTGCTGTGAGCAGGATAATGGGGGCATTGGAAAACTCCCGAATCTTCGCCGTGGCCGCAATGCCGTCCATCACGGGCATCATCACATCCAGCAGAATCAGATCCATCTGCTTTTCTTTGCACAGCTCCACCGCCTGCTGGCCGTTGTAGGCTTCATACAGCTCATACCCCTCCGGGGTCAGGTAAATCTTCAACGCGTTCACAATATCCGGCTGATCGTCACAAATCAAAATACGGTACATAATCCATTCCTCCGCTTGTTTTCTCTTGCCATTATTATAACATCTGCATTCTTAATAAGATAGGGGGAGACATATTAAGAACAGATTAAAAATTTGAAATATCCACTGGAAATTTTCTCTGTTTTCCTGCATAATAGAGAGAGAAAAAAGGCTGTTAAAAAGGGTGTCATTGCGAACCAGTGACCGATGTCACTGGTTCGCAATCCCCCGGTTAGGCGCAAATAGCCCACAACTTCTACCAAGATGTTTGAATATCCGGGGGGATTCCCACACCAGCGTGCGCGCTGGTTCGGAATGACAGCGACTTTTTAACAGCCTCAAGATTAGGAGGCTGCTCTATGGCATATCAAATTTTTCGGTCGGTCACCAACGTGCAGGGGGCGCTGTTCGATATGGACGGGGTCATCCTGGATTCCGAGGGGCTCTACAGCCGCTTCTGGCAGGAAGCGGCTATCGCCCTGGGCTACCCCATGACCCGGCAGCAGGCCATGGGCATGCGGGCGCTGAACCGGGATGCCGCCGCCGCCCAGCTGGAGAGCTACTTTGGCCCCGGCATCGACTATATCCAGGTGCGGGATAAGCGGATTGAGCTGATGGATGCTTTCGTTGCCGGAAAAGGCATCCCCGCCAAGCCCGGCATCCGGGAGCTGCTGGCGGCGCTGAAGGCGGCAGGCATCCCCACCTGCATTGCCACCTCCTCCCCCATTGCCCGGGTCCGGGAATATCTGGAGCCCCTGGGACTGTTCGACCAATTTGACGCTGTTGTCACGGGCTACGATGTGCCCCACGGGAAGCCGGAGCCGGATATCTACCTGAAGGCCGCCGAGGTTCTGGGCAAGCACCCGACCCGCTGCATCGCCCTGGAGGATTCCAAGGCCGGTGTCCTCTCCGCCTTCCGCGCCGGCTGCATGACCATCATGGTCCCGGACCAGGACCAGCCCGACAGCGAGGACCTGACCCGCGTCGCCGCCCTGTGCGACTCCCTGACGGATGTAATTGGCCTCCTATAAAAAAGGCTTCCCCTGCTGGCAAGGCGAAGCCCTGACTGATGAGGGGCGGCATGCAGAACCAATACGGAACAGCCCAAGCAGCTATTTCCCTATCTGACGGAACCAAATTGCAAAGGTTCCTCCTCACCGATTCTGCGTACCGCCCCTCATCCGCCCCGCCTTACGGCGGGCCACCTTCCCCCAGGGGAAGGCATTTTTACAATTTGGGAATAGTCAATTCACTTTCCAGCACCATTTCCTCCCCCGTCATCGGATGCACAAATTCCAGTCTTTTCGCCAACAGCAGCTGGGTTTTCACCCCCAGGCTTTCGGAAAAGGCCATGGATTCCGCTGTTCCGTACTGGGGGTCGCCCACAATCGGGAAGCCCCTGTAGGCACAGTGGATGCGCAGCTGGTGGGTGCGGCCGGTGACGGGCTCCAGCGCCAGGCGGCAGGTGTGTTCCCCCCGCTCCAGCACCCGGAACCGGGTCAGGCTGGGCTTGCCATCGGGCCGGACCTCCCGCAGAAGACTGGGCAGGGGCTTCCGGGCAATAGGGGCATCGATCTCCCCCACGTCCGCCTCCGGGCCGCCGAAGGTCAACGCCTCATAGGTCTTTCGGGGCTTTCCCTCCTGGAGCAGGGCATGGACATGGGCGTTTTTGGCAATGAGCACAATGCCGAAGGTATCCCGGTCCAGCCGGGTCAGGGGGTGAAAAGCCCCCTGCTGGCCTGTTTTCCGGTAGTAGCCCTGGACGAGATTGGCCAGGGTTCCCGTGATCCGGTTCCGGGAGGGGTGAATCAGCATCCCCGCGGGCTTGTCCACCGCCAGAAAATAGGTATCCTCGTAGAGAACCGTCAATGGCCCCTCCTCCGCCGGGTAGTCTGGCACGGGCTCCTCCAGAAGCACCGTAATGGTATCTCCGGGGCGGACCTGAAAATTCGTATGGCAGCTGACCCCGTTGACCCGCAGGCCATCGGCCCACTTGACTTTGTTCACAAGGCCTGTGGACATCTTCAGCTCGTTTTTCAAAAAGGAAGAAAGCCGCCCCTCCCGCCGGGCCGTCCATGTCAGTTCCATTGCAACCTCCTGTAACATTGCAAAAAGCCCTGCCGTATTGCTGCGGCAGGGCTTTTAAAATATCCTTAGTTCAGAGCAGCCTTGGCCTTCTCCACAACAGCGGCGAAAGCGGCGGAGTCCTGAATTGCCATCTCGGACAGGCTCTTGCGGTTCATCTCGATGCCGGCCTTCTTCACACCGTTCATGAAGGTGGAGTAGTTCAGACCATAGGGCGCCACAGCGGCGCTCAGACGAGCGATCCACATGGTGCGGTAAGCACGCTTCTTCTGCTTGCGGCCCTCGAAAGCGTAGTTGCCGGACTTCATGACAGCCTGCTTGGCCATCTTGAAGTGCTTGGACTTCGAACCCCAGTAGCCCTTTGCCAGCTTCAGGGTTGCGTTTCTTCTCTTGCGCGTCATCATTGCGCCTTTAACTCTAGCCATATACTATATCCTCCTGTCTAGCCCTTATTTGTACGGAATCATCTTCTTGATGGCATCCACATTGGTCACGTCGGCATAAGTGGTGCTACGCAGATGACGGGTACGCTTGGTGGTCTTCTTCGTGAGGATGTGGCTCTTATAAGCATGTGCTCTCTTAACCTTACCGGTCTTGGTCAGGTTGAATCTCTTCTTTGCACCGCTATGGGTTTTCAGCTTGGGCATAGGTAGTTCTCCTTCCGTATCTTGTGTAATAATACTTACTTGCTATTCTTGGGGGTCAGGAACATCGCCATGAAGCGGCCTTCCAGCTTGGGATTCTTCTCCATGGTCGCCACCTCAGCGCAGGCGTCAGCGAAGTCCATCAGCAGCTTTTCACCCAGGTTGGTATGGGCCATTTCCCGTCCGCGGAAGCGAACGCTGACCTTCACCCGGTTGCCGTCTGTCAGGAATTTCTGGGCTGCCTTGACCTTGGTGTTGAGATCGTTGGTATCAATGCTGGGGCTCATGCGGATCTCCTTGACCTCTACGACCCGCTGATTCTTCTTGGCCTCCTTCTCCCGCTTCTTCTGATCGAAGCAGAATTTGGAGTAGTCCATGATCTTGCACACGGGGGGAACAGCATTGGGAGAGATCTTTACAAGATCCATACCCTGCTCTTCCGCCATGGCGTTGGCCTGGGCCGCGGAAACGATACCCAGCTGGGCGCCGTCCGCACCGATGAGCCGGATCTCTTTGTCCCGGATTTCCTCGTTGAGCTGATGGTCTAACTTTGCGATGGTAAGCACCTCCAAAACAAATAACAAAAAAGCGGATGCCAAAGCATCCGCATACCCGCATAAAATTCCCTGGGGGAATAAAGCTTGTATTGAACCGTTTCGCACAGCTTACGGTGAGGCGGATGTTCAGCCTTCTTGATTACCCAGGTATTCTACCACAGTGAAAGCCCCTTGTCAAGGATTTTTTGAAGATATCTTTGCTTTGGAAATGGAATACTTTTCCCGGTACAAGGGGATGCTTTCTTTGCCTCATCTAGCCCACAATGGTGCCCGGGCGGTTTTCCAGGGCGGAAAGGACCTCCAGCCGGATTTCCTTGTCCCGTGCCAGCTCCACGGAGCGTTCGTGGAGCACCTGGGCCCCCTGGCGCACCAGGCTCAGCATCCGGGCGTAGTCGATGCGGTCATATTTCCGGGCATCCGCGAAGCGCCGGGGGTCCCGGTCATAGACCCCGTCCACGTCCGTATAGATCTGGCATTTGTCCGCCCCCAGAGCCGCCGCCAGGGCAACCGCCGTGGTATCGGACCCGCCCCGGCCCAGGGTTGTGATCCGCCCCTCCGGAGACAGTCCCTGAAAGCCCGCCACAATGACGATCCTCCCCTTTTCCAGCTGGGCCCGGACGGGCTCCGGGTCCACCTCCAGAATCCGGGCATTGCCGAACACATCATCCGTATGGATTCCTGACTGCCAGCCCGTCATGCTGACGGCGCTGTAGCCCAGGGCCCCGATGGCCATGGCCATGAGGGCGGCGGACATCTGCTCCCCGGCGGCCAGGTAGGCATCCATCTCCTGCCGGGAAGGCCTGGGATTGACCTGGGCCGCCCGGGCGATCATCTCATCTGTAGTATCCCCCTGGGCGGAGACCACCGCCGCCACCTGATTTCCCTGCCGGGACAGCAGCGTCAGCGTCCGGGCCGCCCGGAGGATCAGCTCCCCATTCTGTAGAGAGGTCCCGCCGTATTTCTGAACGATCAACATGAACATCACCCCGGTAATGGAAAAACATTTTCTGTTCACTGTCAGGATATGGGGTTTTCCGGCAAAATGTGCAGCAAAAAAGGCCGCCCCCTGAGGGAACAGCCCAATTCGCTTCTCAACCGGCCAGAACCTCTGCCTTGACCACCTCATTGGCGGCGTTCAGCTTCTGGATCAGCTCCTCCAGCGGCAGGTTCAGCTCCATGGTCTCCGCGGAGATGGTGACCACGGCGGTGCCGTTGGTGGGGACAATAGAATTGATGGTGATGATATTGGCCTTGGCATCCGCGAAGATCAGCAGGATATCCGACAGCACACCGGGGCCGTCATGCAGCAGCAGCTGGAAGGTTACGATGCGGCCCGTCATCATATTCTGAAAGGGCATCACCGCGTCCCGGTACTTATAAAACGCGCTGCGGCTGATATCGGTCATGCGGGTGGCCTCGTTGACGGTGGTGGCCTCTCCGGTAGAAAGCAGCCGCTTGGTCTCCGCCACCTTCAGAAACACCTCCGGCAGTGCGGACGCTTCGACAATGTAATATTGGGGTTTGTTGGACATAGCAGCCTCCTGTAAAAGTGCGCCGCATCCGGCGCACAACTGTTCATGTATCGGTTACATTGTAGCATAGTTTCCCAAAAAAGCAAGCAAAAAGAATTTTCTTTTTTTCTTTTCCAAAAGTCCCTGTTTTTCCCGAAAGGAGAAGTCTATGAAGCCCGCGACGAAAAAATTTCTTTCCTTTTTCTGGACGCTGCTGAGCCTGTGGCTTTTTGCCCGGCTGCTGCTGCCCTTTCTGCTGCCCTTCCTGCTGGGAACGGCCCTGGCCCTGGCCTCGGAGCGGGCGGTGTGCTTCCTGACGGACCGGGGAAAGCTGCCCCGGGCGCTGGCGGCGGGAGTCGGTGTCACCGCGTCGCTGACAGGGCTGCTGGCCATTGCCGCACTGGTGCTGGCGCTGCTCATGCGGCAGCTGGCGGGGCTGAAGAGCTGGCTCCCCTGGCTGACCCAGACTGTGACCCAGGGGGCAGGACTGCTGCAGCGGTGGCTCTTAGGTCTTGGCACCCACCTGCCCCCCGCCCTGTGGGAGGGCTACCGGCAGAGTCTGGCGGAGCTCTTTTCCGGCGGCACCGCGCTGCTGGAAAAGCTCAGCGGCTACGCCCTGGGCACCGCCGGGGCCGTCATTACCGGGCTGCCGGACAAGGCCGTTTCCATCGGCACGGGGCTTCTGTCCGCCTTTCTCATCTCCGCCCGGCTGCCACAAATCCGCGCGCTTCTGCTCCAGCGGATGCCCCGGGAGAAGCTGGCGCACTGGATCGAGCGGTTCCAGAGCCTGTTTCACGGGCTCTCCGCCTGGTTTTCCTCCCAGTGCAAGCTGGCAGCCATCACCTTTGGGGTGCTGCTGGTGGGCTTTTTGCTCCTGCGGGTCCGCCGTGCGCCGCTGATCGCGCTGCTTGTCAGTCTTGTGGACGCGCTGCCGGTGCTGGGCACCGGCACTGTGCTGCTGCCCTGGAGCCTCATCTGCCTGCTCTCCGGCGACGGCGGGCGGGCGCTGGGGCTTGCGGGGCTGTACCTGACTGCCGCCCTGCTGCGCTCCGCCCTGGAGCCCCGGATTCTGGGCCGCCGCCTGGGACTGGACCCCCTCGCCACCCTCATTGCCATGTACTGCGGCTTCCGGCTGTGGGGGCTCACCGGGATGCTCCTGCTGCCCCTGCTGACTGCCAGCGCCATGGAGATGACGAAAAGCTGAGAAAACGGGCCCTTTTCGTGCCGGATTCCACATTTCTTTACAACTGCCCTATTGTGTATTGTTCTCTTTTTTGCTATAATAAGGAGAAAATGTTTCAATTGGATGTGTGTGGCTGTGAAATATGGAATCTGGAAATGTGCTCAGCCCGGCGCTCAGGATGTAAATGCCCTGGTCGGAGGCGGCTTCTCGCCGTTGGCGGCCATGGTGCTGGCTGGGCGGGGCATGAAGAGCCCGGAAAAAGCGAAGGAATTTTTGCGCTGTGACGGTCCCCTGCCGGACCCTTACCGCCTGACGGATATGGACAAGGCCGTCAGCCGGGTGCGGCAGGCCCTGGAACGAAAGGAAAAAATCGCCGTCTTTGGCGACTATGACGTGGACGGCATCACCGCCACCTGCCTGCTGACAGACTTTCTGCGCGGGCAGGGTGCGGACTGCCTGTGCTACATCCCCGGGCGGCTGGAGGAGGGCTACGGCCTGAACCCCATTGCCCTGCGGCAGCTTTGCGCGGAGCAGGTAAAGCTGATCATCACCGTGGACTGCGGCATCACCGCCGTGGAAGAGGCGGCGCTGTGCCGGGAGCTGGGGATGGATCTGGTGATCACGGATCACCATGAATGCAAGGAGCAGCTGCCGGAGGCGGCAGCCATTGTGGACCCCCACCGGTCCGATGACGGCTATCCCCACCAAAACCTCTCCGGCGTGGCCGTGGCCTTCAAGCTGGCCTGTGCCCTGTTTGGGGACGCGGAACGGGTTCTGGAGGAATACGCCGACATGGTCTGCCTCGGCACCGTGGCCGACGTGATCCCCCTGGTGGACGAGAACCGGGTCTTTGTGTCCCGGGGCCTGGAGGCCCTGCGGCAGACCCGCCGCCCGGGGCTGGCCGCCCTGATGGCGGAATGCGGCTGCGCCCAGGGGGACATCACCGCCTCCACCATCGGCTATATGCTGGCCCCCCGGATCAACGCCGCCGGGCGCATGGGCCAGGTAGACGTGGCGGTAGACCTGTTTTTGACCACAGATGCCGACCGGGCCCGCATGGATGCCGCCCAGCTGTGTGAGCTGAACCGGCAGCGGCAGCAGATTGAGTCGGAAATTTACCGGCAGGCCATTGCCATGCTCCCGGAGGGTGCCCCTCCGGAGGCCATTGTCCTGGCGGACGAAAGCTGGCACCAGGGCGTTGTAGGCATCGTGGCCAGCCGCATTGCGGAGGAATTCGCCTGTCCCGCCTTCCTGATCTGTCTGGACGGGGACCACGGCAAGGCCAGCTCCCGGAGCCACGGCGGCTTTAACCTCTTCGCCTCCCTGCGGGAGCTCTCGCCCCTGCTGGAGAGCTACGGCGGCCATGAACTGGCGGCGGGCTTTACCATCCGCCGGGAGAACATCCCGGAATTCCGCCGCCGGATCTGTGCCATGGCGGCCGACTTCTACGCCGACGGCACCCATTTAAGCGAGCTGGAGCTGGATTGCGCCGTGCCCCCGGAGATGCTGACCATCCCCGAAATTGAGAGCTTGCAGGTATTGGAGCCCTGCGGCAGCGGCTGCCCCAAGCCCGTGCTGATGATGACCGGCCTCACCGTAGACCGGATGCAGCAGGTGGGCAGCGGACGGCATATGCGCCTGCGCCTGCGCAAAGGCCGCTGTGCCCTGAACGCCATCTTCTTCTCCGCCGATCCCGTGTCCGCGGGCATTGCCCCCGGCGATCTGGTGGATGTGGCCTTCCACCCCCAGATCAACGAATTCCGGGGGGAGCGCAGCGTGCAGATGAATGTGGTGGATATCCGCCCCAGCTGCGCGGCCCCCTGCCCCGTAACCCTAGCCCGCTACCGTGCCCTGCGTTCCGGGACCATCAGCCCCCAGGACGCGGCCATGCTCCTGCCGGACCGGGCCACCCTGGGCAGCGTCTGGCGGTGCCTCGCCGCCGTCCCCGGCGGCAGCATTCAGGAGAGCCCCCTGTGCCTGTGCCGGAAGATTGTCCGCCGCACCGGCAGCGAAATGAGTCTGGAGACCCTGCTGACCTGCCTGGATATTTTCCGGGATGTGGGCCTGCTGGATGTGAAGCGGGTGCACCTGTCCCTTTCCATCCGCCTGACCCCCGGCACCCAGAAGGCAGATCTGACAAAAAGCGAAACCATGCAGGCCCTTCTGCGTGGGAAAGAGAGTTGAAATATATGGAAACCTTTCAGGAACACTATGATTCGATGATGGATACCATCCGCAAGCGGATGCCGGGGGCGGACTTTGCCCTGATCGACAAGGCTGTGGATTACGCCAATAAAAAGCACGCCGCCCAGAAGCGGAAGGACGGCTCCCCCTACATCATCCACCCCCTGGCCGTGGCCCAGATTGTCACGGAGATTGGCCTGGACATGGACGCCATTCTGGGCGCGCTGCTCCACGACTGCATTGAGGACACCGATGCCTCCCACGAAGAGATTGAGAAGCTCTTCGGACCCACCGTTGCTGAGCTGGTGGAGGGCGTTACCAAGCTGACCCGTGCCAACTTCTCCTCCACGGAACAGGCCCAGATGGAGAATCTGCGGAAAATGTTCATGGCCATGAGCAAGGATATCCGGGTGGTGCTCATCAAGATTGCGGACCGGCTCCACAACATCCGCACCATGCAGTACCAGTCCCCCGCCAAGCAGATTGCCAAATGCCAGGAGACCATGGATATCTACGCCCCCCTGGCCCACCGGCTTGGCATGCAGAAGATCAAGTGGGAGCTGGAGGATACCTCCCTCAAGTATCTGGCCCCCAAGGAATATAATGAAATCATGTCCTACCTCCAGGAGCACAAGGAGCAGGACGAGAGCTTTATGCGCACCATTCAGGAGAAGATCACCCAGCGCCTGACGGCCATGGGCATCCACAACACCACCTATGGCCGCATCAAGCACGTCTACTCCATCTACCGGAAGATGCAGGCCCAGGGCAAGACCATGGACGAGCTGTACGATATCTATGCCTTCCGGGTCATTGTGGACTCCATTCCGGACTGCTACAACGTGCTGGGCCATATCCACGATCTGTTTAACCTGATCCCCGGCCGATTCAAGGACTATATCTCCACCCCCAAGCCCAATATGTACCAGAGCCTGCACACCACCGTCATCGGCTCCCAGGGCATTCCCTTTGAGGTGCAGATCCGCACCTGGGAGATGCACGAGACCGCGGAATACGGCATCGCCGCCCACTGGAAGTACAAGCAGGGCACCGGCTCAGGCACGGAAAAGGACTTCGAGTGGGTCCGCCGCCTGCTGGAGAGCCAGCAGGATTCCGACGCGGAGGAATACGTCCAATCCCTGAAAATCGATATGTTCGACGATGAGGTGTTCGTGTTCACCCCCAAGGGGCGCATCGTCTCCCTGCCCTCCGGCTCCACCCCCATTGACTTTGCCTACGCCATCCATTCCGGCGTGGGCAACGCCATGGTGGGGGCCAAGGTCAACAACCGCATTGCCAACATTGATACCAAGCTGAAAAACGGCGACATTGTGGAGGTCATCACCTCCAAGAGCGCCAAGGGCCCCAGCCGGGACTGGTTGAACATCTGCCAGAGCAACCAGGCCCGGACCAAGATCAAGCAGTGGTTCAAGAAGGAGAAGCGGGACGAGAACATCCTCCACGGCAAGGCCTCCTTTGAATCCGAGATGAAGCGGGCGGGCCTGCCCATGAGCGCCCTCACCGAGCCGGAGCTGGAAAGCCAGCTTCTGCGCAAGCTGGCCTTTGACAACTGGGACGACCTGTACGCCGCCATCGGCTACGGCGGCCTCACCGCGGTGAAGGCCGTGGGCCGGATTCGGGACGATGTGAACCGCTCCCTGAAGGCCGCCCAGGCCGCGGAGAAGCAGCCCCAGTCCCCCCTGCGGCTGGCCGCTGACTCGGAAGCCGTCCGGCAGAACCGCCACGCCGTCAACGGCGTCATCGTGGAGGACATCGACTCCTGCATGATCAAATTTGCCAAGTGCTGCACCCCCGTGCCCGGGGATGCCATCGTGGGCTTCATCACCAAGGGCTTCGGCGTGTCCGTCCACCGGGCGGACTGCCCCAACGCCCAGAACCGGGAGGACCCCCAGCAGGCGGGCCGCTGGGTGCGGGTCCGCTGGGCCAACCAGGAGGAGCAGCCCTTCGAGACCACCCTGGAGCTGGACTGCATCACCCGGGACGGTCTGGTGCTGGACGTTGCCCAGGCCCTGACCACCGCCCGCGTGCGGGTCAAGGAGCTCTCCGGCCGGGATCTTTCCAACGGCCGCAGCACCATCACCATCCGCTTCGAGGTCAAAAACACCGCCGAGCTCAACGCCATCCGCGGCAAGCTCCTGAACATCCGCGATGTCACCGGCTCGAAGAGAGGCCAAAATTAAATTGTCAATTGTCAATTCTTCAAAGGAGAACCACCATGCGTGCTGTATTAACAAGAGTGAAATACGCCTCTGTCACCATCGATGGGGAAACGGTGGGCAAAATCGGCCCCGGATTTCTGATTCTTCTGGGGGTCGGCCCGGAGGACAACGAGCAGACCGCCCGTGTTCTGGCAGAAAAGGCCCTGGGGCTGCGGATTTTTGAGGACGAAAACGGGAAAATGAACCTGGGGCTGGAGGCCATCCAGGGCGAGGTTCTGGTGGTGAGCCAGTTCACCCTCTACGGCAACTGCCGCAAGGGCCGCCGCCCCAGTTTCACTGAGGCCGCGGACCCGGAACTGGGGAACCGGCTCTATGAGCAGTTCCTGAAGGAATGCGAACGCCTGGGCTATCCTCCCCAGCATGGCCGTTTTGGCGCGGACATGAAGGTGGAATCCCTGAACGATGGCCCCATCACCCTGATTCTGGACACAGACCAGCTGATGAACACCCCCAGAAGGAGCTGAAAACCATGCTGAAAATCGACGTTCTCCCCCTGGGAGACTACCAGACTAACTGCTATATTCTCCATAACGAGGACAGCCGGGACTGCGTGATTCTGGACCCCGGCTATGAGCCGGAGATCATTTCCCGCTTTCTGGAGGAGAAGGGGCTGACCCTCCGGGCCATCCTGCTGACCCACTGTCACTTTGACCATGTGGGCGCTGTCAAGGATCTGGCCGCCCAGACGGACTGCCGGGTGTACCTGTGCCAGAAGGACCTGGCCATGCCCCCCATGCTGACAAACGGCCCCCTCTATTACACCGATACCTATGCTGACGGTGACACCGTTACCCAGGCGGGTATCCCCTTCCGGGTGCTGGAAACCCCGGGCCACACCCCCGGCTCCGTGTGCCTGATCACCGGGGGGAATCTATTCAGCGGCGACACCCTGTTCGCCGGGTCCTGCGGCAGAACCGATCTGCCGGGGGGCGACAGCCGGGCCATGCGGGACTCCCTGCGCCGTCTGGCCGCCCTGAAAGAGAACTACAACGTCTACCCCGGCCACGGCAGCGTCAGCACCCTGGACCGGGAAAAGCAGACAAATCCCTATCTATAAAAAGGACAAACCTATGAATCTGACATTATCCGGTCACGATGACCGTTATGCCGTGGAGCAGCTGCTGCTCTCCCTGTTCCCGGAGGGGGCAGAGCCGGCGGCGGTGTCCACCCTGCACCGGGGCAAAACCTGGCTCACCGCCACGGCGAAAATCACCCTGGACGGCCGCACCGCCACCGCTTCCCGGCGGTTAAGGGCCAGCGAAGAGACCGTGCGGCTCCGCCGCCGGGTTTTGCAGCAGAGTATGTATCTCGCCGCAGTGCAGCTGCTGCAGGAAACGCCTGCCTGGGGAGCTCTCGCCGGAGTCCGGCCCACCAAGCTTACCACCCGGCACCTTCTGGAGGGCGGCAGCCCCAAAAGCGCGGAGAAAATGCTGGAAAGCACCTATTTCGTCACCCCCCAGCGCCGCCGTCTGGCGGTGGACTGCTCCCAGTCCACCGTGGAGGCCATTCGGAAAACCGAGCCGGGGGACCTCTCCCTCTACATCGGCATTCCCTTTTGCCCCACCCGCTGCGCCTATTGCAGCTTTGTCAGCCGCACCGTGGGCAAAAAGACCGAGCTGCTGGAGCCCTACCTGGAGGCGCTGCTGAAGGAGATCCGGCTCACCGGAGCGCTGCTTGCCAAGTCTCACTATCATATCCGCAGCCTCTACATGGGCGGCGGTACCCCCACCACCCTGTCCGCATCCCAGATGGCCCGGCTGCTGGATGCCATCCATGAAAGCTTCGATTTGAGCCGATGCCTGGAATTCACCGTAGAGGGCGGGCGGCCCGACACCCTGGACGCGGAGAAGCTGCAAACCATCTTCGCCCACGGGGCAGACCGCATGAGCATCAACCCCCAGACCATGGAGGATTCTGTTCTCCGGGCCTGCGGACGGCCCCACAAGGGGGCGGATGTACTCCGGGCCAATGGGGAGGCCGTGGAGGCGGGCTTCCGGGATATCAACATGGACCTGATTGCCGGTCTGCCCACGGATACGGTGGCTGGCTTCCAGAGGAGCCTGGACGCGGTGGCGGCCCTGAACCCCGCCAACATCACCGTCCACACCCTGGCCCTGAAAAAAGGGGCAGACCTGTTTGAGCGCCGGGAAAACCTGCCGAGCTATCAGGAGGTCACCCAGATGGTGGCCTACGCGGAAAGCACCCTGCGGGCCCTGGGCTACAAGCCCTATTACCTCTACCGGCAGAAATATATGTCCGGCTCCTTTGAGAATGTGGGCTGGAGCCGGGACGGGCGGGACTGCCTGTACAACATCTACATGATGGAAGAGGTGCACACCATTCTCTCCCTGGGCGGCGGCGGCATGACCAAGGTCAACCTGCCGGACGGCCACCTGACCCGCTTCCACAACCCGAAATTCCCGGAGCAGTACATTACCCAATTTGCGGATGTTTTGAAGCAGAAGCAGGAGATTTTTGACCTGCTGGAAGATATCTATGGAAAGGATTTGGAAACTTGGATACACTGATTACCAACGTCACCGCCGTGACCATGACCCCCGGGGCAGAGGTGCTCTTCGGGGTAAATATCGGCATCACGGACGGCAAGATTGAATTCATCTCCAAGAAGGTGCCCCAGGAGCTGCCCCAGACCATCATTGAGGGCACCGGCATGGTGGCCATGCCCGGCCTCATCAACTGCCACACCCACCTGGCCACCTCCGTGCTGCGGTGCTTTACGGATGACCTCAGCAACAAGGAGGCTCTGGAAACCCTGCTGCAAAAGGAGGCCAAAATGGACTCCCGCAGCGCCAAGGCAGCGGCCACGCTGTCCATTGCCGAGTGCCTGCGCTTCGGCGTTACCTCCGTTTCGGACCTGTACTATTACCCCAACGCCACCGCCCAGGCTGTGGCGGAGACGGGCATTAAAGCCAACCTGGCCCTGTCCAGCTACCGGTTCATTGACGAGAATGAGGACTTTGACTTTGAAACCGATGAGCAGTGCCGGGAGCTGCAAAAAATTGTAGACAGATGGCACGGCTTTGACAATGGCCGGATCAAAATTGACGCGGGCATCTACTCCGAGTATACCGGCAACTACCGGCTCTGGGAGGCCCTGGCGGGCTACGCCAGCGAGAAGGGCCTGGGGATGCAGCTGCACCTGGCGGAAACCCAGAACGAGGTGGACTCCTGCCTGGACCGCACGGGCATGACTCCCGGCGAGCTCTTAGACTGCCACCGGCTCTTTGCCGTGCCCGCCACCGCCGCGGGCTGTGCCCACTTGACGCCGGAGGAGGCCAAGCTCTTAGGGAAAAAGCACGCCTCCGCCGTGGCCCTGCCCCTGTCCGCCGCCAAGAACGGCCAGCGCTGCGCCCCCATTACGGACCTGGTAAAGGCCGGGATGAACGTGGCCCTGGGCACCGATGGCGCCATTCAGGCGGGGAACCTGGACCTGTTTGAGGTCATGCGGGGTGCCGCCATGTCCGTCCGTGCAGAAAAGGCGGACCCCTCTGCCCTGCCCAGCTCCGCCGCGCTGATGATGGCCACCTTCTGCGGAGCCCAGGCCCAGGGCCGGAGCCCCGAATGCGGCATGCTGAAGGAGGGCATGGATGCGGACCTGGTGCTGGTGGACTTCACCGCCCCCCATCTGATGCCCTGCCACAATGTAATCACCGGCCTGGTATACGCTGCCAAGGGCGGCGATGTTGCCATGACCATGGTGCGGGGCAAGATTCTCTACCAGAACGGCAAGTTCCCCACCATCGATCTGAACGCCGTGATTGAAGAGCTCACCACCTACGCCATTCCCAAGCTCTTCGCCAAGGAGGAGAGCGCCAATGGCTGAGCAGCAGCACAAACAGCAGAATTTCCTTCGGGGCACCGCTGTGCTGGCGCTGGCCACGGCTCTGGTGAAGGTCATCGGCGCTGTCTATAAGATTCCGCTGAACGCCATCATCGGCGAGAAGGGCTTCGGCTACTTCAACACCGCCTATGAAATCTACAATGTCCTGCTGATGATCTCCACCGCCGGGCTGCCGGTGGCCATGAGCCGGATGATCTCCCAGGCCAATTCCCTGGAAAACTACAACCAGGTCCGCCGGGTCTATACCACTGCCCGGAGCATCTTCTTAGGCCTGGGCATTGTGGGGAGTCTGCTGATGACGGTCTTCTGCCGTCAGCTGGCCCGGTTCCAGAATCAGCCCGACGCCTGGGCGGCCATCGGCTTTTTGGGCCCCTGCGTGCTGCTGATCTGCATTATGAGCACCTTCCGGGGCTTCTTCCAGGGCCAGGGCAATATGCTGCCCACCTCCGTCTCCCAGGTCATTGAGGCCGTGGTGCGGCTGATTGTCGGCATGACGGCGGCGCTGGTGCTGCTACGTTCCACCGGCTCCGTGCCTCTGGCCGCCGGAGGCGCGATTCTGGGTGTAACGGCCAGCTGCCTGCTGAGCTCTCTGTACCTGTACATCGTGTTTCAGCGGCACTACAAGGATCTGCCGGCGTCCCAGGACACCCCGTGGAGCTTCCGGGCCACCGCCAAAGGGCTGCTGGTAATTGCCATCCCCATCACCCTGGGCTCTGCCTGCTTACAGATCATTACAGCTCTTGCCAGCAAGATCTATATGGGGCAGCTGCTTGCCTCCGGTGTGACCCAGCAGGCGGCAGACACCATGCGGGGTGTCCACGTCATGACCCAGACCATTTTCAATATGCCCTGCGCCTTCATCACCCCCATCACCGTGAGCATCATCCCCGCCATTACGGCCCAGATCACCGTTGGGGACCACGCCGCCGCCCGGAAAACCGAGGAGGCAGCCGCCCGGATTACGGGGCTGGTTTCCATCCCCTGCGCCATTGGCCTGGCGGTGCTGGCACGGCCCATTACCGCCCTGCTTGGCGGCTATACCGGGGAGCGGCTGGAGCTGGCCACCAAGCTCATGGCCATTCTGGGCGTATGCGTCTTCTTCAACGCCGTGGTGCTGGTGTCCACCGCCATTATGCAGGCCCACGGGAATGTGACCCGGCCGGTGATCAACATGGTTCTGGCGGGCTGCCTGCGGCTGATTGCCGTATATGTGCTGTCCGGGAATCCCGCCATCGGCATTGTGGGCGCACCCATCAGCAATCTGACCTGCTATATCGTCATCTTCCTGCTGAACCTGCTGTCCATCCGGCAGCTGTTTGAGGATGCCCCCGCCATTGTGAGCAATGTCCTGCGGCCCCTGCTGTCTGGGCTGCTCATGGGGGCCTTTGCCTACGGCAGCTACCGGCTGCTGCTGACGGCCCACGTCACCAGCCGTCTGATTCTCTGCGCCCTGCCTGTGGCCGTAGGCGGCATCGTATATGTGGCCGCCATCATCTTCCTGAAGGTTCTGCGCCGGGAGGACTGCCTGCTGCTGCCCAAGGGTGAGAAGATCGCAAAACTGCTGCATCTATAAATAGGATAAAAAAACCGTAGGGACGGTTATTGACCGCTCCTACGGATTTTTCTGTTTTACGCTTATTTTCCCGTCAGCGTATTTCGCCGGTTCATAAATTTCTCAATTCCCGTCTGCTTCAGAGTTCCCGCCTCAAGCCCGGACGGGTCATTTTGAAAGCCGGAATAGATGAAGGTGACGTATTTGTCCTGCTTCGGCACATAGGCGTATTCTACCAGATACCAGTCCCAGCCCGTGTCCTTGTTCTTGTCCCGGCTCTGGCTGCGAATCTGCCCGCCCATGCTCTGCTCCACAATTCTCTGCAAGGTAGCGTTTCCGGCGGACCAGGAGGGTGTGGTCTCCGTGCCAACGGTCACACCCTGGTCTGTGCTGCAATACATGGTATAGCCGCTTTTTTTGCCATACGCCCGGGGCCAGCTGTCATTGTCCCGCATCACCAGCACCCACATGCCGATGCCCTGGGCGCTGGCATCGTTGTTCTTCTCCGGGATGGTTACCTCTCCATCCGCCACCAGAGATGCCAGCACGGACAGCAGAGCCCGGGCGTTTGCCGCGTCAGAGGCCTTGCGGGCCTTGTCCAGCGTTTTGGAAAAACTGGGGATTGCGATTGCCACAAGAATAGCGATGATTGCCACCACAATCAGCATTTCCAACAGAGTAAAGCCTTGTTTTTCTCTTTTGATTTTCATACACCAATTTTACTTCCGACATTCAGTTTTTCCACATCGAATTCATTTTTTGCCAGCTCTGCGCCGGAGGAATCCGTTACCACGATGGTGACCGTGAAAAGGTCGTCCCGATCGTCCTGCCTTTTTTCCAGGGTCACAGAGGCCTTCATACCTAGGTGATAGGCCTTGCTGGGCAACAGCTTTTCGTCACCCAGAGTCACCTGGCCGTCCGCATTCTGGTCAAAGGCGCATTTGTCCCCGTAGGTTCGGCTGAAAAAGGCGATTGGCGACTGATCCCAGTACACAGCGCCGGAATAGCGCAGTTCGTCGCTGACCAGGTTTGTCAGGGTGGAGCACAGGACCTGGGACTCCGAGGATAGAAGGGATTTTTTATAATTTTTGACGGCCAGGTTGACCCCTTCCACCATGCCAACGCTCACAAGCAGCATAATCACAATAGTGCACAGCAGCTCCACCAGGGTCAGGCCGGCCTTTGCTCTGTTTTTCATGGATTGCCGTTCCCCTCTCCATACCGATAGTACCGGTAGCCATGGTTCGTGGTGGTAATGGTGACGGTGCAGGTTCGTTCCGAACCGCCGCCGGTGACCGGCGTAACCTTCAGGCTGCCTGCGTCCGCTGTGCCGCCGTATTCAAAGGTCACGTCCGTATCCCGGAGCTTTCGGTTGATCTTGGCCGCGGTGACAATGGAGGTGGACAGGAACAGCATAATCAGCGTTACCACCAGGATGGAAACCAGGGATTCGAGGATGGTCTCGCCCCGCTTGCATTGCAGTTTTTTCATGACGCGCCTCCCAATCCCTGCCGCTGAATCACGGCGCAGTTCAGCGGCCATGCTGCCGTATAAGTGATGGTATCCTTTTTGTTGTTAATATCATTATTAATGCTCTTTTGAATGCCGCAGCGCATTTGCAGCGTCAGGTGACAAAGGGCCGAGGTGCTGCTCTCCAGCTCGCAATCCGCGGTAAGCAGATAGGTTCGCTCCCCATCCAGTAGATTTTTGTCGTCCAGCTGGAGCGTCAGAGTCACCTTCACCGGGTCCAAGCCATCCGCCTGGAACGTATAGGTGCTGGTCGGCACCTTGTCATCCTTGAACAGTTCCGACGTGCTGTTTCCCGCCATAACCTGGTTCAGGAGATCATCCACCAGCGCCACAATATCGTTACTGTTCCGCGCATCGGGACCTTTTTTTGTCTCCGTCGGATTGGTAGCGACAGAATTGTCCTGTGTAATCGTGATCTTATAGGGCGATTGGTCATTCACCAGTGCGTCCCGCAGGTAGATGGCGGCGGAGCTGCAGGTCTGGTAGGCCTGCTCGCTGTCCCGCCGGGCCCGCAGGGATTTGGCCGAGGTATTGGCGGCGGAAATAATGACGGCGCTGACCATCATCGCCACCAGCATCAGCAGCATGGCCATCAGGAGTGTGGCCCCGCCGCGGCTTTTCAGTTTTCTTTGCAAGGCTCGCATGGGGCCATCTCCTTTCGGGCGCTCAGTCCAGCGCCGGTTCTTCATCCTCTGACTGGGCATCTTCCTGGGTCTCATCGGTTCCGTCCGCTCCGGACTCGGGTTCGGACTCGGGTTCGGACTCGGGTTCGGTCACGGGTTCGGCGCTCTCCTCAGCCGCGGAATCGCTCGCGGCTGAGGTGTCTGCCTCTGTCGTGTGTTCCCCGTCAGCTTCGTTCTCCGGGTCGCTGTCCGGCGCTGGGTCCTCATTGGAATCCGGCGCGCCGTTGGCAGCGTCCGCGTTCTCCCCGTCCGATTCCGGGGGAAGCATATCGTCCCCCTCGGGGTCTTCCTCGTCAGACTGGACGGGATAGGGCACAAGGACGATCTTTTCTGTCTGCTTCAGCAGTTCCTCGATGGTGACTGGCTGATCTGCCCCATCAAGGGCCCAGCCTTCCGCGCCAGCCGGGGCAGCAGGCAGGGAGCCGTCACTCTGGATGGTCGTTTCTGTCTTTGTCCCATCGGCATCCCGCAGGGTCACCGAAATTTCCCACACCGCGGTCAGTGTGACCGTTTCGCCAGTCTTGGCGGGGGTGTACGTCCACTGCTCCCGGGCGGGATGCAGGCCGCCATCGGCGTCTTTCCATCCCCGGAACGTGATCGACTCCGTACCAGACCGTTCAGGCAGGGGGTAACTCTTCCCCTCGACAAGCACATCGGAATAGTTGCCTTCCCCACGGGGGTCCGCAAGGGTAAGGGTATAGGTCATCTTCCACTGCGCAGCCAGCGTCAGGGTCTCTCCCGCGTTTTGGGGGACATACGGTGTGCCGTCAGCGCAGAGCATGCCATCCGTATCCCGGGTGATCACCTTTAGGACCGGCACGCCCTCTGTCTGGACTTCCGCAATCCAGCCCGCGAAGGTGTAGCCGGGGCGGGTCCAGATGGAGGCAAGGGCATCCTCGGCGATGGTTTCGCCGTAGGTAACCGTCAGATCCGGCTTCTCGCCGCCGTAGCCTATGGAATCCGGGAAGTTGGCGTCGAATTTCAGGGTGAAGGGCATTCCTGCCGCCCTGGGCTCCACGTCCACATTTTCTGTCAGGGCTCCCGGCATCTCCCAGGACCAGTACATTCCGGATGCCTCCGGGTTAGCAACGCCCGACTCCTGAAGCATCTGCCGCAAGAGGTCATTCAACGCCTCCGGGTCATCAAAGCCCTTGCTCTGGGCCGACAGGTAGCGCACCAGG
Source organism: uncultured Oscillospiraceae bacterium (assembly GCA_934569045.1). Lineage (GTDB taxonomy): Bacteria > Bacillota > Clostridia > Oscillospirales > Oscillospiraceae > Faecousia. The sequence goes on from CAKTJX010000012.1 coordinate 27,016, forward strand.
AGCACTCTGTCCGTCTCCGGTGTGTCCGTCTCCTGTTTCGGTTTCAGGAAGCGCACCGCGTTGGGGCGCTGGTAGCTCAGGTAGAAGGTGCCCTGTTTCTCCGTGGTTCCCGCGGCTCCCTCCGGGGTGTCTTCTGTCCGTCTGCCCAGGGTCAGCTCCAGAGTCCAGTTTGTCTCCGGCTCTGCCCCGTTCAGATCGGTAATCTTCAGTTTCCGGTAGCTGCCGCCATTGGGGGCAATCTGGGCTCCCGAAACCGTCAGAACATAGGCTTCATCCAGATAGAACTCCGTGTCAGACGGCACTTCTGCCAGCTTTTCCTCCAGCTGCTTCCGTTCTTCCTCCGATTCTACCGCCTGAATGGCGGCCTCGATATCGTCCCTGGATATCGGATTCAGCTCACGTGGCTTCTCCTCCCCGGTCATTTGCAGGCTTACCTTTTGGATGGGCAGCCGGTCCAGCGTGATATAGTCATTGCCGGACTGGTCCGCGGAAAGGTAGAGGTACAGCGGCACATCCTCCAGGGTAACCGGCTTGGGATCGTCCTCCGTCAGGGGCCCTGCCTCTGTGATCCGGTCCACCGGGGTATGGGGGACGGAAAGCTGCCTGTAGTCGTCCGCGGAATACTCCCCGTTTCCAACGCCGTAGTCCTTTCCGTTGGCGATACCCAGGACCATGCCAGGCTTCACTGTCAGGGTAAGCCGGGCGTTTGCCTCCGCGGGCTCTGTGGTCTGGGCATCATGGCGATACTGGACGGACAGGACCTGCTTCTCCGGGCTCACGGCTTTTGGGCCTGCCTTGCCGCCAGTGACGGTGAGCAGGTATCTGCCGGGGATCTTCGCATCCGCGGCTATGGTCCAGCTGGCGGCGGTGCTGGAAGCGGGCAGGGTCCAGGTGAGCTGGGAATCCTCCAATTCCAGAACCTCATCCTTGGTGTTCACCAGGGTGACTCCGACGGTGTGGGTGTCCTCCTCGTAAACCTGGACGCTGGATTCCTCCAGGCGGATTTCCAGATTGGCGGTGACGGTGATGGTCATGTCGGCCTGGTATTTTCCATCGATGGCCCGAACCACTATGGTGCCCGGGCGGCAGGCCTGGACGGTCACATTGGTCGCGTAAATTCCGGCGGACTGATAGAGATAGCTGCCGCCTTTGGATGTGACCTTGACCAGCGCGTCCTCCTTAATTTCCTTGCTTCCGTCCTCGGTCCAGTATTCAAACTCCAGATCGTCCGTGCTCTGGGACCCGGCGCCGGTCACGTTGACCTTCTTCAGCACGAAATCCTTCTGGGAGACGTAAACGGTCCTCTTCTGCTGATCTTCCCCGCCGCCGGATTCCGGTGCGTTCTCCGCCGGGGCTGCCGCCGGGTCGGCAGGTGCCTCCGCGTCCTCGGCACCCGCCTGGGCATCGGGCACGGCCTCGTCCTGGGTGTCCGGCTGGGGCGCGGGGGCTTCCGCCTCCTGAGCAGCCGCCTGGGAAACGGGCGCTTCGCTCTCCTGGGCAGGTGCCTCGGATTCGGTCTGTGCAAGCTCGCCGGTGTCCGCTTTTGCTTCCGGCTCCGCTGCGGCAACGCTGCCGCTCTCCGGCTGGGCCGCGGTCTTCGTCTCGCCGTCCGCGGCATTTTCAGCCGCCGTAGAGACCACCCGGTCTGCCAGCAGGTCAATCTCGCCGTCCGCGCTCTCCCAGTACAATCCCAGGGTCGGCCAAGCGCCGTAGTGCACGGAAATGGTGCTGCCTGTGGTAATATCCTTCTGCGTCAGAATCGTGGGGAAGGGGTAATTCAGCTGCAAATTCCGCAGCACGCTGTCGGTGCCGGGATAGCTGTACTTGCCGGGCACCACAATCCCCGTCTCCGGGTCCGTGGTGGTTACCGTGCCGAAGTCGCCTCCCAGGTGGTCACCAAGCTCTTTTGCCATTTCCTCGTAGGTCAGATAGGGTTTTATGCTGTTGTTGATTTCAATTCGACGATACCAATAGTCGACAATGTTGTCAACATTCTGACCTTTCTCTTGTGCATAATATCTCATGTCTCCACGGTTCAGATTTATGCCCATGAAGTTCGTTTCATTGAGTGTCCCTTTGTAGTCGTCCGAACTCTGCACCGCGGTATCCAGCGCATAGCTGTTATGAATGACTACATAATCATAGCCCACGTCCACATTGGCAACATAGGTCTGCATATCACCGTTGGAGGCAATGGCCTGAATTCCCTTGATGGCCTTTGTTTTTTCGGGAAGCTGCACATAGCTATAGGAATTGGACACCGTCATAACCTTGCCGGAGGTAGCGCCAATGATCTGCTGCAATGTGCCGGTATTCCGCAGGACAATGCCGCCCACAATTCCGCCGATCCAGACTCTTGTTCCGCCATTACCACTGGTGAGCTTTGTTCCCGCCTTGATTTCGCCGCCGGCATAGCAGTTCGTAATCGTGCCCTTGCCAGCACCAACCAAGCCGCCCACACGGCAGTTCTGGTTTGCCTCATTATACGTCAAATCCAGTACAATGGTTGTAACCGCGCTGCATTTCGACAGATTCATGTTGGTAGCGCCCACCAGGCCGCCTACACATCCACCGCCCCAGCCGGGCTTTACTGTCCGCTGGTCGCGAATTGTATAGCCGGAGACGGTGCAGTTCTCAAACTGGCTTTCTCCATCGCCTCTGCTTCCGGCAAATCCCACCAGGCCGCCTACGCAGTACCATTCCACAACGCCTCTACTGTTGCTAATCACCTGTCCAGCGTCCTCGTTGTCCGCGTACAGCACGATATTGCTCATCTTTGCGCCGGATGTAATACCAAACAGGCCGACACATTCCGCGCTGGATTCGATTTTAACGTTCTTGATGGTGTAGTCGCTGCCATCATAAGTCGAGGCAAAGGCAGCAATTTCCGCTTTCGAGTCGCCAACCTCTGTCGCCTGGTCATACATGCTGCCGATGGGGGTGTAACCCGTGAAATTCTCCTTCACCGCGTCCAAATCGTGGCTTTGGTTCCAGTACAGGTCCACATACTTTCCGCTGACGGAGTTCGTATCGTTTCCCCACAGCAGGTAGGTATAGTTACTATTCCACTCGTCCTCGTATCGCCAATTCCAAGCGTCCCGATCATAATAGCTTGTTTTGCTCAGACTGACAATGCTGGAACTCGTATTTTCGTAATAGTAGTTCCAATTGATGAATTGCAGCTGCTGCACCGAACGGATTTCATAGGGATTTCCAGCCGTTCCGGGCTTGCTGTTTCCCGTGGATGTCTGGTTTGTTTCGTTGTCCAACTGGTAGCCGTCCAAGCTCATGGCATTGGCGAAGAAGGGGGACACGGAATAGGTATAGGTATTTCCTCCATAAGTCAGTAACCAGGTCGCGTTCTGCTTGCTGCCCTCCAAGTGCAGCCGATTGTCTCCTGTTCCAGTCGTATAGGCCACAAACTGATACTGAGAATGCAGAGCCTGGAGGGCATCCGCCACGGCCGTATTCTTTTCTCCAGGAGTACAATGCAGCATATCCAGCTCCACATCTTCGATGCTGCCATTTTTTGTACCCGACTGGAAGAAATAGCCGTAGCCATAGCTTGTGATCACACCGCCGTCGTCATGGCGGCGGCACAGGGTGGAGTTCTGGATGGGCTCGCCCCGACTGGTACCCAGGTAGGACAGGTGGTAGCCCGCGTTGGGGCCGCCCTCCTCGTACTCCCAATAGAACACGCCGAGAATGCCGAAGTCCCGCTTTCGGGTGGCCCAGTTGCCGTAGTGCACCGGGCTGCCGTCGGCCTGGGTGACCACGGCGGGGTACTCATAGGCCTTGGGATTGGAGTCCACATTGGTGGTTCTGTGGCTGTGGAGGGTATGGGCCGCGTCCACGGTCTGGCCCAGGGAATCCAGCTCCATCAGGCGCTCACTGTTGACCGCCTCTCCCACCGCGCTGTCTTTGTAATCGTTGTTGGAGTAAGTGAAGCTGTAGAGCACGCCGCTGTAGCTGTAAGTACCGTTGTCCAGGTAGTAGCACTCCGTGCAGCCGCCGGTGCCCCTGGGGGCGAAGCCGTACAGGCCCACGGTACCGGCGGCCTCCAGGGCGCAGCCGGCATAGCTCTGGCGCAGGCTGCCGCTGTTCTCTCCGGCAAAGCCCGCAATGGTTACGGTGCTCTCCTTGCTCGCCGTCACCTCGATGTGGCCGGAGGCATAGCAGCTCCGGATCACGCCGGAGGACTGGTTCACCGCCACCAGACCGCCCACCGTGCCGGAGGCGTTGGTGAAGCGGAGACTGATGGTGGGGGTATCGGCGGTGGAATCCTCAATGGTGCCGCTGTTGAGACCCACCAGGCCGCCGATATAAGCGGCGCTGTGGCTGAAGGCGGCGGTCTGGGTCCGGTAGCCCGCCACGGCACAGTTGACGATGGTGCCCCGGTTCTTTGCCGCCAGGGTGCCCTGGTACAGCCGGTCAGAGCTCAGGTTCAGCACCGTGCCGCTGGCAGTGGTTGTGGCATTTTTGTAGCGGATGGCGGAGCTGACACCGGTGGTGCCGCAGCCCGTCAGAACCACATTGCGAACCTGCCCCGCGGAGCCCACGCAGCCGAAGAGGCCCACGTTGAGGGTGACGGACTCGATGGGGGTATTGGTGATCTCCAGCCCCTGGCCGTCATACACCGCCCGGAAGGGGGCAGCGTCAGCGCCGATGGGGGCCATGGCGCTGGGGGCGGAAATATCGGCATAGCCATCCCAGTCATAGCTGCCCGCCCAGTTGATGGTCCGCTCCTGGAGGAAGGTATAGGTTCTGTCCGCCGTGTTGTCGAACAGGCCGGGGAAATCCCTCGTCCCGGCGTTTTCGGTCGTATCGTAGGGGGCATAGAAGCCGCTGAGGGCCTTCAGATGCCGGGGGGTGCGCAGATACACCGTAGAGGGAGTCCCGGGCCGATCGTTTCCGGCGATTACGGTCTTGGCGAAGTAGGGATTGAACCAGAAGGGAACAATCTCGGGTTCCGGGCCGCTATAGGATGCCGGTCTGCATCGAATTCCTACCTTATAGTAAAAGCTTCCATCCTCCCGCACAATATTATCCGCAATGAGCTTTCCGAATGCCGGGTCAGATGTACTGGTAACCGGGAGCAGATAATAGGTTCGGCCTCCCGAAGTGATTGTAACCAGCCTAGACGTGAAATCCCAGTCGGTAAAGGTTCTCGAAGTCTGCCCGCTGGCCGTCTGATAAATAACCTGGTACTGCCAGTTTTTGCCGGGGCGCTCTGTCATCAGGATGCCATAGCCGTCGCCCAGGATTTCCTTGCTGTTGTCCAGCTTCAGGCCGGAGCCATAAACACCGTATTTCCCGTCCGCGTACTTCTCAAAGTACACCCAGGTAAACTGGGACGGGGTATCCTCCCAGTCGCCGTAGTGGCTGAGGCCCGCGATTCTGGGATAGGGGTAGCTGTTCAGGCCCTGGTCCAGCAGATTGTAGGGGGTTGTGCTGCCGGTGACGATCTGGAAGCTGCTGCCGAGATTCGCCAGAAAACCGGTGGAGGACAGGCTGTCTCCCGTCACCAGATCGGGGCTGCTGCCCCCGTCCGGGGCCACGTGGCACCAGACCACCTGCGCGCCGCTGTCGGAAGACACCGGGGCGGTGGAATAGACCTGGCGCACAGAGGCTGCGCTGTCGGAGGTCACGGTGGCGAAAATCACGCCGTCATCCGGCGCGGTATAGCTGGTAACACTGTAGCCCCTGGTCAGCGTGGTATTGGCCAGGGTGCCGGGGATAACGCCCGCCGCCGTTGCGGCAGTCTGATAGCCCGCCGTATAGAAGTCCTCCGCGATAACGGTGCCCACGGCTGCCGCCGCGGCCACGCCGCCGGTCTGGCCTCTGGAGCCCACCGCGCGGAGATAGCAGTCCGTATAGGATTTCTGGAACTGGAGCTTGCCCCAGACAATGCCCACCGCGCCGCCGGCGCCGTTGGAGGCGCCGCTGCCGGAGGAGGTCACATTGGTGGCGGCAGCGCAGCCCTCCACCATCAGGGAAGCGCCATGGGCAACCGCGCCCACCAGGCCGCCGGCATAGCCGCCCTGAATGTAGCTGGGCACGCCGGCCGGGCTTGCGTAGGTCCTCGCGCCCAGGTTGGTCAGGTCAACGCGCACATTGCGCAGCGTGGTCTGGCCGGTGACCATGCCCGCCACCGCGCCGGCATAGCTGGCGGAGGGGGCTACACGGGTATTGGACAGGATCAGATTGCGAATCTCCGTGCCGGAGAAGGTGGCGAAGAGCCCCGCGTTGCCGGACTGGGCCACATACAGATTGTGAATGGAATAGATCCGATCTGAAGTCTCATCCTTGCCGTCAACCTGCTGGAGATTGACATTGGTAATGGATTTGAAGGGATAGAAGCAGTCCGCCGTCTCCCCCTCTGCCTTGCGGTAATTCAGGTCATTGATCAGCAGGGCCTTGGTGATGTTCGCGTACACATGGGAGGTAGCGGAATCCAGATTTTGCAGGTGCCGCCGGTACTCGATGCGGGCCGTGTCCTGCATCTTCAATATAAAATTCCCATCTTTGTCTTTCTCCTGCTCCTTGTAGGCAAAGAGGCCGTTGCTTTCATCATGGGCAATTTTGCTATCGTCCACATAATCACTGCTTGCCTCCGCACGGAACAAGATCTGGAAATTGTTGCCCGGTGTCAGCTCTGGGTACTGCTTGTAAAATTGCAGACGGCCCCCGTCCTCCGCCTCCAGGCTGTCCAGAACCATCTGCGTCTTATAGAGGTTGTCGCCCACTTTGGTCACGTTCAGAATCTGTCTTTCCGGCGTGACAGCATTGGTTCCCAGGTCCTTGAAGGACACATAGAATTTCAGCTGCGGATAGTAGGTTATTCCGCTCTCTGTAACAGGGGTGCTGATGCAGTAGAAGGTCGCGGTGAGCTTCTCCTTGTTCTCAATGCTCACAGTGGGCATCAGCACATTGGTATTCTCCCGGTTGGTCAGATCGCCGCCGTAGTAGCCGGCCTTCGCGCCGCCGCGCAGGCGGTTTGCATAGGTCCGCAGACCGTTCCGGGACACCTCATCCGTGGGCAGCTCCTGGGCGCTGTAGAACACGGCGTAGATCTGGCCGGTCTTGCCATCGTACTCGATGATCCAGTTTTTGCCCCAGAGCTCCGCGCTCACAGCGGTATCGGGCAGCAGGAGTCCCGCGAAAGCCCCCTCCTCCGTCTTATCCACAGAGCTCACCCAGTAGAAGACGCGGTCGTCGTTCTCCTGTAACTCCACGTCTGCCGGGAGGTCGGAAAGGGTAGCAATCTTTCGGGCGGGGTCATCCGGCTTCATGTTGTCAGCGTAGCCCGCGGCCCGGAGCTCCGCCATGCGGTTCTGGGCCGCGGCGTAGATGATCTCCGCCTTGGCGTCCAGCTCCTGCTGGCGCAGCTTGCGCTGCATGGATACCAGGTTCCCCACGACCACACTGAACAGAATGGCCAGGATCGCCACAACAATCAGGACCTCCACCAGGGTGAAGCCCTGCTTTCTTTTTTCAATTGGCAAGCATTTTTTTACCTGCTTCATGATCGTTTCCTCCAAGGGGTGAATTAGTTCTGCGCCACCCGCTCGTAGTAGGTGATGACCAGGGAGACGGAGATGGGCAAATCCTCATCGTCCTCGTCCACCTGATCCCAGAAGATGATCTCATTGGTTCTCAAGCCGGTGTTTGTCTGGATGGTCAGATCCGAAATGCAGTTCACATTCTCGCTGTCGTGGAGCTGATTGAGAATGGCTCTGGCCTGGGCGTAGGTCTTGGTGCGGAAGGTCAGATTCACCGGGCGGCGAATCAGGTACTCCACATCCATGGGGCTGGTGCCGGTAAAGTTCAGGGTGTAATCCGAGGACTTGTCCAGAATCTGGTGCAGCTCCTTCATCAGCACCACGGAATTGTCGTAGACCGGGATGGGGGTGGGGTCGCCTGCTTCAAAAAGGGCCTCCAGCTCCGCCTCCATCTGCTTTTTCTTCTGCACCAGGGTGGTATTTACCAGGATTTCGTCCTGCTCCTGGGCGGTCAGCTGCTGGAAATTCTCAATATTATTGTTGATGGGCTCCAGGATGAGCTTGAAATAGCCGATGCCGATAATCAGCACCGCGAGAATCACAAGCAGTACCTTTTCCCGGGTTGTAAACGCTCTGTTCATTCTGCTGCCTCCTCTGCCTGCCGCAAGGATACGGTTAGGGTGAAATCCATCAGGGCATCGGTGGTATCCTGCTCTGTAGAGGCCAGGTTCAGCCCGGCGGACTCCACAATGGGGTCTTCCCGCAGACGCTCCACCATAGAGGAGATGTCCCGCAGATTCATTCCGGACATGGACACCACCATAACGCTGGCGCGCAGGGAGATACTGTTGATCTGGCCATAGGGCATCAGCCGCTTCTCCACCAGATCAAGCACATCCAGCCGGTCCACCTCCGCCAGACCGTTCTGGTCTCCGGCGGTCATCCAGCTGCGGGAGTAGGTGCGGTATTTTTCCTCTACCTTAGGGTAGTCCTCCACGGCCCGAAGCATGGCCTCGTACTGGGTGTGTACCTGGTTGTAGGCGTTCTCCGCCGCCTGCTGCCGGGCCAGCTGGTCGATGACCGCGAACTTGGCGACAGAGCCGGAGAGCAGGGCGATCAGGGCCACGCCCGCGATCAGGGTCACGGTATCCTTTTTCCGGGACTCCTTTTTCGCCAGGTTGATGGTGGTCTTGGTGGGCAGCTTGATTGCCTTGGGGGTTTTCTTATTTTCTAACGTGGTATTCATTGCCTGCCCCTCCTGTTACAGTCCGCAGCCCACGGCCCGGGCAAAGAGCCAAGGGGTTTCCATGGTTTCCCCGCCGGGGAGCAGCTCCGCGATGTTGGAGAGCTTCAGTCCCGTGACCCGCGTCACGGTTTCCTTCAAGGGCTCCACCGCCGCGCCGCCGCCGCAGAGATACACGCTGCGCAGGGTCTGCTCCCGGTTGTTGTAGTTATAGAAGTTCACTGCCTTCATGATTTCTACGGCCATGCGGTTGTAGAGCTCCAGAGAGCTGTCCTGGGTCAGGGCATCCTGGTAGTCCGACAGCAGATGGGTGTGGGCCATGTGAGGGTCTACGCCCCGCTCGGCGGCAATCTGCTGCTCCAGATCCCAGAGGCCCAGATCCACCGCCCGGCGGGTGCGGAAGTGGCCGTCCCGGAAGATATAGAGCCGGATGCCCTTGTGGCCGATATCCACAATACACAGGTCCTCTACCCTGCCGGGGTTCTTTTGGGCGTGATATTTGGCAAGATTGCCGAAGGCGCATTCCTCCGGCAGGGCCGTTTTCAGCTTGAAGCCCGCCCGGTGGAACATGGCCCGGTAATCCTCAATGGTGGATTTCAGGGTGGCGCAGGCGAAGAGCTGCATCTCCTCCGGCTCCCCTGCCTCGTTCTTGGGGATGGCCTGCACGGCGTAGTCGAAATAATACCGGCTCTTCTCCTGGTTCAGGTAGTCCTTGAACTCAAAGGGCAGATTGTATTCCAGCTGGGCATCGGTCATGGGGGGCACGGTGACGTTGCGGGCGAACACCAGCCGATCCGGCAGGATCACCGCCGCGTCCTTCCTGGCAAGCGCGCCCTTGGGGCTGGCCTCCTTCAGGAAGTCCGCCAGGGCATCCATGGAAAGGACTGTGCCATTGGACACAACATTGTCCGGCAGCTCCAGCGCCTGACATTTTTTCAAACTCCCACCGGAGAGCGAGACAATCTTCACCTGGCTCTCGCCGATGTCAAAAGCAGTGATGGTATTGGGCATAAAAAAACCTCCAGTAGAAAATCCCTTAGCTTCCCCTCCGGGGAAGCTTTTTTAAAGGAACAACCCCATATATGCGTCCAGCAAAGGCTGGCCGAAAAGCAGCGTCAAAATTGCCGCGGCGGTGATGGCAGGGCCCCAGGGGAAGAGGGGGGTGTCCTTCTTCTTGGCGGCAAAGATGCCGAAGAGGATACCCAGGATGCAGGCGGCGAAGAGGCAGAGAAGATTGAACTTCCAGCCCAGGAACAGCCCTGTGACGAACAGGAGCTTGATATCGCCGCCGCCCATGGCTTCTACCTTGCGGAGCTTCTCATAGAGGAGCACCAGCAGCAGCAGGCCGCCCGCTACGGCAAAGCCGCCCAGGAGGCTGTCGATCCAGGCAGATGCCGGGGCATGGGTCAAAAGCAGGAATACCGGACGCAGGGCAATCCCAAAAAGGATGCAGCGGTCCGGGATCATATACCCCTCCAAATCCGCGAAGGCGCAGGCAAGAAGACAACTTGCCAGCAGCAAATATTCGAGGGTTTGGAGCGAAATATCATACTTTAAGAGGATGGCGACATAGCAAACCGCCGTGGAAATTTCCGCGAAAAGGTGGCGCTTGGAGAGCTTGGCCCCGCAGTAGCGGCATTTGCCGTGGGAGAGAAGGAAGCTCACCACGGGCACCAGGTCCTTTGGCGAAAGCACATGGCCGCAGGCATCGCAGTGGGACCGGCCCCGGAGGACGGACTCGCCATGGACAACGCGCCAGGCGAAGCAGTTCAGGAAGGAGCCCATGCAGGCGCCCAGCAGCGCCGCCAGGGTGACGGCGTAAACGGTGATCAAGGGAGTGGCATAGAGCATATGGGGCATCCTTTCTGCATGAATTTTCCCGCGTTCTCCCTGGACAGGCGCTGCCAACCCAAACAGCGCCTGCCCAGGGACTGGGTTGTGTTTTCGCGGAACCATCAGCCCCGGTGCATGCTGGCGGGGCTGATGGTTAAGGCATTTGTTTAGTTGCCCTTACCTACTTCAACGGTCATTTTTCCATCTGCATCGGCCTTAACAGTAACCTTAACAGTGTCACCCTTCGCAGGACTCCACACATTCCCCAGGTAGGCAGGCCATTCAACATACTTCCAGCCCGTAGCAGTCTGGGTCATCTTGGCAGTGCTGGTTGCAACGGCGCTGCCATCGGTCTCCAGGCTGTCACCTTCCAGGTACTTAACCATAGCCTCAGAGTAAGTAGAACGAATATTCGCAATATCAGCAGCCTCACGAGCCTTCTCCAGCTGAGTGGTCATAGAGGGGATGGCGATAGCGACCAGGATGGCGATGATGGCCACAACGATCAGCATTTCCATCAGGGTAAAGCCCTTATTGTTCTTGAACTTCTTCATGATAAATCAAATCTCCTTTCTTCTTGCGAAGAATCTTTCTATATGTCAACTGCCGCGGGTGGGTTGTGTCCCCCGGCAGTGGGCACCAAAATAATTGGAAACTGGGTTACATAGCGGCAGCCACGGTAATTTTAATCGTGACCCCATTCTCGCCCTGGACGAACCGGTAGTAAATACCGTTCCCCTGGTCCCAGATTCCTACGGATACGCCGCCAATGGACATCGGCGTTGTATTCACGCCTTTGGTATTCCTTCTCATAAGCATCCGAGCCTTCCTTTTGTTCTTCAGGCGAATGAAACGTTAAAATACGGATGATTTCATGGATATTCCGGGAATTTTAAAACTTTTGAGCCTCGTAGGGGCGGCTATCAGCCGCCCGGAGGGTATCGAAAGTGAGCGGCAAAAACGAAACGCTCAGGCCCGGTTGTTTCCGGGCGGCTAATAGCCGCCCCTACAGGCCCTCGCCTCTTGACTTGCATTTCTGAGGAATGTACTCTCCGAAGGGCGTTATCCAATGCTGCCGTACATACTGAACATGGGCAGATACACGCCCAGCAAGAGGAAGACGGTCATAACCGCCAGGCCGATGGTGATGCAGGGCTCCATAATGGACAGAAGCCGCTCGGTGGCCAGGGAGACCTCGTTATTGAAGTAGTCGGCCACCACGCTGAGGGTCTGCTCCATGTTGCCGGACTGTTCGCCCACCCCGGTCATCTCCGTCAGGAGCTTGGGGAAATAGGGGCTCTGGGCCATGCTCTCGGCCAGGCCCTTGCCCTGCTCCACGCTCTGGCGGGAGGAGCGGATGGCCTCCGCCACCTGGCCGTTTGTGACCACGTTGGCGGTGACCTCCAGGGCCTTGACGATGGGCAGGCCCGCGGCCACCATAGTTGCCATAGTCGAAGCGAACTGGGCGGCGGCATTCATGGAATGGAGCTTTTTAAAGGGGGAATGGGTCAGCTTGTTCCGATCCAGCATGGCGCGGCCCTTGGGGTCCCGCTTGACGGCCACATTCAGGGCCACCAGGCCCAGGGCAATCAGGGCCAGCACCCACCATTTCTGGGTCATAAAATCGGAAATGGCAATCATGGCCTTGGTGATGCCGGGCAGCTCCGTGCCCAGCTCCCGGAAGGTATCCACAAAGGCGGGGACAGCCTTCACCATGACGATAATAAAGACGATGATGGCCACCACAATGACCATGGCGGGATAGGTCAGGGCGCTGGCAACCTTGCCCTTGACCTTGGCGCTCTTATCAAAATAAGTATAAAGCCTGCCGAAGCACATTTCCAATGTGCCGGACTCCTCACCGGCCCGAATGGTCTCGATAAAGGTCACCGGCAGACCGGGGCAGTTGTTTTCAAAGCTCTGGGCCAGAGAGTAGCCCCCCGCCACGTCCTCGGCGACCTTATGGAGCATGGCCTGGAGGTTCTTGTTGGCCGCCTGGTCCGCCACCATTTCCACGCACCGGACAATGGGCATACCGGAGGTCAGGATGATGGAGAACTGGGAGCACATCATGGCCAAGTCCTTCTCCTTGATCTTGGGGGTGCCCAGGTCACGGGTCAGGAAGTTTTTCTTCTCCTTCACTTCCGAAATGGAGGTGATGACAGAGCAGGTATTGCGCAGCTGGGACACGGCCTCGTACTCGTTATAGGCCTTGACCACGCCGGAAACCTTCTGCCCGTCCGGGGAGAGGCCTCTATATTTAAAGGTAGTCAAATCGGTTCACCTCTTAGAATCTCCGCATAGACTGGAATGCCTCCGGGTCCCGGGCGTAGCGCTGGGCGGTGGCCTGATCCACCGTGCCCTCCCGGACCATCTTTTGCAGGGCGGCATCCATGAGGATGGAGCCATTCTGGCCGTTCATGGCGATAAAGCTGTCCATCTGGGGGGTCTTTCCCTCCCGGATCAGGTTCTTGATGGCAGGATTGACCACCATGATCTCGCAGGCGGCGGCCCGGCCCCGTCCGCTCTTCCGGGGCAGAAGCTGCTGGGAGAGGACGGCCCGCAGGGTAGTAGACAGCTGCAAGCGAATCTGCCGCTGCTGGCCCTCCGGGAACACATTCACCATACGGTCAATGGAGTCCGCGGCGGAATTGGTATGCAGGGTAGCAAACACCAGGTGGCCGGTTTCGGCGGCGGTCAGAGCCGTCTCGATGGTGTTCAGGTCCCGCATCTCGCCAATGAGGATCACGTCCGGGTCCTCCCGCAGGATGGAGCGGAGACCGTCGGCATAGGAGGCGGTGTCGGTGCCCACCTGGCGCTGGTTGATGATGCATTTGTCCGGGGTGTACACATACTCAATGGGGTCTTCCAGCGTGATGATGTGGGCAGGCCGGGTATGGTTGATCTGATTCAGCACGGCGGCCAGAGTGGTGGACTTGCCGGAGCCCGTCTCGCCGGTGACCAGCACGATACCAGACCGGTAGTCCGGGAAGGTGGCAACCACAGGCGGCAGGTTCAGCTCCTCTAAGTCCGGGATGCGCTCCGCCAGAAGACGGATGGCGGCGGACAGGCTCCCCTGCTGCCGGAACAGATTGATTCTGGTACGGACCCCGCAGGGAAAGCTGTGGGCCAGATCCAGTTCGCCCATGGTCTCAATATCCGGAAACTGGCCCCCGGCCAGAATCTGGCCGTAGGTTTCGCAGTCCTGTGGGGTGAGGATTTCCTCCGTCAGGTTCCGCACGGCCCCGTCCACCCGGCACCGCACCGGCAGCCCGGCCACAATATGCACATCCGATGCCCGGGCCTCCAGGGCCTGGGCGATCAGGGTATCTAAATCTGTCATGTAATGAACCTCTTAGTCCGCGGTGGAATTGATGGCCTTAGCGGCCTCGGTGACGGTGGTTTCGCCCCGGAGGACCAGGGTGCGGCAGTTGTCCTTCATGGTGACAAAGCCATTTTCCAGGGCCACAGCCTTCAGCTTGTCGGTGTCCGCGTCGTCCGTCATCTGGCGGCGGAGGGCCCGGTCCACGGTGAGAATCTCAAACACGGCGCGGCGGCCCCGGTAGCCGGTGTGGTTGCACTCCTGGCAGCCCTCGCCCTTGTAAAATTCCACATCCGCGTTTTCGTCCAGGCCCAGCATCACCTTCTCATCGGCGGTGGGGGTATAGGGCTTGCGGCAGTGGGGGCAGATTTTCCGCACCAGACGCTGGGACACCACGCCCCGCAGGGCGCTGGCGATCATATAGGGCTCCACGCCGATATCCACCAGTCGGCTGATGGTGGACACCGCATCGTTGGTGTGCAGGGTGGAGAGCACCAGGTGGCCGGTAATGGCGGCCCGGACCGCGATGGAAGCGGTCTCGCCGTCACGGATTTCGCCCACGGAGATCACGTCCGGGTCCTGGCGCAGAATGGAGCGCAGGCCCGCGGCGAAGGTCATGCCGGTCTTCTCGTTGATCTGGCACTGGTTGGCCCCGGGAATGTTGTATTCCACCGGGTCCTCCAGGGTCATGATATTGGTCTCCTCCCGGCACAGCTCCTGGATCATGGCGCACATGGTGGTGGACTTACCGGAACCGGTGGGGCCCACAATCAGGATGACGCCGGAGCTGTTTTTCAGCAGGGCATCGTAGCGGCGCTCGTCCTCCCCTTCCAGACCGATGGTCTTCCGGGAGATGCGTCCGGCGGACTTGTCCAGCAGACGGAGCACCACCTTTTCGCCGTAAATGGTGGGGATGGAGGAGATACGCAGGTCGATCTCCTTGTCCTTGGCGGTGACCATGGCCCGGCCGTCCTGGGGAATCTTCTTCTCGGAAATGTTCATGCCGCCCATGATTTTCAGGCGGGAAACCACCGTGGCCTGCAAATTGGAGGGCACGGTAAACACCCGGCGCAGTACGCCATCGATGCGCATACGCACCACCATTTCCTCCTCCTGGGGCTCCAGGTGGATGTCGCTGGCCCGCTCGGTAATGGCCCGCTCGATGACGGAGTTCACGAAGCGGATGGTGGGGGCCTCTGCCGCGGCATTGTCCACGCTGCGGCTCATCTGGACAGGCACAATGTCTGCCTGGGTCGTGCCCGCCTCCCGCTTCATTTCCTCAATGGCCCGGGCGGTGCCCTCGTTGCCATACAGGGTGGCAATGGCCTGCTCCGTGGCCCGGCGGGTGGCGATCATGGGCACCACCTGCTTGTGGGAGGCGGCCTTGATCTCCTCCTGGGCCACAAAGTTCAGGGGGTCCGACATGGCCACATACAGCTCGTCTTTTACGAGCTTCACGGGCACCACGCAGTATTTTTTCGCAATGGAGCGGGGCACGAACTTCGCCAGCTCCAGGGGGATGGAAACCGCGGTCAAATCCACAAAATCCACGCCCAGCTGCATCTGCAGCGCCTCAATAAGCTGCTGCTCAGTAATGATGCCGCTGCTGATCAGAACGTCGCCCAGGCGCTCCTTCGTCTGCTTCTGAATAGCCAGCGCGTCACGCAGCTGGTCGGGACTGATGACCCCCGCCGAAATCAGCAGGTCACCCAGACGCATATAAGCCAAGAACAGGTCCCCTTTCTACAAAAAGCGCAAAGTTGCGCATCAAAAAATCATACTTTCGCCATATTACGGCATTTGTCCGCACTATGGCATGATTATGGATATTTTACCATGGAGCAATGCATTTTGCAATCTTTTTTTCCAATTTCCGACAATTGTCGTGCAGTTTTCACACATCTTAGGCATCATTCTTTTCCGGTTTTTGACACCTGGGGATGACCGGGGATGCCGAAAAAAAGGAAGCACATCTCACCGGATTTCTCCGGCAGGACGTGCTTCCTTGTCTTATTTTTGTGAAAAGTGGGGTTTGAACTTTTCGGGTTCAAAAGCGGGGGTTTAACCTTACTTCTTCAGTGCTTCCTCAACGGCCACAGCCACGGAAACGGTAGCGCCGACCATGGGGTTGTTGCCCATGCCCAGGAAGCCCATCATTTCTACGTGGGCGGGCACGGAGGAGGAGCCGGCGAACTGGGCATCAGAGTGCATACGGCCCATGGTGTCGGTCATGCCATAGGAAGCGGGGCCGGCGGCCATGTTGTCAGGATGCAGGGTACGGCCCGTGCCGCCGCCGGAGGCCACAGAGAAATACTTCTTGCCCTGCTCGATGCACTCCTTCTTGTAGGTGCCGGCCACGGGGTGCTGGAACCGGGTGGGGTTGGTGGAGTTGCCGGTGATGGAAACATCCACGCCCTCGTGGTGCATGATGGCAACGCCCTCACGGACATCGTCCGCACCGAAGCAGCGGACAGCGGCCCGCTCGCCATCGGAATACTTGTACTCCTTGACGATCTTCAGTTCGCCGGTGTAGTAGTCAAACTGGGTCTGCACATAGGTAAAGCCGTTGATCCGGGAAATGATCTGGGCAGCGTCCTTGCCCAGGCCGTTCAGGATAACCCGCAGGGGCTCCTTCCGGGCCTTGTTGGCGGAACGGGCGATACCGATGGCACCCTCAGCGGCGGCGAAGGACTCGTGGCCGGCCAGGAAGGCGAAGCACTTGGTCTCATCCCGCAGCAGCATAGCGCCCAGGTTGCCATGGCCCAGGCCAACCTTCCGATCCTCGGCCACGGAGCCATCGATGCAGAAGGCCTGCAGGCCGATGCCGATGGCCTCGGCGGCCTCGGCGGCGTTCTTCACGTTCTTCTTCAGCGCGATGGCAGCGCCCACGGTGTAAGCCCAGCAGGCGTTCTCAAAGCAGATGGGCTGAATGCCCTTGACGATCTCGTAGGGGTCGAAGCCCTTTGCCTGGCAGATCTCGCGGCACTCTTCCACAGAGGAGATGCCGTACTGAGCGAGGACGCCATTGATCTTGTCGATTCTTCTTTCGTAACTTTCAAACAAAGCCATTGTTTCGTCCTCCTCTTATTCCTGACGGGGGTCGATGTACTTGGGCGCGTTGTCAAAGCGGCCATAGTGACCCTTCGCCTTGGCGTAGGCGGTGTTGGCGTCGTCGCCCTTCTTCATGAAGTCCATCATCTTGCCAAGGTTTACAAACTCATAGCCGATGATCAGGTTCTCCTCGTCCAGAGCAACGCGGGTGACATAGCCCTCGGCCATCTCCAGGTAACGGGGGCCCTTGGACTTGGTGGCGAACATGGTGCCAACCTGGCTGCGCAGGCCCTTGCCCAGGTCTTCCAGAGAAGCGCCAACCACCAGGCCGCCCTCGGAGAACGCGGACTGGCTACGGCCATAGACGATCTGCAGGAACAGCTCCCGCATAGCGGTATTGATGGCATCGCACACCAGGTCGGTGTTCAGAGCCTCCAGGATGGTCTTGCCGATGAGAATTTCGGCAGCCATAGCGGCGGAATGGGTCATGCCGGAGCAGCCGATGGTCTCCACCAGAGCCTCCTCAATGACGCCCTCCTTGATGTTCAGGGTCAGCTTGCAGGCGCCCTGCTGGGGTGCGCACCAGCCGATACCGTGGGTAAAGCCGCTGATGTCCTTGATCTCCTTGGCCTGAACCCACTTACCCTCTTCGGGAATGGGCGCGGGGCCATGGTAGGCGCCCTTAGCCACGGAGCACATATTCTGTACTTCTGCACTGTAAATCATGGCAAATTTCCTTTCTTTCAAAAGGCGGTTCTCCGCCTTCTTTTGATCTTCCGGAAAATGCTGTGCAGAGCCAGCTCTGCGTCTCCCCAACAAATTCCGCATACATTATACATACACGGATCGGAATTGTCAATGAAAATCGATACAAAAATACCTGTTTCCTTTTTTGAATGAATAAGTCTTTTCCTATATTTCCCAGTATCCCGGCGGCATTTTGGGTCAAACTACCCTTGAACGCCACGCGTTCCAAAATAAACACGCAGGAGGATCTATCTATGAGCTGTCACGCCAACAAGAGTATTGAATGCACCGTCCAGCAGTGCGCCAACCACTGCGAGACCGAGAACTACTGCTCCCTGAACTCCATCCTGGTGGGCACCCACGAGGCCAACCCCACCATGGACGAGTGCACGGACTGCAAGTCTTTCCACAGAAAATAAACACCTAGGGGCTGCCGCCTGCGCGGCAGCCCCGGAGAAATCCAGCCTGCGGCTGGGTGAAATCTGCCGTCCGGCAGGTGAAATCCGATGGGGCATCGGGCGGTTATGGTGTCCCTTCGGGACGATTTTTGGAATTATCCGGCGTTTTTCTTGACGAACCGAGGGATTTTCGGTATGATACATGTACATAGATAGACATAGAGCATCAGGAGGAACCGCCATGTGCAGCTTTGACGACGATACATCCCCGGCAACGCCGGAACAGCCCCAGCAGCCCCAGGAAGCGCAGGAGAATCAAGGAAATCAGGAGACGCAGGGAAACCAGGCGCAGCCAGAAAATCAGGAAGCACAGAAACCTGTTTCCGAAGCGGCGCAGCCTGCCCGGCAGCCCCAGGCGGAGGCGGCGCCCCGGCGGAAGGCCAGTCCCTACGAAAATTCGCCCTTTGTCTCCGCCTTTGACGAGGCGCCGCTCCCTCCCCAAAAAACGCGAAAGCCAAAAAAGCCCCGTGCCGTCCGGCCCGCGCTCCGGCGGGGAGGCGCGGCGGTGATCGCTGCCGCCGTGCTCTTCGGGGCTTGCGCCGTCACCTATCAGCTTTCCGCCAGCCGGGCCCGCCGGGAAGCCGCCGATTCCCTGGCCGCCCTCTCCGCCCAGGTGGAGAAGCTCCAATCCCAGGTAAACGCCCTGAACCGTTCTGATGGGATCTCCCATTCCGGCACCGGCGCCCAGACAGAGGGGCTGACACCGGGGCAGGTGTATGCCCGGAATGTCAGCAGCGTGGTTGCCATCTCCTGTCAGGCGGATATGACCGTGGGCGGGCAGACCGTCCGCTCCACCCTCTCCGGCTCCGGCTTCATTCTGTCCGAGGACGGGTATATTGTCACCAATTACCATGTGGTGGAGAATGTCCAGTCCGTTACCGTTACAACCCAGTCTGACGACAGCTACGAGGCCGCCGTTGTGGGCCACGACAGCACAGCGGACATGGCCCTGCTGAAAATCGAGGCGGAGGACCTGCCCGCCGTGACCCTGGGCAGCAGCAGCGATCTGATCATCGGGGACATGGTGGTGGCCATCGGCAACCCCCTGGGCACCCTGAACGCCACCCAGACCGTGGGCTATATCAGCGGCATCAACCGGGAGGTCACCACGGACAACAACGTGACCAATATGCTGCAAACCGACGCCGCCATCAATTCCGGCAACTCCGGCGGCCCCCTCTTCAATATGAAGGGAGAGGTTGTGGGCATCATCACCGCCAAATATTCCGGCACCTCCTCTTCCGGCGCGTCCATTGAGGGCATCGGCTTCGCCATTCCCATTGACGATTTGAAAAAGAGTCTGGATGACCTGCAGACCCAGGGCTATATCCGCTCGGCGTACCTGGGCATCATGGGCAAGGATGTAAGCCAGGAGGCCGTGGAGACCTATGGGCTCCCCAGCGGCACCTATGTGGACTCCGTCACCCCGGACTCCCCCGCCGCCCAGGCAGGGCTCCAGGCCAAGGACATTATTATCCGTCTGGGCGACACAAAAATTGACTCCTTCAACGCCCTGGCACGGGCCCTGCGGGGCTTTGCCCCGGGGGACAAAACCACCATAACCGTCTACCGCGGCGGCAAGGAACTGACCTTTTCCATCACCCTGGCGGAAAAGCCCCGGGAGGATGCCGCCGGGCAGGAGGACATCGGGATGCCGGAAGAGGGAAGCTTTCAGGAGTGGTTCGATTATTTCAACCATTTTCAAAATGAGAACCCGTAACCGCTATGCGTTTAATATCACTGTTCAGTGCGCATATCTTCCGCGCACCGAACTTTTTCTGTCGAATTTGTCAAATATTGTCGATTCCTGTCGATAGATTAACGAATTCTTCAGATTGAAAACAAATCAACCCTATGCTATTCTTTATGAACAAACTGCAACAAGGAGGCGTCTCTTTTTGGAGACCATGACATTACTCATTGCAGACAGTTCTGAAGAATTTCGTAATTCTCTGATCAAAGCGCTTCAGGGACATTATCGCATCCAGTGCTGCCGGACCGGAAAGGAAGCACTGGAGCTTCTGCGCAGGGAAACGCCGGATCTTCTGATCATGGACCTGATGCTGCCGGAATTGGACGGGCTGACCCTTCTGCAGACCCTTTCCGACTCCGGTATCCGGCCTACTGTTCTCGCAACCACCAGGCTGGTCAACGATTACGTGATCAGCGCCACCACCAAGCTGGGTGTGGAATATCTGATGATCAAGCCCTGCGATATCCGCGCCATTGTCAACCGTGTCCGGGATTTGAGCAGCCAGAAGCCCCGGCCCAAGCTCAGCGCGCCGGACTCCAGAACCCATATTTCCAACCTGCTGGTGTCCCTCGGCATCAACACAAAGCTCCGGGGCTACAACTATCTTCGGGAGGCCATTCTGCTGATGCTGGCCAATCCCATGCAGTCCATCACCAAAGAGCTCTATCCCAGCGTTGCCAGACAGTTCGTATGCACCCCATCCCAGGTGGAGCGCTCCATCCGCAACGCCATCCAGCAGGCCTGGGACAGGCGGAACGACAACATCTGGCTCCAGGTCTTCCCCTGTGACGAAACCGGCTCCGTCCCCCGCCCCAGCAACGCCACCTTCATCTCCCACCTGGCAGACCGGCTGATTCTGGATCAGATGCAGCTGAATATGCCGAAATAGCTCCCAAAAGTGAACGTTTTTTCTGAGTTGTGTCATGTCCACCGCGGCATTCTGACTGCGGTGGACATTTTCTTTGTAAACCAGATTTTGCATTTTTAGATATTATTTTTACCAAATTCTATTGACAAAATATCCGTCCCTGGTGTATAGTAGGCCCTGTGATTCGCACAGGAAGGAGAACGTGTATGCTGACGACCAACGAACTGTTCGACCTGAGCCACAGCGCCGCGGGGCGCTATCTGGCCGATTTTCCCTATCCCTGGCAGGCCCTTGGGGGCATCAAGCAGCTGATTCTGGATCTGGGGAAGGGTCTGGGCAGCGATTATCAAGAGGTATCTCCCCAGGTTTGGGTTCACAATACTGCCACCGTGGCACCCACGGCTTACTTAGGGGCCCCCTGCATCATCGGGCCGGGCACCGAGGTCCGGCACTGTGCCTTTATCAGGGGAAGTGCCCTGGTGGGCGCAGACTGCGTGGTGGGCAACTCCGTGGAACTAAAAAATGTCATTTTGTTCGACAAGGTCCAGGTGCCCCACTATAACTATGTAGGCGACAGCATCTTGGGCTACCGGGCACACATGGGCGCCGGAAGCCTGACCTCCAACGTCAAGTCCGACAAGACGCTGGTGGTTGTCAAAGCCCCCGGCGAACAGATTCCCACGGGGCTGAAGAAATTCGGGGCCATCCTGGGCGACTTTGTGGAGGTGGGCTGCAACAGCGTCCTGAATCCCGGCACCGTCATCGGGCCCCACAGCAATATCTATCCTACCTCCTGCGTCCGGGGCGTGGTTCCCGGAAACAGCATCTGGAAAACCGGCGGCATCGCTGTCCCCAAGCGGGCAGACTGAAAGGAGCAGACCATGGGTAAATATTTTGGAACTGACGGCTTCCGGGGAGAAGCCAATGTAACCCTGACGGCGGACCACGCCTTTCAGGTTGGCCGCTTTCTGGGCTGGTACTACGGCCAGCTGAAGCGCCGGGCAGGCTCGGATGACCCCGCACGCATCGTCATCGGCAAGGATACCCGCCGCTCCAGCTATATGTTCGAGTACAGCCTGGTGGGCGGCCTGGTGGCCTCCGGGGCAGACGCCTACCTGCTCCACGTCACCACCACCCCCTCCGTGGCCTTTGTGGCCCGGACTGACGGCTTTGACTGCGGCATTATGATCTCCGCCAGCCACAACCCCTACTACGACAACGGCATCAAGCTCATCAACAGCTCCGGCGAGAAGATGGACGAATCCGTCATTGCCCTGGTGGAGGCCTATATTGACGGTCACCTGGAGTGCTTTGGCCGGAAGTGGGACACCCTGCCCGCCGCCAAGCGGGAGCAGATCGGCCGGACGGTGGACTATGTATCCGGCCGGAACCGGTACATCGGCTATCTGATCAGCCTGGGGCTCTACTCTTTCAAGGGCCTGCGCATCGGCCTGGACTGTGCCAACGGCAGCGCCTGGAACATCGCCAAATCCGTCTTCGACGCCCTGGGGGCCAAGACCTACGTCATCAACGCCCAGCCGGACGGCTTCAACATCAACAAGGACGCGGGCTCCACCCACATTGAGGGCCTGCAAAAGCTGGTCATCGAAAACGGCCTGGACGTGGGCTTCGCCTTTGACGGCGATGCGGACCGGTGCCTGTGCGTGGACGAAAAGGGCGAGGTGGTCACTGGCGATCATATTCTCTACCTCTGCGGCAGATATATGCAGGAGCAGGGCCAGCTCATGGGCAATACCGTGGTTACCACCATTATGAGCAACTTTGGGCTCTACAAGGCCTTTGACGAGTGCGGCATCCGCTACGAGAAGACCAAGGTGGGCGATAAATACGTCTACGAAAACATGATGATGAACAGCTACCGCCTGGGCGGCGAGCAGAGCGGGCACATCATCTTCTCCCGCTACGCCTCCACCGGTGACGGCATCCTCACCAGCCTGAAGGTCATGGAGACCATGCTTGCCAAGAAGAAGGCCCTGAGCCAGCTCTGCGAGGGCTTCACCTTCTATCCCCAGGTTCTGAAAAATGTACGGGTGGACGACAAGGCCGCCGCCCAGGCGGACTCCGCCGTGCAGAAGGCCGTGGCCGAGGTCGCCGCGGAGCTGGGAACCACCGGGCGGATTCTGGTGCGGGAATCCGGTACGGAGCCGGTGATCCGGGTCATGGTGGAAGCCGAGAGCAAGGTGGTCTGCCAGGAGCTGGTGGACCGTGTCGTGGAGGTTATCCGCAGTACGGGGCACGCGGTGTAGGATCGCGGCTGTGCGGCAGCCACGGTGAAATCCGGCCGGGGTCCGGGTGAAATCCGTCCTTGACGGATGAAATCCGGTCTATGACCGGACGAAATCGCCCTGCGGGCGGTTGCAGTGTCCCTACGGGACGAATTTCAAATGGGATGGGGCGCACCGTTTGTGGTGCGCCTCTTTTCTCTTGACAAGGCTGATTTTCTGTGCTATTCTTTATTTAACATTTAAGTTAAATGTTATTTATCAGGAGGTGACCCAATGGGGCTGCAGCAAACGCTGAAGGCGCTGGCGGACCCGACACGGCGGGAGATTCTGAATCTTTTGAAGAGCGGGAAAAAGAGCGCCGGGGAGATCAGCGAGCACTTCGATATCTCCGGAGCCGCCATATCCAGGCATCTGTCCGTGCTGAAGGACGCGGACCTGGTCTATGACAGCCGGGAGGGAAAATTCATCTATTATACGCTGAACACATCGGTGCTGGAAGAAACGCTGCTGTGGATTGCGGATCTGAAGGGGGAGTAAATCATGGAAAATTACATTCCGAAAATCATCACCTGCTGTATCACGCTGGGCATCTGTCTCGTTCTGCCCATTGGCGCTCTGGTCTTTTATGCCCAGAAGCATAAGGGCGGCGGCATCGTCTCCGCCTGGGTTGTGGGTGCGCTGGGCTTCTTCGTGCCCCAGGTGCTGATCCGCCTGCCCATTCTCACGGCCCTGTCCGCAAATGCCGGATTTCTGAATTGGACGCAGAAGCATCTGCTCCTCTATACACTGGGGCTTGCCCTGACCGCGGGCCTTTTCGAGCTGGCGGGCCGCTGTGCCGGCGCGGGGCTGCTGCGGAAAAACCGGACCTTCCCCCGTGCCCTGGCCGCAGGGCTGGGCCACGGCGGGATAGAAGCGATTCTGCTGATCGGGCTGACCTATATCAACAATCTGGTATATCTGATTCTGCTGCAAAGCGGCGGCTTCGATGCGCTGGCTGCGCAGACAGCTGCCGCCGGGGCCGATACCGCCCCGCTGACCGCCGCGGCCGCCGCCCTGAAGAGCACCTCTGCCGGGCTCTTCCTGCTGGCGGGGCTGGAGCGGGCCCTCACCATGGTCTGCCAGGCCTGCATGACCACCATGGTTTTCTACGGCTTTCAAAAGAAGGATTCCCGCTGGATTCTGGGCTGCCTGGGCATCCATTTCCTGCTGGACAGCACCGCGGGCATCCCCCAGTTCCTTTCGTCCCAGGCCCTGGCCTATGCCCTCGTCTACCTGGTGCTTGCCGCCGCGGCGGGTCTGAGCCTGTGGATTCTGAAAAAAATCTCGCTTGCCTGGAGAGAGGAGCCCGAGTATGTACAGTAAGAAAACCCGCGTACTCTGCTACGCCTTCACCCTGCTGCCAACACTGATCGGTCTGGCGCTGTGGAAGGCCCCGGAGACTTCCGCCTTCCCTACGGGCGTTCTGCTGACCCCTGTGCTTCTGGCGCTGGTGCTGACGCTGTGCCTGTACATGAGCGGAAAGCTGGAGCAGGATAAGCAGAAAAACAAGAAAATCAATGCCGTGGTGATCTGGATTATCCCCGTTCTGTCCAACGTCACCTTCTGGATTTCCTACGCCCTGGTATTCCGGGGGCTGGAGCTGCCTGTGGCGCGGATCATGGGCTGGCTGTTCGGGGCCATGTATCTGGTGCTGGGCAACTACCTGCCCAAGTGCCGCCAGAACAGCACAGTGGGCATCCGGGTCAAATGGACGGCCTCCACGGAAGAAAACTGGAATGCCACCCACCGCATGGCGGGCCCCTGCTATATGGCCTGTGGCTTTTTAATGCTGGTGGGCAGCTTCCTGCCGGAAAAGGCGGCGATTCCATGCTTTATTGTTCTGCTGGTCCTGGGCAACGCCATTCCCATGGCCTATTCCTATGGCTTCTACCGGAAGCAGAAGCGGCAGGGCGTTGCCTTCCGGCCCCGCCCAAAGTGGGAGGACCGGATGACGAAAGGGACCCTTATTTTTGTGGCGGCCATTTTTCTTTTTTGTGCCGTGTTTCTCTTCACCGGGTCTGTGAAGGTGCAATTTCTGGATGCCGCCATGCAGGTGGATGTGACCTACTACGGCTCCACCACCATCCCCTATTCCGAAATCGCGGCCACGGAGCTGCGGAATGAAAACATGGATGGCAGCCGCACCTGGGGGCTGGGCTCCTTCCGGCTTCTGGCGGGGCAGTTTGAAAACGCGGAATTCGGCACCTACACCCGCATGACCTACTACAATCCCCACAGCGCCATTGTCCTGAAAACCGCTACCGGGAAGACCTACGTGCTCAGCGGCAGGGACCCGGCAGAGACGCAGAGCCTGTACGAAAACATTTTGGCACATCTGCACTGAAACCGGGGTGCTTTTCTCCGGCAATTTTTGGGCAGCACCGCACAATTCGGCAAGCAGATTCGGCGAGAGATTTTTCGTCAAGTCAAGGTTTGAAAAGTGAAGGAATACTGTATGTATTTCGAGCTTTTCAAACCGCAGAATTGGCGAAAAAGATCCGCCGAAGCGCGCGGACGCAATTGTGCGGTGTTGCCCTTAAACTTTCCCCGGGATTCTTCTTGACTCCCGGGGTTTTTTCCTCTATAATATTTGGAAGCTTAGAAATTTTTCGTTCAGAAAGGATTTTTGAATATGGCAAAGGAATATAAAATCACAAGCCTGCGTCTGGCAGACCTGGAAAAGGAACTGAATTACCTGAAGACCACCCGGGAGCGCGAGGTGGCCGCCATGATCGCCGAAGCCCGGTCCTACGGCGACTTGTCCGAAAACTCCGAATACGATGCCGCCAAGAACGAGCAGGGCAAGCTGTACGGCCGCATTGCCGAGATCGAGGACATTCTGTCCCACGCCGTCATCATTGAGGACGAGAACGAGGCCACGGGCCGGGTGGGCCTGGGCTGCACCGTTGTTGTGGAAGATGAAAACGGCAACCGCACCGAGTACCGCATCACCGGCTCCCAGGAGGCCAACCCCATGGAGCACAAGCTGTCCGATGACTCTCCCTTTGGCCGCGGCATTGTCGGCAAGGCCGCCGGTGAGGATTTCACCGTCAACGCTCCCGTCGGCTCCTTCCGCATGAAGGTGATCAGCGTCACCCGTGAGGGCTGAGCCATGGCAAAGTTTGTACCCCAGGCAGAAATGCCCCTGTCCGACCAGGTAAAGGTCCGCCGGGACAAGCTGGAGGCCCTCCGGGCCGAGGGTCTGGACCCCTTCCAGCAGACCAAGTTCAATGTTACCTCCTCCGCAAAGGAGATCAAGGAGCACTTTGACACCATGGAGGGCAAGACCGTCTCCCTGGCTGGCCGCCTGATGAGCAAGCGCGGCATGGGCAAGGTCTCCTTCTGCGATTTGCAGGACAACACCGGCCGGGTTCAGCTGTACGTCCGCTTTGACGCCATGGAAGAAGCGGACTTCGCCCGGTTCAAGAAGAACGACATTGGCGATATCGTTGGTGTGGAGGGTGATGTGTTCAAGACCGAGCGGGGTGAAATCTCCCTGCGGGTCCACAAGGCAACTCTGCTCAGCAAGAGCCTGCTGCCCCTGCCCGAAAAGTTCCACGGCCTGACGGACCGGGAGACCCGCTACCGCCAGCGCTATGTGGACCTGATTGTAAATCCCGAGGTGAAGGACACCTTCGTCAAGCGCAGCATGATTCTCCGGGAGCTGCGGCACTTCCTGGACAGCAAGGGCTTCCTGGAGGTGGACACCCCCATCCTGACCCCCTTTGAGATCGGCGCCTCCGCCCGCCCCTTCTATACCCACCACAACACCCTGAACATGGATATGGTTCTGCGCATTGAGACGGAGCTGTACCTGAAGCGGCTGATTGTCGGCGGCATGGACCGGGTATATGAGGTTGGCCGGATTTTCCGCAACGAGGGCATGGACCCCACCCACAACCCGGAATTCACCACCATTGAGCTGTACCAGGCCTACACCGATTTCCACGGCATGATGGATCTGGTGGAAGAAATGATGAAGACCGTGGCCATGAACGTCTGCGGCACTCTGCAGATCACCTACCAGGGCAAGGACATTGACCTGTCCCACTGGGAGCGCATGACCATGATTGAGGCCGTCAAGAAGTACTCCGGCGTGGACTTCGCCGCCATCTCCTCTGATGAGGAGGCCATTGCGGCCGCCAAGGCCCACAAGGTGGAGCTGCCCGAAATCCCCACCAAGGGTGCCATCCTGGCAGAGTTCTTTGATGCCTTTGTGGAAGAGAACCTGATCCAGCCCACCTTCATCTACGACTACCCCGTGGAGAACAGCCCCCTTGCCAAGCGGAAGCCCAACGATTCCGCCTTCACCGAGCGGTTTGAATACTTCATCAACGCCACAGAGTTCGGCAATGCCTTCTCCGAGCTGAACGATCCCATTGATCAGAAGGCCCGGTTTGAAAAGCAGGTGGCGGACCGCCTGTCCCTGGACCCCGCCAGCCGTGCCCAGGTGGACTATGACTACGTCACCGCCCTGGAATACGGCCTGCCCCCCACGGGCGGCCTGGGCTTCGGCGTAGACCGTCTCGTGATGCTGCTGACCGACTCCGCCTCCATCCGGGACGTGCTGTTGTTCCCCACAATGAAACCTACAGACACCCCCAAAGCCGAAAAAGCACCCGAAAAGTTGGAAAATCATAATATTTCGGAAGAAAAGAAAGAGACCGAAAAAATTGATTTTTCTAAGGTTGAAATTGAACCGCTTTTCTCTGACTTTGTTGACTTTGAAACTTTTAGCAAGTCCGATTTCAGAGCTGTAAAAGTTCTTGAGTGTGAAGCCGTTAAGAAGTCGAAAAAGCTCTTGAAGTTCACTCTTGACGATGGAACGGGTACAAATCGAACGATTTTGAGCGGAATTCATGCCTACTATGAGCCTGAGGAGCTGGTAGGGAAAACCCTGCTTGCAATCACCAATCTCCCCCCTCGTCCTATGATGGGAATTAATTCTTGTGGTATGCTTATCAGTGCTGTACACCATGAAGAAGGGGAAGAAAAATTGCATTTAATTATGCTTGACGACCATATCCCAGCTGGTGCAAAAATGTACTAAAAGTTTTCAGTAATTTGACGAAAATTGACATACTAACTCAATTGACTCAATTTAGTGCATCAACAAAAAATAAAAACTGGAGCTTTCTGAGTTCCAGTTTTTATTAATTTTATGGACTTTTGAGTTACTAGCTGATATACTTGATACATCAAAGAAAGAGGGGGAACTTGTCATATGAAGAATTATCCTAGAAGATATGTCAATGAAAACGCCGTGAAAAAGGCATTAAAAATTGATTCCTTTCGTAATCTTTCAAAAGAAAAAGTGATGCAGTTCGCTTCTATGATACCTTACATGGATAAAGAAGTAGCCATGAAAGTTATCGATCAGTTTCCCGTTTATGCTGACTTTGGAAAGGCAGCTATAGAGCAGTATACCAAAACTTGTGATAATATCCTTGAGAAAAACAAGGAAAGTCAAGAAGCTGTTATCCATGGGTATCAGACTATCCTTGATGTACTAGCGAAAAGGATGGATAAGGAAAACCTGGCAGAAGAAGAAAGAAAGTCAATCACCGAAGACATGATCGCCGTTGCTGACAAAATCGCAGAAGCAGACCTGAATAATAAGAAATTTTTAGACAGGATGGGAAATAAAATTTTATTAGGCGTTGGTATGATAACACTTGCTGTAGCTGCTGCTCTTGGGGTCAATGCAAATCTTGGCGGTGGCGATATACCCGAACTTGAAGATAACAATGACGATAGTTATGAAGAGGTTTGATGTATGACTGACTCAGAAAAAAGAGAAGGTGCAAGGCGCTTTTACCAAAAGTGGGTAGGCCGTGGCGAAGAAGATAAAGATGACCGTTCTTACTGGCTGGACATACTTCAAAGAGTCTTGGGTGCTGCTGATGCCACTGACAGAGTTGACTTTCAGAAAAGCGTTGTAGTCAACGGCAACTCAAAACGGATAGACGGATATATAAGAGAAACAAGTGTCATCATAGAACAAAAATCTTTGGGGATTCCTCTTGATAAGAAAATTCATCAGTCAGACGGCACAGACCTTACACCATATGAGCAAGCGAAACGGTATAATGACAACTTACCCCGTTCCGAAAAGGCAAGATGGATTGTAACTTCAAATTTTGCTGAAATTTGGATCTACGATATGGAGGCTACTGTGCCTGAAAAGTCAGTAACAAAGCTGACTATAGCAGACCTTCAAAATCAATACTCGCTGCTTGACTTCTTACTAAAAAGGAAGTAAAGAAGATAACCAAAGAAACGGAACTTTCTTTGAAAGCAGGTGAGCTTGTAGGGAAAATTTATAGTGCTTTTCAGAAGCAGTATAATGACCCTACTGCTAAAAAATCTCTTGAAAGCTTAAATATCTTGTGTGTCCGTTTGGTCTTTTGCTTATATGCCGAAGATGCAGGACTTTTTGAAAACAAAGATTCTTTTACTTCCTATTTGTCTCAATATGAGCCAAAAGACATGAGAACGGCTTTAATCAATCTTTTTAAGGTACTTGATACACCTGACTCTGAACGGCCTGATATGTACTTTGAGGATGAATTATTAGCTTTTCCCTATGTAAACGGCGGCCTTTTTGCAAAAGAGGACATTGTGATTTCAAAACTCACACAAGAGATTAAGGACACGATTCTTGAAGCATCTGGTTTTAATTGGTCTGAAATTTCACCAACAATTTTTGGCGCAGTTTTTGAAAGTACTTTGAACCCCGAAACTCGCAGAAGTGGGGGTATTCACGAGTATTACGAGCCGGAAGAACTGGTTGGTAAGACAGCAATCGCTATCGTGAACCTGCCACCAAGAAAGATGATGGGAATTGATTCCGAGGGTATGCTGATTTCAGCAGTACATGAGGAAGATGGTCACGAGGGACTGAACCTTCTGATGGTAAATGGCAAAATCCCAGCTGGTGCAAAGCTCTATTAAGATGATGTAAAGATGTACCGTTTTACAAAATAGACGGGACGTACTTCATTTGATAAAAAACTTAAAAAACAGCGATTTACATCAAACTTACATCATTTGATGCAGAAATCGGTGCAAGCAAGAAAAAATCGCATAATTAG
>CAKTJX010000013.1 GCA_934569045.1 uncultured Oscillospiraceae bacterium
ATCCCCCCAGGGGGCTTACGTGCATAGAAGTGAACAGATATAATAAGAAAAAAGCAGAAACAGCGAGGTGAGCAGATGGAACTGATCCTGGACTATTCTTGCGGGGTGATTAGGGCCCAATTGGATCGAACGCAAAAAGTACTGGTGCAGGATGTAGTCCTTCGGCTTGGCCCTGGCGAAACGCTGGCATTGGTAGGAGAAACCGGCTCCGGAAAGACAATCCTGGCGCAATCTTTGATGGGGGTTCTGCCACAAAATGTTCGCAGACGCGGTGGAAAAATATTCATATGCGGGAAAGAGATTGTGCATGAAAAGCAGCTGCGTGCCATGCTTGGGAAAGAAATTGTGTATATCCCGCAAAACGGATACGAGTTTCTGAATCCCTCCCGGACGGTTCGGAAGCATCTGTATGACAGTCTTTCCAGAATCGGTGTTCCCGCCGGGAAACGGGCTGCCGTTGCTCTTGAAAAATTGGAACAGGCGGGCTTTTCAGAGCCAAAATCTGTAATAGACCGATACCCATTCGAGCTATCCGGCGGTATGGCGCAGCGGGTGACGATTGCCTTGGCGCTGTGTTCCCGCGCAAAGCTCCTGATTGCGGATGAACCGACAAACGGACTGGATGAGGCCGCCAAAGCACGGTTCATGCATCTGTTGGGAACGCTATTTCCGGAGGCCGGAAAGCTGGTCATTACCCACGATATATCCGCAGCTGCTATGTGTGATCGGCTTCTGGTGCTGTGCCGGGGAAGGGCTATGGAGAGTGGAAAAGCTACGGATGTACTGACTTCGCCTTACCATCCTTACACAAAAGCGCTGCTGGCGGCTCTGGTTGAGAACGGAATGCGGCAAACGCCTATCCTGCGAAAAGAGCTGGGACTGTGCCCCTTTTATCGTCGATGCCCCCAGGCCACAGTGCAATGCAGGGAAACGCTGCCCAAGCAGGAAGCAGACGGCAGAGAATGGTGGTGCTATGTGAAATGATTTCCGTTCAAAACGTGTGTAAGCAATTCGGAGAAAAAGTGGTACTTGAGAATGCTTCGCTTGAAATCCCGGAAGACTGCGTCTGCGGAATTTACGGAGAAAGCGGTATTGGCAAATCCACAATGGCAAAGCTGCTGTGCGGCATTTACAAACCGGAACAGGGCGAAATTTTCATAGACGATCATCTTCTCGCGTCCGCTTCACAGTCCTATGACCGGAAACTGGGGCTGCATATCCAAATGGTCTACCAGCAGCCCTATGCCACACTTGACCCACGACAGAAAATCGGCGCAGGGTTCCGGGAGCTGATTCGCTACCATCATTTTGCGTCAAAAGAGCGGGAACAGGAATTGACCGGGGATATGCTGGACAAGGTTGGATTGGAGCCAGACATTTTGACGCACCTACCGCATCAGATCTCCGGAGGAGAAGCGCAGCGCGTAGCAATCGCCCGGTGTCTGTTGTTTCGTCCAAGGCTTTTGATTCTGGATGAAGCATCCTCCATGCTGGATGTATCAACCCAGGCTAATGTGCTGGGAATGATCCGCAGCCGGATGCATGAGACAGGCGGAAGCATTCTTCTCATCAGTCATGACCGTCCGCTCGTAGATTTCTTTTGTGATCAAATCTATGCATTTGACAATAAAGCACTGAAAAAGGAGAACAGAAAATGAAGAAAAAAGTATTGTCAGCGCTGCTGGCGGCGGTGGTGGCGCTGTCTCTGGCTGCCTGCGCGGCGCAGACGGAAACGCCGGCTGCAACCACCGCAGCTACAACTGCGGTAACAGCTGCCGAACCCAAGACAGAGCCGGAGTACCCAGTGGAAACCGTCACGGTCGGAACCACCGCTGCAATTGAAACCGCCGTATACGGGGAGTACAATTTCGATATGCTTGCCAGTGGTGTTTCCGAGCTTCCGCTGGTCTATCAGGATATAAGCGGCGAATTTCATCCTCTGTTGGCAGAGTTTACTACAGAAGATGCACAGACCTGGACCTATACCATCCGGGAGGGCATGACCTGGTCCGATGGAGAAGCTGTGACCGCGGAGGATATTCTCTTTACGTTGGAATATGATCAGGCCAACGGCAGCGCAAACTTTGAATCTCAGACAGATGCCGATGGTAAGACCACCGAGGCAAAATATACGGGATATACCATTTCTCAGGATAAGGCCAGCATTTCTCTGACGCTGGCAACCCCGAATGTCCGGGAACTAAGCAACATGACCTCTTTCCGCGTGATGCCGAAACATATTTACGAAGGAAAGGAAAGCGTAACCGAAGAGGAGGCACGCATCACCTGCGGCCCGTATGTTCTGGATTCTTTCAGCAAAGAGGCCGGGACCCTCACCTTCTCTGTCAACCCCTACTATCCGCAGAAACCCAATGTAAAGCAGATCATCTATCGCCTTTTCGGCAATGAGGATACCATGTATCTGGCGCTGCAGCAAGGCGATGTAGACATGGTTTGGAGCTATTCTGCCGGTGTCGCGGGAAGCTACCAGGATGTCCTGGCTGGCGACGAGAATGTTACCCTGATCAATGTGGCTGCGGCCAATGCCCCGGCCGTGCTGGCATTCAACAATGCAAAGGGGCTGTTTACGGATGAAAATCTCCGTCAGGCTGTTTCCTACGCATTGGATTACAATGCCTTCAAGACCTACTTTGGCAGTGCTTATGCCCAGGTCCCCAATCGGGGCTTCGTACCAGAAACGACGGTTGGCTATAAGCAGACGGAGAAGCTGACCACAGACCAGGCAAAAGCAGCGGAGTACATGGCAGCTGCCGGTTATTCGGAAAAGAACGGAAATGGGTTCTATGTCAATGCCGCTGGCCAGGTGGCTTCCTTTACACTGACGGTGAACGCCGCTAAGGAAGCCCATGTTGGTTATGCGGAAATGATCAAAAACCAACTTGAGCAGTTCGGTATTCAGGTCAACCTGGATACCGTGGACAAGGATTCTTACAATGCCAAGACCAGCAACAAGTTCTCCGAGAACAACATTACCATGGAGGCGGCAATCTACGGCTATACCGCCGCCGGTATGGGCATGGGCAATGGCCTGGGTTCCATCTATGTGGACGGCAGCCATGCGGTTCAGGGCGGCTGTCAGGTGTTTGATGAGGCGTTCCAGGATATTTTGTCCGAAATGAAGGCAGCCAAAACCATTGCGGAATACTACGAGGGTGCGGCAAAGCTGCAGGATTATTATGCGGCGCATATGCCTTTGATCGCTCTTTACTGGGATAATATGATGCTGGCCCATTCCTCCAGACTGGAAAACGTGACCGTGGATGCGGTATTCGGTCTGAATAACGTGAACAACTGGTTTACCGTCACTGAAAAGTAATCGCTGTATCAGGAGGCACGCCCGTGAAAGCATATAAGAAAAATCTGATTGTGGCACTGGTGTGCTTCCTGATTGTTCTTGCTCTGAACTTCTTCCTTCCCCGGCTTCTGCCGGGGAACCCCATTGCCTATCTTACCGGCTTTTCAGAGGAGGATATGACCCCTGCCCAGGTTTCTTTTTACCGGCAGGCCCTCCATCTGGACAAGCCGGGATTTGTGCAGTTTGGGTACTACCTTCGTTCCATTCTGGATGGGAGTCTGGGGTATTCCTACAAGAAGGAAAGCACAGTTTCCTCACTGATTCTGCAGCGATTGGGATATACTCTCCAGATCACACTGCCCGCGGTGCTGCTCAGTACCACCATTGGCCTGCTCTGGGGAATACGCAGCGGCTATCAGAAGGGGAGTATGTTTGATAAACTCTCCACAGTGTTTCAGATCGTTGTCAACACAATGCCCACCTTCCTGGTTGCCTTGATTTTTATGATTCTGTTCTGCTTCCGCCAGCGCTGGTTTCCCTATGCGGGACTGAACAGCGCAAAGGTTACGCCCGGGACGGGAGCCTACTGGATAGACCGCATTCATCACTTGATTCTCCCGGTACTGACACTGACCGTTGCATCCGCTCCGTCCAGATACTTGCTGATGCGTAATACCGTCAGTCAGGTAACGGAGGAAAAATATGTTTTGTACGCCAGGGAACGTGGCCTTTCTGACGGAAAAATCCAATATGGCTACATTTTCAAAAATATTGCCCAGCCATTTATTACCATGGTGGGCATGAGCGTCAGTACCTGCATCGGAGGTTCCCTGGTGATTGAAAATATTTTTTCCATTGGAGGTATGGGAAGCCTCTTGTCAGAAGCAGTCTACTCTCTGGATTATCCGCTGATGCAGGGAATCTTGTTTGTCACCACGGCCATTATGACGGTATCCATCGTCATAACGGACCTGATTTGTATTTGGATCGATCCCAAAGTCAGGCTGGAAGGAGGGCGGACATGAGAAAGTCGTGCATTCCTTTGGCTCTTGGCGCGGCAATATTGCTGCTGTTCTTACTAGCCGCCTTTTTCCCAGCGCTTTTTACGCAGTATGGGCAGAAAGAGATGTTCGGCCCCTGGCTGGAAGCATCGCCGGAGCATCTGCTGGGCACCAACGCCCTGGGATATGATATATTCACAGAGCTGGTTTATGGAACCCGGCAGACGCTATTGGTGGGCCTTACCAGCAGCATTCTGACACTGCTGCTTGGCGGTGTCATCGGTACGCTCGCTGCGGGAAAAGGCGGCAGCATTTTCAATGGAGTTATTAACATCTTCGTTCTGCTTCCGAGGCTGGTAACAATGGTTGTGCTAGCCACCTTTCTCGGAAGCTCGAGCAAAAACCTGATTCTGCTGATTGCCGCGTTCAGCTGGGTGGGAACAGCCCGGTCTGTCCGGGCAAAGGTAATTCATCTGAACAGCCAGCCATTTATCGAAAACTGTGTCATTCAAGGTTACAGCAGAGAACATATTGTTACCCATCACATCCTGCCCAATCTGTACGATGTCCTGATTTCCAGATTCCTTCTTGGCGTAAACAGCTGCATAATGATGGAGTCTACCTTGAGCTTTTTGGGCTTTGGCGACCTGTATTTTCCAACCTGGGGAACAATGATCAATTTTGCCTATAAACGCGGCGCGTTTCTTCGGAAAGCATATGCTTATATGCTTTCACCCGGAATTTGTATTATGCTGCTGTCGTTGTCCTTTTACTTGATCAGCCTGTTTTTTGAGGGGAAGCAAACTACAATTCAAGATACATAGGAGGCATTGCCATGCAAAAAGAACTGGAGAATCTGTGGGAGAAGTGCGTGTGCTTTCACGGCCATGGCTGCGGTGGCTTGGCTGTCGGCTTTCGTGCAGTGCTATACGCATGGGAGCTTCTGGGCGGGACACAGCGCAGCGAAGACGAAGAACTCGTCTGCATCGCGGAAACGGATGCCTGCGGCGTGGATGCAATACAAGTGCTGACCGGCTGTACCATCGGAAAGGGAAATCTGATTTTTCAGATGCAGGGAAAGAATGCATTTTCCTTCTATCGGCGCAGCGACGGAACTTCTTTCCGCCTGGTGCTTCGTGCAACACCGGAAAAGGACAAAGAGGAACGGCTTGCGTGGCTGATGGATGGAGACTACCATGAAATGTTCGATGTGAAGCCGGTGCCCGGCCCGGTACCGGAAGCGGCCCGGATTTTTAAGAGCTGCACCTGTTCCGTTTGCGGAGAACGCTTTGCGGAAAACTTTGCCCACCTACAGGACGGAGAGATTGTCTGCTCTGGCTGCTTTCGTCCCTATTCGAGAGGTCTGTAATGGAAAAGCCGTTTGACGACCTCCACGTTGGAATTGAAAGCCAGCTTTTGAATTCGCCGGAGCACATCCCCGACTCTGCCGCCGTTTCAGCGGCTAGAAAAGGCGGAGACACCGTTGACGGACTGATCGCATTGGGAAAAGCACTGTCGCGGCAACTCCGCTTTCGTCAGGCAATTCTGGCATACACGCAGGCGTTAAAGATGGCCCCGGATAACAGGATAGTTCTGCGGCTTCGTGCCGGGCGGTATCTGACAACGCTGCAAAGTGATTTGGCTCTCCGCGATTTTGAGCAATGTCTGGCGTTGGGTGGGGACAGGCTTGACTGCGGCTACCGCATGGGACTTGCGCATTACTATGCGGGACGTTATTCCCAGGCGGCACAGACATTTGAGTCTTGTATTTCTCTGTGCGATGACGAAATGGGCATTGCTGTGATCTACTGGCATACAATCAGCGCTTGCAGGGTAGGCGTTGCACCGAGTCTGCTTTGCTTGTACAACACCGGGATGAAGGTAGGGCATCATACGGCATATGAAAAAGCAATGCGCGTCTGGTCAGGAGCCGAAGCCTATCCGGACAGGCAGACAAAGCTCGTATTGGAACCGGACGATATGGAATATGCCATTACCCAATACGGCTTGGCATACCATCCCGAATGCCCCGACAGGCAGAAAATCCTGACTGAAATCATTGCCAGAAATGACTTCTGGCCGTGCTTTTCTTATCTTGCGGCATGGAATGATTTGCATTGAAATTTCATAACCACTTCGACAAATCTACTGAAGCATGGCAGACCCGAAAATGGAATTGTCAGCCGTCTTTTTCCGAACCCGCAAGTCGAGGAGAAACTTACACGGGAAATGCCATATGTTGAAATGCAGTACATTATTTGAAAAGGAAAAGCAAGGATATTTCTAACTTTTTCCCAAAAATCCGTGGGGATAGTTTATCGAGTGTTCATAACGGATTTGCGTTATGAACACTCATTTTTTATACTTTATGCTGTGTAGAATGCCTGTTCCACGCCCTGGCGGATGTGTTCCTGATAAATTGGGCTTTGTAGGGCCTCTGGAATGTCCAGGTAGCCTACGAAACGGCAGCAAATCTCGATTCGCTGGGTGCGGTTTTTTCCGGTTCCCTCCGTCTCATGGACGATGATTTTCTCTACAAGCTCTGAAAGCAGCGGGGCCGTCAGGGTATCCATTTCCAGAAATTTATGAACGGCCCTCAAGAAACGCTGTTTGTTCTGTTCCGCGCTGTCCGCTTCCGCCA
Source organism: uncultured Oscillospiraceae bacterium (assembly GCA_934569045.1). Lineage (GTDB taxonomy): Bacteria > Bacillota > Clostridia > Oscillospirales > Oscillospiraceae > Faecousia. The sequence continues at coordinate 6,959 of CAKTJX010000013.1, forward strand.
ATTGCTGGCGGAGGCGGGCAGTTTTGGATTTCAGGTTCATACGCTCCACCTCGTACTTGTGGGATAGCTGCAAAAACCATTCGTCCGTAACCTTGCCGCTGACGTTATCCTTATAGAGACATTCGTACCTGCTCCCAGACCTCCCGCTCTGTCAAACTGCTCTTTTATGAATTTGACTTTGGCATCGATATCCGCAATATCGCCGGAATAGCCCTTCTGCACGATGAATTCATCCAGCGCAGCGTCAAATGTTCGGAAGGATTTTACGACGTCCAACAGCTCCTGCTTGTAGTTCTCGTCCTCCGGCGATATGTCGCATCCCTTATTGGACAGGCTGCTTGTATATTCTCCCATATCGTTTCCTCATTTCCGCTGCATTGCAGCCGTTCTCCGAAATCAGGTTCCTTTTTCTTTCAATATTGTTTATATCGTATCACAATCTGTGCCAATGTTCAATAAATATCGAAACCCAATCATGGTCGGATTACCCAAATCCGTTATGAACACCCAGGCTAAAATTATCCCGGATTTCTGCAAGAAATCCGGGGTTTTTCTAGCTTTTCACGTAAATTTGTGTCGGCTTCAAATTTTGGGGGGATAGTTTGGGGATAGCTCAAAATCAGGGTTGGGAAAAACCGAACATTTTAAGGAAAAAGGGAAATTGATCATCCATGCCGCCGCCCGCCTTTTCCGAGATGGGGCTTGCTCCATCTCGATTTTGTTCTCAGCTTCCATATTTTTCGCCTTTCTCGTTTCCAAATCCGTCTAAAATGCGAAGATTATCGCAATTCCAGAAGGAATTTGACGCAATCGTTGTTATGCTCTCCGGCACGGTAACGGCGGAAAGCTGTAGGCATCCGGCAAAGGCGAATTCTCCAATTTCCACCGTTCCTTCCGGAATCTCGTAGGTATCCCCAGGTCTGCCGCAGGGGTATACAAGCAGCTTGGCTCCGGTTTTATCAAACAATACACCATCCGCTAAGGAGAAATTGGGATTCTCCGGGGCCAGCTTCAGCTCCAGCTGGGCAAAGTCAAAGGGATTTCCCTCTATGGATACCACGCTGCCTGGGATAGTAACCTCCGTCAAGTCATTGCAATTCTCAAATGCATTGGCTCCAATTTCCAGCACCCCTTCGGGAATCGCGTAAATGCCCGTCTTGTTACATGGGCAGGCAATCAGCCGGGTGCCTTCTTTGTTAAAAACGACCCCATCCACCACAGAAATTGCGGGATTCTCGGAGGAAACCTGAATTTCCGCAGACAGATGCCGGAAGGGATTGCCCTCTACGGATGTGACGCTGTCCGGAATGGTGAGTTGTGTCAGGCTGCCGCACATGAGAAATGCGTAATCTCCGATGGATGTGACTCTCTCTGGGATATTGATCTGCGTCAGGTTCACGCACTGGGCAAAGGCGCCCCTGCCAATGGTGCGGACAGTCTTGGGAAGTGTCACATCCACTAGGGTTTCACAGTTTTCAAAGGCGTGATCCGGAATGGCGGTGATGCCGTCCGAAATCCGGACGCTGGAAATTCCGTCTGGCAGCTCACGAAAGGGGACCTCTTCGGCATTCTCCGGAAAGGATACCATTTCCATGGTCCCGGTCTCTTCCCAGAGGACATATTCCCAGTTTCCAAGCTTTTGGATTTCCTTCTCTTCCCCGCAGCTTACGCACATGTAATTTTCCCAGGTATGTACATGTGGCTGGGGCTCCGCTTTGGCGCAGCCGGGCAAAAGCAGCGCCGTTAGGAATACGAAAACGCAAATCTTTCTCTGCCTCATTTTTTCCTCCCTTATTCTGCAGCTTCTCAACTGATCCGGCTCCCTATCTATCTGACCAGTTCTACCATCCCCGCATCCCGCAGCTTATTGATAAGGTCATATTCTACATATGCCACGTCATCGGTCACGTAAACATTCGGGCAGTCATCACTTGCGTAGACGCGGCTGATGCTGTTGCCTTTCCGAATGAAAAACCAGCGGTAAAAACGGTTTTCCGTCAGGTAGTCATAGCTGTCAAAGCATGGGAAACGTTTTTGTATGCGGAGCACTTTTCTGCCGTATTGGTCTTCCGCCCAGTCGTCGTCAATTTCCTTTAAGCCATGCAGAAATGCGTTCAGGCCGCAATATGGCTTTCCGGCGACTGTGAAAATGCTCCGCCGTGTGTGGACTGCTTCCTGTTCCTCAGGTTCTCGGAGCACCAGGGGTCTGCCGTCTTCCCCCTTTTCCCGGCTGATCCACTCCACCTTGTACGCGCTGGTACAATTGAAATCCCGGCTGATCTTCTTGGATTCTTCTGTGCGGCGCAGCAGCATTTCCTGCTGGGGCTCCGGGGTTCCAGCGATGGGTTCTTTTTTCCAAAATAGCTTCATAGTCTGATCCTCCTGTTTATTCTTCTGCCTTATTTTCCTGCCCAAATATTCCATACCTCTCGGCATTCATCCGGTCCAGATTTCTGTGGAATTTTTCGTCTCCGCCGGACCCTCTGAAGTCGTTATAGGCCAGCTTGCGGCCTGCTTCCGTATCCCAAAAGCAGCTGCTGAATTGGCCAGCCGCCCTGCCTTTTCACGCCAGCCCAAAATTTTACTTCGCAATAAAATGCTGCTGTCTGATGTATTTTATTCCTGTTATATTAGAAATAAACAATTGACCTTGAGCAAAATATATATTAAGATAAGCTTAACTAGGCCGAAGCGGACGCTTCCGGGAAGTCCAAATTTTACGGGCAGTCTTGGGATAGGACAAAAAACGAATCAGCATTGGGTGCGTTGGAGGAGTGTCGTGTGAGAAAAAAGCGTTATTGGCTGCCAATCGCAGGGGCAGTGTTGTATCTTTTTCTTCTGGTGTTATTGAGTTATTCTGAAAAAAGTGCCGCGGGCGCCCAAATTACCGGTCTTGCTGATGCGTTTTGGTATTCTATCGTGACAATGACCACAGTTGGCTACGGCGATGCGGTGCCCCAAACGGCCTTGGGCCGGATAATCGGCTGTGTATTTCTTTTTATCAGCCTGGGTGTGCTGACAAGTCTGCTTTCCCTTGCCTATTCTCTGGTAATGGGACGGTTGGTTCCACGGATCAGGCTGTGGCATCACCGCGCGTATCCCTGGCATGTCTTCCCCAAAGCCAACGCGGAGAGCATTGCCATGGCATCTGCCCTGGAAGCGGAGAATCCGCAGAACGTCACAATTTTCCTGGCGGAGCGGAATCCCGGGGATATGACACTGTCCCTTTCACCGACACAGATATTGGATATGGCAAAGGGGCCGGTATCTTTTTATTTTCTGGGAGATACTCCTCCGGAGGTCTGCCGGAGTGCCGCGGCTCTGGCAAAGAACCCCTGCAGGGTATTCTGCGGCACACAATTTCCGGAATGCTATGGGGACGGTGCCTTTTTACCGGAAAAAGCCGGTGCCCGGCTGTATTGGAGGGCACATCCACTGGCAGAACAGGAGCAAACCATTCTCATGATCGGTGGAGAGCGCTGGCTTCCGATGCTTCTGGAACAGGCGCTTCTGGTAAATCTCTATCGTCCGGACCAGCAGCTTCAATACCACGTTTACGGAGATCGCGGCGTCTTTCTGCGGGACCATTATCGGCTTGAGGAATTCTGCGCCGTAAACAGATCCATACCCGGGCAGGACAGCATCTGGTTCCACGACCGGTTTCCCTCACCGGAACTGCTGGCACAGGCAGACCGAATCATTCTCTGTGGGGATACCCAGGAGGAAAATCTGACGATGCTTCACCGCCTGCATACGTTCTTCCCCTGTTCCGGAACGCTTTACGCACGGCTGGACCACACGCTTTCTGAACGGGAGAATGTGATTGTCTTTGGTACTGTGGAGGAGCTGTATACGCCGGAAAACGTGATTCACGCCGCGCTGGATGATACCGCCAGAAAAATCTATGAGCCATACCGGCAGATGGACCCCGGCCGAAATCCGGAGTGGGATGATCTGCCCCTGGAAAGCAAAGAGGACAATTACGCCCCAGCGGATCATGTATTGCCCAAGCTGCAAATTCTTTTGGATGACCGCAGGATCACAGCCGTCACCGCAGAAATCTGTGCAAAGGGTATGGCCGCCTATCGGGCACAGCTCCCTGAGCGGCAGGACTTTTTCCGGGAGCTGGAGCACCTGAGATGGTGCCGATGGAGGTATCTGCGGAACTGGACTTATGCGCCCCAGCGAAACAATGCCCAGCGAAAGCACAATCTTCTGTGTTCCTATCAGGCACTTTCCGAAGCAGAGAAGCAAAAGGATGACAGCGCCTGGGAGGTTATCGGCATGCTGTTTCCGCAATAATTCAAAAAACATCCGAGTGTCCAGCTGGATCTCGGGTGTTTTTTAGCCCTACAGTCATTCCTGGGCGGTGGCCGCCGCTAACTGTTCCCAGCTGGCTGCGCGGAGCAATTCATCTACCAGCTCACGAGCCTCCTCCTGGGAAAGGCCCAGCTTTTGCTGTAACATGGCTTCCAGGTCTTCCTGCTGGGTCTGCAAATCCTGGACCATTTGTCCCGTAAGCAGCGCCTGGTTATCTGCAAGCTCCTTGATCCGCTGGTAATGTACATCCTGTAAGCGCTGGGCTTCTTCTTTTGAGGCGGGCATATCTACAGAAATCCCCTGGAAGCTGGAAAGTGCCTGCACCTGGTCGATAAAGGAATCCAGTACGGCCTGATCTGTGATCGGAAGGAAAAATTCACTGGTGCTATACCAGAAGTTCAGCCATTCCTCCTGAGCAGTTTCCGAATAGTTGTCCAGCATCAGTTTGCAGTACAGCTGCTCCTCCGGAGCGTTCATAGCCACGAATTCTTCCAAAAACATCAGTCGGTCCAAGTTATCCGCGCCGGACATCGTCACGAAATCAGGAAGTACGCTCAGTTCCGCGCCGGAATAGGGGGAATCCTGGCAGGCATACAGCAAATCCACGGAAATAGCCGTACCGGCGCAGCTTTCCAGTCGGGCATAAATTGTGTCCAGTTGATCGAACCAGGCATCTCCCTCCAATTTTCCCTCCGCGTAACTGCGGAATAGTGAAATTCCTTCCTGGTAGGCGGCATACGCCTGGTCCATGGTGGACATATTTTCCATAACAGCGTCAATCAGCTGATCGGTAAGCGTCCGCTCTTTTGCGGTACTGGGGTAGCTTTTTCCGCAGCCGGTCAAAAAAACCATAGTCAAAACAAAGGCCACAACCTGTTTTACGAATTTCCGCATAGTGCATCCTTCCTTTATTTCTCCAGTTGAACGTCGAAGTCCCGCCAGTCTATCCCACTGGTGGATTGGCAGGAGAGCATTGCCTGGTATCTGCTGTTGCGGGATATTTCCACCGAGCGTTCCAGTTCAGGTTCCCGTTCGGTCCCTTTGATCCAGCTCTTTCCAAAAGCGGGAAGGCAGTCCCATTCCTTGGCACCATCCAGCAGCGTTTTCAGTGTGGTTTCCGGCTGGGTGACCGGGAGAAAGAGCAGAAAGGTTTCCGAAGAGGCCAACTCCGCATCCTGCTGTGCGATCTTGGATAGGTATTCCAGAACCGTTTTCTTCTGGTCGTTTTTCAGTCTGGATTCAAAAACGACTTGTTCCATATAGCTGATGTAATGTGCATACTCCCCGCTCCTGGAAACTATGGAAGACAGGTTCTCCAAATGGGATACGCCATCGTAGTCTTCCGTTTCCGGAGTCCGTGTCCAAGCGGGGATCGTTTGCTTCTCAATGCATTCTTTCCTGTTTAGGCACTCCAGACGGACGGCATCCTGATCATTGTTATAGCCGCCTACATAGTTCAGACAGGCCTCCACGGCCTGATTGAAATTTCCCAGATTTACGTTAAGCGTACTGAGTTGGAGACAGGCTGCTGCCTGGATGGCCTCCACCTGCTTCTCTTCCTTCTGTGTCCTTGGAAAATCGGAACGGTGCCCCAAAAGCGAGAAAAAACCAGCTGCGAGCAAAACAATCACAACAGCCGCGGCAGCAAAAACACCGAACCATTTCAGCGTGTCGTTCATATACCGCTGTACCGGTTTGGCCTGCAGATACCGCTCAAGTTTCCGGATGCTTTCATCATAGGTGGCGTTCTGCGGCGTTACTGCCTGCAGTCGGCGCAGGCTCTCCAGCTCCGGGGGCAGTGCCTCCATCTGGGTGCTGTCAAATCCGCTCAGCCAGACTGGAATGATATTTTTCTTTTTCTCGATGGCGTGGGTCACTTCCTTGCGGACCCAGTCATCTTCATTTTTGCATCGGTCCAGTGCGTGGGCAGAGCAGACCAGCAGGAAATCACGGCACTCTTCGATGCGCCGGTACAACTGCTCATTAAAATCACCGGAACGCAGAGCCTCCCGATCCATAAATACCCGATAGCCCATTTTCTCCAAAGAAAATTTCAGTTTCCAGGCCTCATCCTCACCGCCCTGTCGTCGGTAGGAGATGAAAATATCATATTTTTCTTTCGGCACAGGCGTTCTTCCCTTCGGTAGTGGAATACAAAGATATTATAGTTTACCGCATTGCGCTTTGCAAGGAATATTCGGGCAGATATGGGCGAAATTCTTGATTTTCAAAAAAGAAAAAGCTATACTGAAACACATAAGCAACACGGGCCCAATATAGCACGATTTTCGAAGAGGTGAGTGACTATGGATATGCAGACACAAGCGTCAGAAAATTCTGAAATGCGATACTATGCTTTCATCAGCTATAGCAGAAAGGATGAGTCCTGGGCAAAGTGGCTTCAAAAAAAGCTGGAAACTTATCGTCTCCCAAGCCGACTCGGGAAAGATCATATTGGACTTCCCAAACGGATATTTCCGGTTTTTCGGGATATGACAGATTTGTCTGGCACCATGGTTGAGCAGGGGCTCCGGCCTGCCTTGAAGGAAAGTCGATACCTAATCGTTATCTGCTCTCCAAACAGTGCGGCATCGCAATGGGTCGATAACGAAGTGCGATGGTTCATCGAAATGGGGCGGCAGGAATATATCATTCCCTTCGTTGTCGATGGTGTCCCATTTTCAAGGGAGCAGGAATGTTTTACGCCTGCTATGCGTAGCATCACACCGGAACTCCTTGGTGTCAGCATATCTGAACTGGGTAAACAGGGGGCGTTTCTTCGAGTCGTGGCAACGATGCTACATCTGCGCTATGATGAAGTTGTCAACCGGGACCGTAAGCGGCGTATGAGAAATAAGGCAATTGGTATTGTTTTGGCTATGCTGATGGCTGCCGTCTGCGTCTGGGTAATCTGGTACAACACGGAGCACAGTAAGTATTATAGCGCTTATGCTACCCGCTATGAGATTCCAGAAGGAATTCAGGAAATGGACAAGGAAGTCCGTTCACATTGTAACTACAGCTATCGTATAACGACCCGCCGCAAAAAAGTGGTTCGCATGGAAATTGTAAATTCTGCGGGAACTGTAAAATTGCCTGATTTCTGGTTCGCAGATGGGTATCCTCGAACGGACTACGGTTATGACAACAAAGGAAACCTAATCTCCATTGTAAATCGAGATGAATCCGGAACCATTCTCTCCCAGGAAACGCTTTCCTATAATCTTGCCCAGAGGCAGATTGCACTGGATTGCCGAGAGGGGAACAATGCCGTTTCGGTGCGAACGTTCAGTACCAATTTACTCGGAGAACTGAGATCCGATGGGTTTCGTCAAGGTGGTGCCACAATTACGCGGGTATTGAAAACCTATGATGATCAAGGATTTGTAACGGAAGTGCATTACCAGCGAGACAATCTTGGAACCCCTGCTTGTGACAGCGAGGGGATTTATGGGAGGCGTTACACCCATGACAACCGAGGATTGATCACAGGCATTAGCGATTTTGACCAGACTGGAAATGTTTTAGCAATTTCTGAATGGGATTACAATGCCGCAGGTAGAGTGATAGAGGTACGTGCATTGGATAAATATGGGAAGCTCGTCCAAACTTCTGCAAATATAGCTATACAGAGAATCCAATACGATGCCTACAGCAATACTGCTCAAGTGGATTATTTGGATTCTAATGGGAAGTCAGACATTTGTGCGAACAATTATAGCGCTGTGACATTGTCCTATGATGTGCATGGATTTTTAATTCAGGCATCTTTTTGGGATGAGTACGGATACCCAATGTCCGATAAAACAGGCATCCACAAGATATCTTACGAATCCGACGAAAACGGGAGAGTTAAGAAAGCGTCCTATTGGGGGGACGACGATTTGCAGACCTTTGAATCTGTAGGCGGGACTGCAGGCCAAAAATACACCTATGACAGTCGGGGGCGTTTGACAGAGATTTTATATTTCGATGACAAAGGTGATCCTTGTTACAGCAGAACCACTGGTAGCTTCGGAGAGGGAAGGGCTTATGATTCCAATGGATATCTGAAGGAAAGGCGCTACTTGGGGGAAGCAGGGGATCTCATGATGACCAGAGAGGGATACGCCTATATTTGCCATACCAACGATGCATCAGGGAGAGTATTGTCGGAGGCATATTATGATTCCAGCGGGAAGCTGACAGAGATTCAGGATGGATATGCTGCTGTGAATTATTCCTATGATTTGTTTGGTAATGTCAGCTCAGTGCGCTACTTGAACTGCGATATGGAACCTTGCTGTGCCGCTTCTGGTTTTGCGGAAATCAGAAGGATTTATGAAAATGGGTTGCTGATATCGGAGAGCTATTTTGATTTGACAGGTGCACCAACCAGTGGCACAGATAACTTTTTTGAACAGTATTTTCTCTACGATGAATTTGGTAATCAGGTTCGCAGGGAATACCGATCCCAAACCGGCGAGTTAATCAACTTAAACGGAGAACCCTATGCCGCCGAAGAATACAGTTATGATCACGAAGGAAATATCACACTAACCCGGTACCTGGATACGGAGCTGAACCCCTGCGGGGACAAATATGGTGTGGGAGAAATACAATCGGAATATGCAGGCGGAGATTTGATAAGCAATACATATTTCGCCAAAGATGGGAAACGGGGTTACAAAATTGATTATGCGTACAATGATAGACATGAGTTAATATCCGTTGCCTACTATGGAGCTGAAAATCAGCCCATGCTTTCAAGCGACAATTATTTTAAGATGCTGTATGAATATGATGTCCGTGGCAACATTGCACAAGAATTGTATCTGGGGGTAAACGGGAAAGGAATCAAATGCTCTCTTGGATTTTCTACGGCTGTATATACCTATGATAATCGTGGGAATCGTATATCTGAATGCTATTTCGATATAGAAGGAAAACCGACTTGTTCCAGAGAGGGGTACTACAAAATTCAAAGGACATATGATGACGAGTGGAATCTAGTCTCCACCCAGCAGTGGAGACTGGTGCCGGGGATGAATCTGAAAGAAGAAAAAACATTGGATAGCCACTCCAGAGCAATTTCGGTCAAATACTATAGCCTGGACGAGACTCCGGTAATAAATAGCAGTGGATACCATGAAAAACGGAATTCGTATGACAGTACGAATGGTCATCTTCTATCAGAGAGCTATTATGACACACTGGGGCAGTCGATATGCTGTAAGGACGGGTATCATGAAATACAGTGCCAATACGACGGACAAGGCCGAGAGATTTCGTATACCTACTACGGAATGAATTGCGCTCCAATTCTTAACGCCAGTGGCTACTTTGAGAAGCGCTTCGCATATTTTGACAACGGACGCCTTCAGGTAGTTTCCTATTTTGGAATAGACGGGGAACCCGTGGCGGTTTCCTGGGGATATTATCAGGTTCGAATCTTTTTGAATGATGAAGGAAGAACAACAGAACTGCAATATCTGGGCGAACAAGAAAGTTTACTCCAACTTGGACCCAATATTACAAATATCTGTCGTGTCAGTTACCGGTCAGATTTAAATCAGACCACATATCAAAACTTTAATCGTAGCCCGGACGGCACGGAAGCCTATCTTTACGGTTTCTGTTATACTTATGACGAAAATGGGAACGAGTTGTCAAAGATATCTGTAGACGAATACGGGAACCCCATTCCAAAATAGTTACATAGTTTTGCAGTAATATGATGCAGTATGAACCGCAAAATTTTCAATTTCACTCAAAAAGGAGGCCTTCCCATGGCAGAATCCCCTATCCCCATTGTCATCGGCGTAACCGGCCACCGGGATCTGCGGGCAGAAGAGCTGGGAGATATCCGCGGCCTTGTCCGGGAACAATTAATCCAGCTGCTGAAACGCTTCCCAAACAGCAGCTTTTGGATGCTCAGCTCCCTTGCTTCCGGCGGGGATACACTTTGTGCCGAAGTGGCTCTGGAACTGGGGATGCATCTGTTCTGCCCCCTGCCCATGGAGGCCGGGGAATATGCAGCGGATTTTCAAGGAGCGGAGCAGGAACACTTTTGGGAGCTTCTGTCCCGAAGCGAGGCATTTGTGTGCCCTCCGCCGGAGGCAGGATTTTCGGACCGGGATGCCTGCTACCGCCAGGCTGGAATCTATGTGGCCTCCCACTGCCATATCCTGCTGGCGCTGTGGGATGGAGACGATTCCAAAAAGCGCGGCTGCGGCACTGCGGCTGCCGTATACGCGGCCCAAGCAGGCAGTCCCTATGCGGCATTCCCATGCGGAAGTGCAGTGGGCATTCTTCAGGTTCAAGTGAATCGGACCTCCAGGGCAGAGCGTCAGCCGATTTGCGCCAAATGGCTGCGGGAAGCGGATTGCCAAATCCTCTCCCGTACGGATCAGTTTAATGCGGATGCCCCTGCGGTGGGAGAAAAGCCGGGGTATCCCCTTCTGCCGGAAACGGCTCTGGAGCACCCCTGTCTGAAGCGTCTGGAGCGCATCTACCGCACAGCGGATACGCTGTCGGTGGCGTTCCAGAAGAAGCATACCGGGTCCCTTTTGGTGGCAGCCATCTGCTGCGTCACCCTGGTGCTGGCGTATCTCATGTACGACGAATTGGATTGCCGGACATACCTGCTGCTGTATGGACTGGTGCTGACTGTTTACGGCTGGGGCTGCCGGGCGGCAGGGAAAAAGGAAATATTGGAGCATTACCTGCAATATCGGCTTCTGGCGGAAACGGCCCGGGTCCAGTGCTGCGTCAGCGGGCTGGGATACCTCAAAATGGCTGCCGCTGACTTTACCTGGACGCAGAAACAGGAGGCGGCCTGGGTTTCCTATGCAATAAACGCGGCGATGATTGGTACAGCTGTTCCCAGGTGCCTGTCGGAAGAGCAGGCTCGGGAAATTTGGATTCGGGATCAGCTCCAATACCATGTCCGGGCTCAGAAGAAGGTGGAAGCAAACCGTGCTCTGAATGGCAGAATTTGCTTTGGAACACTGCTGGGAATGCTGGGGGCCTTCGCGCTGACCTTCGTTCTGGAATACGGCTTCCCTGCATTTACCATAGGGAGTGCCTTTTGCGGTCTAAGCCCTCAAAGCTGGATGAAGATACTGTGGGGAACCATATCCGCAGTCACTTTATTCGCTGCGGACTATTTTGGAAAGCTCTCTTTGGAGCGAAAGCAGATTGATCACCGGAAAATGGCGGCACTGTTCCAGGAGGCAGACCAAGCGTTTGATGCGTATCCCCAGAGCCGGCAAACACTTTTCCAAAGACTCGCCGCGGAAGAACTGATTGAAAATGGAAACTGGTATTCCTATTCCGAAGAGAATGCGCTTTCATTTGACATTTAAAGCTAGAGATAAGAGGTAAAATATGCAAAAGATTCAATATCGAATTGCGGTGGTTGGATGTATAGACCATGATACAATGGACCTTTACGGCAAAGCGGCTGCGCATATTCAAAAGCTGCGGGAGCTGTTGAAGGGCTGCGGCGTAGAGCCCAATCAGGTTGTGCTGCTTGTGCCGCGCACAAGCCTGGACAGCGCCGGTACAGTGCTGGAAAAGCTCTGCCATATGGAAGAAGTTCCCGTGCAGCCGCCCCAGGAATACGGGGCAGACGGAGCATCCATTGGAGATAGTTCCGCCAGGACACTGGTACAGCTCAGCGATCTGGCAGATCTGGTGCTGGGGTTTTGGGACGAGAATCCAGACGGACCGGAGTTTTATGTTTGGGAAACGCTGCACCGCTGTATGGAGAAAAAAGTACCCTGTCTGTGGTATTCCAAGAAAGACGGCCAAGTATATTGGGCAAATCGGATTCTGTTTGAGCCCTTTCAGGAGAGCCGCTTCCAGGAATGCCTCGGGATGGTGCGCCCGGAGGAGTCCTTGGCGTCGGCGGAGCCGGTGCGGCCTTGGCTCAGCCGGATGGCCGCTTTGGGCAATCGATTGTACAAAAAAATGCTGGCCAAGTACGCTTCAGCGCCCGAGCAGACTGACACCTGTTCGGATCGCATGATTGAGGAGGGTGCGGTTCTGGCAGATCCCGCAGGAGAAGCAGCCAGAAAATACCTGCTGAAGGAATATCAGCTGCATGATACTGAGGCGCTGCGGCTTTCGGAAAAATATCGGGGGAGCGTCTACTGGAGGAGTCTGCTCCCGATGGCAGCAACCGTTTTGCTTGCGATTGGTTTTTATGCCGATGCCATCGGCACGATCATCTGGGGAAAGGGATGTGTACCGAAATTTGTCTATATCCTTATGGGGCTGGCCTTTTTTGCCCATGCTTTGGTGGTCTTCTCCAGCCATCTTCTGGCAAGAAACCGGGGTATCCAGTCCTGGCATACAAGCTTTCTCTATCACCGTATCATAGCGGAGATTCTGCGCTACTACATTCATACCACCCCCTACGGGATCACACTTCCTCTGAATCGGCTTTTGCGCATGAGTGGATTTGACACCGACGCCGATCAGCCGGTGTATGCCACCATTTGGCAGCTGCTTCACAGCACCGGAAGCGAGCAGCCGGTCTACCAGGAAAAAAATATACCGGAATATCTGCAAAACATGGAGGTCTATCTGCGCAGTCAGCTGACATATCACCGCAGAAACGCGGCCCGGCTGCAGGCTTTGCGCAATAAGCTGCGCAGACTGGAAACCGTGCTGGTGTCTGCGGGAATTGCGGTGGTGATCCTGCGGGGATTTGCGCAGTTTTTCATCATTGGTGTCAACAATGTGGGCTCCAGGTTTGCGCTGCCAGGTTATGTAGGGTCTGTGGCAAATATGATTGCGATGATTGTCCCCGCGGCAGGCTCCTACTATGGCGGAAAATTGACGCTTTTGGGATTTGAAGACAGCATCACCATGAGCCAGCTAATGGAGGAGCGATTGGAAAAAGCAATCGAAATTGTGCAGGCAATGAAGGGACGAAATGTAAACTATTCAATGGTTCGCAATCTAACGGAGCAGCTGGGGAATCTCATGATGGGAGATGTTGCCGTATGGAACCGGGAAATGGCAGGCAGGCGTATCAAGGGCCTGTAAGCCCCGCACCGACAGCTTTGTTCCAGAAATACAAACGTACAAAAACTGCCGTCCGGGTCTCCGGTTGGGAGAAATGGAACACGGGCTGTTGCAGAATAGCAAACCTGTAGGGGCGGCTATCAGCCGCCCGCCGACTTTCGGAACAGAGCGCATCAATCCAACGCGCAATTCCGTGAGGTCGCGGGCGGCGGTAGCCGCCCCTTGTATACAATATTCCGGCCGACTCTGACCCAGAGCTGACAAAGTTTACCATCCAGGGGCGGAACGTTGTTCGGGAATTCAATGTAGTTTACCTGAAGCACGCGGACATTCAGGACAAAGCCCGGCTGTTCCTGCTGGAGCCGGAGCACGCCGTGGATACTGTTGCTCCCTGACCCCACAGCATTCCAGTGCGTGCCCGGAAAGGGCTGTACGGTCAGCTCTATGCTAGCCAGTTTGAAGGGGGGGCAAAAGTTTTTCGGGTTATAACCGCAAAACTCTTGATTTCTACAGACTGTTGCGGTATTATTCCTATATGGAGGTGGTTTCAATGATTGACAGACCACTTTATGTGAACAAAATCATGGCATACGCCGACACGCCCTTCGTAAAAATCCTGACGGGCATCCGCCGATGCGGCAAGTCCACCATTCTGAAAATGGTTATGGACCGGCTGCGGGATCGCGGGATTCCCGAGGACAGGATTGTCAGCTATCGCTTTGACTCCATGGAATACGAAGACATGACCGCAAAGCAGATGTACACCGAGCTGAAAAGCCGCCTCTGCCCGGATGGCAGAACCTATTTCTTTCTGGACGAGGTACAGGAAATCCAGGGCTGGGAAAAGGTGGTCAACTCCCTGCAATCGGATTTTGATGTGGATTTGTATGTCACCGGCTCCAATTCCAGGATGATGTCCTCGGAAATCTCCACTTATCTTACCGGGCGGTATGTGGCATTCCGCATCTACACCCTTTCTTTCAAGGAATATCTGACCTTCAAGGGGCAGTACGCTGCCGTTGGAGCGCCCCGGCAGGAGCTGGCGGACTATATCCGTTTGGGCGGCTTCCCGGCAACACATTTGCGGGGCTTCTCCCAGGATGAGGTCTATACCATCGTCCGGGATATCTACAATTCCACCATTTTCTCCGATATTGTGAAGCGGAACCAGGTGCGAAAGGTTGACCAGCTGGAACGGGTGGTCAAATACACCTTCAACAACATCGGCAACACCTTTTCGGCGAAATCCATTTCCGACTATCTGAAAGCCGAACACCGCACCATCGATAATGAGACTGTGTACGGTTATCTGGAAAAGCTGGAAAAGGCGTACCTTCTGCACCGCTGCTCCCGGTATGACCTTCAGGGAAAAGAACTGCTGAAGACCCGGGAGAAATTTTATCTGGCCGACACCTCCCTGCGGTATGCCGTTCTGGGCTACAATGCCGACACCGTCGCGGCCAGTCTGGAAAATGTGGTCTATCTGGAGCTGTGCCGCCGGGGCTATACGGTGAACATCGGGAAAACAGGCGACGGTGAAATTGACTTTGTGGCCACCCGGCAGAACGAGAAACTCTATGCCCAGGTTACAGAGCGCATCAACTCCGAAAAGACCGAGCGCCGGGAATATGACCGCCTGCTGGACATTCGGGACAACTACCCCAAGTATGTTCTGCGCACAGACGATTTCGCGGGCGGGAACTACGAAGGAATCCAGACAATGCACGCTGCGGATTTTCTGCTGTCGGATGCGTTTTAAATAGGAGGAAGAATAATGGCATATACCTGTAATGACCCTGTATGTGATCCATGCTGCGATTTTTGCTGGTTCTATTTTCATCCAGCTACTTTATTTTTTCGTCAAAACATGATATACTTCCGATAAATCGCCTTGTTTTGAAGCAGGCTGCGATATCCTGTTGAATACCCGGCAAATCAGTCGTAGGTCTGAGACGCAAAAAGAATAGGCTGTAAGACAGCAGCCAGCTGCTTTTGTTTGAGACGCATTGCCTGATATGGCAGTGCGTCTTTGGCCTGTGTATTTTCCCACTTTCTCGGTTTGGAGTTTTTCCTATGCAGAAACAGAAAAAATATGTAAGAAAATGGGCCGCGGGGTTATGCGCCCTCTCGTTGCTTGCCGGGCTGCTGTCCGGCTGCGCCGCGAGGCAGACGGCGGATGCCGGGGACGAAAACCTCCCGGCGATCATTGTGGGCTGTGACGATTACACCCCCTTCAGCTATCTGGATACCAACGGCAATATGACCGGCATTGATGTGGAGCTGGCGCGGGAGGCCTTCCGGCGGATGGGGTATCGCGCGGAGTGCCGAATCATCAGCTGGGAGGAAAAGAAAGCCCTGCTGGAGGCAGGCACCATCGACTGCGTCTGGAGCAGCTTCACCATGGACGGCCGGGAGGACGAATACCAGTGGGCCGGCCCCTATATGAAAAGCCACCAGGTCGTGGCAGTGGACGTAAACAGCAGCATTCAGACCTTGCAGGACTTAAAAGGCAAGGTCATTGCCGTGCAGTCCACCACCAAGCCGGAGGACATCATCCGAAGCCACGACGGAACCCTGCCGGAGCTGCAGGAGGTGATCTCCGTTCAGAAGCGGGATCTGATTTTCCTGCTGCTGAGCAAGGGCTATGTGGATGCCATTGCCGCCCACGACACGGCCATTGAGCAGTTCATGTCCGAGTGCGGCCTGGCGTTCCGGATTCTGGAGGAACCCCTTCTGACCGTGGGGCTGGGGGCCGCCTTTGATAAGAATGACCCCCGGGGGCTGAATGACCGGCTGAACGCCGTTCTCCGGGAAATGTACGCGGATGGGACAACGGCGCGGATCATCGGGCAATACTTCCCGGACACGGACAGGTATTTGGGAGGCCTCTATGAAAACTGACAGACAGCTTTTTGGCAGCCGGAAGGCCCTGCTCCCGGAAATTCTGATGGGCCTTGCCCTGCTGGCCATCGCGTTCTTCCTCTCCGCCCGGTCGGACATGCGCTCCGCGGAAAGCCAGCTCTATTCCACCGTGGAATACATCAAGGCCCAGTGCAACGCCAGCCAGCTCCATGATCTGGCCTCGGAGGCAAAGAGCCTGCTGCGCGTATCCGAAAGCGTGTCCATGATTCAGGCCCATCTGGCGGATACCGGCATTGGGGACTCTGACGCCCTGGAGGGCTGCGCGAAAAAGTGCTTTCTGAACGGTGTGATTCTGCTGGATGAAAACGGCAATGTGACCGCGCAGAACCCCTCCGCCCCGCTGGATGCCCAGGTGCTTTTGTCCCGGGTGGACCTGGCCTCCATGCTGGACACAGCCGCCTTCCCGGAAAAAATGTACACGCTCCGCCGCGAAAACCCGGACGGGGGCCACATCGACATTGCCGCCACCAGCCGCAGCGATCAGCCGGGAGTGATTGTGGGCTACTACTGCACCACTGCCCAATACGCGCAGATTTTCAACAACTCCATCTACTCCATTGTAAACGGCTATGATGTGGCAGGCGGCGGCACTATCGTCATCAGCAGCGCCAACCACATTGTGGCCTCCAATGACCCGTCCCTCATCGGAACAGATATCCACGACACCGGCATTCTGCGGCACATCATGGAGCGCGGAACGGGAAATCATCTGATCCACGCCCGGGATGCGTCCCGCACCGTTGGGAATGACTTCGGGCTCATGGGCAAAAGCCAGAATTACTATATTTACGCCTATATGAGCGAGCGGGGCGTTTTTGAAACGACACCCCGGAATCTGCTGTACGCGCTTTTCATCTATGCGCTGCTCCTGATCGCCCTGCACATGACCCAGTGGCAGATCGCCCGGAACTACCAGCGGAAGCAGATGGAGGAGCAGCGGAAGTACACCCAAGCCCTTCAGAAGAAGAACGAGGAGCTGCGGGAAACCGCGATGCAGGCGGAGAAGGCCAACGCCGCGAAAAGCAGCTTTCTCTCCCGCATGAGCCACGATATCCGCACGCCCCTGAACGGAATCATCGGCCTGCTGGAAATCGATGCCGCCCACCCGGAGGACACGGAGCTGGTCAACAGTAACCGGGAAAAAATGCGTGTATCGGCGGATCACCTGCTGTCCCTGCTCAACGATGTGCTGCAAATGAGCAAGCTGGAGAGCGGAGAAATTACGCTGGCCCACGAGCCCCTGAATCTCAACCGCCTGTCCACAGACATTCTGACCATCATCAGCCAGCGGGCGGCGGAATCCGGCGTCACCATGGAATTTGACCCGGCCTCTGATCCGGTTTCCATCCCGTGGGTCTGCGGAAGCCCCCTGCACCTGCGGCAGATCTTCCTGAACATCTACACCAACTGCATCAAGTACAACAAGGTGGGCGGCTCTATCTCCACCCTGTTCCAACTGGTGGAACAGGATGACCGGAACGTAACCTACCGCTGGACCATCACGGACACCGGCATCGGCATGGGGGAGGAATTTTTGAAGCACATCTTTGACCCCTTCACCCAGGAAAACGCGGATGCCCGCAGCGTCTATCAGGGCACCGGGCTTGGCATGGCCATTGTAAAGGGCCTGGTGGAGCAGATGCACGGCAGCATTGCGGTCAGCAGCACCGTGGGGGTAGGCTCAACCTTCACCGTCACCCTCCCCTTCACGATTGCGCAGCCCGCCGGGGCCGAGCAAGCCAAAGAGGAGGGCGCGGCCCCGGCGGATATCCGCGGGATGCGCCTGATGCTGGTGGAGGACAACGACCTGAACGCAGAAATCGCCCGGACGCTTCTGGAGGATGCGGGGGCCATTGTCACCACCGCGGGGGATGGGCAGCAGGCGGTCAACCTGTTCCGGGAAAACCCCGCCGGAACCTTTGACGCGATTCTGATGGATGTGATGATGCCGGTGATGGACGGCCTGACGGCGGCGAAAACCATCCGGGCCCTGAACCGCCCGGATGCCCAGCGCATCCCCATCCTCGCCATGACCGCCAACGCCTTCGCGGAGGACGCGGAAAAGTGCCTGGCCGCCGGGATGAACGCCCACCTGGCAAAGCCCCTGGATATCCACAAGGTAATCGCCGCCATTGTCCGGTATCGGACCGAAAATTAGATCCTTTTGCGTCTTCTTCCCATTTGGGCTAAGAAGACGCAAAATTTTTTCTCCGCTTCTTTGCATCTTTCCTCCGAATCTGCTATACTGTAAAGAAAACAGAGAACAAAGGAGCATTCAACCCATGACCACGGAAGAATACCGGAAAAAGAAGCCTCTGGTGATTTTTCTGCACTATTTCAAAAATCACCGGCGGCTCTTCGCCATCGACATTACCTGTGCCCTGCTCATTGCCCTGATCGACCTGGCCTTTCCCCTGGTGACCCGGGCCTCGCTGTACGATCTTTTGCCCAACGGGAAGTACGGCCTGTTCTTCGGCCTCATGGCCGGGTGCCTGGCCTTTTATATCCTGCGGAGCTTTCTCAACTATATCGTGTGCTACTACGGCCATACCTTCGGCATCCGGGTTGAGGCGGATATCCGGGCGGACCTGTTCCGGCATATGCAGGTGATGAGCTATGACTTTTACGATGCCAACCGCACGGGCCAGCTCATGAGCCGCCTGACGGCGGACCTCTTCGAGCTGACGGAGCTGGCCCACCACGGGCCGGAGGATGTGCTCACCTCCTCCATCACCATCATCGGCGCGCTGATCGTCATGGCCACCATCCGCTGGGAGCTGGCGCTGGTGGTGGGGATTCTGGTGCCCATCTTCCTGGTGGTCATCTTCTCCATGCGTAAGAGCCTGAGCTCTGTGTCCGCCGGGGTCAAGCAGAAAACCGGCCACATCAATACGGAAATTGAGTCCAGCCTCTCCGGCATCCGCACCGCCAAGGCCTTTGCCAATGAGGAGCTGGAGATTCGCCGGTTCGATGCCGCCAACGAAATTTACAAGACCTCCAAGCGCAGCTTCCACAAGGCCATGGGCCGGTTCAACAGCGCCATGGAGCTGTTCCTGACGGTGCTGAATGTGGCCGTGATCGCCGTAGGCGGCTTTATGATTCTCCAGGGGAAGATGGACTATCGGGATCTGATCACCTTCAGCCTGTATATCGCCACCTTTGTAAACCCCATGCGCAAGCTCTCCACCCTGTCCGAAATGTTCGCCAATGGCTTTGCGGGCCTGAACCGGTTTGTGGAGATCATGCGCACCGAGCCCACCATCCAGGATGCGCCCGATGCCCAGGTTCTGAAAGACGTAAAGGGCGGAATCCGGGTGGAGCACGTCAGCTTTACCTATGACGGCAGCCTGCCGGTGCTCCATGATGTGAGCCTGGATGTAAAGCCCGGGGAGACCATTGCCATCGTGGGCCCCTCCGGCGGCGGCAAGAGCACCCTGTGCCAGCTAATTCCCCGGTTCTACGATGTATCCAGTGGCAGCATCTCCATTGACGGCCTGGATGTGCGGCACATTCAGGGCCGGAGCCTGCACCGGACCATTGGCATCGTGCAGCAGGATGTATTCCTGTTCGCGGACACCATCCTGGAAAATATCCGCTACGGGCGGCCGGATGCCACCGATGAAGAGGTCATCGAAGCTGCCAAGCGGGCGGAAATCTACGCGGATATCCAGGCCATGCCCCACGGCTTCCAGACCTATGTGGGCGAGCGGGGCGCCCTGCTCTCCGGCGGCCAGAAGCAGCGGGTGGCTATCGCCCGGATTTTCCTGATGGACCCCGCCATTCTGATTCTGGACGAAGCCACCTCCGCCCTGGACTCCGTGACGGAGGCAAAGATTCAGCGGGCCTTTGACCACCTGAGCCAGGGCCGCACCACCCTGATTATCGCCCACCGCCTCAGCACCATCCGCTCCGCCAGCCGGATTATCTCCATCGCCGACGGCCGCATCACCGAAAGCGGCACCCACCAGGAGCTGCTGCAAAAGGGCGGCGTGTACGCGGACCTGTACAACACCCAGAACGCCCTGGCGCTGGAAGCGCTGAGGCAGTAAAGATCGTGGCCGCCGCAAAAATGCGGCGGCCACGATCTTATCATTTTACAGTCTCTTCAGCGGCTCCGACTCGTCCTGGGCCAGGAGCAAATCCGAGATAATGTCGTTGGACACCAGGAAACCTCTGGGGGTGAGATACCAGCGGCCGTCCTCGCTCTGGGCGGTACGGTAGTAGACCCGGTGCTTCAGCAGCACCTCCTCCAATGGCTTGAAGGGCAGCATGAAGGTCCGCTCATATTCCTCCGCCAGGATGCCGGCGGTGGTGCGCAGGCGGAGCATCAGGTATTCGCCTGCCCGCTCCCGCAGGGGGATTTCCTGCACATCCTCCATGATGTTGCCGCCGCTGCGGATGCCCTGGATATAGGCCTGCAAATCCCGCACCATGGTAAACCGCTTGCCCGCGAAATCCGAGCTGGCGCTGGGGCCGAAGCCCAGGTATTCCCCGCCGGTCCAATACTTGGTGTTGTGCCGGGAGTAGAGGCCCTTGCGGCAGAAATTGGAGATTTCATACTGCCGGAAGCCGTGGGCCCGGAGGGCTTCGATAGCGGCCATATACATATCCGCCTGGGTATCGTCATCGGCAAGGCCCGCGAAATCCTTGATTTCGTACAGCGGCGTACCCTCTTCCACCTTCAGCCCGTAGCAGCTCATGTGCTCCGGGTTCAGCTTCAATACATTGTCCAGGGTCTCCTGCCAGTCGTGGAGGCTCTGGCCCGGCAGGCCGAACATCAGATCGAGAGACACATTGCGGAACCCCGCCTTGCGGATGCGCTGGTAGGCGGTGACCGCCTGGGCATAGGTATGGGGGCGGCCCAGCTTGCGCAGAATCTCGTCATTGTCGCACTGAACGCCCAGGCTCACCCGGTTGAAGCCCTCGGCCTTCAGCCGGTGCAGCAGCCGATCCGTTACGGAATCGGGGTTTGCCTCAAAGGTGATCTCCGCGTCGGAGGCCACGTCAAAGTTCCGGCGGATGGTGGTCAGGATGATGGCCAGGGCATCGGCCCCAAAATAGCTGGGAGTGCCGCCGCCAAAATACACCGTATCCACCCGATACCCAGGACACAGCGCCCCCGCCTCCTTGATATGGGCGCAGATGGCATCCAAGTAGCTATCCATCAGCGCGTCATCCTTGCAGGGCATGGAGTAGAAGTCGCAGTATTGGCACTTGCTGCGGCAGAAAGGAATATGAATGTAGATCCCCAAAGGGGTCTTGTTGTTTCGTTTCGTCAAGATGGGCATGGCGTTACCTCCGGTAACAATTGTCAATTGTCAATTGATTCATTCGTCATCCAGTTTCAAAACTGCCATAAACGCCTCCGATGGGACGGCGACGGTGCCGAAGGTGCGCATGCGCTTTTTGCCTTCCTTCTGCTTTTCCAGCAGTTTCTTTTTCCGGGTGATGTCGCCGCCGTAGCACTTGGCGAGAACGTCCTTGCGCAGGGCCTTGATGGTCTCCCGGGCGATGATCTTGCCGCCGATGGCGGCCTGGACGGGGATTTCAAACTGGGCCCGGGGAATATTGTCCTTCAGCTTCTCGCAGATCTTCCGGGCTCTGGGGTAGGCGTTGTCCGCGAAGAGGATGAAGCTCAGCGCGTCCACCACATCGCCGTTCAGCAGGATATCCAGCTTCACCAGCCGGCTGGGCCGGTAGCCCAGGAAGGTATAGTCCAGGCTGCCGTAACCCCGGGTCCGGGATTTCAGGGCATCGAAGAAATCGTAGATGATCTCGTTCAAAGGCATCTCATAGTGGAGCTCTACCCGGTTGGCATCCAGGTACTCCATGTTCTTGAATTCGCCCCGGCGCTGCTGACACAGATCCATGATGTTACCCACATATTCCTGGGGGGCAATGAGGCTGGCCTTGACGAAGGGCTCCTCCGCCAGCTCAATTTCCATGGGGTCCGGGTAGTCCAGGGGGTTATCCACCATCAGCACAGTGCCGTCCGTCTTGGTGACCCGGTAGACAACGTTGGGGGCCGTGGTGATCAGATCCAGATTGTATTCCCGCTCCAACCGCTCCTGGATGATCTCCATGTGTAATAGTCCCAAAAAGCCGCAGCGGAAGCCGAAGCCCAGGGCAATGGAGCTCTCGGGCTCAAAGCTCATGGAGGCATCGTTCAGCTTCAGCTTTTCCAGAGCGTCCCGCAGGTCCTGGTATTTCGCGCCATCGGCGGGGTAAACGCCGGAGTAGACCATGGGCTGCACCTGCCGGTAGCCGGGCAGGGGCTCCGGGGCCGGGTCCTCCACCGAGGTGATGGTATCGCCCACCCGGGTATCGGATACGTTTTTGATGGAGGCGGTGACGTAGCCCACCTCTCCGGCGGCCAGGCAGTCCCCGGGGGTCAGGCCCAGGGGATTCATGGTGCCCACCTCCACCACCTTGTAAACCGCACCGGTGGCCATCATGCGGATATCCATACCGGGACGGATGATGCCCTGCTTGACCCGGGTATAGACGATGACGCCCCGGTAGGAGTCGTACTGGCTGTCAAAAATCAGCGCCTGCAGGGGGGCCTCCCGGCTGCCCTGGGGGGCGGGAATGTCCCGCACGATCATTTCCAGCACGGCGTGGATGTTGATGCCGTTCTTGGCGGAGATTTCCGGGGCATCCTCCGCGGGGATGCCGATGATATCCTCCACCTCGGCCTTTACCTCTGCCGGGCGGGCGGAGGGCAGATCAATTTTATTGATCACCGGCAGAACCTCCAGCCCCGCGTCAATGGCCAGATAGGTGTTGGCCAGGGTCTGGGCCTCTACGCCCTGGCTGGCATCCACCACCAGCACCGCGCCCTCGCAGGCGGCCAGAGACCGGGAGACCTCGTAGTTGAAATCCACATGGCCCGGCGTATCAATGAGGTTCAGGTCATAGGTCTCGCCGTTGTCGGCGGTGTAGCGCAGCTGCACCGCGGTGGCCTTGATGGTGATGCCCCGCTCCCTCTCCAGATCCATGGAGTCCAGAAGCTGCTCCGCCTTCAGCCGCTGATCCACGGCGTTGCACTGCTCCATAAGCCGGTCCGCCAGGGTGGACTTGCCATGGTCAATGTGGGCGATGATAGAAAAATTACGAATGTGAGAAAGATCCGTCATAGGCTGATTCCTCTCTTTAAAATCGGCTTCCCCTGGGGAAAGACACATATAGGCATTCTATAAGCATTTTACCAATTATACCGAATTTTTCAGCAAAAGTAAACCGTATGTTTTCACGAAAAGCGGGGAAAATCCAAGTGCTGTTCAAAGAATTTCGACAATTCCCGCTGGAAATTCAGAAAACCGTGAAAAAACCCTTGTCAAAATCAGAAAATCGGGGTATAGTTTTACGGCGAGAATGTCAAGATGTCGAACAGAGAAAGAGACTAAAGAGGGAATGGATTATGAGTACAGCCAAAAAGCCGACAAAGAACACCGAAGACCTGCAGGGCGCCATGCAGAACCTGATTCTCAAGGGCAAGAAGGAGGGCATGATCCGGGATACGGAGCTCAATGCCATCCTGGAGAAAATGCAGCTGTCCCCGGAGAAGATTGAAGAAATTTATGACCGTTTTGAGGCCATGAACATCCAGATCGTGACCACAGAGCTGGAAATTGACGATTCCCTGGATATCCTGGGCGACGGCCTGGGGGACGGGCTGGACGACGGCCTGGACCTGCGGGGCATGGAAGAGGAAGAGCTCATCGACCCGGTGGATCTGGCCGCGGAGTACAGCCTGGATGACCCCGTGCGGATGTATCTGAAGGAGATCGGCCAGGTGAAGCTGCTGTCCGCCGAGGAAGAGGTGGAGCTGGCCAAGCGTGTCTCCGAGGGCGACCAGGAGGCAAAGAACAAGCTGACCGAGGCCAACCTGCGGCTGGTCGTCTCCATTGCCAAGAAGTATTCCGGCCGGGGCCTGCACATTCTGGACCTGATCCAGGAGGGCAACACGGGTCTGATCCGGGCGGTAGACAAGTTTGACTGGACAAAGGGAAATAAATTCTCTACATATGCCACCTGGTGGATTCGGCAGGCCATCACCCGCGCCATTGCCGACCAGGCCCGGACCATCCGGGTGCCGGTGCATATGGTAGAGGTCATCAACAAGGCCACCCGCTGCAACCGGAAGCTGGTGCAGGAGCTGGGCCGGGAGCCCACCATGGAGGAGATCGCCGCCGAGCTGGGCCTGCCTGTTGAAAAGATCATCGAGGCCAACCGCACCGCCGCCGATACCCTGAGCCTGGACACCCCCGTAGGTGACGAAGAGGATACCTCCATCGGCTCCTTCGTAGAGGACGAGCGCACCCCCGGCCCCGCGGATGCCACCTCCAACGCTTTGCTTGCCGAGGCCCTGAAGGAAATTCTGGGCACCCTGACCGAGCGGGAGGCAGACGTACTGCGGATGCGGTTCGGCATGTACGACGGCCGGACCCACACTCTGGAAGAGGTGGGCCAGATCTTCGGCGTCACCCGGGAGCGAATCCGCCAGATCGAAAACAAAGCCATCCGCAAGCTCCGCCACCCCAGCAGAGCGAAAAAAATCCGGGATTTCTACTGCTAAAACGTTGGAGCTGTTGCAAAATAAGCATTTTTGTAGGGGCGGCTACCAGCCGCCCGCGATCTCACGGAATTGCGCATTTGATGGATGCGCTCTGTCCCGAAAGTCGGCGGGCGGCTAATAGCCGCCCCTACGGGTTTACTATTTTGCAACAGCTCCAGCTTTTCCTCAACGCATTGCGTTCAAGTCCCCCGCAAGCCCGGATAACCGTATACACCCGGTGTGGAACCAGAAAAGCCTTCTCCCGTCAGGGTATACGTTCATTCTCATCTTTTCCGCATACAGGCTGTGTCTTTCATTGACTTTTTCCCCGGACTCTTCTATAATTATTCCTAAATCCAGGAGAAATCCCAATTGGGGGAACGACATGAAAAAAATCAGAGACCTGCCGGAAAGCAGCTTTTTGAAGCTGTTCTTCTTTCTCTTCTCCATGGCATTCCTGATTGCCGCGGCCGTTGCGCCGGATCGGGGGCGGATGCTCTCCGGCATGGAGCAGATCCTCAGCCAGCCCTGCAAGGTGCCCACCAACTATTTCGCGGTGGGGGGCTACAGTGCCACCTTCTTCAATATGGGCATCGTCGCCCTCATGTGCCTGGGGCTGTTCGCGGCCTTCAAGGCGGAGCTCAACGCTCCCGCCTCCATGGCCATCATTCTGACCACGGGCTTTGGCTCCTGGGGCATCAACATTCAGAATATCTGGCCCACCATCTGGGGCACCATGCTCTACTGCCTGGTGAAGAAGGAGCCCATGCGCAATTACGTCTCCGCCATGCTCTTTACCACCGGCATTGCCCCGCTGATCACCGATCTGATCATCCGGCACCCCTTCGACACCGTGATGGGCTACAGCGCCCGGGGCTTTCTGATGGCGGTGGTGGTGGGGGTTATCAGCGGCTTCTTCGTCCCTGCCGGTCTGACCCACGCCCCCAACGTGCACAAGGGCTACAATCTGTATAACGCGGCCCTGCCCGTGGGCATGGGGGCCTTTATGCTCCAGGCGATTCTCTTCACCTCCCTGGGCATCAGCCTGCCCAGCGCGCCCCCTGCCGACACGTTAAAAGTCGCCTCCCGGCTCACCGCCAACACCTTCTGCGGCATTCTCTTCGGCCTGGCCATTCTGGCCGCCCTGGCCATGGGGTGTACCCCGAAAAAATACTGGGCGCTGATTACCAACCGGAAACGCAACCACAGCCTGGCAGGCGGCTTTGGAAACGCAATGTTTCTGATGAACTTCGGCGTGTTCGGGCTGTTCATCCTGGGCTATTACAATCTGGTGGGGGCCACCTTCAACGGCCCCACCTTCGGCGTTATGTTCTGTATGATCTCCACCTGCAACACCGGCTCCCACCCCCTGAACGCCTGGCCCATGCTGGTGGGCTACCTGCTGGCGACCCCGCTGATCGAGTGGGTTTCCGGGCTGATGGGCGGCAGCTTCATCTACTACATCGACACCCAGGCCATCTTAATCGGCGCCTGCTACTCCAACGGCATGACCCCCATTGTGGACAAGTACGGCCCGGTGCTCGGCATCTTCGCCGGAATGCTCCACTTCCTGCTGGTCACCTCGGTCCCCCTGCTGCACGGCGGCTACTGCCTCTACAACGGCGGCCTCACCGCCGCCTTCATCTGCCTGATCCTCATGCCCACGGTGGAGGAGCTGGTACCGACCAGGGAGCAGCGGCACAGAAGGTAGAGGCGTTGGAAAAAGCGGAGCCCGTGTGGAAATGAATTGACAATTGACAGTTGACAGTTGACAATTGTGGTATTTCCTTCGGAAATGATTTTAAATCGTCCCGAAGGGACACCATAATTGTTCATTGTCAATTGTCAATTTGCTCTTCTCCCGGCGCACAAAAAAGCAGAGGCCCTCACGCCTCTGCTTTTCTGTATTCCGCTTACCCCACCGCCCGCGGCGTTCCGTGTGTTGAAATCCAATACAGGGTATACCGGCAGTTTTCGTTCAGGTCGATGTAGAGGTACTGCTCCTGGCCCTCTTCGTCGGTGTAGACCAGGCTTATCCAGCCCCGGACGGTGGAATCTGTGGGACTGCTGCCGGTGGTGTGCAGGCTCAGGGACATGAGGCTGCCATCGGCGCAGTCCGCCAGCACCGCGTCTGCCAGGCCGTAGAAGCTGATGAAGGTGCGGTCCCGGCTGGGGTTCGACACTGTGCCATCGGCACTGTAGAAATAGGAGTCCGCGGAGGTGGCGCTGCCGATGACCTCCCGGAGCTTTTCTTCGTCCATGCCCAGGGAGATTTCCGGCCGGGACAGGTACAGGGCGATCCGGTCATAGGCGGGGTTTTCCTTTTCCAGGAAGTAGCGGCGCTGCAGGGTGCGGCCGTTTTTCAGGCTGTAGCGCAGCTGGATATTCTGGTAGTCTCCCGGGGTCCAGCGGTCGGACCGCTGCAAAAGGCCGCCGATGACCTGCTGCTGCCAGTTCCGCAGGGCGCCCTGATGGTAGGCCAGTACATTTTCAATGTCCGCTTCCCCGTCCAGGGTCAGGGTGATGTCGTCATAGGCCAGCTGCACCGGCGCTAAGGTGACGCTGCTGACCTCCTCCGGCTTGGGCACATGGCGGATCACATGGAACACATCCGTGGCGATGCCCAGCACGCACAGGCCGCACGCTGCCAGTATCCCCCCCAGGGGCACCAGCAGCCGCCACCGGAACACCCGGCTGGTGCGCCGCAGCAGCATGAACCCCGTGATATACCCGGCAATGAGCCCCAGAGGCAGGAAGAAATACTCGGAAATGGACCCCTGGGCCAACTGCCTGACCCCCATATGCAGAAAGGCCGCCACCGTCAGGGTATAGAGGGCCAGGAAGATGGTGGACAGCTTGTGGAAGGCCACCAGATCCCCGGCGGTCTCCAGCCGCCGCCGGCGGTAGCAGAGCTGGGCGGCGGCCATGGCCGCCACGCCAAGCCCGGCGCAGATGCCGGCCTTCCCCCAGAGGTTCCCGGAGGACACCCCGTCAAAGTGGTAGAGATACTCGGTGCCGTAATAGCTGCTGTGCTCCAGGGCGGTGAAATAATCCCCATCGTACATGGCAACCGTGGGGCAGACCCGGGCCAGCCAGCTGATGCCCACATCCTTGCCATAGATCAGAGGGATAAACACCATGGCCACGAACCAGTAGATCAGCACCGTGGCGAAATTGATGATGCCGTAAATCAGGATCATGCCCACCCGGTTCCCCGCCATCTGCACCGCAAGCAGGGCCGTGCCCAGATAGAAGATATATTGCAGGCACATGGCAAGCAGCATCCACAGGGCCACCGCATGGAGCCCCTGGCCCAGCAACGCCGCT
Organism: uncultured Oscillospiraceae bacterium; assembly: GCA_934569045.1. Lineage (GTDB taxonomy): Bacteria > Bacillota > Clostridia > Oscillospirales > Oscillospiraceae > Faecousia. Next base: position 35,100 of record CAKTJX010000013.1, read on the forward strand.
GTGGGCAGCAGCACCAGGCAGTTGGGCACCAGGGCGAAGAGCAGTCCGGCGGCCAGATGGGCCCCGAAGAAGCCGTCCCTGGTCACGGGCATGGCGTGGAGGCTGTTGCACAGCCGGGGATTCAGCAGATCCCCATAGAGAGCCTGCACCACCACCATGGCATAGATCCCGTTGATGCCCACGGCGATCCGGGACAGGTAGTTGAAGTCATACACCAGGCTGGCCTTTGCCTCGTCCGTGCCCCCGGGCTGGAATTGCAGCAGCACCAGCATGATGAGCCCCAGGGTATAGGCCCCCCACACCGGCGCGAAGCGGGTGATGTCCGTGCGCAGAACCGTCCGATTACAGAAGGAGACCTTCAGCTTCATGCTCCGCACCTCCCAACTCGTAAATAAAAATCTCTTCCAGCGACAGCGGCAGAATATCGAAGTAGGCGGGCTTCTCCCGCTCCACCGCGGCCTGCACCCTGGGCATTCTGCCCCGGATGATGTAGGTGGAGAGGCGGCCCGAGGTGCTGCTGTGGAGCACCTCCAGCCCGGCGGGGGCGGGGCCCACCATTTGCAGCTTCACCGTGGAGCCCTGCATATCCGCCAGGCTCTTTTCCAGCAGCATCCTGCCCCGGCGCATGATGCCCACATGGTCGCAGATATCCTCCAGCTCCCGCAGGTTGTGGGAGGACACCAGAATGGTGGTGCCATGGCGGCTCACATCGTCCAGCAGCAGGCTCCAGACCTGCCGCCGCATGACAGGGTCCAGGCCGTCCACCGGCTCGTCCAGAATCAGCACCTCCGCATGGGTGCTGAGGGCCAGATGGAAGCAGGCCTGCTTCTGCATGCCCTTGCTGAACCGCCGCAGGGGGGCCTTGCGCCGGAGGCCGAAGACCTGCTGCAATTCGTCAAAGCGTTTGTTGTCAAATTTGGGGTAGAGCCCCGCGTAGAAGCTCCGCATCTCCTCCAGGCTGGCCCCGGGGAAATAGAAGGGCTCGTCGGCAATGCAGCAGATCCGCTCCTTGGCGCTTAAGTTCTCGTCAATGGGCTTGCCCTCCAGGGTCACGGTTCCGCAGTCCGGGCGGTACACCCCGGTCAAATGCCGGATGGCTGTAGTCTTCCCAGCGCCATTGGGGCCCACCAGGCCGTAAACAGCGCCCCGGGGCACATTCAGGGAGAGATCGTCCAGGGCCTTGAAGGCGCCGAAGGATTTGGTCACATTCTTCATTTCAAGCATGCTTCTCTTCCTCCATGATCCGGTCCGCCAGCTCCCGGCGGGTATAGCCCATGGCCAGAAGCTTTTTTACCGCCTCGTCCAGGATGCTCAGCGTCCGGGCCTCCTCCTGGGGGGCCTCCATGGGACAGCCGCAGACGAAGCAGCCCTTGCCGGGCACGGTGGCAATCCACCCCTCCATTTCCAGCTGCCGGTAGGCCCGCTGGATGGTGTTGGGGTTGATGGACAGCTCCACAGCCAGCTCCCGGACGCTGGGCAGCTTATCCCCCTGCACCAGCACGCCGCCGGAAATCTGCTGCCGGACGCTGTCCGTAATCTGGGCGTACAGCGGCCGGATATCCCGATAATCCAGATGCAGCACAGAAATCCCTCCTTCTGTCAGGCTGCTTTGTATGAAGTGTACTAATACAGACATGATATCGCGCATTCCCTGCTCCGTCAAGTTAGATTTTGAAATCTTAGGGAAATCTTAATGGAAGAATCCGGCAGAAAAATCAGGAATGAGGGTTCTTTCTGTCGGGCAGAATGAAACCGTGGGGAGAAAGGCGGAAAAAGCGGAAATATTTCTTAATTTCAGCCAAAACTACTTTGCAAACTGGCCGGAATATGCTATAATACCGTGAGATATTGAGTAAAAGACGAAGAGGCGAAAATATGCAACTATCCGATGTTTCCGTCGTACTGCCCTCTCTGGACCCGGACGAGAAGCTGGACGCCGTGATTGACGGCCTGCTGGAGTACGGCTTTACCGACATTATCCTGGTTAACGATGGCTCGAAGCCTGAAAATCTGCCCCGCTTCCAGCACGCGGCGGACACCCATAAAGAGGTCCACCTGCTGCACCACGAGGTGAACCGGGGCAAGGGTGCGGCGCTGAAAACCGCCTTTGCCTATTTCCTGGAAAACCGGCCCGAGGGGAAGGGCGTTGTTACCGTAGACGGCGACAACCAGCACCACCCGGAGGACACCCGCGCCTGCGCGGAGCGGATGCTGGAAACCGGCAAGGTGATCCTGGGCTGCCGGGACTTTAATCTGCCCCATGTGCCCAAGCGCAGCCGGTTCGGCAATCACACCACCTCCCTGGTCTTCAAGCTGTTCTGCGGCATGACCCTGTCCGACACCCAGACCGGCCTGCGGGCCATCCCCCGCAGCGCCATGGAGAAATTCCTGACGGTGTACGGGGACCGGTTTGAGTACGAGACCAATATGCTGCTGGCCATGAAGACCATGGGCATCCCCTATGAAGAGGTCAAAATCCGCACAGTCTATATTGAGGAGAACAAGAGCTCCCATTTCCACGCCATCAAGGATTCCTGGCGGATCTACAAGCTGATTCTGGCCCATTTCTTCCGCTACACCGTTTCCTCCCTGGTCAGCGCCTGCGTGGACACCGGCATGTTCGCCCTGCTGGATCACGTCCTCCGCTTCACCTCCGCCGCGGTGCACGATACGGTGCCCTATGTGGGGGCCCGGGTGGTCTCCTCGCTTCTGAACTTCTTCCTGAATAAGAAGGTGGTGTTCCAGTCCGAGGAGAAGACCGGCAAGGCCATGCTCAAGTATTATCTGCTGGCCGTGCCCCAGATGGCCGCCCAGATGCTGCTGACCAATGGGCTGTACCATCTGCTGGGCATCAGCAATTCCGCCGGGGGACTGCGTACATTGTGGTACGTCATCGTGATGGTGTGCCTGTATTTCATCAGCTATACGATCCAGCAGCGCTGGGTCTTTGTAAAGCAAGACAAACAGTGAGGTAAAAACTATGCAGAACAGAACGCCCAGCCGGGGTCCCAGCCAGAACGGCTATTCGGCCCAGGCCAATGTTTCCGTCAAGCCGCCAAAGAAGAAAAAGAGCGGCGTTTTCGGGAGAATCGTCCGCCGGTTCTTCCTACTGCTGTTCACAATTCTGATTCTGGTCATCGGCGCGCTGGCGCTGGTGATGAATCTGGTGTTCAACGGCCCCTCTCCCGCGGCCAGAAAGGTCCTGACCATGTCCCTGCTGGAGCCCAGCGCCACCAAGTGGATTCCGGGACTCTTTATGGACGAGGCCGTGGTGGACAGCATCCGCAACGAGGGCAGCGACAAGGAGATCGACGCCTCCACCGACCTGAGCCAGGTGGTCATCAACCGGGGCGGCTCCATCTCCGGCAGCGAGAGCCACGAGTGGGACAACTACCCTGACGGCATCCGCATTGAGGAGTACAAGGGCAAGACCTTCAACGCCCACATTATGATCATCAAGGACCCCAGCCGGGTTTCTCTGGGCGCTTCCATCAATTACAACGGCTCCAATGCCACCAGCTTCTCCACCTCCAACCCCGGCATCCGCCTGAACCAGGTCATGGCCAGCTACTCGGAGATCACCGCCGTGGTCAACGCCGGCGCCTTTAACGATGACGGCACCGCCGGCAGCCAGGTTGGCTCCGTCCCCGCGGGCCTCACCATCTGCGGCGGCAAGGTGGTATCCGATGTGTACAAGGGCCTGGTTCCCGAAGAGGGCTTTGCGGGCTTCAACACCGATGACAAGCTGGTGGTGGCCAAGAGCATGACCGCCTCCCAGGCCATGGAGCAGAACATCCGGGACGGCTGCGAGTTCGGCCCCGTGCTGATCGTCAACGGCGAGGTGAACCAGGCGGTGTATTCCGGCAACTCCGGCTACAACCCCCGTACCGCCATCGGCCAGCGGCAGGACGGCGCGGTGATTTTCGTCTGTGCGGACGGACGGCAGGCCGGTTCCATCGGCGCCACCTATAAGGACGTCATCGACATTCTTTCGGAGTACGGTGCCTACAACGCCTGCAACATGGACGGCGGTTCCTCCTCCATCATGTACTACCGGGACACCGAGGGCCGTTACGGCGAGGCGGGCCAGGTGCAGATGATCAACAGCTATTCCGTTCTGCAGTCCGAGCCCAGAAGAATGCCGGACTTCTGGATGGTTAAGTAAGGGAGGCAGAGCGACATGTATCAAGGTAAATTTGAAGCTAAGAATCGCCCCGCCTCCAGAGGCGGCGCTTCCGAGCAGCCCCAGGAGGAGCAGCGGGCCTACAAGCCCCACCAGAGCGCGGCCAACGCCGCCCGGCAGCAGATTCCCCAGGCCCGGCCCCAGCAGGGGCGGCCCCAGGCGGCACAGCCCCAGAGCGGCGCCCGGCCCCAGCCCCGTCCGGCGGTGCCTGCAGCGCCCCCCAAGAAGAAGGGGCCCCGCATCGGCGGCGTAATCTTCTACACCCTGTATTTCCTGTTTATCGCCATCTTCTGTGTGGGCACCTTCCTGGGCCTGAACTACCTGGAGGGCTGGCTGGAGGACTATGAGGCCGCCCAGCCCGACACCAAGAGTGAAGAGGTCTTCAATCAGCTCTTTGCCAACCCGGATTGGACCAGCCTCTATACCCTGGCCGGAATCCAGGACAGCCCCTATGAGGGCAAGGATGCCTTCGCCGCCTACATGAATGAGAAGGTGGCCGGAACGCCTCTGACCTATGTGGAGACCACCAACGGCCTTTCCGAGGACAAGAAGTATTATGTAAAGCTGAATGACGAGCGCATCGCCTCCTTCACCCTGGCAAACCACGCGGAGAAGAAGACCGATATCCCCGACTGGGAGCTGGGCACCGTGAGCCTGATCTTTGACCGGGCGGACGGCTACCTGATCCAGAAGGTGGACGGCCACACGGCCTACGTCAACGGCGTGGCCCTGGACGACAGCTTCACCATTCAGACCACCTCCACCTCCGCCTCCGATTACCTGCCCATCGGCACCACCGGAGCCAAGACGGATGTGCAGAGCATCACGGGGCTGATGATGAAGCCCACCGTAACCATCAAGGACCAGTCCGGCGCGGAAATGCCCGTGGTCTATGATGAGGAGCAGGGCATGTTCGTAGAGCAGACCGAGAGCAACACCATTACGGACGACGAGAAGAGCGTGGTCATCGGCGCGCTGGAGGCCTACTCCGAGTATATGATCAACGCCAGCGGCGCCCGTGCCGCCGTGGCCAAATACTTCGACAGCTCCTCCGATGCCTATACGGACATTGTGAACATGGGCAAGGAGCTGTGGATGAACTCCGACAAGGGCCACCGGTTCCTGAACGAGGAGGTCACGGAGTATATCAAGTATTCTGACGATCTGTTCTACGCCCGGGGCAAGGTTACCCTGAACGCCGGATTGAAGGACGGCAGCACCCGTGACTACGACGTGGATATGGCCCTGTTCTTCCGCAAGAAGAACGGCAAATGGCTGTGCTACGGCATGACCAATGAGAACGTCACCAAGCCCGTGGGCAAGGTGCGCATCACCTTCATCAACGATGGCGTGACCCTTTCCAGCGAGTTCTACCAGACCGATGCCTCCAGCATCATGACCCCTGTGGTCACCGCCCCGGAGGGCAAGGCCTTCACCGGCTGGGTCCGGGAGGACACCGTGAACGGCCAGAAGCAGCTGACGGTGGTCTTCGGACCCGGCGATGAAACCGGCCTCGTCACCATCCCCAGCGGCACCACTTTGACCCCCATGACCCTGTACGCGCTGTTTGAGGACGCGCAGTAAGATTAACGAATGGCTTTCCTTCCGAGTTAAATTCAATTGAGGACCTGTAGGGGCGGCTATCAGCCGCCCGAGGCGAACCGGGACTGCGCGTTTCCTCTTTACCGCTCCCGTTCGGCACCTTCCGGGCGGCTGGTAGCCGCCCCTACGGGACTCAGAAAATTTAACTCTTCTATTGATTTGCAATTCAGGGAAGCCTCTACGGAAACGAAAAGGAGAGAGCCCTATGTTTACGGCCCTGCAAGCTCTGCTGAATTCTCTGGCAGTGTCCTTTGACCTGCCGATCCTGGACTGGATTCAGGCCCATCTGCAGTGCGGCTTCCTGGACAAGGCCATGCCCATTATCACTTTGTTCGGTGACGGCGGCGTGTTCTGGATTCTGGTTGCCGTTGCCCTGCTGTTCTTCGCAAAGTATCGAAAAACCGGTTTTTCCATGGGCATGGCCCTGATCTTGGGCGTGCTGGTATGCAACGTGTTCCTGAAGCCACAGGTGGCGCGCATCCGTCCATATGATTTTCAATTGGAGCATTTTGGGAAAGAGATCACCCTTCTGATCTCCGCCCAGCACGATTTCTCCTTCCCCTCCGGCCACACCATCGCCTCCTTTGAGGCCTGCACGGTGCTGATGCTCCACGACAAGCGCATGGGCATCCCGGCCACCATCCTCGCCATCCTGATCGCCTTCTCCCGGCTGTACCTGTATGTCCACTATCCGACTGACGTGCTGGTGTCTCTGGTTCTCGGCATCCTGTTCGGCCTGCTGGGCAACCTGTTGGTCAACCTGATCTACAAGAAGTTCGTGTATCACGGGAAATATATTGAAGAATGAGGAAACAGGGTGCGCTTTTGCGGCGCACCCTGTTTTTTCCTTTCAATTTGTCGAAGTCTGTGCTATTCTAAGCTTGGTACTGCCAGTACCCCGGTAGGCGGTTCCCCCCGATTCTTTTCGGGGGTGAGATACTTCTTTTTGCCCCCAATCCCAAGGGAAAGGGGGTGATGGTTATGGATGTTACATGGGAAGGAATTTTCCAATTCTGCATGGTCATTATGACTGTCATTGCCTTGGTTCGCCAGGATAACAACAAGAAGAGATAACCGTCCACTTCCCCAAGTTACGGTTATCTCTTCGTGAGAAAACTAGGGGAGCCGACCTACTGGTAGCACCCTCTTGTACCTATACTATACCCCAAACCGGATTCTTTGTCAACCGCTTTGCGTTTTCGCAAGGCGGCTTTCTGTTATTCAAGCAAGCCAAAATGCGTCAGCGCCTTCTGAATGCCGTCCTCCAGGACCGGGGCGGTGACGTATTCGGAGACGGCTTTCAGCTCCTCCATGCCGCCGCCCAGGCAGGCGGTGTGGGCGGCCACGGAGAACATGGGCAGATCGTTGGTGCTGTCTCCGATGGCCAGGGTATCCGATTGGGGCATGCCCAGTGCTTCCAGCAATCCGGTCATTCCGGCAGCCTTGGAGCAGCCCTTCAGGACGAACTCCGTAAAGCCCCCGCCGCCCCGGTAGATGACCTCAAAATAGGGCTCCATCTGCCGGCAGAAGCTCTGCGCCCGGGAGGCGTCCTCGCTCCAGATCACGAATTTCATAAAGGTTGGATGCTCCTGAATCGTGTACACCCCGAAGCCCTTTGCCCGCATCCGCCGGACCTCCTCGGTCAGGGCCGGGTGGCAGCAGCGGATGGGATCGTAGGCAATGCTGCCATCGTCCGCCTCATACAGGGGAAAAATATTGTATTTTTCCGCCTGCTGCCGGACAAAGGCGCAGAGGTGTGCGTCCGGAATTTTCCGCCAGAGCCACTGATCCCGAAGCCGAATCTCCATGCCGCAGCCGCAGACGTAGGCGGAGAAGGCCATCTGCCGGACCCGGGGGTCGATATGGGAATAGGGCCGCCCGGTGTTCACCACAGGGATGTGGCCATGGGCGCGCAGGGCTTCCACAGCTTTCACCGTGGAAGGGGGGATGATTTGGGTTTTGTCATCGATGATGGTGCCATCAATGTCAAAGAATACCACCATATGGGTTCCTCTTTCGTATTGTGGGATTTATGCCGGCAGGCCCAGGGCCGCCGTGGTCAGGATGCCAAGATTTTTTTCGTAGATGCTGTCAAACTGGCTGATGGGCAGCGGGTTCTCCCCCAGCCCCGCCTCAATGGTGAAGCCGGGGCGGCGCCAGGTTTTGATAAACCAGTCCTTGTAGCCCGCGAAGCCGGAGGCATAGGGGGTGTCCTCCAGGGAATAGCCGGAAAGCCGGGCGAATTCCTCCCCCAGGGCTCTGGCCCCGGGAACCTCGATATCGTCATACTTCCAGTAGATGGTCTCCCCCTGGGTGTGGTAGGCCAGAGTCAGGGCCGGGTCTAAGTAGCGGGTGAACTCCGCCATGGCCCGGCTCTCCCGCTGGGCCAGCGGGGCCTTTCCCACATAGTCCCTGGGCCCGGGCTTGGTGTAGCCCTGGGAGAACTTGATCTCCCGGGCCTGGAGCCACCCGGCGGGGTATTGCAGGTTCAGGTCCACCCCCAGCAGGTTGGCTTTCCACCCGTTTGGGAAGGGAATATTGGGGTAATTGTCCGCCAGAGACCGGGCCTTTTCCCACTCCAGGCTCCCCTCCGGGATGGCCCCGGTTACCAGATCCACCCCGTCCGGGTCCACCATGGGCACCAGAAAGATCTGGCAGTTCAGCTCAAACAGCCTGCCGGGGATGCCGTAGACGCTGCCGCCCTCCATGATGGCCCTGGACAGCTCCTCCGCGAATTTCAGCAGCACCGGGGCCGTGATCCACTCGTTGGCATGGTGGGCGGCGGAAAAGAGCACCGTCCGCCCACCGCTGCCGATGGACAGCGCCTCCAGCTCCCGGCCAAAGGCCGTAGTGCCAATGCTGCGCCTGCCGCAGACGGGGTAGGCTTCCACAATTTTCCCAATGGTTTCCTGACAGAGCCCATAGGTCATGGGCACGTCCGTTGGCACAATGGACATAAAACACCTCCGCATTCCGTTTTCCCGCAAGGCGGGGAACGGTATAGCTTATGCGGGAGGCGGGGGATGTTGCAGGTTTCAGAAGCCTGAACCTGTTAGAGGGGCGAATTGACAATTGACAATGAACAATTGACAATTATGGTGTCCCTTCGGGACAAATTTGAAAATTTTAATCATTTCCGAAAGAAATACCGCAATTGTCAACTGTCAATTGTCAATTGTCAATTCGCTACGCCTCTATTTCCCTTCCAAATAAATCATCAGCACCGCGATATCCGCGGGGCTGACTCCGGAGATCCGGCTGGCCTGGCCCAGGGAGAGGGGGCGGATTTCCTGGAGCTTCTGGCGGGCCTCCAGGCGCAGGCCCAGGATGGAGGCATAGTCCATGTCCTCCGGCAGCAGGCGGGCCTCTTCCCGCTTGAATTCCGCCACCTGCTTTTCCTGCCGGGCCAGGTAACCCGCGTATTTCAGCTGAATCTCCACCTCTTCCGTCACGGCCTTTGGCAGCGCCGGGCGGTCTGAATCGAAGGGGGCCAGATCGGCATAGCTGACCTGGGGGCGGCGGAGCAGGTCAGACAGCCGCGCCGAATTGGCAACAGGGGCGGTATCCCGGGCCGCCAGCATTTCATTCAAAGCGGGGCTTCCGGGGATGCCGCTGCTCTCCAGGCGGCTGATTTCCCGGCGGACGGCCTCGTACTTGGCGTTGACCTCCGCCAGCCGTTCCTGGCTCACCAGGCCCACCTGGGCCCCGATGGCGGTGAGGCGCTGATCCGCGTTGTCCTGCCGGTGCAGCAGCCGGTACTCGGAGCGGCTGGTCATAATCCGGTAGGGCTCCTGGGTGCCCTTGGTCACCAGGTCGTCAATGAGGGTGCCGATGTAGCTGGTGTCCCGGGTGAGAATCATGGGGGGCCGGCCCAGAATTTTCAGGGCGGCGTTGATGCCCGCCACGATGCCCTGGGCGGCGGCCTCCTCATAGCCGGAGGTGCCGTTGAACTGCCCCGCGCCGTAGAGGCCGGACACCTGCTTACACTCCAGGGTGGGCTTTAATTGGGTGGGGTCAACGCACTCGTATTCAATGGCGTAGGCGGGCCGCATCATTTCCGCATGCTCCAGGCCGGGGATGGTCCGAAGCATCCGCAGCTGCACGTCCTCCGGCATGCTGGAGGAAAAGCCCTGGATATACATTTCCTCCGTGTTCAGCCCGCAGGGTTCAATGAACAGCTGGTGCCGGGTCTTCTCCGGGAAACGGACAATCTTCGTCTCAATGCTGGGGCAGTACCGGGGGCCTACGCCGGAAATGGTGCCGTCATAGATAGGGCTTCTGCTTAGATTCTCCCGGATAATCCGGTGGGTTTCCTCATTGGTATAGGTCAGATAGCAAACGGCGGAGTTATTGACCTTGTTCGCCGTGCGGAAGGAGAAGGGCTCCACGGTCTCGTCCCCCGGCTGGAGCTCCATTTTGGAAAAATCGATGCTGCGGCGGTTGACTCTGGGGGGTGTGCCGGTTTTGAACCGGCGCAGAGACAGCCCCAAAGCCCGCAGACTGTCCGACAAGCCGATGCTAGGGTGCATCCCGTCCGGGCCGGAGGACAGGACGCTGGGCCCGATGATCACCGTGGAATCCAGGTAGGTGCCGGTAGCAATCACAACGGCCTTGGCGCTGTACTCCGCCCCCAGATTGGTGCGGACACCGCTGACCCGGCCGTTCTCCGTCAGAACCTCCGTGATCTGGGCCTGCTTCAGTTCCAGTCCCGGCTGCGTTTCCAGGGTGTGCTTCATGTATTCCTGGTAGCGCCGCCGGTCCGCCTGGGCCCGGAGGGAGTGGACCGCGGGGCCCTTGCCCCGGTTCAGCATCCGGTACTGGATGCAGCAGGCATCCGCCGCCACACCCATCTCGCCGCCCAGGGCATCCAGCTCCCGAACCAGATGGCCCTTGCCGGTGCCGCCGATGGCGGGGTTGCAGGGCATATTGCCCACGGCGTCCAGGTTGATGGTAAAGAGAATGGTGTGCAGTCCCAGCCGTGCGGCGGCCAGCGCCGCCTCAATGCCCGCGTGTCCCGCGCCGATGACGGCCACATCACAATCGCTTACGAAATAGGCCATGGGCTTACCCCTCCTGGGGGGCGGCCTTTTCTTCCTTGGGCAGGACAAAGGGCTTGCAGACCACCTCGCAGCGGTGGATGGGGGTGCCCAGGGCGTGGAATTTCTCCTCATACCCCGTCAGAATGCCCACCACGCCGTCTTTGTGCAGGTCATCGGTGACGTTCTTGGTTTCCAACCCGCAGGCGGCAAACTCCTCCAGGGAGAAGGCAAACAGGGGGGCATTGTCGGTTTTGAAGTGGAACTCCCCGCCGGGGCGCACCACCCGGCAATACTTATCCAGGAAGCCCCGATGGGTCAGGCGGCGCTTGGCGTTCTTCTTCCGGGGCCAGGGGTCCGGGAAGTTGATGAACAGCCGGTCAATCTCCGCCGGGGCAAAGATGCTCTCGATCTCCGCCACGTCCATATCAATGAAGAAGACATTTTTCAGCCCCATGGCCTGGGCCTTCTCCATGGCAACCACCATGGCCTCCCGGCAGCGCTCCACAGCAATCAGCAGCACATCGGGGTTGGCCTGGGCGGTCTCGGCGGTGAACTTGCCCTTGCCGCAGCCCACCTCTACCCAAAGAGCCGCGCAGCCGGGCATCAGCTCCCGCCAATGGTCCTTTTTCTCCGCCGGGTCGGCAATCCGCAGGGCGGCACAGCGCTCCATCCGGGGCTCCAGGTTCTTCATTTTCCGCATTCGCATATTGAAATCCTCCATAGAAAGGGTTTTGTACAGAATTTAACACTTTATTATATGAGAAGCCCGGGAAAATGTCAATAAACCAAGTTTTGAATTTCATCCCCGCGGATTTGGGAATTGACAACGCATTTTCCCTATGCTATAATTCCATTCAATGAGCAAAGGCGCTCATTTTCGTCGGGAAACGACTGTTTTCCAGGGAGAATGACTGCTTTTGCTCCTTTTTTATTCGTTATTTTCCACAAAATTCAATTCGTTTCCGCCGTGTTTTCTGTCACGGCGGTCAAACGTGCAAAGGAGGCAACCACCCAATGGCAGAGCTTCACGAAGAATGCGGGGTCTTTGGCATCTATTCGCCCAAGCCGCTCCCCATGGCGGGCCTGACCTACTACGGTCTGTTCGCCCTGCAGCACCGGGGCCAGGAGAGCTGCGGCATCGTGGTCAACGCGGACGGGCTCTTTACCGTCCACAAGGATCTGGGCTTACTCACCGATGTCTTTGACCGGGAGACGCTGGAAAAGTTCCCCCGGGGCACCATCTCCGTTGGCCATGTGCGCTACGGCACCACCGGCGGCACCAACCGGGCCAACACCCAGCCCATCGTCATCAACCACATGAAGGGCAAAATGGCCCTGGCCCACAACGGCAACCTGTCCAATGCCCTGGCTCTGCGCACCCGGCTGGAGCTGGGCGGCGCGCTGTTTCACGGCACCTCCGACACGGAGATCATCGCCTATATCGTCGCCCAGCAGCGGCTGAAAACCCCCTCCATTGAACAGGCCGTCAGCAAGGCCATGGACTTTCTGGAGGGGGCTTATTCCGTGGTGCTCATGTCCGCCGCCAAGCTCATCGCCCTGCGGGACCCCAGAGGCTTCCGGCCCCTGTGCATGGGGCAGCTGCCGGAGGGGGGCATTGTCTTCGCCTCGGAGAGCTGCGCCCTGGCGGCGGTGGGGGCCCGGTTCCTGCGGGACTTAGAGCCGGGAGAGATCGTCACCGTGGACGAAACCGGCGTCCACTCCGACCGCTCCCACTGTGAAACCCGCCCCAGGAGCATGTGCATCTTTGAGTACATCTACTTCGCCCGGCCGGACTCCGTGCTGGACGGCCAGAGCGTCCACGAGGCCCGGAAAACCGCCGGACGGCTGCTGGCAAGGCGGCACCCCGTGGAAGCGGACCTGGTGGTGGGCGTGCCGGACTCCGGCCTGGATGCCGCCCTGGGCTACGCGGAGGAATCCGGCATTCCCTTCGGCCTGGGCTTTCTGAAAAACCGCTATGTGGGCCGGACCTTCATTTCCCCCGGCCAGGACAATCGGATAGACCTGGTCAAGCAGAAGCTGAGCCCCATCGTCTCCGAGGTCCGGGGCAAGCGGATCGTGCTCATTGACGACTCCATCGTCCGGGGCACCACCAGCGGCCAGATTGTAAGCCTTTTGCGGGAGGCCGGTGCAGCGGAAATCCATATGCGCATCTCCGCGCCGCCCTTCCGGAACCCCTGCTACTACGGCACAGACATCGACTCCCGGGAGCATCTGATCGCCTGCCATCACAGCGTGGAGGAGATCGCGAAAATCATCGGCGCGGACAGCCTGGGCTACCTGCCCAGGGAGGACCTGCATCTGCTCATTGGCGGCAACGGCTTCTGCGATGCCTGCTTCAGCGGCCTCTATCCCACGGAAATTCCCGAGAGCTTTGCCAAGGATCATTTTGAAGCGCCGCTGTCCCAGCGGAAACAGAAAGGAGTCAATCCATGAAAGAAATCAACCGCAAGCTGGTTCTGGAGGACGGCAGCGAATACTACGGTTACGGCTTTGGCAGCCCCGTGGACCGGGTCTGCGAGATCGTATTCAACACCTCCATGTCCGGCTACCAGGAGATCGTGTCCGACCTGAGCTACACCGATCAGATGGTGGTGATGACCTATCCCCTGATTGGCAACTATGGCATGGCCGAGGACGACTATGAGTGCAAGTTCCCCTCCATCGGCGGCCTGTGCTGCTATGACTACAACGACACCCCCTCCAACTTCCGCTGGGTAAAAACCCTGTCCGAATCTTTGGAGGAATATAATATCCCCGGCATTTCTGGCATCGACACCCGGAAGCTCACCCGCAGCATCCGGGACCTGGGCTCCCGCCGGGTGCTGATCACCGCCCCGGATACCCCCAAGGAGCAGGCCCTGGAGATCATTGCCGCCACCCCCGTTCCCCACGACGCGGTATCCCGGGTCAGCTGCAAAAAGCGCTGGTACTCCCGGACAGCAGACGCCAAATACAACGTGGTCGCCATCGACTGCGGCATGAAGCTGAACATCATCCGGTCTTTAAACCAGTTCGGCTGCAACGTCACTGTGGTGCCCTACAACACCAGCGTGAAGGAAATTCTCTACATGAAGCCGGACGGCATCTTCCTCTCCAACGGCCCCGGAGACCCCCAGGACGTGGGGGTGGTGATTGAAACCGTCCGGGCCTTGCTGGGCAAGGCCCCCATCTTCGGCATCTGCCTGGGCCATCAGATTCTGTCTCTGGCCTACGGCGGGGCCACCTACAAGCTGAAATTCGGCCACCGGGGCGGCAACCATCCCGTGAAGAACCTCGCCACCGGAAAAATCGAGATCACCTCCCAGAACCACAGCTACGCCGTGGTGCCGGAGAGCCTGGAGGGCACCCCTCTGGAAATCACCCACATCAACCTGCTGGACAACACCGTAGAGGGCGTGGCCTGCCGGAAGGACCGGGTTTTCTCCGTCCAGTACCACCCGGAGAGTGCCCCAGGTCCCCAGGACAGCCGCTATCTGTTCCGGCAGTTCATCGAGCTTATGGAGGAGGGAAAGAACCATGCCTAAGAGAACGGACATCAAGAAGGTGCTGGTCATCGGCTCCGGCCCCATCGTCATCGGCCAGGCCGCGGAATTTGACTATGCCGGCACCCAGGCCTGCCTGGCCCTGAAGGAGGAGGGCTACCAGGTGATCCTGGCCAACTCCAACCCCGCCACCATTATGACGGATACCTCCATTGCGGACAAGGTCTATATGGAGCCCCTGACCCTGGAATACCTGGCAAGAATCTGCCGCTATGAGCGGCCGGATGCCATCGTCCCCGGCATCGGCGGCCAGACGGGCTTGAATCTTGCCATGCAGCTGGCCAAGAAGGGCGTGCTGGAGGAGTGCGAAATTGAGCTCCTGGGCACCAGCGTGGACAGCATCGAGCGGGCCGAGGACCGGGAGCTCTTCAAGGAGCTCTGCGAGCAAATCGGCGAGCCCGTAGTTCCCTCCCAGATCACCTATTCCATTGCCGAGGCGGTGGAGGCGGCGAAGGCCATCGGCTACCCCGTGATTCTCCGGCCCGCCTTTACCCTGGGCGGCACCGGCGGCGGCTTTGCGGACAATGAAGCGGAGCTCCGGGCCATGATGAAAACCGCCCTGGCCCTGTCCCCCGTCCACCAGGTGCTGGTGGAGAAGAGCATCAAGGGCTACAACGAGGTGGAGTACGAGGTCATCCGGGATGCCAACGACACCGCCATTACCGTGTGCAACATGGAGAATATGGACCCCGTGGGCATCCACACCGGCGACTCCATCGTGGTGGCCCCCAGCCAGACCCTGACCAACAAGGAATACCATATGCTCCGGGACAGCGCCCTGAAAATCATCCGGGCCCTGGATGTGAAGGGCGGCTGCAACGTGCAGTTTGCCCTGGACCCTCACTCCTTCCGGTACTATGTCATTGAGGTCAACCCCCGGGTGTCCCGTTCCTCCGCCCTGGCCTCCAAGGCCTCCGGCTATCCCATTGCCCGGGTCTCCGCCAAAATCGCCGTGGGCATGAATCTGGACGAGATCGCCCTGGCCAACACCCCCGCCTGCTTCGAGCCGGCCCTGGACTATGTGGTGACCAAGATGCCCCGGTTCCCCTTTGACAAATTCCCCACCGCCTCCAACTTCCTGTCCACCCAGATGAAAGCAACAGGCGAGGTAATGAGCGTGGGCCGCTGCTGGGAGGAGAGCCTGCAAAAGGCCATCCGTTCCCTGGAGGACGGGGCCTACGCCCTGCGGATTGCCAAGTTCGCCCACTGGTCCGACGCGGACCTCTTAGACTACGCCGCCAAGGGCCCCGCGGATCGGCTCTACGCCCTGGGAGAGCTGTTGTATCGGGGCATGGACCCGGCCCGCATCTGTGACGCCACCGCTATCAGCATTTTCTTCCTGAGCAAGCTCAAGAACATCACCCAGTTTGAAAAGGAGCTGGCGGAGAACAAGGGGAGCCTGCCCCACCTGAAGCAGGCGAAAACCCTGGGCTTCTCGGACCGGCGGATTGCCGCTCTGTGGGACACCACGGAAAAGGAAATCTACGAAACCCGCTGCCGGGAAAACCTCTTCCCGGTGTACAAGATGATCGACACCTGCGCCAGCGAGTTTGAGAGCTATGTGCCCTATTTCTACTCCACCTACGCCCAGGAGAATGAGTCCCGGGTCACGGACCGGAAGAAGATCATCGTCCTGGGCTCCGGTCCCATCCGCATCGGCCAGGGCGTGGAATTCGACTACTCCACCGTCCACGCTCTGCGGACCATCCGGGCCATGGGCTATGAGGCCATCGTCATCAACAACAACCCGGAAACCGTCTCCACGGACTACACCGCCGCGGACAAGCTGTACTTTGAGCCCCTGACCACCGAGGATGTGATGAACATTATCCACCTGGAAAAGCCCCTGGGGGTCATCGTCTCCCTGGGGGGCCAGACCGCTGTGAATCTGGCCCAGAGCCTTTCCGAGCGGGGCGTGAACATCATCGGCACGGACTGCGCCGCCATTGAGAAGGCGGAGAACCGGGATGCCTTCGATGCCGTCATCAAGGCCCTGCACATCCCCAACCCCAAGGGCGAGGCCGTGACGGATATTGAGGCGGGCGTTCAGGCAGCCGAGCGCATCGGCTACCCGGTGCTGGTGCGCCCCAGCTTCGTGCTGGGGGGCCGGGCCATGGAGATCGTAGCCAACGAGGAGATGCTGCGCCGCTACCTGAAAAACGCCGTGGAAATCGACGAAAAGCGCCCTGTGCTCATTGACCGCTACATCGTGGGCAAGGAGGTAGAGGTGGATGCCATCTGTGACGGAAAGCAGGTGTATCTGCCCGGCATCATGGAGCTGGTGGAGCGCACCGGCGTCCACTCCGGCGACTCCATCTCCGTCTATCCCCCCTACAGCCTGACCAGCGCCGTCAAGGAGCGCATTGCGGACTATACGGAAAAGCTGGGGCTCGGCATCGGCATCAAGGGCCTTTTCAACATCCAGTTCATTGTGGATAAGAAGGGGGACGTGTACATCATCGAGGTGAACCCCCGGGCCTCCCGCAGCGTGCCCTTCCTGAGCAAGTCCACCGGGGTCTCCCTGGTGGAGATTGCCACCAAGGTCATGCTGGGCGTCTCCCTGAAAGACCAGGGCATCCAGCAGCTCCGCCGCCCGGAGCAGGACAAATGGTACGTCAAGGCCCCGGCCTTCTCCTTCGCCAAGCTGGGGGGCATGGACACCTACCTATCCCCGGAGATGAAGTCCACCGGCGAGGCCATCGGCTATGACCGGAAGCTGAACCGGGCATTGTATAAGGCTTTGCAGGCCTCCGGCATCAAGATGAAGGAGTACGGCACCGTCATTGTGACCCTGGCGGACGAGGATAAAGAGGAGGGCCTGCCCCTGGCCCGCCGGTTCTACCGCATGGGCTTCAACATCGAGGCCACCGAGGGCACCGCCGCCTTCCTGAAGCAGCACGGCATCCGCACCCGGGTCCGCCGGAAGCTCAGCGATGGCAGCAACGAAATCCTCACCTCCATCCAGACAGGCTTCGTCAGCTATATCCTGAACACCCGCTCCATCTTCTCCCGGGAGCACTACGATGACGGCCAGGCCATCCGCCAGTGCGCCGTCCAGAACGGCGTGAACACCTTCACCTCTCTGGACACCGCCCGCATCGTCCTGGACGCCCTGGAGGAGGTCATCCCGGAGATTCATACCATTGACGAGTAAGCGCTTAAAAGCAGAGGCCGGATTGGCCTCTGCTTTTTTAGATCACATAGTCATTCCCGACCTGCTTTTTGTCCAGCACATCCTGCAAGGTGATGCCGTCCAGGTACTCCGTGACCACTCTGTCCAGGCCCTGCCAGACGGGCAGCGTCAGGCATTCGTCCCGGCGGGGGCAGGCGGGGGCGTCCTGCTCCAGGCAGGCCACGGCGGCGAGGCCGGTTTCTGTGGCACGGAGCACATCCCCAACGGTGTATTCCTCCGGACGGCGGGTCAGTCGGTAGCCGCCCTGAACACCCCGGGTTGTCTGCAAAAGCCCCGCCCGGTTCAGCACGGGGATGATCTGCTCTAAGTATTTCTTGGAAATGCCCTGTCGGGCGGCAATGTCCTTCAGGGCCACGAAGCCGTCACCTTGGTTCTCCGCCAGGTCCAGCATCATCCGCAGGGCGTAGCGTCCTCTTGTGGAAATCATTCCTTCACCTTCTCTTCCTCCGGCACAAAATCCAGGGTAATGCTCTTCAGGCTGAGCCGCAGCTGGGTGAACTTCACCCCGGCGGACTGCATCATCCGCTTGGAGGCCAGGGTGGCCATGGAATCCGCGTACTTGTCGGAGAGATACAGCACCTCTTTCACGCCGCTCTGGATAATGGCCTTGGCGCACTCGTTGCAGGGAAACAGGGCCACATACAGCCGGCTCCCCTGCAGATCCCGGCCATGGGCATTGAGGATGGCGTTGAGCTCCGCGTGGACCACATAGGGGTACTTGGTCTCCGCCCCCTCCCGCTCCCAGGGATAGATATCATCGGAGCAGCCCTTGGGCATGCCATTGTAGCCGGTGGAGAGAATAATATTGTCCTGGGATACAATACAGGCCCCCACCTGGGTATTGGGGTCCTTACTCCGCCTGGCCGCCAGCATGGCGATGCCCATAAAGTATTCGTCCCAGCTGATATAGTTTTCCCGCTTCATAACCCGGCCTCCTTACACTTTCTTTTCAATAGTATACCAAATTACAGGGTATTTCACAAGAGAAATTTCAAAGCAAAAAATGGCTGCCCCAAAAGCGGGACAGCCATTCTTGGAAAAATTTAGCCGAAAACGCTCAGCAGGAAGCCTGCGGCGATGGCGGAGCCGATGACACCGGCCACGTTGGGGCCCATAGCGTGCATCAGCAGGAAGTTGGAAGGATTGGCCTTCTGGCCTTCCTTGTTGGCCACACGGGCGGCCATCGGCACGGCGGAAACACCCGCGGAGCCGATCAGGGGGTTGACCTTGCCCTTGGTGGCCCAGCACATCACATTGCCGCCCAGCAGACCGCCAGCGGTGGAGATACCGAAGGCAACCACACCCAGGACGACGATCTTCAGGGTCTGGGCAGTCAGGAAGGTGGAGCCCACCATGGTGGAGCCCACGGCGGTGGACAGCAGGATGGTGACAATGTTCATCAGGGCGTTCTGCACGGTGTCGCTGAGGCGTTCGGTGCAGCCGGTCTCCTTGAACAGGTTGCCCAGCATCAGGCAGCCGATCAGAGGCGCGGTGTCAGGCAGCAGCAGGGCCACGAACATGGTGACCAGAATCGGGAAGATGATCTTCTCGGTCTTGCTGACGCTGCGGGTCTGAACCATCTTGATCTTCCGGCTCTCGGGAGTGGTCAGCAGGTTCATAATGGGGGGCTGAATCAGAGGAATCAGCGCCATGTAGGAGTAAGCGGCCACGGCAATAGCGCCCAGCAGGTGGGGCGCCAGCTTGGTGGTCAGGAAGATGGCGGTAGGACCGTCGGCACCGCCGATGATGCCGATGGAGGCCGCTTCTCTGCCGGTGAAGCCCATGCAGACAGCGCCGAAGAAGGCCACGAACACGCCCAGCTGAGCGGCAGCGCCCAGCAGCAGGCTCTTGGGGTTGGAGATCAGAGGGCCAAAGTCGGTCATGGCGCCAACGCCCATGAAGATCAGGCAGGGGTACAGGCTGGTCTTGACACCGATGTAGAAGATGTCCAGCAGGCCGCCGTTACGCATGATCTCGCCAAAGCTGTGGTACACCGGGCTGGAGGGGTCCATGAAGGCATCCCACAGCTCCTGGTGATACAGTCCCGCGTTGGGCAGGTTGGTCAGCAGGCAGCCGAAGGCGATGCCCACCAGCAGCAGGGGCTCGAACTTCTTGACAATGGCCAGGTACAGCAGCACACAGGCGATGGCCAGCATCACCAGGTTCTGCCAGCCGTTATTGGAAACAAAGCCGGAGATAATGGCGGCAAAGCCGGAATTATTCCACAGCTTTCCAAGGATAGCACCAACATTCATTGGGAGCCCTCCTTAACCGATCACGACCAGAGGTGCCCCGGTGTCCACATTGGAGCCCTTGGAGACCAGAACCTGGGTAACGGTTCCGTCCTTGGGCGCCATGATCTCGTTCTCCATCTTCATAGCCTCCAGGACGCACAGGACGTCGCCGGACTTGACAGCCTGGCCAGCGGTGACGTTGACCTTCAGGATGTTGCCGGGCATGGGGGCGTTGACGGGCTCACCGGCGCCGGTCACAACAGGAGCGGCAGCGGGTGCGGGAGCCGCGGCAGGGGCAGCGGCGGGAGCAGCCGCAGGGGCGGCAGCGGGTGCGGAAGGGGCAATGGCCTCGTACTCGTCCAGCAGGATGGCCTCACCGGCTTCCACCTCGACTTCGTAAGTACGGCCCTTCAAAGTCACTTTGTATTTCATGATTATTTGACCTCCTTGATGGATTTGAAGCGCAGCTCGTTCAGAGGCTTGCCCATCTGATCGGCTACAATGGCCATAATCATGGCCGCAGTCTTGGGTTCCACGTCGTGGAGCTTCAGCTCACCGGCAGAGCCGGGGGCCACAGCCTTGGGCGCGGCGGCAGGGGCAGCCGGGGCAGTTGCCTTGGCCGCGGAAGCGGCGGCGGCAGCCAGCTTGGCGTCCTTGGAAGCAAAGTACTTGCCCAGAGCCGTAATGACGATCATCAGCAGGATCAGGCCGAAGAACACCACAGCGTAGCCCAGCAGCGCGTAAACGCCGGCCTCGCCGATGGAAATATCAGAAGTAAGCATCATAATGCGATACCCTCCTTAGGCCTCGGTGATGGTATAGGTAACCTTATTCTCTTCCTTTGCCTTGCGGCCTTCCAGGAACTTCTCGGCCTGGGCGGGGAAGCAGATGTAGCTCATAACATCCTCTTCGCTCTGGGCCAGATCGCCCAGGGCAGCCTTGGCAGCAGTGAACTCCTCACCGGTGCGCTTGCTGTCTTCCACGCGGCAGTCCTGAGGCTTCTCCATACCGGCCTCGGTCAGAATCCGCTTCTCCAGGTCGGCATCCACGGGGGCGGGGGCAATGCCGTACTCACCCTTGAAGTAAGCCTTGACTTCCTTGGAGATGTTCTTGTAGCGCTCGCCCACCAGCACGTTGGTGACGGCCTGGTTGCCCACCATCTGGGACAGAGGGGTGACCAGAGGAGGATAGCCCATGTCCTTCCGGACGGAGGGGATCTCAGCCAGAGCGGCGTCGAACTTATCCATAGCGTGCATATCGGTCAGGTTGGCGATCATGTTGGACAGCATGCCGCCGGGAACCTTGTAGACCAGGGCCTGGGCATCGGTGCCCATGCTCTTGGGGTTGATGCGGCCGGAGTCGATGTACTTCTGCTTTACGGGCTTGAAGTAGTCGTTGACCTCGTTGATGACCTTCTCGTTCAGGCCGGTCTCGATGCCCAGCTCGGACAGGGCGTAGTAGATGGTCTCGGTAGCGGGCTGGCTGGTGCCGTTGGAGAAGCAGGAGGTAGCGGTGTCGATGATGTCCACGCCGGACTCCACAGCCTTCATGACGGTCATATAAGCCATGCCGGTGGTGCAGTGGGTGTGCAGGATCAGAGGCAGGGTCACGCCGGCGTCCTTAATGCCCTTGAACAGCTGCTCGGCCTCGCTGGGAGACATGGTACCGGCCATATCCTTCAGGCAGATGGTGTCGAAGCCCATGCTCTGCAGCTCCTTGCACATCTCAGCGTACTTGGCGGGGGTGTGCACGGGGGACTGGGTGTAGGAAATGCAGCCGGAAGCAACGGTATTCTTGTTGGCGTACTTCTTGGTGGCTTCCAGAGCGGTACGGATGTTGCGGAAATCGTTCAAAGCGTCGAAGATACGCAGCACGTCGATGCCGTTCTTGATGGACAGCTCCACGAACTTCTCCACCACGTCGTCGTGGTAGTGCTTGTAACCCAGCAGGTTCTGGCCCCGCAGCAGCATCTGCAGACGGGTGTTGGGCATGGCCTTGCGGAACGCGCGCAGACGCTCCCAGGGATCTTCGTCCAGGTAACGCAGGCAGCTGTCAAAGGTAGCGCCGCCCCAGCACTCTACGGAATAGTAGCCTGCCTTGTCCATGGTGGACAGGATACCCTCCATGTCGGCAAAAGGCATACGAGTAGCCATCAGAGACTGGTTTGCATCACGAAGGACGGTTTCAGTGAATTGGACTTTCTGAGCCATTGGTTTTAACCT